>NZ_JBVJKE010000001.1:0-855729 GCF_055585405.1 Streptomyces sp. NPDC053426 | reverse complement strand
AGAGGGTAAGGCTCCCAGTAGACGACTGGGTTGATAGGCCGGATATGGAAGCACGGTAACGTGTGGAGTTGACCGGTACTAATAGGCCGAGGGCTTGTCCTCAGTTGCTCGCGTCCACTGTGTTGGTTCTGAAACCACGAACAACCCCATGCATGGTCACGCATGGTGCGGTTGAGTGTTTCATAGTGTTTCGGTGGTCATAGCGTAGGGGAAACGCCCGGTTACATTCCGAACCCGGAAGCTAAGCCTTACAGCGCCGATGGTACTGCAGGGGGGACCCTGTGGGAGAGTAGGACGCCGCCGAACAAATATTGAGAAAGCCCCCGTGCCGTTCGGCACGGGGGCTTTCTGCGTTTCAGGACGGCTCCACCAGTTTCGTGTCGTATGCCAGGATCACCGCCTGGATGCGGTCCCGGGAGCCGGTCTTCGCGAGTATCCGGCCCACGTGGGTCTTCACCGTGGACTCGGCCAGATGGAGGCGGGTGGCGATCTCGGTGTTCGTCCAGCCCTTTCCGATGACCGTGAGGATCTCCCGTTCCCGCTCCGTGAGGGCGGACAGACGCGCGTCGTCGGGGGAGACGTCCACGGTGCCGTCGCCGGCCGGCAGATGCTGGACGTAGGCGTCGAGGAGACGGCGGGTCAGACCGGGGGCGACGACCGCGTCCCCGGACGCCACGGAGCGGATGCCGGAAAGGAGCTCCTCCGGCTGGGCGTCCTTGACGAGGAAGCCGGAGGCGCCCGCGCGGAGGCCGGCGTAGGCGTACTCGTCCAGGTCGAACGTCGTCAGGATGAGGACGCGGGTGCGGTCGCCGGTGGCGGCGATGCGGCGGGTCGCCTCGATGCCGTCCAGGCCGGGCATGCGGATGTCCATCAGGACCACGTCGGGGTGCAGTTCCGCCGTCATGCGGATCGCTTCGCTGCCGTTCGACGCCTCGCCGAGGACCGTCATGTCGTCCTGGCTCTCCAGGAGCATGCGGAAGCCGAAACGCTGGAGGGGCTGGTCGTCGGCGATGAGGACGGTGGTCACTGCGGGGTTTCCTCCGGAAGGTGCAGACGGACGCGCCAGCCCTGCTCGGGGTGCGGGCGTGGGCCGGCTTCAAGTGTGCCGCCGTACAGGGCTGTTCGCTCGCGCATTCCGGGGATCCCGCGGCCGTCGGACGGGGCGGGGGGCGGTGTGCCTTTTCCGGTGTCGGTGATGGTGACCGTGACGGCGCCCTTGTCCCCGTGGGCGATGGAGATCTCGGAGGTCGTTTCGGGGCCGGCGTGCTTGAGGGTGTTGGTGAGGGCTTCCTGGACGACCCGGAACACGGTGAGCTGGCGCCCAGGGGGGAGGGTGGCCCGGCCCTCGGTACGGGTGTGGACGGGCAGGCCCGCGCTGCGGACGCCGTCGATGAGCTGGTCCAGGTCGGTGAGGCCGGGCTGGGGGGTTCGTTCGGCGGGGTGGGTGGTGTCGTCGTCGCGGAGGACGTCCAGGAGGCGGCGGAGTTCGCCGAGGGCCTGGCGGCTGGTGGTGCCGATGGCGTCCAGGGCCTGGGCGGCGCGCTCCGGGGACTTGCCGGCCGCGTATTTGCCGCCGTCGGCGAGACCCGTGATGACGGACAGGTTGTGGCCGATGATGTCGTGCATCTCGCGGGCGATACGGGCGCGTTCGGCGGCGGTGGCGATACGGGCCTGCTGGTCGCGTTCGGTCTCCAGGCGGCGGGCGCGGTCCTCCAGGGCGGCGGTGTAGTTCCTGCGGGTGCGCACCGTGACGCCGATGAGAGCCGCCACCGCGATGGACATCAACTGGGCGCCGAGCTGCTGGTTCCAGGGCTGTCCGCCGTGGCGGAGGGACGAGACGAGGACCGGTGCGAGCACCAGGGGGGTCGACCAGTACAGGGCGCGCAGGGGCAGGCGCAGGGCGATGTGGAAGACGACGAGCAACTGGAGCATGGTCGCCTGGAGGATGGCGCCGGTCCAGGCGTTGACGAGGGCGAACGGGGCCATCGTGAGCAGGACCGCCCCCGGGTGACCGCGGCGCCACAGGAGCGGGACCGTGAAGCCCAGGCTCAGGGTCAGCAGCAGCCAGCCGGGGACGTCCAGGTTGTGGGCGATGTTGCGCCAGCCCCCGCCGGTGTAGTCGATGAGGGCGGCCGTCAGCCAGAAGCCGGTGAGGTGCAGGTCCCACAGCAGCGGATGGCGCCGGTCGAAGGCGCGCACCCGCTGGGCGATCCGCTGTGTGTACTCGGTGAGGGGCTCGGCCGCGCGGTCATCGGTCACGGCGTCCATGGTGACGGGTGCGTGCGTCATACGTCCCGTCGCTTCAGCGATGCCGCCGCCGCGGCCAGGGCGGCCGCCGTCCACAGGAGCAGGGCGAGCAGTGCCGCGCCGGGCGTCGCCTCGCCGGGTGAGGGCTGGGCCGTGGTGAGGGACTGGAGGGCCTGGGAGGGGAAGTAGCGCACGGCGTCGTCGACGACGTCGTACGGGAGCATCGCCAGGACCTCCGGCACGACCATGACGATGCCGATGTACGCGCCGATGGCGAGGGGGACCGAGCGGGTGACGGCGCCGATGCCGAGGGCCGTGACGGCGAGGAGGGTGAGGGCGGCGGCGTTGCCGGCGAGGCCGCGCAGGACGCCCGGGTCGCCGAGGGCGGCGGACTGGTCGGTGTCGGTGAGGAAGGCCTGGGCCAGGGGGAAGGTGAGCAGGTTGGTCCACAGGCACAGGGGGAAGGCGACCGCGGCGAGGACGGCGGCCTTGGACCACAGGACGGGCAGGCGGCTCGGTACGGCCGTCATGGTGGCGCGGATCTGGCCGGTGGAGTACTCGCCTGCGGTGGCGAGGATGCCCAGGACGGCCAGGGTGACGGTGGCGAACTGGGTGCCGAGGAGGACGAAGACGACCGGGTCGAGGCCGCCCTCGCCGGTGCCGTCGTAGGCCGCGCTGATGCCGACGCCCATGCCGAGGGTGAGGACGCCGGTGGCGGCGAGGTTGACCCAGGTGGAGCGGAGCGTCCGCAGCTTGTGCCATTCGGAGCGCAGGACGCGGGCCGGGGTCACCCGGTAGGACTGGACGGCGGTGGTCATGCGGCTGCTCCTTCCAGGGCGGCGGGGTACTCGACCGCGTCGTGGGTGAGGTCCATGAACGCCTCCTCCAGGGAGGCGGTGTTCGGGGTGAGCTCGAAGAGGGGGATGCCGTGGGCGGCGGCCGTGCGGCCGATGTGCTCGGCGTCGGTGCCGTGCACGGTGAGGTGGCCGGGGGCGTCGGCGGTGACGGTGACGCCGGGTGCGGTGAGGTGGCGTACGAGGCCGGTGGCGTCCGGGGTGACGACCTTGACGGTGCCCGCGCCGGAGTGGCGTACGAAGTCGGTGACCGTGGTGTCGGCGAGGAGCCGGCCGCGGCCGATGATGACCAGGTGGTCGGCGGTGAGGGCCGTCTCGCTCATCAGGTGGGAGGAGACCAGGACCGTACGGCCCTCGGCGGCCAGGGACTTGAGGAGGTTGCGGATCCACAGGACGCCCTCGGGGTCGAGGCCGTTGACGGGCTCGTCGAGGATGACGGTGGCCGGGTCGCCGAGCAGCGCGGCGGCGATGCCGAGGCGCTGGCCCATGCCGAGGGAGAAGCCCTTGACCCGGCGGTCCGCCGCCTCGGTGAGGCCGGTGAGGCCCAGGACGTGCTCGACGCGGCTCCTCGGGATGCCGTGGGTGAGGGCGAGGGCGCGCAGGTGGTGGTGGGCGGTGCGGCCGGGGTGGACGGAGCGGGCCTCCAGCAGGGCGCCGACCTCGGTGAGGGGCGCGGGGTGGGCGGCGTAGGAGCGGTCGCCGACGGTGGCGCGGCCGCGGGTGGGGGCGTCCAGGCCGAGGATCATCCGCATGGTGGTGGACTTGCCGGCGCCGTTCGGGCCGAGGAAGCCGGTGACGGTGCCGGGGCGGACGGTGAAGGACAGGTCAGTGACGACGGTCCGGTCGCCGTAGCGTTTGGTGAGGTCCTGTGCCGTAATCATGCTTCGATGCTCGTCCGCGCGGGGGCGGCGGGCGTCGGGCCGCGGGCCGTATTCCGGGTGAAGGCGGTGGTACCCCGGTACTACGGTGGCGGCCATGAGTGCCATCTCCATCGATGACTGTGTGATCCGGCCGGTGCGTGCGGAGGAGTGGGCCGCGTCGAGGGAGCTGCGGCTCACCGCGCTGCGGGACCCGGTCGCGCGTATCGCCTACATGGACACCTACGAGGAGGCCGTGGCCCGGCCGGACTCCTACTGGAAGGAACGCACGGCGAACGGGGCGCGGCAGTTCATCGCCGAGACGGCGGACGGGAGCTGGGTCGCCAACGCGGCCGTGCTGATCGAGGAGGCCGGTACGACGGACTGGACCGGGTCCGTCGTCGCGCGGCGGCAGGGGCACCTGTTGGCCGTGTACGTGGCTCCTGGGTATCGGGGGAGCGGGCTGGCGAAGGCGCTGTTCGAGACCGCGCTGGAGTGGGCGTGGGAGCACGGGGCGGAGCGCGTGCGGCTCCTCGTGCACGCGGACAACGCGCGGGCGCTGGGGTCCTACCGCAAGGCGGGTTTCGCCGAGACCGGAGTGACCATGTCGCTGGGGGACGAGCCGGACGATCTGGAACTGGAGCTGGCCGTGGAGCGGCCGGTGCCGGACCGGTAGGTCAGACCGGCAGTTCGGTGTGGGGCCAGCGGGACCTGGCCTGTTCGCGGGAGCGGAGCAGGGCCAGGGTGGGCATGCCGTGGTCGGCGCCGGTGGCGAGCAGGTCCGGGAGCTGGGGGAGCGGGGCGACGGCCGCCACGTCGTCCAGGACGAGGGTGAGTGGTGGGTCGAGCCGACCGGAGGATGACCGTTCGGCCATGCGCCGGCCGTGCTCGACCACGTGTGAGGCGAGGGCCGTCAGCAGGGGCATCGCGCCCGGACTGGTACGGGGGTCCTCGATGGATTCACCCACGACATAAAGCGTTCCCCCTTCGTGGACAAAGGAATCCAAGGCGAGGGCATCAGTTCGGTTGGGAGTGCAGGCTTCGCGGACATTGACCGTGGAGAGCGCGGCCAGGGCGCGGGTGGTCAGCTGCTGGGCCATGTCCCGGCGCTCGGGGTGTGCCGTGAGGGCCGCCTCGAGTTCGCCGGCGGCGCCGGGGGCGGCCTTGGGGTTGGTGCGGAGGATGCGTACGGCGTCGTGCACCTGGAGGCCCTGGGACCAGCGGTGGACGTGGCGGATCGTACGGCCGTCCACGGCGGCGGCGTGTACGTAGCTGCGGAGCAGGGTCTCCGCGGTGTCGCCGACCGCCTGGTCGAGGCGGGAGGTGGGGCGGACGGGGGCGAGGAGGGCTGCCGCGCGGGCGGTGGCCGTCCGTCTGTCCTCGCAGCCGGTGGTGGGGGACCAGTGGAGGCGGGCCGGGGTGTCGCAGAGGTGGGTGGGGTCGTAGAGGTGGGTGGGGCCGAGTTTGGCGCGGGCGTCCTTGGTGTCGTGCCAGAGGGTGGGGTTGGAGGTGAGGACGAGGGCGGGGCCCTCCGCGTCGCGTACGGCCTGGGCCGCGGTGGTGTGGCGGGCGTCCGGGGGACCGTAGAGCAGCCCGGTGCCCTCGGTGCGGGGTGTCTCCCATCCGCCGGCCCGTTCGTCCTCGGACAGGGAGGCGGACGCCGCTTCCCGCGGCGCGGGTGACTGCCGAGGTGCCGGTGTCTGCGCCGGCTCCGGTGCCGGCGTCTCCTGCTCGGGCCCCCTCGGGGTCGGCACCTCGTGCAGCTGCCTCGGCGTCGGCTGGGCCTCCTGTTCGGGCAGGTGCTCCGGCTCCGGCCGCCGCTGCGGTCCCCTCGTCGCCCGCCCCGTCCGGCGCCGCGCCCGTACCGCTCTCCAGCGGGCCACCGTGCCCACGGTGAACACCGTCAGGACGGCCAGGATCATCAGCTGGCCGATGAGCAGGCCCCAGAAGAGGCCGTACCCCGAGAGGTCGGCCTCCGGGGTGTCCGGCCAGGCGGCGGGGAGGTTCTGCGGGTCGGCGACGAGGTGGCGCACGGCCACCGGGGCGCGGGTGAAGGTGACGCCGGACGGCCAGTGGCCGTGGGCGAAGAGGCCCGCGAGGCCCGTGGCCGTCCACACCATGGCGGTCACGCCGATGAGGAACGCGAGGATGCTGATCAGCAGCCCGTCGGGGATGCCGCCCTGGCCGCCGGTCCGGCCGTGCTCACGGTGATCGTCCGGTCTCACGCGTTCTCCCCCTGCGCCCTACGCCACCGTCGATTCGGAGTCCCCGATGTGCTGTTCCACGAAGGCCGCCGCCCGTTCCTCCGCCTCCAGTTCGGCGGCGCGCAGGGCGTCGTCGGAGAGGTCGGCGGAGGATTCGGTCATCGCGCGGTCGGTGAAGACCAGCGGGCGTTCGGTCTCGGTGACCAGGTGTTTGACCACCTGGACGTTGCCGTTGACGTCCCACACCGCGATACCGGGCGTCAGCGTCGGAATGATCTCCACCGCCCACCTGGGCAGGCCGAGCACCCGGCCCGTCGCCCTCGCCTCGTCCGCCTTCTGGGCGTAGATGGTCCGGGTCGACGCCATCTTCAGGATGGCCGCCGCCTCCTTCGCCGCCGCCCCGTCCACCACGTCGGACAGATGGTGGACGACCGCGACGAACGACAGACCGAGCCGCCGCCCGAACTTCAGCAGCCGCTGGAACAACTGCGCCACGAACGGGCTGTTGATGATGTGCCAGGCCTCCTCGACCAGGAAGATGCGCTTCTTCCGGTCGGGGCGGATCCAGGTGTGCTCCAGCCACACGCCGACGATCGCCATCAGGATCGGCATGGCGATGGAGTTGCGGTCGATGTGGGACAGGTCGAAGACGATGAGCGGCGCGTCGAGGTCGATGCCGACGGTCGTCGGGCCGTCGAACATGCCGCGCAGGTCACCGTCGACGAGGCGGTCCAGGACCAGGGCGACGTCCAGGCCCCACGCCCGTACGTCGTCTATGGGGACGTTCATCGCCTCCGCGGACTCCGGTTCCGGGTGGCGCAGCCGTTCCACGATGTCGGAGAGGACCGGCTGGCGTTCGACGATGGACTCGTTGACGTAGGCGTGCGCGACCTTGAGGGCGAAGCCGGAACGCTCGTCCAGGCCGTGCCCCATCGCGACCTCGATGATGGTCCGCAGCAGGGCGAGCTGTCCGGTGGTCGTGATCGCCGGGTCCAGCGGGTTGAGCCGGATGCCCTTGTCGAGCGCGGCCATCGGGTCCAGGCGGATCGGCGTTATCCCCAGCTCCTGCGCGATGAGGTTCCACTCACCGGCGCCGTCCTCGCCCTGGGCGTCCAGGACGACGACCTGGCGGTCGCGGAAGCGCAGTTGCCGCAGGACGTACGTCTTCTCCAGGGCCGACTTGCCGTTGCCGGACTCGCCGAGGACCAGCCAGTGCGGGGCGGGGAGCTGCTGGCCGTAGAGCTGGAAGGGGTCGTAGATGTAGCCCTTGCCGGAGTAGACCTCGCGGCCGATGATGACGCCGGAGTCGCCGAGGCCGGGGGCGGCGGTCGGGAGGTAGACCGCCTGCGCCTGGCCGGTGGACGTGCGTACCGGCAGCCGTGTCGTCTCGACCTTCCCGAACAGGAAGGACGTGAAGGCGTCGGTGACGACGGACAGCGGATCCCGCATAGCGGCTCAGCCCCTACCTTCGAATGCCGGTGGCGAACGGGAGTGTGTTCACGAAGGCGCGGTGGTGCTCGCGGTCGCACCACTCCAGCTTCAGGTACGACTTTCCGGCCGACGCCCGTATGGTCCGCTTGTCGCGGGCCAGGGCCTCGGGGTTGCGGGAGGAGACGGTGATGTAGCCGACCAGGTTGACGCCGGCCGCGCCGCTGGCGAGGTCCTCGCCGCGCTGGTCCAGGCGGCTGTGGGCGGCCATGTCGCGCGGGTCGACGGTGCGGTTCATCTTGGCGGCGCGGGACGCCTCCGCCACGTCGTTGGTCTTCTCGGTGAGCATCCGCTCGATGGCGATCTCGGTGGGTTCGAGGTCCATGGTGACGGCGACCGTGCGGATCACGTCCGGGGTGTGGACGAGGAGCGGCGCCAGGAAGTTGACGCCCACCGGGGTCATCGGCCACTCCTTGATCCAGGCCGTGGCGTGGCACCAGGGGGCGCGGGTGGCGGACTCGCGGGTCTTGGCCTGGAGGTAGGTGGGCTCCATGGCGTCCAGCTCGGCCGGCCAGGCGTTGCGCTGCGTCATCGCCTGGATGTGGTCGATCGGGTGGTCCGGGTCGTACATGCCGTGGATCAGCGAGGACAGCCTGCTCTGGCCGAGCGGCTGCCGTACGCGGATGTCGGCCTCCTGGAGCCGGGAGCAGATGTCGGTCAGCTCACGGGCCATGACGACGGCGAGCCCCGCGTCCCGGTCCACCTTGCCGCCGCCCTGGCTGCGCATCGCCCGCGCCATGGCGTTGGCCTCGGCGGCCAGTTCGCGCGTGTAGTGCATGCAGGCGACGAGGTAGGCGCGGTGCTGCTCGCTGCTGGTCGACACCATCGACTGGAGCTGGTCGTACGACTGCTGCAGCCACGGCGGTGACGTGGCGTCGCCGCGGACGGCGACGTCCTTGGCGTGGGCGTCGGGGTCGGCGGGCAGGGTGCGGGCCAGCATCTGGATGCGGGTCACGAAGCCGTCACCGTTGGCGACGTGCTTGAGCAGGGTGCCGAAGCGGTCGACGAGGGCTTCCTGGTCCTCGGAGTCGCGCAGGCCGACGCCCGGTCCCTCGATCTCGATGGCGGCGGTGACGGTCTTGCGGTCCGCGTGCAGCAGTACGGCGATCTCGTCCGGGCCGAAGGGCGCGGCGAGCCAGGTGATCCTGCCGATCCCGGGCGGCGTCCCGATCTCCACCTCGCGGCCGTCCAGGCGGGTGCCCGCCTCGACGGCGCCGGAGCGGTAGGTGGTGCCGCGGCGCACGGTGCGCTTGTAGCTGCGGTTGATCTCGAACCATTTGTAGAAGGTGCGGCCCCGGTAGGGCACGTACACCGCGGCCAGCGACAGCATCGGGAGGCCCGCGAGCAGCACGATCCGCGCGGACAGGACGGGGACGAGAAGCCCGCACATCATGCCGAGGAACGCGCCCAGGACGATCAGCGCGATCTCACCGGTCTCGCGATTACGGCCGACGATCGCGTTCGGCCGGGCCCGGCCGATCAGATACGTACGGCGGGGCGTGACCGGATGGGACAAGTGGGACTCGGTCGTCAACGCCCTTCACCTCCCGTGCTGTTGGTACTGCTGTTGCGGGTGTTGCCGGCGTGGGGGGTGTTCACCGGGCTGCTCGAACGGGGTGCGGGGGCGGCGGCTCCGCCGCCGTTCGACGTGCGCGAGCTGTGCGCGGCGACTCCGCCGGAGGCGGGGTTGGAGGGGCGGGGGCCGGTGGACTGGCCGCCGCCTCCGCGGTTGTTGTCGGCGCGGCTGCTGTGGGTCTTGATGCCCTGTGCGACCAGGGTCGCCGGAGAGCTCATGACGGCGGCGGCCTTGCCTTCGGCGCCCTGCATGAGGCGGTTGTTGCGGCCGTTGGCGAGTTCGTCGCCGAAGCCGGGGACGAAGCGGTAGATCATCGCGGAGGCGAAGATGGCGAGCAGGATGATCGCCAGTCCGGAGACCACGGCGGAGAAGGCGCCGGGCCCGTCCTCGGCGGACAGTGCCCCGGCGAGGCCGAGCACGATCACGATGACGGGCTTCACGAGGATCACGGCGATCATGATGCCCGCCCAGCGGCGGACGTGGCCCCACAGGTTCTTGTCGACGAGGCCGGCGTAGACGACGGTGCCGAGGAGGGCGCCGACGTAGAGCAGGGCGGCGCGGATGACCAGCTCCAGCCACAGGACGCCGGCGGCGAGGATCGACACGAGGGAGACGACGATCAGCATGATCGGGCCGCCGCCGATGTCGTCGCCCTTCTCGAGGGCGCCGGAGAACGTGCCGAAGAACGTGTCCGTCTGGTCGCCGGTGGCCTTCGCGAGCACCTCGGTGACGCCGTCGGTCGCCGACACGACCGTGTAGAGGATCAGCGGGGTGAAGGCGGAGGCGAGGACGGTCAGCCAGAGGAAGCCGATCGCCTCGGAGAGGGCGGTGGTGAGGGGGACACCCCGCACCGCGCGCTTGGCGACCGCGAGCAGCCAGAGCAGGAGCGTCAGGATCGTCGACGCGGCGAAGACGACGGCGTACTGCTGGAGGAACGTGTCGTTCGTGAAGTCGACGTTCGCCGTCTCGTTGACGGCGTCGCTGAGCTTGTCGATGGTCCAGGAGGCGGCGTCGGCGCAGCCCTGGGCGAGGGAGGCGAGGGGGTCGAGGGTGGTGGTGGGGTCGTTGAGGGTGCTGGATCCCGAGGATCCTTCACCCTCTCTGCCTCGTTCGCAGTAGTCCTTGGCGGGGCCGCGGATGAGATCGCAGGGGTCGTTGCTGTCCGTCGGAGTCGGGGTCGGAGTCGGGGCGGCGGCGGCTCGTGCGGCGAACAGCACCGCCGTGGCCTGCACAGCGGCGACGGCGGCCGTGAACTTGAGGAAGCGGTGGTTAGCGCGCATACGTGAACCCTCCGTACTCCTCGACAGCCTTCGTCATGTCGTCGGCGGTGGAGGCCTTCTGGTCGCGCCCGACGGGGACTGGACCGTCCTTCTGCTGGAAGTCGGTGACCTTCCAGTCGTTGTTGATCCACTTCAGCTGGTACGTGGTGGTGTACCAGCTTTCGATCACCGGGTTGGTCGAGCCGTCGCCGGACAGACCGAACAGCGACGTGTACCAAACCTCGACGGAGGCGTCGTTCGCACTGGACGACGTCACCTTGGTGCCCACGGGGACGACCCGGGAGACGAAGGTCTGTCCGGCAGGTGCTTGACCGTTTTTGTCGAGGCCGATGTTGGCCAGGAACTCCGCGTCCGAGTAGGCCCGATCCAGGTCGGTCTGCCGGGACGCGGCGGCATCCGGGGTGTAGACGGTGTTGACGATCTCGTGTCGCCGGCCCTTGTCGAACATCTCGGCGGAGCCCAGCGCCACCGCGTAGTTCGCCGCCGCGCTCTCCGCCCCCTGCCGGTCATGGGCGAAGCCCGAGGGGATGCCGGCCGCCTTCGTGGTCACCGGCTTCTCGCCCGACGGGGCCGTCGCCGCCGACTTGGGGGAGTCGCCGGATCCGTCGCCCTCCTCCGCGGCGGAATCGCCGCCTCCACGGTTCGCGAAGGCGATCGCCGCGATCAGGAGGACCACCACGCCGACCACCGTCACCAGGCTGCGCGACGACGAACGGCCGCCTCTGCGCGCGCCGCCGTACGGATCGCCGCCCCGCTCCGGCATGCGGGTGCGGGTCTGGCCCGTGTCGTCTCCGAGACTCATACCGCGTACGCCCCCTCAGCGTTGTGCGGAAACACCTCGTACTCCGTGTACTCCATGTACGACGGTAGCCGTGCTGGTCCCCGCGCGGGCGCGGTGTGGTGACTGGACATCAGGGAAACGCAACCTCAGCCGGTGGGCACGACGGGTGGGTGGGGTGGAGGGGGTGCCGGGCGTGCCCGGCCGGGAGCGATGGGGCGGGGCTACACGGCCATTCCGTACACGATGGTGAACAGCGTGCCGAGCGAGCCGATGATGAAGACGCCCGTGAGCCCCGCGATGATGAGGCCCTTGCCCTGTTCGGCACTGAACGTGTCCCTCAACGCGGTGGCGCCGATGCGCTGTTTGGCCGCCCCCCAGATGGCGATGCCCAGGCAGATGAGGATAGCGACCGCCATGACCACTTCGATCATGATCTTGGCCTCGTTGCCCAGGCTGCCGAAGGGGCCCCAATCCGGAGCGATCCCGCCGATGATGGTGTTGATGTCTCCCTCGTCGGCCGCGAAGAACATGTAAGTCACCGCCCCTGTATGGGTAGTTCTGCACCCCCTGCGGTGGTGCAGAGGTCAGACCTTATTGTCGCCGACGATGAGGCTGTCGCATGTCGACTTGGCGTCATCTGTTGGCGGGTTTCGTACGAACAGCTTGCCACCGGCGCGCGCCGTACTCCGGTAGGGGCGCGTTCCGACGGGTGAAGAGTCGTATCGTCACTCTGTGTATCACGCTGGGTGATTCACCACAACGAACCGTGACGACTTTCGTTCCGGCATCGGAACGCCCTGACGGGCCGTGCCGTGAAGTGGTCGAACTCGCCCGCGCGTACGCCCCGCACGAAGGCGTCCCGGCGGCGGCGTCCGGCCGGCTCCGGGTGGGGGCGTGGGACTCCGTGCACCTGACCGTCCCGGGTGGAGGGGGGTCGCCTCTACACTCTCGGTGACGTAGGGGAGGGGGGACCGGGCCTCTTACCTGGTGCGACGGGAGTTTTTGTCATGACGGAGGCTGACGAGATGCGCCGTGCGTGGGGGCGTGTGGTGCGGTGGCTGGAACAGAACGCGCCAGGGAGCGCCGCTGCGCTGGCTCCTCCGGCCGGGCCGAAGGCCATCAGTGACGCGGAGGAGCGTCTGGGGGTGAAGTTTCCGCAGGAGGTGTGGACTTGGCTGCTGATCAACGACGGGGTACGGATCGATGATCGGGAGTACGACAAGTTCCCTGCCGAAGGGGGCGGTTTCCTCCCGTCCTCGTGGCACCTTCTGTCGGTGGACCAGATGGTTCGGGTGTACGAGTTCCGGATGGGGTGCGAGGAGCGTGAGCCGACTCCCGACGGTGATCCCGACTGCGTGACGTGGCACAGGGACTGGATTCCGTTCGCGGTCGAGGGCGACTGGCTGTACGGGAGGTTCATCGATACGCGTACCGGAACGCTGGGCCGGTGGAGCGATGGTGGTGTGAACCGGTTCGACACGCACGATTCCCTCGCGGAGTTCTTCCATGAACTCGCCGACGAGATGCGCACACACGGTCCCGGTCATGTGGTGGACGGCGTGCTGACCTGGTGACGAAAGGAACGGTGCCCTGGTGCGGGACGAAACGCACCAGGGCACCGCGTGTGTGACGGGTTACGGCTTCTGCGCCTCCAGCCAGTAGTCGTCCCCTTCGAGGACGCGGTTGTTCTTGCGCCAGGAGGGGAAGCTGCTCATCGACTGGGTGTTCTGGTTGTTGGACATGCTGGACCGGCCGCACGGCTCGGTCCAGGTCGGCACGTGCGAGCGGGGGTCCGGGATGAGCCTCCACAGGCCGTCCGTCCCCTTCTGCGCGATGGTGTTCACGCAGCCCTCGCCCGAGGTGACCGAGGAGGCGTTCTTGCCGCCCCAGCTGCTCGGGATCGCCGCGCTCTGCCAGCTCGCGGCGAAGGGGAACTCGTCACAGGACGGCACATCGTTGGCACCCAGTTCCGGGGACATGGTCGCCAGCGGGCTGCGCTTCCACGCCGTCGGGCAGATGGTGTCACGGTTGTGGTCCACCAGCGACTTCTTGGAATCCGACGGAACGGGAACCAGCACGTCGTCCGCGAGGAAGGTCAGCGGCTCATGGCCCCGCAGACCGTAGTGGCCGGGCAGCTTGTTCTGGACCAGCCAGGCGTGCGCGGCGGCGGCCGGGTACTTCTTGTGGTTCATGGTGTAGGTGGGCCTGTAGTGGGAGAACACACAGCCCGGTGTGGTCATGACGTCCACGTCGCAGCGCACGTCCAGATCGTTCTTCTCCGCCGTGACGTCGGCGACCTTCACACCGTCCAGCTTTCCGGCGAAGCTCCAGTGGGGTGTGATCACGGACGAGTCGACGCCCTTGGTCCACTTGGTCTTCTGGGTGATGACCGCTTTGTGCAGGTCACCGAGGCGGAACGTGGTGGAGCCGGACTGGGAGGGGGTCTCCATCTGGCAGTAGCCGCGGCAGTGGAAGTCCACGTCCAGGCTCGCGGTGGTGGCACCGCTGAGGCTCTTCAGCCCGATGGTCAGCGTCTGGGTGATGGTGTCCGTGCGCGGGTCGGTGTCGATCTCGTGCCGGTAGGTGAATCCCGCGCTCTTCACCGGGTTCACCCTGTTGACGTAGACCTCCTCCACGATGCAGGCCTGGGTCCGCGTGTACGTCATGGAGATCGTCGAGATCGAGCAGGTCCCCGTGTCACCCGCTGAGGCGAGCGCACGCGCGGAGGCACCGCTGTCCTGCTTCTCGGGAGCAGACTCGAGCGTCATGCCGTCGCGGCCGGCTTCGCCGCCCTTGTCGCTGGGGGAGGCCGCCAGGCCCTGCGGGCCGGGGACGTCGAAGAACCGGCCGTCGATGCTGTTCGGCGGTTCGACCGGCGCGGGATCCGGCGCGCTGGGGTCGGGGTCGCCGAAGGTCAGGTCGGCGGGGATGCCGGAGTAGTCGCCGGGCACGAACGCGATCGCGTCCCAGGCGATGTCCTTGCTTCCGTCGCCTCCGTTGAAGTTGTCCAGGCTGACCTCGGGTGTCATTCCGCCGAAGAAGTACGCCCCCAGGTCGACCCACTTGTTGGACTGGTTGGCGTCCTGGGAGACCGCCTTCACCGTCTCACCGGCGGCGTGCTTGATCCGGTACTCGGCCTTGGACGTCTGTGCCCCGTGGTCGGGGATGTGCGCGTAGACCTTGGCCTGGCCGTTGTAGGCGGTGAGCTGCTGACCGAGTTTCCACGTGCCGGTCACCTGCATCCGGTCACCCGGCGGCGGGAACGACTCCGGGGAGCGGGTGTGGGTGAACCAGAAGTGGTTCTGGTACGCCGCGCCGATCTGATGGGTGTCGATCTTGCCCGGGTAGGTGGTGACCGTCTCCCCGGTGTCGGTGTCGATCAGGTCCCAGGGCCGGTAGGTGAAGTCGAACGTGCCGTCGGACCGGACCGCCCCGCATCCGCGCGATGCCGATCCCGCGGGAACGGTTCCGTCGGGCAGGTCGTCGACGATCAGCGCGTTGGAGGGCAGGCCGGTCTCGCAGCGCGGCGGATAGGAGCCGGCGTCCGGCTGTTCGGGGTACGTGGTGTTGAACCGGTGGACGGCGTAGCCGCACTGGGGTGAGCCTTCGCCGTCGGAGGTGACGCACTTCTTCCACTGCGCGGGCTTGTCCCACCAGCAGTGCAGCCAGTGCGGGTTGGTGGAGCTGTCGCCGCCGTCCAGCCGGCAGGCGCCCAGACCGGGGTCGTTGGAGTCGTCGTCGCCGATCTTCGACGGGTCGCAGTCATTGGATTCGTCGCAGAAGAGGTCGAGCGGGGGCTTGGCGGTGGAGCGGTACAGGACGCTGTTCCACCAGGCGGGCCGGTAGCCGGCCTGGAAGTCGCCCGGGGCGAACATCGCCGAGATCGGGCGCGCGGCCCAGCCGATCACCTTCTCCTCGTACGGCCAGTCCTGGGGGTGCGCGGCGTGGCTGTAGTCGTCCCGGGAGGCGTCCAGGGCGTTCTGCAGGAACGGGACGCGGTTCGCCTTCCACAGCGGGTTGGCGGGGTTGTTCGTCCAGCCCACACCCTTGTGACCGGCCGAGTCGGCGTTCTCGTAGAAGCCGGAGTTGTACGCCCACAGGGCGAAGAACCAGTTCTCGATCCACCGGGGGTGGCCGTCGTTGATCTTCATGCCGGCGCGGCGGGTCTGGTTCCACTTGTCGGACAGGATCTGCGCGCCGTAGGCGATGTTCGCGGTGTAGTCCAGCGCCACCGCCTCCTGGGTGAGGGGGCTCAGCGCCGTCTCACCCTCCTTCTCCCTGCCCGCCAGGCGCATTCCGTCGGTCGCCTGGGTGATGCCGTAACCGCAGTCGGCGTCCGACCAGTTGATGCGCCACGGGTCGGCCTGCGTGCCGTCCGCCGTGTAGTCGATGCCGTAGTAGTTGCCGATCAGGCTGTTCGCCGTCACGCCCGGCACCGCGAACCGGGTGGCCTGCCACATGTTCGACTCCTGCGCGGTGATGCCGAGGAGCACCTGCGCGGGGATGTGCCACTTGTCGTTGTCGCCGTCCTCGGTGTCGAGGGTGCCGTTGGGGTCACCTTCGAGGACGATCGGCGGGAAGAGGCCCTGCGGCTGGTAGCCGCCCATTCCGGTGTTCTTCCAGTCGGGCGAGCGGTAGAAGTCCAGCTTGCCCACCACGGCCTGGTCGACGGCCCACTCCACCTGGCGCGGGGTGGGCTGGAACGCCTGCTTCTTCGCGTCGTTGCGGGCCACCGCGCAGTACCGCTCGTCGGTGCCCTCGCCGGGGCTGGACGGCGACGCGGCGAGTGCCTGGACCCGTGTGGACGGGCCGCTGTCGGCGCCGCTCGGCTCGGCGGGGGCCGGCAGTGCCGGGGAGGTACGAGTACCCGTGGCGGAATTCTCGCCGCGTGCGCCGGGCTTCACGTCCAGGGTGACCGTCCTGCCGGTGGCCAGCACCTTCAGGCGGGTGCGCGCGGAGCGGGGGGCATCGGCCTCTTCCGGGGTGATCAGGCTCGTCTTGCCGTCCGCCCAGCTCGTCGACACGGCGGCGTGTCCCAGGCTGGACATGCGGGCGCCCTTGGCCAGACCGCCCGGGTTGGCGACACGGGCGGGCAGCTTGCCCTTGCTGGTGGCCTTGCCGGTGATGAACACCCGGCCCGAGGCCGTGCCGGTCAGGTCCCACTCGGCGAGCTTCCCCGTCGCCACCGTGGCAGCGGTGGTCCTGCTCCCGCGCGTCTTGGCCGGGGTGAGGTACTTGGCCCAGCTCCGCGGCTTGTCCGACGCCTTCTTGTCCAGTTCGCGCTCGATGAACGTCACACCGCCGTCGGCGTCGGCGGTGAGCTGGAACGGCACCGTCCGCGTGCGTACGAGCTCGGTCTCCTCGGCGCCGTCGATGCGGACCAGCCTGTTGCCGTGCGCGGCGACGATGCCCTTCCCGGCCGGGATCGCGGAGGTGACCTGGCCGGGGAACGCGACCGGCTCGGACTGCTTGCCGGTCTTCGCGTCCACGGTGACCAGCCGGGTCTGCTGCTTCTTGTCGCCGTCATGCGTGAGTTGGGTGAACACCGCCCGCTCGCCGTTTCCGCAGCCGGGGCTGAAGTAGGCCAGCGACGCGGTGAACGGCAGCTTGGTGACCTTGCCGGAGTGGAGGTTCACCACGGCGGTGAACGCGCCGCGCACCATCAACTCCGGGCGGTTGGTGAACGTACGGGGGGCGTACGCGACCGCCGCGTGGTCTCCGGACGCGGTCAGGCAGGCGTTGCCGATCCAGGTGTCGGCGTCGAAGCCGTCCTCCCGCAGCGTGGCGGCCGTCCTCCACCCGTAGCCCTTCGCCTCGTCGGCGACGAGCAGATGGAAACCGGTGCCGTCCCCGCTGGTGGTGAAGGCGGTGTCCTCGGACGTTTCGTACTGTGCGCCCAGGGTTTCGGCACGGTCCTTCGCCGGGACCGCGGACGGCATGGCGGGGTTCTTCTCCGGCCGGCTGCTCCAGCCCTGTGCCGCGTCCTTCGGCGGAGCGGGGTCGGCGGCCTGCGCCGGCAGGCTCAGGGGTATCGCCAGCGCGGTGGCCACCATGAGGGTGACGGGCACGCGCGAGCGGCGTATTCGTCTCTTCACTTTCTTCCTCGGGTTGAATGAAGAAATCCACCCGGTCCTGGTCGCGGACTGAGTGGATCGTTGGCGTCGTGCTTACGCGGGCCGGGAATGGGGGCGGGCGTCGAAGACCTTGACGGCCTGCCGATGCACCGGGTGGTGGTTTCTCCTCAGCCATTGACGCTTGCGGCGGTTTTCAGGACGGCCTCGTTCTTCTTGCGCTCCTCGTCCAGGGCGAGCTGGTTCTCCTCGATGCGGCGGATCTGGATCCTCTTCTCGGCGGCGTACCAGATTCCGATCAGGTCGGTCTTCTTCTTGCAGTCGATGTCCGTGGTGGCGAGACTGATCTCCTCCGGCGAGGGCGCGGGTGATCCGAGCGAGGTGACCAGATCGGGAGCCTTGTAGGGGTGCTCCGTCACGTATCCCTGCTCCTTCATGCAGGACGACCAGGCGGCCACGGCCCTGCGGACGGCAGGGTCCTTCTTGGATTCGTCGAGGGAGGCGAACTCCACCTTCCCGGCAAGCGTGTACCGGAGTTCTCCGAGTTTCCGCTGCGCTTCTCCGCGACATCCCCCCTCGGGGACCTTCTCCCCTTGGTAAGCCCCGGACTTCAGTTCCGTGCCGGATCCGGCGAAGACGGCCACCTCCGCCCCCGGCGCCGGTTCCCACACCGGAGGTTCCACGTTCCCGCCGGGGAGGTGGTAGCCGTATTGCGACGCCTCCTCCGCGTCGGATATGCCGTACCTGCGCATCATGTTGGCGTCGTTGAAACTGGGGTCGGGAACGATTCCGGGCGGCGGGGGGTCGAACTCCTTGAAGCCGAACCGCTCCATGCAGCCCTTCCACAGGTTCTGCTGTGCGCGCTGCCAGGCGATCCGCTCCGGGTAGGAGATCAGATAGCCCTCGATGGGCAGCGCAAGTCCCTTGGCGAGACCGTTCACGGGCCGTTCGGGGGGTGGCGAGGCCGCCCCCGGGTATCCGTCGTCCGGGGTGGTGGACGCCGATTCCTGCGCCGAGCACGCTGTCGTGGCGGTCAGCACCACGACAGCGAACACGGCGAGCCGGCTGACGCGCGAAATTCCGGAGAAACTCCTGGGCATGTCAGATTCTCTTGTGCGATGCGTTCTCGTTCTTGAGTTCGGCCTTCAGGTTCGTGGCCGGCCAGTACGATCCGCACCCGGGCGAGAAGGTCTGCGAGGTGCCCTGGTACCCGGAGTTGTAATACACGCGGTTGCTCACGGAGCACTCGTTGTTGGCGACCGAGGCGGCGTTGTTCTTGATGGCCTGCCCGCTTCCCTCGGCCCCCGTGCAGCCGGGGTTCGGCAGTTTGTCGACCCCGCCCCGGTAGATGTAGCGCACGAGCGTGACGCCGTTGGGGGAGTACCCGTAGTGGTCGGGAATGCTCTGATTGGCGATGAAGCACGAACTGTACGAGTAACCCGTCGTCTCACCGCGGCTGTTGTAGTAGATCTCGAAACAGTATTTATTGCTGGTGGAGCTGCAGGCGTCGTCCTCGTACGACGTCGCGGCCTGAGCCGGCTGCGCCATGAACAAGGAACCGAGGAGGGCCAGCGCCCCTATCGCCGCGCTTTCCCGGTGCCGCCGCTTGAGAGTGAACATCCCATTCCTCCTGTTTTTTGCGGGAATTGATCGGGACAGAAGGTAACGTGACGGCTCGGCCGACGGCCAGCGATCACGGGCCGTTGACGCAATTACGACAGGCTGGTTGGCCCGGTTTGGGTTGACTTCAGGCCGCTTGACCTGGGTGCTCGGCCGGGGTGTCGCACGTATGGTGGTCTGGACCTGCCAAGTGTGCCAATAGGGGGGCGCTCATGGATTCCCTATCGCAAGCGGACGAGTTGGAACGGCGCATACTTCAGCTGCTCTACGAGGGCTATGACGACGCACGCGTGGGCCGCGAGTTGGGCATGGCGCACCGTACGGTGCAGCGGAGGGTGCGGAGCCTGATGGTGCGGCTGGACGTCAACGGACGGTTCGCGCTGGGAGCCCGCGCGCAGGAGCTGGGCTGGATCGACGCACACGGTCCCGGGGTCGGCCGGTCCGCGACCGACGCGTTCGGGAGCGCGGTGGCGGATGCTGCGTAACCGCGTCCGCGCCACCGTGGGGGTCTGCGTGTCGGCCGTGGTGCTGACCGTGGTGGGCCTGGCGTCCACGGCCTACGTCAAGTCGCCGCAGCAGGTGGCGTCCGAGGCGGGACCGCCCGCCCCGGACGTGCTGACCGCACCCGTGGAGCACCGGGTCCTCACGGACACCGTGGTGATCAGGGGCGCGGTGGAGGCCGGTCGTACGATCGCCGTCTCCTCGGCGGGGCCGTCCGGAAAGGAGTCCGCCTCCCCGGTCGTGACCAAGGTGATGGTCGGCCAGGGGGACTCCGTCGAACCCGCCACCTCACTCGTCGAGATATCCGGCCGCCCGCTCTTCGCCCTCAAGGGGGCGCTTCCCGTCTACCGGGACCTGCGGCCCGGCGCCCACGGGGACGATGTCCGGCAGCTGCAGAAGGCTTTGGAGGAAAAGGGTTTCTCCGTCGGAGGGGACCGGCTCGGCACCTTCGGCGCGGGGACCAAGGAGGCGGTGCGGAAGCTGTACGCCGCCCTCGGCTACGACCCCGTGCCCGCCGATCCGGAGGGCGCCCAGCGGCTGAAGGAGGCCGAACGCGCGGTCCGTGACATGGAACGCGCCTGGCAGGACGCCGAGTCGGGCACGGACCGTGAACGCGCGGCGGAGGACCTGGCCGACGCCAGGGAGGAACTGGCCGACGCGAAGGCCGCGGACGGGCCGATGGTTCCCGCGTCGGAGATCGTCTTCCTGCCCGAGCTGCCCGCCAGGGTCGATGCCGTGGAGGCCGCCGTGGGCGCGGCGCCGGGCGGCACGCTGCTCTCCGTCTCGGTGGGCGAACTCGTCGTCAGGGGAGCCCTGACGGCAGCCGACAAGGGACTGGTGCGCAAGGGGCAGAAGGTCGACATCTTCTCCGAACTGACCGGGACCACGGCGACCGGAAAGGTCACCTCCGTGGCCGACCGGCTCAGCACCCCGGACGCGGGCGCGAAGGGTGAGGACGCCGGCGCGGTGGAGCAGCCGGCCGTCGCGGGAACGGGCGCGGCCGGCTACACGGTCGTGGTGACCCCGGACCGCCCGCTGCCCGGCGACCTCGTCCACCAGGGTGTACGGCTCACCATCAAGGCGGCGGCGTCCGAGGGGAAGGTGCTCGTCGTCCCGGTCGGGGCGGTGTCCGCCGGAGCGGACGTGCGGACCACGGTCACGGTGCTGCGCGACGCCGGGCGCAGGGAACGCGTCGATGTGCGTCCCGGCATCTCGGGCGACGGGTACGTCGCCGTCGCACCGCTCACCGACGGTGCCCTCGACCCCGGCGACCGGGTCGTCGTGGGCGTCGCGCCGGCGGGATCCACCGACGGGGCGGGGAGCGGTTCCTCCGACGTCTCGGTCCAGCTCGGGAACGGGGAACCCACCAGGTGACACCGAACACCGCGCCCTCCCGTGCGGCCGACGGGCCCGCCGAGGCGGGCGGAAGCAGTCCCGCGACCGTGGTCGAGTTCGACGGCGTGGGCCTGACCTACCCCGGGCCCCCTCCGGTCGCCGCGCTCCGCCCCTGCTCGCTGGCCGTGCGCGAGGGGGAGTACGTCGCGGTCGTCGGCCCCTCCGGCTCGGGCAAGTCGACCTTCCTCAACATCGTGGGCCTCCTGGACCGGCCGACCGAGGGCACCTACGTCCTCGACGGCGCCGACACCACGGCCCTCCCGGAAGCGGAGCTGACCGCGCTGCGGGGCAGCCTGATCGGTTTCGTCTTCCAGGCGTTCCATCTGATCCCCCACCGCACCGCCCTGGAGAACGTCGCCCTCGCCATGCTGTACTCCGCGGTCCCCGCACGGGAACGCGTCCAGCGGGCCCGGACCGCGCTCGAACAGGTGGGGCTGGCGCACCGCGCCGACTCGCTGCCCAACCGCATGTCCGGCGGGGAGCGCCAGAGGGCGGCCATCGCCCGGGCGATCGTCGGCCGGCCGAGGCTGCTCCTGTGCGACGAGCTCACCGGCAACCTCGATTCCGCGACCGCGGCGTCCGTCCTGGACCTGCTGGACGACCTGCACGCGAGCGGTATGACCCTGGTCGTCATCACGCATGACCCGGTGGTGGCGGCGCGGGCGGCGCGGACGATCACCATCCGGGACGGGGTGCTGTCCGAGACCGTGACGGCGGGCACGCCGACGGAAGCACGGCGGCTGCCCGAGGTCCTCGGATGAGGGGCATGAGGGGGAGAGCGGGGCGGGGCGGACGGCGCAGCCGGCTCCGCGCGGGTGACCTGGTCCGCGAAGCGCTCGCGGGACTGCTGCAGCGTCCGGGACGCTCGGCCCTCACCGCGCTCGGAACGGTGCTGGGGGTCGGCACGTTCGTGGCGATCCTCGGCCTGACGGCCACGGCCTCCTCGCAGATCGACGCGCGCTTCAACGCCCTGTCGGCGACCGAGGTGACGGTCGAGGACACCGGGGGCGACGACGCGGACCACATCACGAACTCGTTCCCCGCCGATGCGCCGGCCCGCGTCGGCCGGCTGCACGGGGTCGAGCACGCCGGGGTCTACTGGATCGCCTCGCCGGAGGCCGCGAGCGGATCACCCGGAGCCGGTACCGTCACCTCCTCCCCCGTCGGCGATCTGGCGGCGGGCGAGGACGTACAGGTGGTCGCCGCCACTCCGGGGGTGTTGCAGGCGGCGGGCCCCGCACTGGCGCAGGGACGGATCTACGACGCCTACCACCAGCAAAACGCCGCGGAGGTCGCGGTGATCGGGGCGGGGCTCGCCGAACGGCTGGGCATCCTCACCTTGGAGACACGCCCGGCCGTCTTCATCGGGGGCCGGCCGTTCACCGTCATAGGGATCGTGGGCGACGTGGACCGCAAGGAGGAACTCCTGCTCTCCGTCACCGTCCCCAGCAGTACGGCCATGGCCCACTGGGGCGGCCCCGCGCGGGGGGAGAGGGCGAGGATGCTCGTCTCCACACGGCTGGGAGCCGCCACACAGGTCGCCCGGAACGCCGCGACCGCCCTCGACCCCGCCCACCCCGAACGCTTCAAGGTGATACCGCCCCCTGATCCCCAGATGCTGCGGGGCGGCGTCAGCGGTGACCTCGACCAGCTGTTCCTGCTGCTCGCGGGCATCTGCCTGGTGATCGGCACCGTCGGCATCGCCAACACCACCCTCGTGGCGGTGCTGGAGCGAACGGGCGAGATAGGACTGAGGCGGGCCCTGGGGGCGCGCGGCCGCCACATCACCGCCCAGTTCCTGACCGAGTCGGCGGCGTTGGGGCTGCTCGGCGGGCTGGTCGGAACGAGCCTCGGCACCCTGGTGGTCGTGGGCGTGGCCGTCCTGCGGGACTGGACCGCCGTCATCCACCCCCTGACCGTCGTCGCCGCCCCCGTCATCGGCCTGGCCACGGGACTGCTGGCAGGCATCCACCCCGCCTGGAAGGCGTCCCGCATCCCTCCGGTGGAGGCGCTGCGCCGCTGACGGGGCAGTGGGGAACACGGCGGCCCGGCCATTCTCGTACCTACGAGGGTGGCCGGGCCGCCTCTCGTCCCCCAGCATGTGTGCCGGCGGCCGTCCGGTTTCCTCCGTGGGCCGTCGTGGCCCTACGCCACGAAGTGGTCGAACTCGCCGGCCCGGACACCGCGCACGAAGGTCTCCCAGCGGCGACGGTCGGTGGTGACGGTGGGGGTGCCAGGGGCGTGGAGGAGGATGGTGCGGTCGTCGCCGGCGGTGGTCACTTCGAGGGCGGGGGCCTGAGGGTCCCGGTGCGGTTCTTCCTTGAGGGAGCGGAGAAGGGCGCGGAAGGCGTCGGTGGTGGTGGTGAGGATCGCTCCGCCGGGGTCGGCGGACTCGGTTATGTGGATCCCGGCGGGGGTCGCGGCGACGTGCACGCAGGAGTCGCCCGAGCCGCACAGGGATGACTTCTGCCAGTTGAGTCCGGACATCGCGTTTCCTCTCACAGCTCTCGGATGAGGTGGTTGATGACATCGCGTGACTTGTCTGGGGCGAGCGCCCTGGAGTCCAAACGGTCGAGCAGGACCCGGTACATGTCCAGCTGGGCCTCGGCGTCGAGGAACACGGGTCCGTGGGACTGGTCGAGATGGACGGTGTCGAGCTGGGGGACGGGGCCGTGCGAGTAGAAGATCGACTGTCCCGACCCCGGAAAGCCTCCGGCAGCGAACGGCAGCACCCTGATGGTGATGTGCTCCCGCTCGCTCATGTCCAGCAGGTGTTGCAGCTGCGCGCGGGCGGTCGCCGCGCCGCCGAACTGCATGCGCAGCGCCGCTTCGTGAATGAGCGCCAGGTACGGCGTCGGGTTGTCCCGGTAGATCACGGTCTGGCGCTTGATGCGGAAGGACACCCGGTGTTCGATGTCCGGCGGTGGGAACTCGGGCACGACCTGCCGGAACAGTTCGCGTGCGTGTTCGGCGGTCTGAAGCAGGCCGGGGATGTGGACGGTCACGGCGCCGCGTAGGCGAGTCGCGTGGTGCTCGACTTCGGCCAGGTTCAAAAGCGCGGCGGGGAGGATTTCGCGGTACTCCTCCCACCAGCCGCGCTTGCGGTCTGCGGCCATGCCGCTGAGGGCCTGGACGAGTGCGGGATCGCCGCACTTGTAGTGGTGGGCCAACGTGCTTACGCGTTCCGGGCTCACGCCGATGCGTCCGGCTTCCGTGTTGCTGATCTGGTTCTGCTTCACGCCGAGCAGTTGACCGGCCTCTGTGGCGGTGAGTCCCGCGCGCTCGCGCAGTTTCCGCAGCTCGGCGCCAAGTCGGAGCTGACGACCGGTCGGGCTGGTTCTCACGGTTCTTGACGCTCCCTCGGCGCTACGGTCACCCACACGGGTGGAAGCTAATGCAGATCTGGAGAACTGGCTAATGCATTAGCTAAACGCGGCTAGCTTGATTGCAGGCGCCCCACCCAGAAGCGCACCGATCGACGGGTCGGCATGCCACTGGGCAACTGTTCGCATTCACCCAACCGGCCTCACTGATCGGAGACTTCCATGACCACCGTATCCCCGCCCTGGTCCTACACCCTCCACCTCTCGCGTGATCCACGCTCACCGGGGATCGCCCGCTCCACCCTGCGGTCCGTACTGGCCGCTTACGAGCTCGGCGAACTCGCCCCCACGGCCGAGCTGCTCGCCTCGGAGCTGCTGACCAACGCCCATCTGCACACCGGCGGCCCGTACGCCCTCCACATCCGCCCGACCAGGTCCGGTCAGCTCCGGGTGGGCGTGTGGGACAAGGACCCGACCGTCCCCTCCGGGCTGGGCGCCGGCTTCGCTCACGGTGTCATGCCGCACGGGGCCTCGGAGGGCGGACGGGGCCTGGCCCTCGTACGGGCGTACGCCGACTCCTGGGGTGCCTCGCTGCTGGGCGAACCGGGAGGACCCTCCGGCGGAAAGGTGCTGTGGGCGGAGTGCGGCTGGGCCGGTCCGTGATCACCAGGTCGGGCCACGTCAACCCTGCTGTGTGGCAAGGTCGTTTCCGTGGAAGCACTGAAGGCTCAGGACCCCGCGCGGATAGGCGCGTACATGCTGCTGGCCCGCCTCGGTGCGGGCGGGATGGGGCAGGTCTACCTCGGACGGTCGCCCGGCGGCCGACTGGTGGCGATCAAGGTGATCCGTGACGAGATCACGGATCACCCCGAGGCGCTCGCCCGGTTCAGGCGTGAGGTGGAGACCGTGCGCCTGGTCCGGAGCGCGTACACCGCGAACCTGATCGACGCCTCGTTGGACTCGGCCCCTTACTGGCTGGCGACCGAGTACGTGTCGGGTCCGACGCTGAGCAAGGTGGTGGGGGCGAGGGGGCCGATGCCGCCCGAGACCTGCCGGCGCCTGTTCGCGGCGCTGGCGGAAGGGCTCGCGGCGGTGCACGAGCAAGGGGTCACGCACCGGGACCTCAAGCCGCAGAACGTGCTCCTCGCCGCGCAGGGGCCGCAGCTCATCGACTTCGGCATCGCGCGAGGAGCGGGGCAGACGGCGCTCACCGAGGCGGGGTCGGCTCCGGGCACGCCCGGTTTCACCGCGCCCGAGGTGCTGATGCGCAATGAGGTCGGGCCCGCCGCCGACGTGTTCGCGCTCGGGGCGACGATCGCGTACGCGGCGACGGGCAGGCCTCCCTTCGGGTCCGGTGAACCGGCCACGGTCAGCTATCGCGCGGTGCACGAACCGATCGAGCTCGCCGGTGTGGAGCCCGAACTGGCCGGCCTGATCCAGCACTGTGTGGCCAAGGACCCGGCGGCGCGTCCGCGGCTCGCCGAGGTGATCGCGCGGTGCCGTGTGCTGGCGGCCCTCGTCGAGGACCCCTTCTACGCGGGACTGGCCGGCTTGGCCGAGGCGTTGCCGTCGGCGGCGTCGGTGGCCGTTTCACCGCCGCCGGCACATCCGCCGGCGACGGGGCTGCACGACCTGCCGACGTCCGCGTCCACGCACGCGCCCGGGTACACGCCCACGCAGGTGAGCCATCCGGCCCCACCGGCGCGGCGCCGTCCCGCGCCCTGGATCGTCGCCGTGACGGCGGGGCTCGTGGTCGGAGCGGTGACGGCGGCGTTCGTCCTGCTGCCCGACCGGGGCAAGGACGACGCGGGCGCGGACGGCAAGGAGACGACCGGGGCGGCGCGGCCCGGTGCCACGTCGAAGGCCCCCACCACGCCGGGCGGCGAGCAGTCGAAGGTCCAGCCGCCGGCCTACGTGCAGGCGACGAATCCGAACCGCGACTACTGGACGCCGGATGCCGGTTCGACGGACGGCCAGGGGACGTGCCGACTGCCCCCCGAGGAGCGCAACCAGTACCTCCAGGTATCCGTCACCGACGCGGAGACCGACGCGCCGTACACCTCCGGCAAGGGACGGATCGGGATCCGCCTGAAGAACGTCGTCCCGGAGGACGGGGAGTCGTACTACGTGTCGGTCGCCGTCAAGCCGCCGCACGAGATCGACGCGGACACGGGCCGGCCGATCGAGGGCGCACAGTTCGAGAACCTGAGCCTCGGCTACACCAGCAAGCCGGTCGACCTCTACGAGGGCCTCCGCAACGAGCCATCCGCTCCGTGGGTGTGGCTGACGTACCCGGACGACTTCCAGGAGGTCAAGGACGGCAAGAAGTACGCGGACGCCATCCCGGTCGGGAACGACCCCGGCAACTGGACCGTGCTCTTCCTCCATGTCCAGGGGACGAAGCAGTACGCCAGCATCGCTTGCCGCGGGTTTGTCGCGAAGTAGCTCACACGAGCGCCCTTCAGACTGGTAAATGACCCATAAACCGGGGCGCGGTAGGGGAGAGTTGGAGCGTGCGGAAGGTATGGGTGGCCGGTGGCGCCGCCATCGGACTGGGGCTGAGCTTCGTCATGCTGCTCGTCGTCGGCGTCTACGTCGTCGCCGGCAACCTCGTCAACAGTGTGGGCGGTGCGGGCAAGACACTCGCCAAAGGGTCGGTCCCCGCCGCTTACCAGGCGCTCGTCCAGAAGTGGGGCAACCACTGCCCGGCCATCAACCCGGCGCTGCTCGCCGCGCAGCTCTACCAGGAGAGCGGGTGGGACCCGGACGTCGTCAGCCATGCCGACGCACGCGGTATCGCCCAGTTCATTCCCGGCACCTGGGCCGCCCATGGCATCGACGGCGACGGCGACGGCGACCGCGACATCTGGGACCCGAATGACGCGATTCCATCGGCTGCTTCGTACGACTGCGAACTCGCGAAGTACGTGAAGGACGTACCCGGGGATGTAACGAACAACATGCTCGCCGCCTACAACGCCGGCGCATACCGGGTCATCAGGGCGGGCGGTGTCCCCGCGATCACGGAGACCCAGAACTACGTCAAGCGGATCCGGTCGCTGGAGAAGAGCTTCGCCGCGCCCGTGGGGCGGGTCGATCCCTCGAAGCAGGCTGCCGGGGCGATCTCGTACGCGCAGTCGAAGCTCGGGACGCTGTATCTGTGGGGCGGTAACGGTACGCCTGAGCAGGGAGGACGGTTCGACTGCTCGGGGCTGACCAAGGCGGCGTACGAGAGCGTGGGGATCACGCTGCCGCGGGTGGCCAACGACCAGTACAACGCGGGGCCGCATCCCGCACGGGACGAACTGCTGCCGGGCGATCTGGTGTTCTTCTCGGACGACCTCACCAATTCCCGGGCCATCCGGCATGTGGGTATTTACGTCGGCGGTGGGTACATGATCGACGCGCCCCGGACCGGGGCCGTGATCCGATTCGACCCGATCGACACTCCTGACTACTTTGGTGCCACCCGGGTCACCGAGGATGGCGCGAAAGCACTGCCCACCACGGTGTGAGCGGAGCGTCAACCCACCCCCTGAACTGCGGAGACGTATCTCTCTTCGATAACGTCTGCGTGATCATTCAGTGGAGTGTGGAACGTATCAACGGGGGCCGTGCGTTCCTGTTGTCGTAGCCGATCGGACGAGCGGATCTACAAACCACGGGGGTGGCGGGAACGGCGTGCGAACGGTGCGCCGGAAGATATGACGAAGGGGCCGCAGCACCATGGCTGGACTCGCCGATTCCGGGTCGAACCCCGACGTCGACCTGCTCTATGACATCAATGGCCTGGCGAAGGCCGCACCGACGTGGTTCGACCACGTCATGGAATTCGTGGGCGAGTTCGGCCTGCTGTTCGCCCTGCTGGGGCTGCTGGTGTGGTGCTGGTGGGGTGTCAGGCGGCGGGGCGGCGAGGACGCGGCTCCGGCCGTGGCGGGCCTGGTGTGGGCTCCGCTCGCGGCGGGCGTCGCGGTTCTGGTGAACGTGCCGATACGTGGGTTCGTGGAGCGACGGCGGCCCTTCCTCGACCACGAGGGGCTCGAGGTCCTGGTCGACGGGAAGAACGACTACTCGTTCGTCAGCGACCACGCGACGCTCTGCATGGCGCTGGCGGTGGGGCTGTTCCTGGTCAACCGGCGGCTCGGGATCGTCGGGCTGGTGCTGGGGCTGCTGGGCGGGTTCATCCGGGTCTACATGGGTGTGCACTATCCGACGGACGTCGTGGGCGGGCTCGCGCTCGGTACGGCTGTCGCGTTGCTGCTCTCGCCGGTCGCCATGGCGTTGCTGACGCCGCTGATGCGGGCGATCGAGCGGTCGCCGAGGGTGGGTTGGCTGGTCACGGCGCGCGGACGGCATCATGTCGAGGCGGGACGGGTCGCGCCGGGGGCCAGGAACGGGGCACCGGGCAGCCCCGAGGCGCGGGATCTGGCGGCCTGAGCCCGCGTCGGCCGGAGCCGGAGGAGACGGAGGAGACGGCGGGCGCGGACCCGACGGCTCGTTGTCGGTCCCCCCTGCCAGACTCGCCCGCATGACCAGCAGCATGGGAATTCCCGTTCCGGTTCCGGCCGATCCCCGGGTCTCCGAGACGTACGCCGACTGGGCGCGTACGCGGGGACCCGGCGTCGAGGCCGACGCGCGCGTCCTGCTCGGACGGGTCGGACGGAGCAAGGCGACGGCCTGGGGCAAGCCCGGACGGTTCGTGGACGAGGCGGAGCGCATGGCGCGGGGGCTGCCCGGCGCCCATCTGCCGTGGTTCTGGGACACCGTCGGCCACTGGCTGCTGGACCTGCACCGCCGCTCCGCCGCCCGCGCCTACGCGAAGGCCCGCACCGCCGAGCGCACCCACGACCTGCCCGTCGACCCCGGCTGGCGGCGGGCGAACCTCGCGCTGTTCGCCCGGTCCGGCGCCCTCCCCGCCACCGAACTCAGCGGCGCCCAGGCCTGGCTGGCCGGCGTACTCGACCCCGGCGACGCCCACCGCGAGTTCGTGGCGCTGCTGACCGCCTGGGCGGCGTCGCCCGGTGAGCTCCCGGCCGATCTGGCCCGCCGGATCCGGGACTCCGCCCGTGGCGCGGGGCTCGGCGCCGACGAGGAGGCCCGGGTGCTGGGCGAGGTGCTGGCGGCGGCGCGCGGCAAGGCCGTACCGGACCGGCTGTTCGACGCGGCGCGCGGACCCCTCACCGCCCATCCGCCGTCCGACGACCGGGCCACCGCCCTCCTCGACCTGTTCCCCGAGTCGAAGAACGACGCGGCCGCGTGGCTGCGGCTGCTCGTGGCCTGCGGCGCGGCGGACGCGGCGGCGGCCGGCCGGATCACCCCGGAGGGCGGCCTGGGCGAATGGCTGCGCCGGTACGCGTCCCGGTACGCGCACCGCACCGTCGCCGGCGGCGGGGTGACACGTCAGGCGGTCCCCGCCGAACTCCTCGACCTGGTCACCCGGTTCGCCCCGCTGCTCAAGGCGGACGGCACCCCCGTACGGCTGCACGAGGACCGGTACCGGTGGCCGCACCTGGACGCCGACCTCCTCGACGTCTGCCTCGCCGAGGGCATACCCGTCCACGACCCCGGTCCCGGGACCCGGCTGGAGTTCTGGGGCGAGGACTCCCGGCGCGACCTCAGGGCGCTCGCCGCGGACCCCGTGTTCGGACCGCGGCTGGAGGGCACCGTCCACGACGGGCCGCGCCCCGGCGGCGGGACCGCCGTCAGCCGGCTCCCGGACACCCCGGAGATCGCCGGCGAGGTGCGCGCCAGGATCGAGAAGCTGCTCGACGCGCTGCGCGGCGGCGGGCTCGCCGCCGCCGACGAGGCCGTCGACGAACTGCGCGACCTCCTCGACCGGCCCACCGCTCTCGCCCTGGACGGCATCGAGGAGGCGCTGGACGCGCTGGACCTCACCGGTCCGCTGGCCCGCGCCCTGCGCGCCGGCCTGCCCGAGGAACTGGGCTGGCCCGCGCTGGAGCAGGCCCTCACCGGATTCCGTCCGGACGAGGAGGTGTACGCCACCTGCACCTGGCCGGTGCTCACCGTGTACGGCGACACCCGCGCCGTCGCCGTCGACCACGCGGGCCAGGTCGACGCGTACACCCTGCGACTGCCGGACGGGGCCGGACCGCACTCCGTGCACTGGGTGGGCGGCCAGTTCCTCGTCGCCTGGGAGGGGACGGGCGACGGCGGCGGCGGGGCCTACTGGTCCGGCAGCCCCTCCGACACGTTCCGGCCGGAGTACTTCTACGGGCTGCGGCCCTACGGCGGCAACATCCAGGGCGGCCTCGGCTACCAGTTCCGGACACCGGACGGCGGCGGCCGCTTCGACGGCGAGCGCGTCCTGCGCCCCGGCGGAGAGCCCGGTACCGGCCGGCGCGACTACCAGATGTACGACGGCCGGGACTTCTGGAGCGCGGAGGTCTTCAGCGAGCGCCGCGGCGGATGGGCACGCCTGGACCCGGTCACCGGCGAACCCACCGGCGACCACACCCTGCCCGCCTTCCACTCCCCGGAGACGTGCCCGGACGGCACGAAACCCTTCGACGACCACCGCATCCTCGCCGAACTGCCGCCCGGCGCCCCGCCGTCGCCGCTCGGCCAGGACGGCCGGCTCACCGGCTGCCGGGTCCTCCACACCACCCCCTACTCCGGTTACTCGCCACGCGAGTTCGTGCTGGAGTCCATCGACGGGCGCACCGCCTCCTACCGCACCCGCACCTGGGGCCGCCGCCCGTGGGGCATCCTCGCCCTGCCGTCCGGCGGGGAGGACGCCGTCGTCACCGGCGGCACCACCGTCCGCTGCCACTCCGCCGTGGACAACTCCCTGCTCTGGCAGGTCCGGGGCTTCGCCGGAAGCCGCGACCGCACTCCGGTCCGCGCCACCCTCGGCGACCAGGCGGGGCCCGTGCCCCCGCCCGCCTTCTGGCACTTCCTCACCCCGCGCGACGAGCCCTCGTCCCGTGCGCTGCGCGCCGTCACCGAACCGGCCGTACGCGCCCTGCTGTCCTCCAAGGGCGAGCCGGAGCTGCCCGGCGTGACCGAGCCGAGGGTCCGTCAGGGGGTGGCCCGTGCCGTACGGCTCGCCGCCGACGTGCTGCGCCGCCGCAGGGAGCTGTCGCACCGGGTGGCCGTGATGCGCTCCGGACCGGTCGTCGAGCTGCCCGATCCGGTGCCCGACACCCTGCTCGTGCCGGCCCTGAACGGGCTGTCGAGCCGGAAGAGCCTGTACCGGCGGGTGCCTTCGCAGCCCCGGCCCGCCCTGCTCACCTCCGTCGCCGCCGACGGCCGTCATCTGCGCGGTGAGATCGACGACGAGACGCGGCTGCTCGCCCTGCCCGGACCGGTGCCCGAATGGATCGCGCTGGTCGGGAACATCGACGCCGTGGCCTGGCGGGCCGTCGTCGCGGCCACCCCGGACGACCGGCGGAAGGCGATCGGCGCGCTGCTCGACGTCTGGAGCCGCCAGCCGTTCGCTCAGGCGGGCAGCACCTGGCGGACCGGCTACGCCCCGGAGGCGCGGGTGGCCGGGCTCCGCGCGGCGGGCGCCACGGTGGTCTCCCATCCGGGCCCCCGTGGCCTGGCCTTCTTCGTCCAGCGCGCCGACGACGCGGCGCCCGACGACGCCGAGGACTGCCAGGAGCACACCGTCGTCGGCGACGACACCGCCCGGATACCCCGCCTGCTGGCCCTGCTCGACGAGCACGGCCCGCTCGCCGTGTCCGACGCGGCGGTGGACGTGTTCCGCTGGCGCACGGGCGTGCCGCGGCCGGTCGCCGCGCTGGTCCTCGACGGTTTCGTGGGCGGCGACGGCCGGTCCGCGGACCTCAAGGCGTGCCGCGCGAAGCCGTACCGGGCGGACCGGTCCACCGCGGCCCTCTACGCCGACCTGCTGTGGAAGCTCGGCCCCACCGGCCGGCTGGCGGTGCTCGCCGCCGCTCTGCCGGAGGACCCCGCCGACCTGTGGGCCCCCGGTGGCGTGACCGCCGTCGCGCAGCGGATGGCCGCCGCGTGGTCGGACCTGCTCGGCGTCACCCCGTACGCCGACGACGGCAGCCATGCCGCCGCGCTGGCCGAGGACCACGGACTGCCCGGGAGCTGGGCCACCGCCCTGCTCACCGGCCGGCCGGCGGAACCGCTCGACGCCGACGGGACCCGGGCCGCCGCCACCGCCGTCACCTGGGCGCTCGCCGAACGGCCGGTCGGCGACCCGGCCGCCGAGGGCGCACGCGCGCTGATCGACCTCCTCACCGGCGCCCCCGCCGAACTGCGCGCCGCCCTGCGCGCCTTGGCGGACCGGTCCCTCACCACCCCGGTTCCGCCGGGCCAGTACGAGGCCAATCCCCTCTTCAGCGTCCCGGACCTGGTGGACGAGGTGGCGGCGGCCCTCGGCGTCGGCCGGGACGCGGCGGCCCTCCACCTCCAGCTGCACGCCCTGGACCGCCCGGCCGACCGCACCGTACGCCGCTGGAACGGCTGGAGCCCGGACCACCACCGTGCCGTCCGCGGGGAACTCACCGCCGTGAAGGCGCCCCGCCCCGTGCGCGGCGAGCCGGCGGCCCTCCCGTCGCCCGCGCACGAGCGGTTCGCCCGGGCCTGGAAGGAGGGCACGGCACCCCCGCGCGCGAAGGGCCGGGGCTGACCTCGCGTCCGGGGGCGGCCCACGCGCGGCCGCCGGTACGGGAACGGGGCGTGGGTCACTCGCCGGTGTGGTTCTGGGCGTCTTTCCTGGCCTGGCTTCTGGCTCTTCTGGCCGGGCCCCGCCAGCCGCAGGTGCAGTGGGCCGTGCAGAAGGGGCCCTGTTCGGTGGTGGTCGTGGTGTGGTGGGCGGGGGTCGGCTCGTCGTCCTGGTGCGGCACGCCGACCACGGTAGCGCCCCACCCGCCTGCGTGACGGGGTCACTGACCGGTCGTTGACCGGGCATGGCTCGGATGCGCGGCGTGGTGGCTGGGATCGGGGTGGTGTGCTGCCTGGGGCTCGGCGGCGCGGGGTGTGCGAGAAGCGGTGCCGTGACCCAGGGGGCTCCCGCCGGGGACCCGGTGCGGGTGTTGAGGGAGGCCGCCGACGCGCTGGTGGACGCCGGGAGTTCCAAGGCGCGTACGTCCCTGGAGATGGCGGCCGGCGGGACCCGGGTCACCATCCGGGGCGAGGGCGTGTACGACTACCGCAAGCGGCTCGGACGGCTGAAGGTGCTGCTGCCGCGGGATCCGGCCGGGAGGGTCGTCCGGCGGCCCATCACCGAACTGCTCGCCCCCGGCGCACTGTTCATGAAGAACCGGGGAGCCGGGGTGCCCGCCGACAAGTGGGTGCGGGTGGACACCGGGACGCTGTCCGACGGGAACCTCGTCACCGGCGGGGCGACCGATCCGTTCGCCGCCGCCGAGGTGCTGCGCGGGACGCGGTCGGCGACGTTCGTGGGGCGGACCGAGGTCGCGGGGGCGAAGGTGCGCCACTACCGGGGGACCGCCGACCTGCGGCACGCCTCACGGGACGCCTCGGAGGCGAACCGGGAGGCGCTGGGCGCGGCGGCGGAAGGGTTCGCCACCGCGCGGGTGCCGTTCGACGCCTACCTCGACGACGAGGGGCGGATCCGCAAGCTCCGGCACCGGTTCAGCTTCGTCAACGGCAGGCGGGACGAGCCCGTCGCGGTCGCCTCGACCACGCTGCTGTACGACTTCGGGGCCCCGGCCGACGTACGGCTCCCCGAGGGCGAGGACATCTACGCGGGCCGGATCGCCGCGGAGGGAGGCCGGGAGTGACCGGCCTGAACTAGCCCTTCCGTGCCATGCGCGGTGTGTAGGGCGCTCCCTACTCTAGGAAGTCGGTGACGACGGAGACGAGGTGAGGCGCGTGGCACCGCTCGGCGGTGGGACGGTTCCGGTTCAGGACCACGTGGCGCTCGCCGAGATCGAACTCTGCGGGGAGCTGATCATCGCCGCCTCCAACGCCGAGGAGCGGCTCAGCCTGGAGAGCATCGACGAGGTGCTGAGGGTGGCCGAGTCGCGGGCGGAGCCGGACCGTCCCTGACCCGGCCGGTCAGGTCCGGAGCATGCGGGCGATGGCCTGCGTCGCCTCCTTGACCTTCGCGTCGATCTCGTCGCCGCCCTTGACGGCCGCGTCCGCGACGCAGTGGCGCAGGTGCTCCTCCAGCAGTTGCAGCGCGAACGACTGCAGGGCCTTGGTGGAGGCGGACACCTGGGTGAGTATGTCGATGCAGTAGACGTCCTCGTCGACCATGCGCTGCAGGCCGCGGATCTGGCCCTCGATACGGCGCAGGCGTTTGAGGTGCTCCTGCTTCTGCTTGTGGTAGCCGTGGACGCCGCGGTCGTGATCGGTCACGAGGTCCGTCGCGTCCGGGGCGAAGGGCGCGTCCGCGCCGGTCTCGGTGGTCGTCATCGCGTCCTCCTGGTGCACTGACGGGCGGCACATACCCCTGGTGGGTATATGGTAGCGAACTTTGCTGGGTATAGGCCTCTTGGCCGGTGACATGCGCAACGGCCGGAAACGGACCTCGGACCGCCCCCGTACTCATCACTCTGCCCGATGGGCGACACTGGTGGGCGGCCCGTTCGTCGTGGCCGGATGATGCGCCTAGCATCAGCCTGACCGAAACCGCTGCTCACCGAGGACCCCACGTGCGCTTTCGTCTGACCCCCAGGGAGACGAGCTTCTACGACATGTTCGCCGCGTCCGCGGACAACATCGTCACGGGCTCGAAGCTCCTGATGGAACTGCTCGGGGCGGACCCCTCCGCCCGGGCCGAGATCGCAGAGCGTATGCGGGCCGCGGAACACGCAGGTGACGACGCCACGCATGCGATCTTCCACCAGCTGAACTCCTCGTTCATCACGCCGTTCGACCGCGAGGACATCTACGCCCTGGCGTCCTCCCTCGACGACATCATGGACTTCATGGAGGAGGCCGTCGACCTGGTCGTCCTCTACAACATCGAGGAACTGCCCAAGGGCGTCGAGCAGCAGATCGAGGTCCTGGCGCGGGCGGCGGAGCTGACCGCGGAGGCCATGCCGCACCTGCGCACCATGGAGAACCTCACCGAGTACTGGATCGAGGTCAACCGGCTGGAGAACCAGGCCGACCAGATCCACCGCAAGCTGCTGGCCCACCTCTTCAACGGCAAGTACGACGCGATCGAGGTGCTGAAGCTCAAGCAGATCGTGGACGTACTGGAGGAGGCGGCCGACGCCTTCGAGCACGTGGCGAACACGGTGGAGACCATCGCCGTCAAGGAGTCCTGAGCACTTCATGGACACCTTCGCTCTGGTCGTGACCATCGGCGTCGCGCTCTTCTTCACATATACGAACGGCTTCCACGACTCGGCGAACGCGATCGCCACGTCCGTGTCGACGCGGGCGCTCACGCCTCGGGCGGCGCTCGCCATGGCGGCCGTGATGAACCTCGCCGGCGCGTTCATGGGGTCCGGGGTCGCCAAGACCGTCAGTGAGGGTGTGATCCAGACACCCGAAGGGTCCAAGGGGATGGGGATCCTCTTCGCCGCGCTGGTCGGGGCGATCGTCTGGAACCTGATCACCTGGTACTTCGGGCTGCCGTCGTCGTCGTCGCACGCGTTGTTCGGGGGCATGGTCGGGGCCGCGCTGGCCGGGGGGACGACCGTCTACTGGCACGGGGTGCTCGACAAGATCGTCATCCCGATGTTCGTGTCGCCGGTCGTCGGTCTGCTCGCCGGGTATCTGGTGATGACCGCGATCCTCTGGATCTTCCGGCGGACCAATCCGCACAAGGCCAAGCGGGGGTTCCGGATCGCGCAGACGGTGTCCGCGGCGGGAATGGCCCTCGGGCACGGTCTGCAGGACGCGCAGAAGACGATGGGCATCGTGGTGATGGCACTGGTCATCGCGGATGTCGAGGATTACGGCGATCCGATTCCGGTGTGGGTGAAGATCGCCTGTGCGGTGATGTTGTCCGCGGGGACGTACGCGGGTGGGTGGCGCATCATGCGGACGCTGGGGCGGAAGATCATCGAGCTTGATCCGCCTCAGGGGTTCGCCGCGGAGACGACCGGTGCGTCGATCATGTTCGGGTCGGCGTTCCTGTTCCACGCGCCGATCTCCACCACGCATGTGATCACTTCGGCGATCATGGGTGTGGGGGCGACGAAGCGGGTCAACGCCGTGCGGTGGGGGGTGGCCAAGAACATTGTTCTCGGGTGGTTCATCACCATGCCGGCGGCGGCGGTGGTCGCTGCGCTGTCGTTCGGGCTGGTGAATCTGGCTGTGCTGTAGCTGTGCTGTAGCTGTAGCTGTGCTGTAGCTGTAGCTGTAGCTGTAGCTGTGGTGTGGCCGGGTCGGCTGGTGCTCGGTGTTGGTGCTGGGCGGGGGTTGTCGCGCGGCCCGGCGTTTGCGGGGTGCCTCCCCCACTCTCGGCTTCTCCCCCACTCTCGGCTTCTCCCCCACTCTCGGCTTCGCTCGAGCGGGAGGTACCCCCATGAGCGGGAGGTACCCCCACCGCCCACCCGTGCCGCCCTGGGGGCACCTCCCAGGCCTTCAAGGCACTGGGGGAGGCACGACTGCCCGCGGTTGGGCGGCGGTGGTGTTCGCAGTTACGCGGCGGTGGTGTTCGCAGTTGCGTAGGTATGTGGAAGGGCCCGCCCCCGGGAGCCAGGGGCGGGCCCTTTTTGTGCCTCGCGGTGGCACCGCCATGCAGCACCGCGAGGGGTAGTGGTCAGCCGAAGCGGCCGGAGATGTAGTCCTCCGTGGCCTGGACCGACGGGTTGGAGAAGATGCGCTCCGTGTCGTCGATCTCGATCAGCTTGCCGGGCTGGCCGACGGCCGCCAGGTTGAAGAAGGCGGTGCGGTCGGAGACGCGGGCCGCCTGCTGCATGTTGTGCGTCACGATGACGATCGTGAACTGCTCCTTCAGCTCGCCGATCAGGTCCTCGATGGCGAGGGTGGAGATCGGGTCCAGGGCGGAGCAGGGCTCGTCCATGAGGAGGACGTTCGGTTCCACCGCGATCGCCCGCGCGATGCACAGGCGCTGCTGCTGACCGCCGGAGAGGCCCGAGCCCGGCTTGTTCAGGCGGTCCTTGACCTCGTTCCAGAGGTTGGCGCCCTTGAGGGACTTCTCGACGATGTCGTCGAGCTGGGACTTCTTGTACTTGCCGTTCAGGCGCAGGCCCGCCGCCACGTTGTCGTACACCGACATCGTGGGGAACGGGTTCGGGCGCTGGAAGACCATGCCGACCTCACGCCGTACCGCCACCGGGTCGATGCCGGCGCCGTACAGGTTCTCGTCGTCGAGCATGACCTTGCCGTCGACCCGGCCGCCGGGCGTCACCTCGTGCATGCGGTTGAGGGTGCGCAGGAAGGTGGACTTGCCGCAGCCGGACGGGCCGATGAAGGCCGTCACCGAGCGGGGTTCGACGGTCATCGAGATGTCCTCGATGGCCAGGAAGGAGCCGTAGTAGGCGTTGAGGCCGCTGACGTCGATGCGCTTGGCCATGGGTATCACTTCTTCTTTCGGGTCCGGGAGGGCCTTAGCGACCGGTCTTCGGGGCCTTCCAGCGGGCGATGCCGCGGGCCACGAGGTTGAGGATCATGATGAACGCGATGAGCGTCAGGGCCGCCGCCCAGGCACGGTCGTGCGCGGGGTCGGAACCGGCGCCGAACTGCAGGTAGATGTACATCGGCAGCGATTCCTGCGGGTCCTGGAACGGGTTGGCGTTGATGAAGTCCGTGCCCCAGACCAGCAGCAGCACGGGGGCCGTCTCACCGGTGATACGGGCGATCGCCAGCATGATGCCGGTGATGATGCCGCCGATCGACGTCGGCAGGACCACCTTCAGGATCGTGCGCCACTTCGGCACGCCGAGCGCCAGGGACGCCTCGCGCAGCTCGTTCGGGACGAGCTTGAGCATCTCCTCGGTGGAGCGGACGACGACCGGGATCATCAGGATCGACAGGGCCAGCGAACCGGCGAAGCCGGACGGGCCCATCTTCAGGATGAGGACCCACAGGCTCAGGATGAACAGGCCCGCGACGATCGACGGGATGCCCGTCATGACGTCGACGAAGAAGGTGACGGCCTTGGCGAGCCTGCCGCGCCCGTACTCGACCAGGTAGATCGCGGTGAGCACGCCGACCGGCACGGAGATCAGGGCGGCGAGGCCGACCTGCTCCAGGGTGCCGAGCATGGCGTGGTAGATGCCGCCGCCGGGCTCGGCGTCGGCGACCACGCCCATCGAATGGGTGAGGAAGAAGACGTCGAGGACCTTCACGCCGCGCTCGACCGTCTCCCACAGGAGGGAGGCCAGCGGGGTCACGGCCAGCAGGAAGGCGACCCAGACCAGGCTGGTCGCGGTGCGGTCCTTGGCCTGGCGGCTGCCCTCGATCTTCGCGGAGACGGCGTAGGAGCCGATGACGAAGAGGACCGCGGCGATCAGGGCCCACTGGATGTCGCTGTCCAGGCCGGCCGCGGCGCTGATGCCGTAGCCCAGGACGAGGGAGCCGGCGGCGACCGCCCAGGGGAACCACTTGGGCAGGGTCGCGCCGCGCAGGGAGCTGCGCTTGGGGGAAAGGGTTGCGTTGCTCATGCGTTGGCCCCCGAGTACTCCTTGCGGCGGGCGATGATCAGGCGGGCCGCGCCGTTGACCAGCAGGGTGATGACGAAGAGCACCATGCCGGAGGCGATCAGCGCGTCCTGGCCCATCACGGTGGCCTCGTTGAACTTGCTGGCGATGTTCTGGGCGAAGGTGCCGCCGCCCGCGTCGAGCAGGCTGGCGCTGATGTCGAAGGACGGCGAGAGCACCATGGCCACGGCCATCGTCTCGCCGAGCGCGCGGCCGAGACCCAGCATCGAGGCGGAGATGACGCCGGAGCGGCCGAAGGGCAGCACCGACATGCGGATGACCTCCCAGCGCGTGGCGCCGAGGGCCAGGGCCGCCTCCTCGTGCATGCGCGGGACCTGGCGGAAGACCTCGCGGCTGACGTTGGTGATGATCGGGAGGATCATCAGGGCGAGCAGGATGCCGACGGTGAGCAGCGACCGCGCGGGGCCGCCCTCCCACGCGAAGAGGCCGGTCCAGCCGAGGTAGTCGTCGAGCCAGCCGTAGAGGCCGTCCATGTGCGGCACCAGGACGATGGCGCCCCACAGGCCGTAGACGATGGACGGGACGGCGGCGAGCAGGTCGATCACGTACGCGACGGTGCCGCCGAGCCGGCGGGGGGCGTAGTGCGTGATGAACAGGGCGATGCCGACCGAGATCGGGACGGCGATGACCATGGCGATGATCGACGACACGATGGTGCCGAAGGCCAGGACGGCGATGCCGAACTCCGGCGGGACGCCGGTGGGGTTCCACTCGAAGGAGGTGAAGAAGTTGGCTTCGTCCTTGCTGATGGCCAGCGAGGCGCGGTAGGTGAGGAAGGCCGCGATGGCGGCCATCAGGACCAGGACGAAGATGCCGGATCCGCGGGAGAACCCGAGGAATATCCGGTCGCCGGGGCGGGTGGCGCCGCGCGCGGCGCGCTTGCCCTCGGGCGCGGCCGGTCCGGGTGCGGGGGGAGCGGCGGGTTTCTGTGTGGTGATGTCCATCGGGTTCTCCGGTCTGCGGAGCCGCCGGGTCGGGCGGCTCGGGCGGAGCCTCCCGGCGGCCGGGGGCTCCTGATGGCGGTGCACCGGACGGTGCGGACCGGCACCCTGGTCGGGGCCGGTCCGCACACTCGGGTCAGGCGAGGCTCGAGATGGTCTCGCGGACCTTGGTGATGATCTCCTCGGGCATCGGGGCGTAGCCCGCGTCGGCCAGCAGGGACTGGCCGTCCTCGGAAGCCATGTAGTTCAGGAAGGACTTGGTGGTGGGGAGGGTCTCCGCCTTGTTGCCCTTGTCGCAGACGATCTCGTACGTCACGAGGACGAGCGGGTAGGCGCCGTCGGCCTGCGGGGTGTAGTCCAGCTCCAGCGCGAGGTCCTTGCCGGTGCCGACGACCTTGGCCGCGCCGATGGCGGCGGTGGCGTTCTCGATGGTGGCCTCGACCGGCTCGGCGGCCTCGGTCTTGAGGGAGACGGTCTTCATGCCGTCCTTGGCGTAGGACAGCTCCATGTAGGAGATCGCGCCCGAGGTCTGCTTCACCTGCTGGGCGACACCGGCGGACTGCGGAGCGGACTGGCCGCCCTTCGCCTGCCAGGCCTTGCCGCCCTCGTACTTCCAGTCGTCGGGCGCGGCGGCCTTCAGGTACTTGGTGAAGTTGTCCGTGGTGCCGGACTCGTCGGAGCGGTGGAAGGCCTGGATCTTCAGGTCGGGGAGCTTGGCGTCGGGGTTGAGCTTCGCGATCGCCTCGTCGTTCCAGTTGGTGATCTTGCTGTCGAAGATCTTGGCGAGGGTCGGGGCGTCCAGGACGAGGGCGTCGACACCCGGAACGTTGAAGCCGACCGCGATCGGGCCGCCGACCATCGGCAGGTCGATGCCCTGGCCGCCGGAGCAGATCTTCTTCGAGGCCTCGATCTCCTCGGGCTTCAGCGCGGAGTCCGAACCGGCGAACGCGGTCTGGCCCTGGGTGAAGGCCGTGATGCCGGCGCCCGAACCGGTCGGGTTGTAGTTGACCTGCACGCCCTTGCACGCCGCGGCGTACTGCTTGACCCAGGCGTCGATGGCGTTCTTCTGGGCGGAAGAGCCGGAGGCCTGGAGCTGGCCCTTGGCGTCGCCGCAGTCGATGTTGCCGGCCTGCGCGGTGGCGGAGGCGTCGCCGCCGTTGCTGTTGCCGGTGTCGTCGGAGCCGCACGCCGTGAGGGCCAGGGCGCCGGAGACGGCGAGAGCGCCGAGAGCGAGGGCCCGCCGGTTCTTGCGCTGAAGCTTCACTTGAATCCCTTCCAGTGCCGCCGTCCTGAATTCGGCGGCGTGCGAAGTGTGGGTGACACGGTCACCCATCCATCTCTTCGGGCGATCCGCATCGCGTAAGGCCGAAATTAGGCAGAACAGGTGAAGCAGCCGATTGGCGTACATGAACGCGCGGTGAACCCCTGGGGACGGTGCGGTGAGGTCACGGAACGCTTACGTCGAGGACACGGGGGGATACCGGGCGGGAACGGGACACTCACGGTGGCGGGCGGAGGGCGGCGAGGAGGGCGTCCACCAGGTCGGCGTCCCCGGGCTCGGTGAGGCGGGCGCGGGCGGCCTCCGGGGGGAGCCAGAGGATGCGGTCGACCTCGTCGTTCGGGGCGAACGCGCCGGACACGGCTTCGGCCGCCCAGTAGCGGACCCGCTTCGGGCGGCCTTTGGCCGGATAGTGCGCGCTGGGGAGCTCGGCGGCCGGGACGGCGGTGTGGCCCGTCTCCTCGGCGACCTCGCGCAGGGCGCCGGCCAGCGGGTCCTCGCCGCGCTTGAGCTTGCCCTTGGGCCAGGACCAGTCGTCGTACTTCGGCCGGTGCACGAGACAGAGCTCGAGCTCGCCGGTCACGGGGGAGCGGCGCCACAGGACGCAGCCGGCGGCCTGGACGGTGAGGGTGCGGTGCGGGGCGTGCGCGTGCGCCTGTCCGTGCGCGGAGCGCGGGGTGCTCACCGGGTGCCTCCCTGTCCGTGTCTATAACGTGCCGGCGGCTTCCTTCCGCCAGGCCCGCTGGAACGCGTACCGCGCCGCCTCCACCTCATGCCGCTGGTCGGCGTGGAGCACGCCCAGCGCGTACGCCGTGGCCGGGGCGATCCGCGGGGTGCGGGCCGCCTGCGCGGCGGCTGCCGCGGCCTCGGAGGCGTCGCGGTGCCGGTCCAGTGCCTCGCCGGCGGCGAGGAGGGTCGGGTCCGGGCCGGCGTGGAGGACCTCCAGGGCGTAGCGGTGCAGGCGCAGGAGGAGGCGGACCTGGTGCCAGGGGGCGTCCTGCGGGTGCGGGGCGGGGTCCGGGGAGAGCCCGTGGATCAGCGCCTCGGCGTTGTACGGGCTGCCCGCGGTGAGCAGGGGCAGTGCGGCGACGGCGTCGGCGAGGCGCTCGCGCGCGGCGTCGGCGAGCGGGCGGAGGTCGGCGCCGGGCGCCGTCGCCGCCGGGGAGAGCGGGACCTCGCTGGCGAGTACGGCGACCTTGTCGGCGATCGCGTGGAAGCGGGAGGAGCCGAGGGCCTGCAGGGCGGTGGAGTGCGCCCGGGTCCTCGCCAGGGTCAGCTGGCGGTCCAGCAGGGCTCCGGCCTTGGCGGCGCCGACGGTCAGGTTTCCCCGGTCCGGGGCGGTGACGACGGTTCCGTTGACGGAGTCGGCGAGAACACCGGTGGCGGCGGCACTCTTGCTGCCGTAAGCACCAGGTTCGGTGCTTGTCGCTTCGGGTGTCGGGGCGGCCGGGGTGCGGGGCGGGGTGGCGCTGCTCGGCGCCGACGAGGTGCCGCCTGCGCCCACCCGTGCCGCCCCAGCGGCACGACTGCCCGCAGGCTGCGGGTGCGTGGGGTGCGGCAGAGCCGACAACGGCGGGGCCCCCGAGAGGCGGTGGAGGGCCTGGAGGAGTTGGTTCAGGCGGGAGGTGTAGGTGTGTTCCAGGGCCAGGGTGGCGGAGACCCAGGCCAGTTCGGGGCGCATCGCCTCCGACCAGTCGGGGTCCAGGACCGGCTGGAAGGTGTGCAGGCTCGCGCTGACGCGGCGGGCCGCGCGGCGCAGCGCGCGGGCCGCCTCGACGGAACCCTCCGACGCCGCCGCGCCCGCACCGGTCTCCCGGTGGAGGCGCAGCGCGCGGAGGAACTCGGTCGCCTGGGCCCGCAGATAGCCGGCCAGGGCCGTGGGGTCCGTCGGGTCAGGGTGTAGCTGTGCCACGCCGGCGCCTCCGGGCGTCTATGAGCATCTCCTGGACGTTGCGCAGGGGCTGGCCGTCCGCGTCCGTCGCGTGCCGGGTCCACTCGCCGTCCGCGGCGAGGTGCCAGGACTGGGTGGTGTCCGACATGCCGGTCTCCAGCAGCCGGTTCAGAGCCGCCCGGTGCGCGGGGTCGGTGACCCGTACCAGCGCCTCTATGCGGCGGTCGAGGTTGCGGTGCATCATGTCCGCGCTGCCGAACCACACCTCGGGCTCGCCGCCGTTGCCGAAGGCGAAGACACGGGAGTGTTCGAGGAAGCGGCCGAGGACGGACCGTACCCGCACGTTCTCCGACAGGCCCGCCACGCCCGGCCGGATCGCGCAGATGCCGCGCACCCAGATGTCGACCGGGACGCCCGCCTGCGACGCCCGGTAGCAGGCGTCGATGACGGCCTCGTCGACCATCGAGTTGACCTTGATGCGGACGTAGGCGGGCCGCCCGGCGCGGTGGTGCTGGGCCTCCTTGTCGATGCGGGAGACCAGGCCGTCCCGCAGGGACTTGGGGGCGACCAGCAGGCGCCGGTAGGTCTCGCGGCGGGAGTAGCCGGAGAGCCGGTTGAACAGGTCGGAGAGGTCCGCGCCGACCTGCGGGTCGGCGGTGAGCAGTCCGAGGTCCTCGTAGAGGCGGGCCGTCTTCGGGTGGTAGTTGCCGGTGCCGACGTGGCTGTAACGCCGTAGCGTCTCGCCCTCCTGACGGACCACCAGGGACAGCTTGCAGTGGGTCTTCAGGCCGACCAGGCCGTACACGACGTGGCAGCCGGCCTCCTCCAGCTTGCGCGCCCACTTGATGTTCGCGTGCTCGTCGAAACGCGCCTTGATCTCGACCAGGACCAGCACCTGCTTGCCGGCCTCGGCGGCGTCGATCAGCGCGTCGACTATGGGGGAGTCGCCCGAAGTGCGGTACAGCGTCTGCTTGATGGCCAGCACGTCGGGGTCCTCGGCGGCCTGCTGGAGGAACGCCTGCACCGACGTGGAGAACGAGTCGTACGGATGGTGCAGCAGCACGTCCCGGCTGCGCAGGGCGGCGAAGACGTCGGGCTGGGACGCCGATTCGACCTCCGCCAGGTCGCGGTGGGTGCCGGCGATGAACTTCGGGTACTTCAGCTCGGGCCGGTCCAGGCCGTGGATGCGGAACAGGCCGGTGAGGTCGAGCGGGCCCGGCAGCGGGTACACCTCGGCCTCGCTGATCTTCAGCTCGCGCACCAGCAGGTCCAGCACCTCGCGGTCGATGGACTCCTCCACCTCGAGACGCACCGGCGGCCCGAAGCGGCGCCGCATGAGCTCCTTCTCCAGCGCCTGGAGCAGGTTCTCCGCGTCGTCCTCCTCGACCTCCAGGTCCTCGTTGCGGGTGAGCCGGAAGGCGTGGTGCTCCAGCACCTCCATGCCCGGGAACAGCTCCTCCAGGTGCGCGGCGATGACGTCCTCGATGGGGACGTACCGGCCGGGGGAGCTCTCCAGGAAGCGGGACAGCAGCGGCGGCACTTTGACCCGTGCGAAGTGCTTGTGGCCGGTGACCGGGTTGCGTACGACCACGGCCAGGTTCAGCGACAGGCCCGAGATGTACGGGAAGGGGTGCGCGGGGTCGACCGCGAGCGGGGTGAGGACCGGGAAGATCTGGTGCCGGAAGAGGGTGAACAGGCGGGCCTGTTCCTTCTCGGCCAGCTCGTTCCAGCGGACCAGGTGGATGCCCTCCTCCGCGAGCGCGGGGGCGACGTCCTCGTGGTAGCAGGCGGCGTGCCGGGCCATCAGCTCGCGGGAGCGGGCCCAGATCATCTCCAGCACCTCGCGCGGCTGGAGGCCGGAGGCGGAGCGGGTGGCGACACCGGTGGCGATACGGCGCTTCAGGCCGGCCACGCGGACCATGAAGAACTCGTCCAGGTTGCTGGCGAAGATCGCGAGGAAGTTGGCGCGCTCCAGCAGCGGGGTGTCGGGATCCTCGGCGAGTTCGAGGACGCGTTCGTTGAACGCGAGCCAGCTTCGTTCCCGGTCGAGGAAACGGCCCTGCGGGAGCGGGGTGGTGCCGTCGGCCGGCGACTCCTCGTAACCGTCGAGGTCCGCGTCGATGTCGGGGTCCAGGTCGGAGACGGACCCGGCCACGGTGTGCGGGCGGTGGGCGGCGATGGAGCCCACGGAGGGCTGCGGGTGCTGTACCTGTGCCTGGGTGCTGGGCTGGCTCATGGCCCCATTGTTCCGCGTCACCAGCGTCACGGGCGCGTCGGAAAACGCGGGTGGGAGCGGTGGTGGCCCTGAGGCGTTCCCGTTCCCCCCGTTCACCCTTCGGGGCGGCGAAGCCTCTGGCACGGCGGGATTCATTGGCCGAGCGTCGCAAGCCTGTCTGAATCGATGGTTACGGAGACATGACGTCCGGGATATCGGGCGGCGGCTCACGGGAGGCGTACGGACCCCGGCGCGGGGAGCCCCGTACGTCCGGCTCCCCCGTCCCGCCACCGGACGCCGTGCCGGCGGATCCGGCGGCGGGACATCGCCGGGAGCGGATGCCCCGCCGGAGTGGCCTGCCGGGGGACACCCCGGGGCGGCCCGTCGATCGGCCCGCCGGCGTGCCGCCGGCGGATTCGCTCCTGGGGTGGCCTCGGGCCCGTGTCCGGGAGCGGTCTGGCGGATTCGCCGGCGGCGTCCTGCGTCAGGAGGGACGTACGGGAGCGAATGTCCCGCCGGGGCGGCCCGTCGGATCGGCCCGCCGGCGTGCCGCCGGTGGGTTCGCTTCCGGTGCGGCTCCGGGGCCCGCGTCCGGGAGCGGTCCGGCGGTGTCCCTCGCCGGGAGGGGCGTACGGGCGCGCGGGTCAGGCCGTGCGGTGTGTGCGTGGTGCCGGCCGGGGTGGACGGGGCCGGGGCGTCGTGGGGGTGCCGTTCATCCTGTGGTCTTTCCGGTGCGGTGGCGCAGCAGCCGGAAGGCGGCCAGGGCCGCCAGGGCGGCGACGAGGAGCAGGACGCCGGAGGCGACCAGGTGGAGCGGCCAGTAGTGGTCGGCGGGGTGGAAGTCGCGGTAGAAGCCGGTGGCGTCCAGGTCGGCCAGGGTGGAGCGGCAGCCGTCCATCATGCCGCTGTGGCAGGGCGCGGCCACCCGGTCGCCGTCCGCGGTGAGGACGCCCTCGCCGACGGGGATGCCCGAGCCCGTCGGGCCGTCCTCCAGGCTGCTGGTCGCGGTGACCGCGGGCCACAGGTGCGGCAGGGCGGTGTGGACGGCCGCCCACAGCGCCCCGAGCACGGCGGCGGCCGTGGCGAGCGCGGCCATGGAGCGGCGCAGCAGCAGTCCGGTGAGGACGCCGACGGCCAGTCCGGCCAGTGCGAGGGCCACCGGGACGGTGCCGTTGGCGTAGAAGGTGGCGAAGTCGTACCAGGGCTTGGCGGTGTCGACGCGGCCGTCGGCCGCCGTCCAGGCCAGGCGGTGCAGCCAGACCAGCAGACCGGTCGCGGCGGCGGTCAGCACGGCCGGGAAGGCGAGCCGGGAGGCCAGCCAGCGGGCCGGGGAGACACTCTGGGTCCAGGCGAGGCGGACCGTGCCGGACTCCGTCTCGCGGCCGGTCAGCGAGCCGCCGGCCCAGGCGGCGACCAGGAACGGCACGACGAGGACGGCGGTCGTCGTGTAGGTGTAGACGTCCTTGTAGCGCAGGATCGAGCTCTGGTCGTAGGCGCAGCTCGGGGTGAAGCCGCAGGCGTTGTACTGCTTCCAGGCCGCCGCCGAGGCGTCGGTGAGCGGGCCGCCGAGCCAGAGCAGGGCCGCGCCGGTCAGCAGCACGATCGCCGCACCGGAGAGGAGGGCCGGGCGGTGCAGCCGCAGCAGCCAGCGGAGCTGCCGGGGTGCGGGGGCGGGGCGGTCGGTGGTGGCCTGGGCGGTCAGGGTGGCGGTCATGCGGCGGCCTCCATGAGGTCGGCCGGGGCGGGGGCCTCGGGGTTGCGCAGATAGGACAGGACGAGCTCCTCCAGGGACGGCGCGTCGGTGCGCCAGTCGCCGGGCAGCGGGCCGGACGGGCGGATCAGCGCGCTGACCTGGCGGCCGGTGGTGCGGGACTCCACGACGTCGTGCGGGGCCAGGTCGGTCGCCGCCGGGGCGGAGACGCGGGTGTGGGCGGCCAGCAGGTCGTCGATCTCGCCGGCCAGGCGGACCCGGCCGCCGCCGATCAGCAGCAGGTGGTCGCAGGAGTCCTCCAGTTCGGCGACGACGTGCGAGGACATCACGATCGTCGTGCCGTGCGCGGCGGCCTGCCCCATCAGCACGCCCATCAGCTCGTGCCGGGCCAGCGGGTCGAGGTCGGCCATCGGCTCGTCCAGGAGCAGCAGTTCGGGCCGCTTGGCGAGGGCGAGCGCGAGGGCCACGCGGGTGCGCTGGCCGCCGGAGAGGGAGCGGATCCGCTTGCCCGGGTCCAGGTCGCCGCCGGCCACGATCCGCCGCGCGGTGTCCGCGTCCCAGCGGCCGGGGTTCAGATCGGCGCCCATGCGCAGCGTCTCGTCCACCGTGAGCTGCGGGTACAGCGGCTTGTCCTGGTCGATGAAGCCCACCCGGGGGCGGGCCGCCGCCGGGGCCGTGCCGAGGACGGTGATCGTGCCGTCGGTGGGGGCGAGCAGCCCGGCGGCGATCGCGAGCAGCGTGGACTTGCCCGCGCCGTTGGGGCCGACGACGGCGCAGACGCGGCCGGCGGGCAGCCGGAAGGAACAGTCGCGCAGCGCCCACGCGGCGCGCCGGCCGAAGCGCTTGCCGAGCGCGCCTGCCTCGATGGCCGGGACGGTCATGACGGGTCTCCCTGAGAGGTCTTCGGATGTGCGGGGTCCGGCGTTCGCGCCGGGTAGTGGGTTTCGAGTACGGCGGTGAAGAGCGCGGCCACGTCCTCCCGCTCCAGGCCGGCCGCACGGGCCCGTGCCGCCCAGTCCTCCAGCTCCGCGCGCAGCGGGGAGTCGGCGGGGGCGGCGCCCAGGGAGCGCCGTACGAAGGTGCCGAGGCCGCGCCGGGCCTCCACCAGGCCCTCGCGTTCCAGCTCGCGGTAGGCCTTCAGCACGGTGTTGGGGTTCACGGCGGTGGCCTCGACGACCTCGCGGGCCGTGGGCAGCTTGTCGCCGGGCTCCAGCAGGCCCAGGCGCAGGGCCTGTTTGGTCTGCTGCACGATCTGGACGTAGGTGGCCACGCCGCTGCGCCGGTCGATCCGGTAGTCGACCACTCGACAACCACCCTTTCACTAATTGAGTAGTGAAAGGGTGGTGCAAGTGATCCGGAAAAGTCAAACGCGCCACTTCATTGACGCGGCGCGCCGTCCCCCTCTGTCCTGTCGGGAGGCGGAAGCCGCGACGGGGGGAGAGGCCATGACGGGCGGGGCGGACGAAGCGCGGTGGGAGGAGTTCGGGCGGCTGTTGCGCTCCCTGCGCAGGGCGGCCGGGCTGACCCAGCTCCAGCTCGGCCTGCGGGTGGGCTACCACCACTCCCTCGTCAGCAAGCTGGAGGCCGGTCTGCGCGAGCCGCCGGTCGGGCTGGTGCGCCGGCTCGACGCCGTCCTGGAGACCGGCGGCGAACTGGCCGCCGCCGTCGCGGCACCGCGCGCGGCGCCGTACCGGCCGGGCTTCCCGGCGGACCCCACGCTGTTCGCCCCGCTGCCCGGCGCGGACCTCACGGCCGGTCCCGAGGCGCCGGACCCCGGGCTGTGGCCGTCGCGGCTGCCCGCCGAGGGGCTCGCGTGCCCGCTGCACGGCAACGTGGGGTGCGCGGTGCCCGACCGGGGCGAGTTACTGGAGCTGCTGGACAGCGCGGTGCCGCACACCGGCACGGCGTACGCGGAGCCGGAGCTGCTGCACGGGCTCACCGCCGTGCTGGCCTGTCTGATCAGGGAGGCGTTCCAGCGGGCCACCGGCGGCCGGGTGACCGCCGTCGAGGGGCTGGCGCGGGTCGTGGCGCGGTGGGCCGCCGAGATCGGCGCCGCCGGCCGGCTGCCCTACGGCCAACTGCGGCTGGCCGCGCAGTACGCGCAGGTCGCCGGGCGGCTGCGGATGGAGCGCGGGCAGAGCGGCGTCGCCATGGCCTGGTTCGGTCACGGACTGCGCTGGGCGGACGCCGTCCGGGACGTCCCGGCCCGGGCCACCCTGCTCAGCGACATGTGCACCCTGGTCCGGCTCGACGGGGACGCCGGGACGATGCTCGCGTACGCGGCGGGCATCGGCGCGGTGGACACCCGGCGGCGGTGGACGGCCACCCTGTCCGGCCTCTACCAGGCCCGCGGTCACGCCCTCGCCGGCGACGCCGCGGAGTGCCGCCGCCATATCGCGTCGGCCCGGCGGAAGTTCGCCCGCCTCGACGGACGGGACCTCCTCGAGGCGCCCTGGCTGGCCGGGACCGAGGGGGAGATGCGGGTCGACTCCGCGATCGGCGGGGCCCTGCGCGACCTCGCCGTGGCCACCGGTGACCGCGCGGCGGCCCGGCGGGCGGTCACCGTCACCGCGCGGTCGTGCGCACAGGTGCCGCCGCAGATGCGGGCCACCCGCCTGCTGCTCACCCTGCGCCTGGCGGACTGCTGGGCCTGCGCCGGCGACCCCGCGGCGGCCGTCGGCCTGGCCGGTGAGGTGCTGGAGGAGGCCGTGCGCTCCCGGGAGTCGATGGTCGGCGCGGAGCTGCGCGGACTGCACAGCCGCCTCGACGGACGGTGGCGCGACCTTCCGGAGGTCAGGGAGTACCGGGAGCGGCTGCTGGACGCGCGGGAGTGACCGCGCGGAAGTGGCGGGAGCGGCAGCGCGGGAGCAAAGCGGCCCGCCCCGACGCCACTTGACGGATTTTGACAGGTCTGGACCACCTCCGTACGGCCGTTGATTCCGGCGTGGAGCGGTGTGAGGGTTCCGCCAGCCCGTGACATGACATGTAAGCGTCAGTCGGTCGAGCGGGTGTGCCGCCGTGTCCCGGGGCCGCCCGTACAGGCGTGCCGGGGGACGGGGCGGCCCAGTGAGCCTCCCCACCTCTCACAAGGAGCCACGATGCTCAGAAGAACCGCGATGGCCGGGGTGTCCCTGGCCCTGGCCATCGGGGGGGTGTCGGTACCGGCCTCCCTCGCGTCCGCCGCGCCGGGAACCGCACCCGCCGCCGCCCCCGACGAACCCACCCCCGTCGAGAAGGCCGTCGCCGCCGCCGACCGGGCCGTACGCAGCGGCCTCGACGCCCTGACCAGCGGCGGCGAGGAAGAGCAGTACGACCGCCGGCAGGTCACCCCGTGGGGCGGCGAGGGCCTGTACTCCGTCGCCTACGAACGCACTTACCACGGACTGCCGGTGGTGGGCGGCGACGCCGTCGTCCTCGCCGACGGCAAGGGCCGGGTCCGTGCCGTCCGGTCCGCCACCGAGACCACCATCGCGGTCCCCACCGAGGCCCGGATCAAGGCGGAGAAAGCGGAGAGGACCAGCCGCGCCGAACTCGCCTCGGTCGAGAGGACCGACTCGCGACGGCTCGTGGTCCACGTCAAGGACGACGTCCAGACCCTCGCCTGGGAGACCGTGCTCATCGGCACCACCGGGGACGAGGAGCCCAGCCGGCTCCACGTCTTCGTGGACGCCCGCACCGGCAAGGTCGTCGACAGCTACGACGACGTACGGGCGGGCACCGGCCACAGCGAGTGGAACGGCCCCGACCCGCTGACCATCGACACCTCCCGCTCGGGCAGCGGCTACGCGCTGCGCGACGCCACCCGCCCCGGACTCCAGTGCTCGGACTACGGCGGCGGCCTCTTCACCGGCACGGACGACGACTGGGGCACCGGCAACGCCTCCAGCAAGGAGACCGGCTGCGTCGACGTCATGTTCGCCGCGCAGCAGCAGTGGAACATGCTCGACGACTGGCTCGGCCGCAACGGCCACAACGGCAACGGCGGAAGCTGGCCGGTGCGCGTGGGCCTCAACCAGCTCAACGCCTACTGGGACGGCTCCACCGTCACCATCGGCCACAACAGCGCCGGCAAGTGGATCGCCGGAATGGACGTGGTGGCCCACGAGTTCGGCCACGGACTGGACTCCAACACCCCCGGCGGCGCCCGCCACGAGAGCGGCCTCGGCGAGGCGACCGGCGACATCATGGGCGCCCTGACCGAGGCGTACACGAACCAGCCGGCCCCGTACGACACCCCCGACTACACCGTCGGCGAGGAGATCGACCTCCAGGGCCGCGGCCCGATCCGCAACATGTACAACCCCCGGCTGGTCAACAACGACCCCAACTGCTACTCGGCCGCCATCCCCAACACCGAGGAGCACGCGGCCGCCGGACCCATGAACCACTGGTTCTACCTGCTGGCCGAAGGATCCGCCCCGGGTGGCGGCAAGCCCTCCAGCCCCACCTGCGACGGCAGCCAGGTGACCGGCATCGGCATCCGGAACGCCGGGAAGATCTTCTACGGCGGCATGCTGCTCAAGACCAGCGGCATGACCTACAAGCGGTACCGCACCGCCACCCTCACCGCGGCGAAGAACCTGGACGCGTCCTGCGAGCTGTTCGACGCGACGAAGGCCGCCTGGACCGCCATCGACGTCCCCGCCCAGAGCGGTGACCCGACCTGCACCGCGCGGCAGACCGACTTCTCCCTGGCGCTCAGCCCGGCGAGCGGCAGCGTCGACGCCGGCGCCACCGCCACCGCCACGGTCGGCACCACCACCGTCTCCGGCGACCCCCAGCAGATCTCGCTGACCGCCACCGGCGCCCCGCCGGGCGTGAACGTCACCTTCAGCCCGGCCACCGTCACCTCGGGCGACAGCTCCACCATGCGGGTCTCCACCACGGCCGGCACGGCCGCCGGAACCTACCCGCTCACCGTGCGGGGCACCGCGGGCGGCAAGTCCCACACCGTCCAGTACGTCCTCACCGTCGACGGCGGCACCACACCGGGCACCCCGCCTGACGTGGACGTGGCCCGGGTCCAGGCGCACCTGACGCAACTCCAGAGCATCGCCGCGCAGAACGGCGGCAACCGCCGCGCCACCGGCGCCGGATACGACGCCTCCCTCGCCTACGTCAAGGGCAGGCTCCAGGCGGCCGGCTACACGGTCACCGAGCAGACCTGCACCTCCGGCTGCTCCGCCGGCGCGGGCGACAACCTGATCGCCGAGTGGCCGCAGGGCGACGCGAACGGCGTCTACATGTTCGGCGCCCACCTCGACGGCGTCTCCGCGGGCCCCGGCATCAACGACAACGGCTCCGGATCCGCCGCACTCCTGGAGGCGGCGCTCACCCTGGCCGAGCAGAACCCCGCCATGAAGAACCGGGTCCGCTTCGCCTGGTGGACCGACGAGGAGCAGGGCCTGAACGGCTCCGACTTCTACGCCAGGACGCTCTCCGCCACCGAACGCTCCCGCATCAAGGCCTACTACAACTTCGACATGGTGGCCTCCGTCAACGGCGGCTACTTCATCAACAACATCGGCTCCGCGGCGTCCGGGCCGATGAAGGAGTACTGGGACTCCCTCGGACTCGCCCCCCAGGAGAACGTCGAGGGCCAGGGCCGCTCCGACGACTACTCCTTCCAGCAGGTCGGCATCCCCACCTCCGGCTACGCCACCGGCGCCTCCGCGCGGAAGTCCGCCGCCGAGGCCGCCAAGTGGGGCGGCACCGCGGGCGCCTCCTACGACCCGTGCTACCACTCCGCCTGCGACACCACCTCCAACATCAGCGCCACCGCCCTGAACCGCAGCGCGGACGGCATCGCGTACACCCTCTGGAAGACCGCCGTCGGCGACACGCCCGCCCCGACGGACGACTTCTCCATCTCCGCCGACCCGGCCTCGGGCACCGTCGACCCGGGCTCGTCCGCCACGGTCACCGTGCGCACCGCCACCACCAGCGGCGACCCGCAGAGCGTGCGCCTGTCGGCGTCGGGCGCCCCGGCCGGGGTGAGCGTGTCCTTCTCGCCGGGCTCGGTGACCTCGGGCCAGTCCTCGACCGCCACCGTCGAGGTCGCGCCGGGCACGGTGAGCGGCACCTACACCCTGACCCTCACGGGCACGGGCTCGGTCACCCACACCACCACCTACACCCTCACCGTGAGCGGTGACGGCGGCGGCGAGACGACCTGGCGACTGGGCACCACCTACGCGGCCGGCGACATCGTGACCTACGACGGCGTCCGCTACCGGTGCATCCAGGGCCACACCGCCTATCCGGGCTGGGAACCGCCGAACGTTCCGGCCCTGTGGGGGGTGATATGAACCTGAACACATGAGTCGGGGGGTGGCCCGAAGAGGCGGTGGGGTGCGTGGGCGCCCTACCGCCTCGCGGCGTCCGCCGCCGCGGGAGAGCCCCGGAAAAGGCGACCGCGATCCCGTGAACCGATCGGCGGGGCCCGTCCGATGAGGGGACGTGAGCGAAACGAGAAGCGACGGGGAGCTGCTGCGCGCCGTCGCGGCGGACGGGGACCGGCGCGCCTTCGAGGAGCTGTACCGGCGGTACGCGCCGTGGCTGACCGCCCGGATGCGCGGCCGGTGCGCCGACGCGGGGATCGTCGACGACGTCGTACAGGAGACGTTCCTGGCGGTGTGGCGGGGGAGCGCGCGGTACCGGGAGGACGGGGACGCGGCCGGCTGGCTGTGGCGGATCGCCTCCCGCAGGCTGGTCGACGCCCTGCGCGGCGCCGGTGCGCGCGGCCGGCTGCGGCAGACGCTGGCGCGGCTGCGGCACCGGGACGAGGCGTCGGCGGAGGACCGCGTGCTCGCGGGGGTGGAGCACGGGGACCTCGCCGGTGCGCTGGTCCGGCTGTCGCCGGAACTGCGCGCGGTGCTCCAGGCGACGGTCGTCGACGGGCTGACCACCCGTGAGGCCGCAGTCCTGCTCGGCATCCCGCCGGGCACGGTCAAGACGCGGGCGATGCGGGCCCGCAGGCAACTCCGGGAGGCGCTGGCATGACGTACGGAACGACGGGCGGTACGTCCGGGGGCGGCACCGGCTGGCACGTGTCCGAGGAGGACCTGCGGGCCTACGCGCGCGGCGGCCTCCCGGCTCCCCTGCTGTGGTCGGCCGACACCCACCTCGCCGCCTGCGCGCACTGCCGGGCCGTCCTCGCCGACGTGAGCGACCCCGTCGCCCTCGACGCCGGGTGGGAACGGCTCGACGCCGAACTCGACGCGCCCCGGCCCGGCTTCCTGGAGTCGCTGCTGCTGCGGCTCGGCATCGCCGACCACACCGCGCGGCTGCTCGCCGCCACCCCGGCGCTGCGCCGCTCCTGGCTGGGCGCGGTCACCGCCGTCCTCCTGCTCACGGTGGCCGTCACCGCCGGCCACGGCACCGGCGGCTCGCCCACCCTCTTCCTCGCCCTCGCCCCGCTGCTGCCGCTCGCCGGGGTCGCCCTGTCGTACGGGCCCGCGCTGGACCCGACGTACGAGATGGCGGTCGTCGCCCCGACGCACGGCTTCCGGCTGCTGATGATCCGCACGGTGGCGGTGCTCGGCGCCGGGCTCGGCCTCAACGGGCTGGCCACGCTCGCCCTGCCCGGGTACGGGCTGCGCGCCCTGACCTGGCTGCTGCCCGCCCTCGCGCTCACCGCGACCGGGCTCGCGCTGACCGCCCGGCTCGGTCCGGTGCTCGCCCCGTCCCTCGTCGGCGGCGGCTGGATCGCGCTGCTGCTCACGGCGGACGCCGCCCGGGCCGGCGAGGACGGCCCGCTCGCCCCGTTCACCGCGACCGGGCAGGGAGTGTCGGCGGCGGTCACCGCACTCGCCGCCGCCCTGCTCGTCCTGCTCCGCGACCGCTTCGACGTCGACGGCCGAAGCACGCCCTGACGGCCGCCCGGCTTCCTGCCGGGGAGGGGCGGGGACCGGGCCGGCGGCCTCGGCTCCCCTTCCCCTGCCGGGGGACCGGACCGATCACCCCGGCTCTTCGCCGGGGAGGGGGAGAAGCCAGGCCGGCGGCCTCGGCTCCCCACCGGGGAGCGGGCTGATCATTCCGGCGCCCTCGCCACCGGAGAGGGGCGGCCCGATCGCCCCGGCGCCCTCCCCGCCGAGGAGACCGAGCCGACCGCCCCGGCACCCGGACGGTCAGGGCCCCGGCCGTCCGCCCCGGCACTCGCCGTCCACGCGGCCCCCGGCCGGTCCCCGGCCCGGGGAATCGCGGGCCGGCCGCCTCCTGTTCCATCCACCCGCCTCCACCTGTACGGGAGTTCCGTATGACCACCACCGTCTCTGCCTCCGGGCTGAGCCTCCGTTACGGCGGCACGCGCGCCCTCGACGACGTGTCGCTGCGGTTGTCCGCCGGTGTCACCGGGCTGCTCGGGCCCAACGGCGCGGGCAAGACCACGCTGCTGCGGGTGCTCGCCACCGCCGTGCCGGCCGACCGGGGCTCCTTCACGGTGCTCGGTCACGACCCGGGCACCTCGCGCGGCCGGCAGGAGGTCCGGCGCCGGCTCGGCTACCTGCCGCAGACGCCCGGCTTCCACCCCGACTTCACCGCCTTCGAGTTCGTCGACTACGTGGCGATCCTCAAGGAGCTCACCGACCGCGCCGCCCGCCACCGCGAGGTGCGCGGGGTGCTCGACGAGGCCGGCCTCGGCGACGTACGCGGCAAGCGGATCCGCAAGCTGTCCGGCGGGATGCGGCAGCGGGTGGCGCTGGCGGCGGCGCTCGTCGGCGATCCCGCGTTCCTCGTCCTCGACGAGCCCACCGTCGGACTCGACCCGGAACAGCGCATGCGGTTCCGGGAGCTGATCGCACGGGCCGGTGAGGGCCGCACGGTGCTGCTGTCCACGCACCAGACCGAGGACGTGGCGATGCTCTGCCACCGGGTCGTCGTCCTGGCCGACGGCACCGTCCGCTTCGACGGCACCCCCGCCGAACTGACCGCGCGGGCCGCCGGCCGGGTGTGGAGCAGCACCGAACGCGACCCGGGCGCGAAGGCCGGCTGGCGCACCGGACTCGGCACCTTCCGCAACGTGGGCGACCCGCCCGCCGGCGCGGACCTCCTCGAACCCACCCTGGAGGACGGCTACCTGCTCACCCTCGACGGCGCCGGCGCGGAGGTGACGGCATGACCACGATGACCGGAACGACACCGGCCCCGTCCGCCGTGACGGCCGCACCCCGCGCGGCCCGGTCGGCGGTGTTCGCCCTCGCCGGTTTCGAGGCGCGCAGACTGCTGCTGCGGGTGCCCGTCCTCATCGCCTTCGCGGTGTACCTCGCCTGGATCGTGTGGCGCACCCGTGACTCGTTCGACGGCTTCCCCGCGCTCCAGGACGCCGACCGGGCCACCCAGGGCGGGCCGCTGCTCGTCGGGCTCGCGGTGCTGCTGTGCGCCAACCACGCGGTGCTGCGTTCGCGCCGGCACGACACGGACCGCCACTTCGCCGTGCTGGTGGTCCAGCCCTGGCGCCGTACGGTCGCGCATCTGCTGTCCGTCGTGCCGGTGACACTCCTCGCCGCGGTGTGCGTGGCCGGCCAGTTCACCTGGGAGGCGCTCAAGCCGGGCGCCGTCGGGCACGGTTCGCCCGGCGAACTCCTCGTCGGGCCGCTGTCCGTGCTGCTGCTCGGGGCGTTCGGCGTGCTGCTGGCCCGGCTGGTGTCCGGGCCCCTCGCGGCCCCGCTGCTGATCGTCTTCCTGCTTCTCTTCTCCGTGTTCAGCACCGGGGCCGGAGGTGACGGCTGGACCCGGTGGCTGATGCCGTCGGTCGGTGAGAACAGCTCCCTCACCCTGCCCTCCGACCTGCTCGGCCGCCCCGCCGCCTGGCACGCCCTGTACCTCGCGGGCCTCGCGCTGAGCGTGGCGCTGTCGGCGGTGCTGCTCTCCGGCGGCGCCCGGCTGTGGACCGTCCGGGCGGGTGTCGCCGGCGCGGTGGCACTGACGCTGGTGGGCGTGGTGGGCCAGTCCCGGGGCGTGCCGGAGGAGACGACCGAGGCGCGTACGCGGGTCTCGGTCACCCCGGATAAGGAGCAGCGGTGCGCCGAACGGGACGGCACGACGTACTGCGCCTTCCCGGAATGGGGCCCGCACACCGACGACTGGGCCGAGGTCGTGGACGACGTGCGGTCCCTCGCGGGCGCCGCCGTGCAGGACCGGCAGCTGGTCGTACGGCAGCGGATCGACGCGCGCCACGGTCTGGACGGCGACGCTGCGCTCGCCCCCTCCGCCCGTCCGGGCGAGGTGACCGTCGGCACGTCCTGGGGCGGCAACCGGGTCCCGGAGTTCGCCGCCGCCGTGGCCGGTGTGCTGGTCACGGGGAAGGAGGAGACGGTCGGCGCCATGTGCGACGGCCGGATGGTCACCGTGATGTGGCTGGCCCTCGCCGACCGCCCCGATCCGATGGCCGACCTGCGGCGTGTCCGCCTCGACGACAGCGACACCGGCTCGGCGATCGTCGTCTCGCAGACCGAGCCGCTCCGGATGACCGCCGCGCACACGGAACTGGTGCGCGAGCTGCTCCAGCGGCCCCGGGACGAGGTCGCCGCGAAGGTGCGGGCCGACTGGGCCGAGCTGACGGCCCCGAAGGTGACGACGGACCGTGTCGCCCGGGTGCTGGGCCTGGAGGCCCCGGAGGGGGAGGACGAGTGCCTGTGAGCGGGGGAGCGGTGAGCGCGGTGCTGGTCCGGCCGGTGGCACGGACCGTGCCCTGGCGGACGATCGCGGTCGGGGGCGGTTTGGGCCTGCTGCTCGCCGCCGGCCCGAGGATGTGGGGCGACGGCGCGACCGACTGGCTCGCGCTGACCGCCCTGAGGGCGTCCGCGGTGGCCTTCGCGCTGGGCGCGGCCTTCCTGCTGGACGACCCCGCCCGGCACACCACGGCCGTCGTCCCCACCCGGCGCGCCGTCCGCCACGGACTGCGCCTCGCCCTCGTCGCCCCGGTCGCCGCCCTGTGGTGGACGGCGGCCCTGCTCCTCGTCCCCGGGTCCCTGCGCCCTCCGGCCGCCGACGTCACCGTCGAGGCGGCCACGGTCCTCGCCCTCGCCCTGACGGGTTCGGCGTTCGCGATCCGCCAGGGGGACGGCACCCGGCCGGGTCAGGCGGTCGCCGGGTTCCTGCTCGCCTCCGCGATCCTGGCGCCCCTGTTCAGCCCGGGGAGCTGGGCGCTGTTCGTGACGCCCGACGACCCGAAGTGGGCGCTCTCCCACGACCGCTGGACGCTGCTGCTGTGCGCGGTGCTGGCCGTGGGAGCGGTGTGCGCGACGGAGCGGGCCCGGCGCGCCGGGCTCCGCGGGCTCAGGTCTCCGTCCGGTACATCAGGTCCGTCTCGTGCGTGACGAAGCCCAGCCGCTCGTAGACGGAGACCGCCGCCTTGTTGTCGGCGTCGACGTAGAGCATGGCCGTCGGCAGGCCCCGGGCCGCCAGGTGCCGCAGCCCGATCGTGGTCAGTGACTTGCCGAGGCCGCCGCCCTGGGCGTCGGGGCTCACCCCGAGGACGTACACCTCGCCGAGGCGCTCCGCCGCGTGCACCTTGGTCCAGTGGAAGCCGACGAGCCGGCCGTCCTTCTCCGCCAGGAAGAACCCCTCGGGGTCGAACCACGCCTCGGCCTTGCGGTCGTCGAGGTCGCGCTGGGTGAGGGCGCCCTGCTCGGGGTGGTGGGCGAACGCGGCGGCGTTCACCGCGAGCCAGGCGGCGTCGTCCCGGCCCGGCACGAAGGTGCGCACGGTCACGCCTTCCGGCAGCACCGGGTCGGGCAGGTCGAGGCCGGCCAACGGCCGCCGCATCTGCCGCAGTTCCCGGAACAGCGTCAGCCCGAGGACCTGCGCGAGGTGCCGGGCGGCGGAGTGGCCGCCGTGCGCCCACACCCGCAGCCGCTTCCCGGAGGCGGCGAGCAGCGCCGAACCGAGCGCCCGCCCGTGCCCGTGGCCCCGGTGGGAGGGGTGCACGACCAGCTCGGCGGCGGGCGGCTCCACCGGATCGGTGTCCTCCAGCTGGGCGTATCCGACGAGTTCGTCGTCGACGGAGAGCAGCAGGTGCGAGACCCCGTCCCGCTCCCCGCCGCGCAGCTGCAACCGCCCCTGCTCGGACACCGCCTGCTGTCCGTCGGTCCGGGCGGCCTCGGAGAGCAGGGCGAGCACCGTCTCGGTCTGTCCGGGGCTGAGCGCGGCATACGTCCGGAGCGAGCGGGGGCGGCCGGGCCGTGCGAAGTCGTCGCTGGTCATGCGTACGAGGTTAAAGGGAGGCGGCCGCAAAACGGACGGCAACGGTGTCGGCGAAAGTTAAACCAGGCCGTAACCTTGAAGACCCTGTCGCGCTACGCGCGTTGACTCTAGGCTGCGCCGGTACCCACTCGGACCCTCAGGGGGGCGCATGCCAGCCACATCCCCGGCGCACCACCAGCGCCGCAGACGCCGTACGAACCGTCTCCTCGCGACCGCCGCCGGTGTGCTCACCGCCGGCGCGCTGGCCGCGGCCGCCCTGCCCGGGTCGGCGAGCGCGGGCGAGGACCACGGCGACAAGGACACGTCGTACGGCCACCACGGCCGCTACCAGGACGTGCAGCTGCTGTCCTTCAACGACCTGCACGGCAACCTGGAGCCGCCGTCCGGCTCCTCGGGCCGGGTCACCGAACTCCAGCCCGACGGCACGACGAAGACCGTCGACGCGGGCGGTGTGGAGTACCTCGCCACCCACCTGCGCGAGGCGCGCAAGGGCAACCGCTACTCCATCACCGCCGCCGGCGGCGACATGGTCGGCGCCTCCCCGCTCGTCTCGGGCCTCTTCCACGACGAGCCCACCATCGAGGCGCTGAACAAGCTCGACCTGGACGTGACGAGCGTCGGCAACCACGAGTTCGACGAGGGCGCCGCCGAACTGGCCCGCCTCCAGAACGGCGGCTGCCACCCCACCGAGGGCTGCTACACCGACAAGGAGTTCAAGGGCGCCGACTTCCCGTACCTGGCGGCGAACGTCCTGGACGAGAAGACCGGCAAGCCCCTCCTCAAGCCGTACTGGGTGTGGAAGCAGCGGGGCGTCAAGGTCGGCTTCATCGGCGTGACCCTGGAGGGCACCCCGGACATCGTCTCGGCGGAGGGCGTCAAGGGCCTCGCCTTCGAGGACGAGGTCGAGACGATCAACAAGTACGCCAAGGTGCTCCAGCGCCAGGGCGTGAAGTCGATCGTCGCGCTCATCCACGAGGGCGGCTTCCCGGCCTCGTCCTCCTACAACTACGACTGCGACTCCCCGGGCGCCGGCGACGGCATCTCCGGCCCCATCGCGGACATCGCCAAGAACATCACGCCCCAGGTGGACGCGCTGGTCACCGGCCACACCCACAACGCGTACGTGTGCACCATCCCCGACCCGGCGGGCAAGCCCCGCACGGTCACCTCGGCCGCGTCCTTCGGCCGCCTCTACACGGACACCACGCTGACCTACGACCGCGCGACGGGTGACATCGCCCGTACGGCCGTGAGGTCCGCGAACCACGTGGTCACCCGGGACGTCCCCAAGGCGCCCGACATGACCGCGCTGATCGGCAAGTGGAACACCCTCGCCGCCCCCATCGGCAGCCGCCCGATCGGCTACATCTCCGGCGACATCGTGCGCGACGGCACGGAGTCCCCGCTCGGCGACCTCATCGCCGACGCGCAGCTGGAGTACGGCCGGACGCTGGACGCGGAGACCGACCTGGCGCTGATGAACCCCGGCGGCATCCGCGCGTCGCTCACCCACGCGGCCGGCGGCGCGGAGGGCGACGGTGTGGTGACCTTCGCCGAGGGCTTCACCGTCCAGCCGTTCGCCAACACGGTCAACCTCCAGGACTTCACGGGCGCGCAGGTCATCCAGGCCCTGAAGGAGCAGGTCAGCGGCCCGAACGAGGAGGCCCCGAAGATCCTCCAGATCTCCTCCGGCCTGACCTACACCCTGGACCTGACGAAGACGGGCGCGGACCGCGTCGTCACGGACTCGATCAAGCTCAACGGCTCCGCGATCGACCCGGCCGCCACCTACCGCGTCGCGACGAACAGCTTCCTCGCGGGCGGCGGCGACGGCTTCCCGACCCTGGGCCAGGGCACGAACGACCTGGTCGGCGAGGACGACCTGGCGGCCCTGGAGCAGTACCTGACCGCCAACTCGACGGCGACGAGCCCGCTCGCCCCGCCGAAGGCGGACCGCATCACCATCGTGCGGTAACACCTGATGGGGCCGGTGCGAGACGTGTTCACCGCCTCGTACCGGCCCCGACGCATGCCCGTGCCCCTATCCGGGCCACACGACCGCCTGCGCGACGATCACCCGCTCACCGTCGAAGGTGACCGACGGCCCTTCGTGCAGCAGGTATCCCATCTCCAGTGCCTCGCTCACCCGGCGGCAGAACGCCGAGTCGTCGGGACCGGTCAGTACGCGGTAGACGGGCAGCCCGTCCGGTGGTGTCGACATGGGGGGAAGCGTGCCACAAACCCCTCTCTCGGGTGATGTGATCGGATCGGCCTGTGCGCTCCACCGAAGTGTGCCTATGGTGAAACTATGGCAGAGCACACCACCATTCAGGTGTCCCGGCAGACCCGCGACCACCTCGCCCAGGTTGCGAAGGAGCGGGGTATGACCCTCGGGCAGCTGGTCGAGCAGTTGGCCTCGGAGCAGCCCACCGCGGAGCAGATCGCCGAACGGGTCGCGGCCGACCGGCAGGTCGTGCGCGAGGTCATCGGCCTCGACCTCAGTGACGAGGATTTCGATCAGGCTCCTGACGTGCTCGGGAACATCTACCGGATCGCTGCCGAGAAGGCTCGCCTGGCACGGGGTGCGGCTGCGTGATCATCTTGGATACGGCTGCCACCCGTGCCCTCGCGGACGGGCACAAGACGCTGAACCTCCTCGCGGGCAACATGGCCCGTACTCCGGGTGACCTTCTCCGGATTCCGGCGCTCTGCCTGATGCAGGCGGAGTCCGAGGACGCGGGCGCGGCGCAGCGTGTGCTGTCCTTCTCATCGGTCGTGGTCGACGAGCTCGGCACCGTCGCCTCGGTCGGTGTCGGAACCATGATCCGAGACGGTTACGGCGGCGCGGACACCTGTCACGCCCTGTACTGTGCCCTGCCGCGTCCGGAGTTCACGGGCATGTCCATTCTGCTGACGGACCGTGAAGAGGCATACCCGCCCGGCGTGGTCACGGTCGACATCGATTCCCCCGGCATGCTCGGCTTCCACTGAGTCGGCCGGTGCCGTCACACCGTGCCGTACATCTGTCCTGGTCAGGGGTTTCGGCGTAACCTCACGAGCCGTGAAGGGTCGGAAGGGGGGAAGCGGATCGCTCCGCTTCCCCCCGTCGTGAGCGTCAGGCGCACTTGCCGTTCAGCCAGGACGTGAAGTCCTTCGTCCACGTGGTGGCCATGCGGACCGACCTGGTGGTGGAGCCGTAGCGGTTCAGGTCCTGCTGCCATCCGCCGTAGTTGCCGGAGGCCGACGGAGCGGGCTCCTCCCAGCCGATGTCGTCGACCCAGACGGGGTGGCCGGTGAACGTGGCGCCCAGCCCCGCCGCCTCGAGGCGCTTCTCGAGTTCGGGCTTCAGCGCGGCGTCACCCGTGGAGATCATGATCTCCTGTGAGGCGATGCGCTCCGAGATGGGCGCGATGACCTCGTTCCACGCCGCCTCACGGATGGACGAGTCACTGTTGAGCAGCGACTGCTTGGCCTCGCCCTTGAGTTCCACCAGCGGGATCATGTTCTGGGCCTTGGCGCTGTCGAGCCATTCCCGGAACGTGTAGACGGTCTCCCCGGTGTACGGGCCGCGGTCGATCGTGCGCCCCTTCAACTGGTCGGAGCCGGACGCCCACCAGATGTCCGTGATGTTCCGGCTCGTACCCGTCAGCCCGCGGGTCGTGGTGTTGTGCCACATCACGCCCTTGGTGCCATCCTTGGTGAGCTGGAGGTCGGCCTCCACGCCGTCCGCGCCCCAGCTCTTCTGCTGGGCGAGGCCCGCCGGATGGTTCGGCTGGCGCACCTGGTCCCGTTCCCAGGCGTTCGCCCCGGTGGGGTAGCCGCCGTGCCCGAAGACGGTCGGGCAGACGGGCAGCCCCGGATGGCTGCTGTAGCGCTCGATCATGTGGACCCGGTCGAAGGTCCAGTTGTCGCCGGTCGATTCCCAGCTGTGCAGCGAGCCGTTGAGGCCACCGTCGGCCTTGGCGGTGAAGGTGATGGTCTTCACCCGTCCGTCGCTGTAGCCGTAGAGCGTGGCGAGGTCGTCGTGGCCGTCTCCGTTGTAGTCACCGGTGACGATCTTCATGCGGTTCCGGTCGTACCCGGCGGCCGTGGTGAGGTTCAGGATCTCGCGCCGGTTGCCGAACTTGCCGTCCGCGTCCAGTTCGAAGCTGATCACGGCGTCGTGGCCGTCGGCGTAGTCGTACCAGGCCGCGAGGTCGTCGCGGCCGTCGCCGTCGAAGTCACCGGCGTGCACGGTCGCCCGGCTGAAGTTCCAGCCGTCCGACTCCCAGCCCCGGACGGGCTCGTTGAAGCCGCCGTCGGCCTTGGCGGTGAAGGCCATCGTCTTCACGGTGCCGGAGGCGTAGCCGTACAGGGCGGCGAGGTCGTCGCGGCCGTCCCCGTCGAAGTCGCCGGTGGCGAACTTCATGCGCTTGACGTCCCAGCCGTCGGCCTCGGTGCGCTCGAAGGAGGAGAAGTGGCTGCTGAAGCCGCCGTCGGCCCGGGCGAGGAGGGTGAAGAGCTTGTCGTCGCCGTTGTCGTAGTCGTACCAGACGGCGATGTCGTCGCGGCCGTCGCCGTTGAAGTCGCCCGCCTCGGCGGTCATGTTCGCGAAGGTCCAGTTGCCGGGGGCGGCGGTCCACGAGGAGAAGTGGCTGGCGAAGGTGCCGTCGCCCTTGCCGAGCCAGGTGAACGCGGTGACCCGTCCGTCGTCGTACCCGTAGAACGCGGCGATGTCGCCGATGCCGTCCCCGTCGAAGTCACCGGTGAGGCGCTTCATGTGGTCGGCCCAGAAGTTGCCGGCGCCCGTCTCCCAGCCCACGCCCGGTGCCGAGAAGCCGCCGTCGGTGCCGGCGAGGAAGGTGCGCATGGCGTCGTGGCCGTCACCGTAGTCGTACCAGGCGGCGATGTCGCTGCGGCCGTCACCGTTGTAGTCGTGCCGCACGGTCCGGGCGTCCGCGGCGGCTGCGTTGTCGGTGCCCAGATGCAGGCCGAGCACGGCGCACACCACAGTGGTGCATATAAGGCCAAAAGGTTTCTTCATTCGGTTGTTCGAGCCCCTTGTCCATGAACGAGAGAAGCGCGCCCCTCATGCGAGGGGCGCGCAGCGCTGTGCCGTGCGAGGTGCCCGAATACCCTCAACTCCCCTGTATTCGAGCACACTTCGCACCGGCCGAGCCGTCGCTCATTAGAACACCGGTTCGTCCGTCCTTCCAGGGCTCAGGACGCCGTGGGGGTCCAGCCTGCCAGCCAGTCCGTGACCTCCTGGTCGGCTGCCTGGGCGTCCGTCAGGTGGGGGCGGTCGCTGCTCGTGGGGCCCGCGCCCGCGCCCGTGTTCCGGTACTCGGCGAAGCGGTCGTCCTTCCAGGAGAAGCCGCTCATGTCGGTCCAGGGCGTGGTGCGGATCGCGGCGCTGAGGGTGGTGTTGCGGACCGTGGTCTGCGGGTCCAGGGAGGCGTCACCGCCGGCGTGCCAGGGGCGGCCCAGGTGGAAGGTGCGGTCGGAGACGTCGCCGTTGACCGCCGAGTTGGCGATGAGGATGCCCTTGCGGTTCGCGGCCGTGCTGGGGGCGGTGACGTAGCCGGCGGAGGTGCCGTTCCAGCGCTTCTTCAGGGTGATGACCGAGCGGTCGATCACCGCGGTCGCCCGGCCGAAGATGAAGTCGACGTTCCCGATGACGTAGGAGTTGGTGACGTAGACCCGGCCCAGCCTGTCCTTGGCGGCCGTGTCCAGGAGGAGGGTGTCCTGGTCGCCCTCGACGATCACGCCGTCGAGGAAGACCTTGTCGGCCGCCGTGCGCAGGGCGACCGCCTGGTGGCCGGAGAGGGACTGGTTGGCGCCCTCGTCGAAGTCGTTGGAGATGGTCAGGTTGCGGGCCTGGAAGTCGTCCGCCTCGACGGCGACCGTGGCGCTGCCGGAGGTGCCGTACGTGCCCGAGCCGTCCGGCTTCGGCGTGCCGGCCGCGTTGTTGAAGACGATCACCGTGTCCTTGCGGCTGCCGCCGGTGCCCTGGAAGGTGACGTGCGGCTTGTTGGAGGGGACCTTGACCGTCTCGCGGTACGTGCCCGGCCCGATGGAGACGACGACGCGGGAGGCGTTGTTCGCGGGGACGGCGTTCACGGCGGCCTGGACCGTCCGGTACTGCCCGCTGCCGTCCTTGGCGACGGTGAGCGTGGTGGCCGCCGCAGCCTTCGTCGAGGCCTCCGCCGACGCCGTCGTCGTGCCGATGGAACTCTGCGGTCCTGTGCCCGACTTGAGCAGGGCCGGCACGTCGGCCGCCTCGTCGAGCGTGTAGGAGTAGTACGCCTTCGGGTCGAACGCCGTACCGCCGCTCTCGTTGCGGCCCGACGTGCCCGAGAAGACGTTGCCGCGCTGGACGATCGTCGCCGTCGCGTCCTTGACGACCGGGTTCCTCATGCCCTGGAAGTAGCTGTTCTCCAGGACCATCCTCGTGCCGCCGCGCGAGTAGGTGCCGTAGGAGGAGGTGATGTCCGTGCCGGGGACGTCCTCCAGGAAGTTGTTGTAGAGGTGCGCGTGGGCGCAGTTGTCCGTGGAGGGGTTGCGCTGTTCCGTCTCGCGGATCCAGTTGTGGTGGATCGTGATGTCGGTCAGCACGTTCTCGGTCCAGCCGATGCCGAACGCCTTGTTGTTGTGGCTCATCTCGTTCCAGGAGACGGTCACGTACGTGCTGTCCTTGCGGACGTCGATCAGCCCGTCCGCCATGTTCCGCAGGTCGTTGTGGTCGATCCAGACGTGGTGGGCGCCGTCCATCTGGACCGCGTCGAAGTCGTGCTCCTTGTCGTTCCAGACGCCCTGGTGGGCGTCCCGGATCGTCAGGTTGCGGATGATCACGTTGTGGACGCCCCGGCCGAGGAAGAAGCCGCCGCCGACGATGTGCCCGGAGGTGCCGGAGCCCACGATCGTCTTGTCGGAGGCGACCTTGATCTCCTTGCCGACCGGGTTCATGGTGATCGTCCCGGCCACGACGATGACGTACGGCTCGGCGGCCGTGGCGTACTTCTCCAGTTCGGCCTGCGTCCGCACGGTGACGGTCTGCCCGTCCCGGCCGCCGTACGTGCCGTTCTGGCCGAGCGCGTCGACGGAGGCGAAGCCGTCGGCGGCGGCGGTGGCCCAGGCGGGCGCCGCGGCGGTCGCCGTCGCGGCGGACGCCTCCTGCTGGGGGAGCAGGTCGGTGCCGTAGACCAGTGTTCCGGCGGTGGTCAGGGCCAGCGGGAGGCCGACGGCCAGGAACTTCCCGGGCCTGCGGTGCCGGGCTCTGCTGCGGTGCTCGCTCATGCGGCGATCCGTTCCGTGTGGGGGAGGGGGACGACGATCGGTCGCCGCCCGGCACGGAAAGGTTGCCGCCGTCTTCGCTACGGCACCTCCGGTGGTGGCGTCGGGGCGCCCGGCAGGCGGACCGTGGCCGTGGTGCCGCCGCCGTCCGCGCGGGTCAGGGACACCTCGCCGCCCGCCTGCTGCACCGTGCGGGCCACGATGGACAGGCCGAGGCCGGAGCCCGGGAGGGCGCGGGCGCTCGGGGAGCGCCAGAACCGGTCGAAGACGTGCGGGAGTTCGTCGGCGGGGATGCCGGGGCCGTGGTCGCGGACGGTGAGGACGCCGTCGGTCAGGCGTACGTCGATCGTGCCGCCCCCGGGGCTGAACTTCACCGCGTTGTCCAGGATGTTGACCATCGCCCGCTCCAGGGCGGACGGCTCCGCCCGTACGTACCAGGGGTGGACGTCCGCCGTGATGGTCAGCTCCGGGCCGCGCAGCCGGGCGCGGCGCAGGGCCGACTCGACGACGTCCTGCCAGGCGACGATCTGCGCCCGGCCCGCGTGCTGGCCGGTGTCCGGGCGGGACAGCTCCTGGAGGTCGCCGATGAGCGCGGCCAGTTCCGTCATCTGCGCCTTCACGGAGGCGAGCAGGGCCTTGCGGTCGGCCTCCGGGATCGGGCGGCCCGTCTCCTCGCTGCGGGTGAGGAGTTCGATGTTGGTGCGGAGCGAGGTGAGCGGGGTGCGCAGCTCGTGGCCGGCGTCCGCGATGAGCTGCTGCTGGAGGTCGCGGGAGCTGGCCAGCGCGGACGTCATGGAGTTGAAGGAGCGGGAGAGACGGGCGATCTCGTCCTCCGAGTCGTCCTCCACGGGGATGCGGACGCCCAGGTCCTCGGTGCGGGCCACGTGCTCCACGGCCCTGGTCAGCTCGTCCACGGGGCGCAGGGCGGTCCGGGCCACCCAGAGGCCGGCGGCGGCGGCGCCCACGACCCCCGCGCCGGCGACGAAGACCAGCACCAGCGCGAGGTTGCTGAGGGAGTCGTTCACCTCGCTCAGCGGCCGGGCGGCGGAGACGGCGATGTTCCGCAGGCCGGGCACGGTGTAGGTGAAGACCCGGTACTGCCCGCCGTCGGACCCCGTCGCCTGGTGCAGCGCGTCGGTGGACGTGCCCTCGGCGACGGCGCGGTCGGCGTCGGTGAGCCGGACCTCCTCCGTGCCGATGATGAGGCAGCTCCCGCCCTTGGCGTCCACGAGCTGTACGGACGAGCCGAAGGGGTTCTGTTCGTGGGTGCGGGGATCGTGGGCGCACAGACCGGTGGGCAGGTCGACGTACTTGCTCACCTGCTGCCCGTTCATCCGGTTCGCCTTCAGGGCCTCGTCCAGCGAGCTCACCAGCACGCTCTTCACCACGAACCAGCAGGCCACCGACACCGCCGCCACCGCGAACGCCACCGCCGCCGCCACCAGCAGCGACAGCCGGGCCCGGATGGGCAGGGCGCGGACGCGGCGGACCAGCCCGCTCACTCCGCGCCGCCCTGCCGCAGCACGTACCCCACCCCCCGCACCGTGTGCACCAGGCGCGGCTCGCCGCCCGCCTCGGTCTTGCGGCGCAGGTACATGACGTACACGTCGAGCGAGTTGGACGACGGCTCGAAGTCGAAGCCCCAGACCGCCTTCAGGATCTGCTCACGGGTGAGCACCTGGCGCGGGTGCGCCATGAACATCTCCAGGAGGGTGAACTCCGTGCGGGTCAGCTCCACCCGCCGGGTGCCCCGCGTGACCTCGCGGGTCGACAGGTCCATGCGCAGGTCGGCGAAGGCGAGGACGTCGTCGGACTCGGCGGAGGCGGCCACCGCCGCCGCGTACGAGCTGCGGCGCAGCAGCGCGCGGATGCGGGCGAACAGCTCGTCCAGCTCGAACGGCTTGACCAGGTAGTCGTCCGCTCCCGCGTCGAGCCCGGTCACCCGGTCGCCGACGGTGTCCCGGGCGGTCAGCATCAGGATGGGCGTGGTGTCGCCGGTGGCGCGGATGCGGCGGGCGGCGGTCAGGCCGTCCATCCGGGGCATCTGGATGTCCAGGACGAGCAGGTCGGGCCGGTAGGCCGCCGCCTTCTCCAGGGCGTCCGCGCCGTCGACGGCGACCTCGGTGCCGTACCCCTCGAAGGCCAGGCTGCGCTGGAGCGCTTCGCGCACCGCCGGCTCGTCGTCGACGATCAGGATGCGCTGGGTGTCACGGTCGCCTTCTGCGGGGCTCATGGGCTCGGGGTTCCTCACGGCTCTCTACGGTCTTCGGCCTTCAGCCTCGCACGGTCGCCGGGCGGCGCGTCAGTTCGTCGAGCCGGAGCGCAGCGCCGGCAGGTCCGACTTGACCGTGTCGACCGGGATGGCGAAGCCCAGGCCCACGCTGCCCGCGTCGGACGAGGACGAGCCGCTGCCGCTCGCCGAGTACATCGCGGAGTTGATGCCGATGATGTTGCCGTTCATGTCGATCAGCGCGCCGCCGGAGTTGCCCGGGTTCAGGGACGCGTCGGTCTGGATCGCCTTGTACGTGGTCGTGGAGCTGCCCGTGTCGCCGTTGAACTCCTGGCCGCCGTACTCGAACGGCCAGCCGCCGCCCTGCCGCTGCTGCCGGCCCTGGTTCTCGTCCGTCGAGACCGTCACGTCACGGTCGAGGGCGGAGACGATCCCGCTGGTCACCGTCCCGGTCAGGCCCTCGGGGGAGCCGATCGCCACGACCTGGTCACCGACCCGCACGCCGTCGGAGTCGCCGAGGGTGGCCGCCCGCAGTCCGGAGGCGTCCTGGAGCTTGATCAGGGCGAGGTCCTTGCTGCTGTCGGTGCCGACGATCTCCGCCGTGTACGTCTTGCCGTCGCTGGTCCGCACCTCGATCGACGAGGCCCCGGACACCACGTGGTTGTTGGTGATGATCTCGCCGTCGGACGTGATGATCACACCGGAGCCGGTGGAGGAACCGGCGTTCGAGGCCGCGTTGATCTCGACGATGCTCGGGGCGACCGCCTCGGCGACGCCGGACACCGTGCCCTTCTGGCTCGACGGTACGACGTTGGTGCTGGTCGAGCTGGAGGCCACGGTGTCGCTGCCGGTCAGCTCCTGCACGCCGTAGGCGGTGCCGCCGCCCACGGCCGCCGCGACGATCGCCACGGCGGCGAGCAGGGCCGCCGGGCCCCGGGTGCGCTTCCTCTTCGCGGGCCGCGGGGCGGGCTCCTGCGCGAACGCCGTCGTGGGCTGGGGCGCGGGCTCCGCCGCGGGCTCCCGCGTGAGCGCCGAGGAGGGATCCGACGCGGGCTGCCGGGGCGGCGCGTACGCCGGCGGGGGCGGCCACTCGGGGTTCACCGGGGCGGGGTTTCCGTACTCGCCGCTGGGGCGGAGGCTCTCGGTCATGGCACAGAGCCTCGCGCCCGACCATGAGAGCGAGCTGAGTGTGTGCTGAGAAGCCCGGCAGAACCTCGTATGCCCGATATAAAGGCCGCCGGGACCGCATGAAGGCCGCCGGGACCCCGGCCGTCGGGACCCGCTTACTTGCAGCCGCAGGAGTGGCGTACCACCAGCCGGGACGGGTACACCTTCAGCCGTTCGCGGCGCGAGCCCGACACCCGTACGCCGTCGTCCAGGACGAGGTCGACCGCCGAGCGGGCCATCGCCGAACGGTCGGAGGCGACCGTGGTCAGCGGCGGATCCGCGAGCGCCGCCTCCTTGATGTCGTCGAACCCGGCGACCGCCAGCTCACCCGGCACGTCGATGCGCAGCTCCCGCGCGGCGCGCAGGATGCCGATCGCCTGGTCGTCGGTGGAGCAGAAGACCGCCGGCGGGCGGTCCGGTCCGGAGAGGATCTCCAGGCCGACCCGGTAGGCGTCGTAGCGGTTGTACGGGGCCTCGAAGAGGCGGCCCTCGGTCGGTATCCCGGCCTCCTCCATCGCGCGCCGCCAGCCCTCGACGTGGTCGGAGACCGGGTCGCCGACGGCGGGGGTCTCCGCGGTGCCGCCGACGCAGGCCACGTACTCGTTGCCGTGCTCCAGCAGGTGGCGCACGGCGAGCTGGGCGCCCCCGAGGTCGTCGGTGACGACGGCGACGTCGTCGATCGCCTCCGGGCGCTCGTGCAGCAGCACGACCCGGGCGTCCCACGCCTCGATCTCCGCGGCGGCCTGGTCGTTGAGCGCGTGGCTGACCAGGATCAGGCCGGAGACCCGCATCCCGAGGAAGGCCCGCAGATAGTGGACCTCGCGCTCGGCGATGTAGTCCGTGTTGCCGACCAGGACCATCTTCCCGCGCTCGGAGGCGGCCTGCTCGACCGCGTGCGCCATCTCGCCGAAGAACGGCTGACGGGCGTCCGGGATGATCAGGCCTATGAGGTCCGTGCGCCGCGAGGCCATCGCCTGGGCGACCCGGTCCGGCCGGTACCCCAGCTCCTTGATCGCGGCGAGGACGCGCTCGCGCGTGGCCGGGGCGACCGGCCGGGGTCCGTTGTTGATGACATAGCTGACGACGGCGGTGGACGTCCCCGCCAGCCGCGCCACATCATCCCTGGTTACCTTGGCCACGCGCGGAGTCTACGCGGATATACCCGGTACGGGCAGGGCGTATCACACCTTGGATTCCGCCGCCTCCGCGGTGTCCGCCTTCTTCTCGGCCTTGGTGTCCTCCGCGGTACGGGCCGGCTTCTCGGGCTTCTCCGGGGTGACGAACCGATAGCCGACGTTGCGGACGGTGCCGATCAGGGATTCGTGCTCGGGGCCGAGTTTGGCGCGCAGCCGCCGTACGTGGACGTCGACCGTGCGGGTGCCGCCGAAGTAGTCGTAGCCCCAGACCTCCTGGAGCAACTGGGCACGGGTGAAGACCCGGCCGGGGTGCTGCGCCAGGTATTTGAGCAGTTCGAATTCCTTGAAGGTCAGGTCGAGGACCCTGCCCTTGAGTTTCGCGGAGTACGTCGCCTCGTCGACCGACAGGTCGCCGTTGCGGATCTCCATCGGGGAATCGTCGTTGACGATCTGCTGGCGGCCCATGGCGAGGCGCAGGCGCGCCTCCACCTCGGCCGGGCCCGCGGTGTCCAGGAGGACGTCGTCGATGCCCCAGTCCGCGGTGACGGCGGCCAGGCCGCCCTCGGTCACGACCAGGACGAGGGGGCAGCCGGGGCCGGTGGAGCGCAGCAGCTGGCACAGGCTGCGGACCTGCGGGAGGTCGCGCCGGCCGTCGACCAGGATCACGTCGGCGCCGGGGGTGTCGACGAGCGCCGGGCCCTCCGCGGGCGCCACCCGCACGTTGTGCAGCAGCAGGCCGAGAGCGGGGAGCACCTCCGTCGACGGCTGGAGCGCGTTGGTCAGCAGCAGCAGAGAGCTCATCGCACCCCACCGGCCCGGGTCGTCGTCGTTCGCTCGTACACGGTTCGCTCGCCCATGACGTCTGGTTCCTCCTCGGTCCCTGCGAGGACGCTTACGGCATTGCCGCGTGCGTTCGACGGCCCGTACACCGGCGGTTTCCCGCGTTCGTATACAACGCTTCCGAAAGCACAAAAGGACCCGGGGGCTTCACTGCCCGAGTCCTCTTCGCAGCAGAATAGCCGACATGAGCACCGGTCCGGCAGGTCATGTGGCGCGATCCACCGATCGATCCACCATTCGTCCATATTCCGAGACGGCTGATGTAACGCGGGGCGGTAAGCCTTTGCGGACGTTCTTGCGCACTGCGGACGGGGTGGCGATCGATTCCGTATACGAACCGGGGACCGCTTCTTCCGGTGATCTCGTGTTCGTGGTCGCGCACGGGTTCACCGGGGACGCGGACCGGCCGCACGTGCGGCGGGCGGCGCGGGCCTTCGCGCGGTACGGCGGTGTCGTGACGTTCTCCTTCCGGGGGCACGGGGCGTCGGGCGGGCGGTCGACCGTGGGGGACCGGGAGGTGCTCGACCTCGCGGCGGCGGTGGGATGGGCGCGTGAGCTGGGGTACGCGCGGGTGGCCACCGTCGGGTTCTCCATGGGCGGCTCGGTGGTGCTGCGGCACGCCGCGGTCGGCCGGGACACCCGGGTCGACGCCGTCGTCTCCGTGAGCGCGCCCGCGCGGTGGTTCTACCGGGGGACCGCCCCCATGCGACGGCTGCACTGGCTGGTGACCCGGCCGTCCGGGCGGCTGGTGGGGCGGTACGGGCTGCGGACGCGGATCCACCACCGGCAGTGGGACCCGGTGCCGCTGTCGCCCGTCGAGGCGGTGCCGCGGATCGCGCCCACGCCGCTGCTGATCGTCCACGGGGACCAGGACGGGTACTTCCCGCTCGATCACCCGCGGATGCTGGCGGCCGCAGCGGGCGAACACGGGGAGCTGTGGGTCGAGGCCGGCATGGGGCACGCGGAGAACGCGGCGCCTCAGGAGCTGCTGGGGCGGATCGGGGACTGGGTGGTGGGCCGGGCGGGCTAGCCTGACGGTGTTCGTCGTCGACCGATTGAGGATCAGCAGATGGCAAAGGTCACGGTGCGGTACTGGGCCGCAGCCAAGGCCGCGGCCGGGGTGGCCGAGGAGGCGTACGAGGCGGCCACGCTCGCCGAAGCGCTCGACGCGGTGCGCGGGCGGCACCCCGGCGAACTCACGCGCGTGCTGCTGCGGTGCTCGTTCCTCGTCGACGGTGATCCCGTGGGAAAGCGCGCGCATGAGACGGTACGGCTGGCCGACGGCGGCACGGTCGAGGTGCTTCCGCCGTTCGCAGGAGGATGAGCGATGACGAACCAGCCGTACGGGGCGTACGACCCGTCGTACCAGGGCCAGTCGTACCAGGATCAGTCGTACCAGGATCAGCGGCAGGCCGCTGCTCAGGGCGTGTGGCCCGGGCAGCAGGCGCACGAGGACCCGTACGCGGATCCGTACGCGGATCAGCAGTACACGCAGCAGTGGCAGGGGCAGACGTGGGAGACGCAGACGCAGCCGCCGGTGGCTCCGGCCGCGGTGGCTCCGGACCCGGCGCCGGCCGCTCCGGTGGCTCCGGTGGCTCCGGAACCCCCGGCCGCTCCTGAGGCCGGGCCCGAGTACGGGCCGGCCACGCTGGCCGGGAACTCGCGGGTCACCGACGCGCAGCGGGCGCGGGCCGAGGGCCGGTCGCCGATCATCGAGCCCGGGATACAGCCGGCGGCGCTCACCGCGCTGCTGGGGCTGCTGCTGGCGGGCGGGGCGGCGCTGGGGACGTACGCGCTGCTGGTGCCGTTGGTGCTGCTGCAGGGGCTCACGGCGGCGGGCTGGTTCCGGCTGAACGGGATGTGGCCGGCGCGGCAGGGCATCGCGCTGGGGTTCCTCGGCGCGCTGGCCGCGGACGCGGCGCTGCTGGCGTCCGACCGGTCGCCGGCGGCGATCCTGGGGACGCTGGGGGTGTGGGTGCTGCTGTCGCTGGTGCTGCAACTGCGGTCGCACGCGGATCCCGACGAGCGGATGTACGGCCTGATGGCGACGGTCGTGGCGGCGGCGCTGGCGATCGCGGCGGGCGGGTACCTGGCGGCGGACGCCTCCGCGGTGACCGCGGGCGCGGTGGCCGTGGCGGCGGGGGCGGTGGTACGGGCACTGCCGTTGCCGACGCCGGTGTCGGTGGTGGTCGCGCTGCTGGCGGCGGCGGGTGCGGGGTTCGCCGTCGACGGTTCGGCGGGGGCGGCGCTCGGCGCGGGCGCGGCGGCCTGCGCGCTGATCGGCCACCGGGTGGCCTCCTACGACTACCCGTCCCGCTTCGTCCACTTCACGGCGGGCGTGGCCCTGCCCCTGGCCGCGGCGGCCCCCGCGGTGTACGCCCTGGGACGGCTGGTCGCCTGACGGCCGGCGGGTGGGACGCCCGCGGCGCGGTCCCTTGTCACAGGTGATCGACAATCCCCGGGCTCCCGTCCCCCACAGGGTTACCCTCGCGGCACGGCCTCGTCGAAACCGCCAGGTGGGGGACACCGCATGCGCGCACTGCGAATACTGCTCATCGTCGTCGTGATACTCGGCGGGATCTTCGTCGTCGTCGACCGCGTGGCCGTCAACTTCGCCGAGGGCGAGGCGGCCGACCGGCTGAAGGCGACCGAGAACCTGGCGAGCACCCCCGACGTGTCGATCAACGGCTTCCCCTTCCTCACCCAGCTCGCCGGCGGCACCCTCGACGAGGTGGAGGTGGGGATCTCGGACTACGAGGCCAGTACCGGCGACGGTGCCAAGCGGATCCGCATCGCCGACCTGCGCGCGGACATGCGCGGTGTCGACTTCTCCACCGACTTCAGCTCCGCCGTCGCCGACAGCGCCACCGGCACGGCCACCATCGCCTACGACGAGCTGCTGAAGACCGCCGGCAAGCCGGAGCCCGGCCGGGTGGGCCCCGGCGTCAGCGCCAGGATCGTCGGCCTGTCCGACGGCGGCAACGGGAAGATCAAGGTCGAGGTGGAAGCCACCGTGCTGGGCGCCGAGCTGCCCGAGCCGGTCTCCGTGCTCAGCTCCGTGACGGTCGTGGACGGCGACACCGTGCGCGTGAAGGCCGACTCGGTACCGGCGTTCGGCGGGGTCGAGATCGTCGAGTCCAGCGTGCGGCAGATCACCGACTTCGAGCAGAGGATCGACGGACTGCCCGGCGGCATCCGGCTGGACAAGGTCGAGGCGGCGGAGGACGGCGTGGACATCACGGTGAAGGGTTCCGACGTCCGTCTGGTCGGGTAGGGAGTGGTTTGACGGGGGCGTTGTCCGACAGGCGAGACGGGGGCGTCCGCAGGGCAGATGCGGAGGCGGGACCGGGAGGGACCGGGGGGTGGGAGGGGCCGCTCCCGCGATGCGTCATCCCGCATCGCGGACGATCGCGTCTCAGCATGCGACACACCGGTGACACGCCCGCCCGTCCCTCCTTACGATCGGACCCATGCAGGATCAGACGAGCGTCCTCCGGTCGAGGGGACAGGCGGATCTCACGAAGCGGCGGGCAGTGGACCTGTGCCGTGTCGCCGCCATGCTCTGTCGTTCTTTCTGACTTTCCGAGCGGACGTCGTCGTCCGCGTTCCCGCCCCGCCCCCGCTGAGGGCACCCGTGCGCCGGCCCCGTGAGGCCGCGCGCACCCTCTCACCCGCACGCCCCGCCGCAACTGCCCCGGAGGAGAAAGAGCATGAGCCGCAGCGACGTCCTGGTCGACGCCGACTGGGTCCAGGAGCACCTGGACGACCCGACCATCGCCATCGTCGAGGTGGACGAGGACACGTCCGCCTACGAGAAGAACCACATCAAGAACGCCATCCGGATCGACTGGACGCAGGACCTGCAGGACCCGGTCCGCCGCGACTTCGTCGACCAGGCCGGCTTCGAGAAGCTCCTGTCGGACAAGGGCATCGGCAACGACCACACGGTCGTCCTCTACGGCGGCAACAACAACTGGTTCGCCTCGTACGCCTACTGGTACTTCAAGCTGTACGGCCACGAGAACGTCAAGCTCCTCGACGGCGGCCGCAAGAAGTGGGAGCTCGACGCCCGCGAGCTGGTCCCCGGCGACGAGGTGCCGGAGCGCCCGAAGACCGACTACAAGGCGAAGGCGCAGGACACGTCCATCCGTGCCTTCCGCGACGACGTCGTGGCCGCCATCGGCACCCAGAACCTGGTCGACGTGCGCTCGCCCGACGAGTTCTCCGGCAAGCTGCTCGCCCCGGCCCACCTGCCGCAGGAGCAGTCGCAGCGCCCGGGCCACGTCCCGTCGGCCGCCAACATCCCGTGGTCGAAGAACGCCAACGACGACGGCACCTTCAAGTCCGACGACGAGCTCAAGGCGCTCTACGAGGACGAGCAGGTGGACCTGGCCAAGGACACCATCGCCTACTGCCGCATCGGTGAGCGCTCCGCGCTGACCTGGTTCGTGCTGCACGAGCTGCTCGGCGTGGAGAACGTCAAGAACTACGACGGCTCCTGGACCGAGTACGGCTCCCTCGTCGGCGTGCCGATCGAGCTCGGCTCCGGCAAGTAACCCCTCCCGACCGACCTTTCCAGACCCCTTCAGGAGTAAGACATGTGCGGTGCGAAGGCCGGCGGCCCGGACGCCTCGACGATCAAGCCCGGTGAGACCACCATCCAGGGTCAGGTGACCCGCGACGGCGAGCCGGTGACGGGCTACGTCCGTCTGCTGGACTCGACCGGCGAGTTCACCGCGGAGGTCCCGACCTCCGCGACCGGACAGTTCCGCTTCTACGCGGCGGAGGGCACCTGGACCGTTCGCGCCCTGGTGCCCGGCGGCACCGCCGACCGCACGGTCGTCGCCCAGCAGGGCGGCCTGGCCGAGGTCGCGATCGCGGTCTGAGGGCACGGGAACGGCCGAGGGGCCGCACCCCGCGGGTTGGACGCCCGGGGTGCGGCCCTTCGGCGTGCCCGGACCTACGCTGGTCCTATGTACGCGCGCAGGCGGCACGTCTACTTCGCCATGATGGGCACCTGCATCGGGCTGTTCGTCCTGGCCTGGGGCGTGGTGCGGCTGTGGTCGGTGCCGGCGGCCGTGGGCATGTGCGTGGTGGCCATGGTCATCCCGCCGGTCGCCGCGATGGTCGCCAACCGGCGGGGGCCGGAGGACCGCTGGTGGGACGATCCGTCCGGCGACCCGCAGTCCGACGAGTGGTGGGACGAGCTGGACGGCAGGAAGCCGCCCCGGTAGGGCGGGCCGCTCAGTAGACGAGCGCCTGCGTCCCGTCCGCCATCGCCTCCTGCACGAAGACCTGCGCGCCGGCGATCCGCACGCCCTCGACGACGTCCTTCTCGGTGATGTCGCGGCGGGCCGCGCACTGGGTGCACAGGGTGACCCGGCCGGTGGCCAGGATCGTGTCCAGCAGGTCGGGCAGCGGGGCGGCGTGCGGCAGCTCGAACTCGGCCGCATGGCCCGGCAGGGCGAACCACGAGGACTCGCCGGTGAGCCACAGGGAGACCTCGACACCGCTGGCCGCGGCCACCGCCGCCACCGTGAACGCCTGCGAGCAGCGCTCGGGTGCGTCGGTTCCCGCGGTCACTTTGATCACAAGCTTCTTCGCCATGACCGAATCGTAATCATGATCGCTACAACTTCGGCCGACGCCTGTGGGTCTCCTGTGCGCGCGTGGACGGAATACGCGCTTCACCTTCTGTGGGGGGACGTCTTGGAACAACCCGAAGAAGCAGCCGACGCCCCGGATGCACCGAGAGCCGAGGACACGCCGGAGGCCGCCCCGGCCCCGGAGACACCGGTGAGCGAGGCCCCGGAGACACCGGCGGACGAGACTCCGGAAACACCGGAGGCCGCGGCTCCGGACGCGCCCCGGAAACGCCGACGGGGGCGGACGGCCGTGCTGATCGCCGCCGCGGCCGTGCTCGGCGTGGTCGCCGGCACCTGCACCGGATACCTCGTACAGGCCGACCGCGAGCCCACCAGGCTGCCGCCGCTGTCGCAGCCGGTGCTCGCGCAGTCGAAGGGCGAGGCGCCCGAGCCGCTGTCGGCCGACCGGGACCGCCGTGTGAAGACCGACGGCGACCTGCGCGAGCTGCTGCTGAAGGAGCCGCGCGGGACGCGGGAGCTCCCCTGGCCGGCGGGCGAGGACGGCTGGATGGAACTCGCCGAGTACGCCGGCGACTACGAGGGATCCGGCTCGATGTTCGGACAGCTGGCCATGGACGGGTTCCGCCGGGCGGCCGTCACCGGCTGGCTCGACGACGACGAGTACAGCGTGGAGATCCGGCTGGTCCAGTTCCGCCAGGAGGAGGGCCTGGCGGCCGCCGCCAACGTCGACAACAACCAGTACTGGGCGTCCGACGCGGAGGACACGGACAGCTGGGCCGTCCCCGGGACCGGGGACGGCAGGGCGTACGTCCACGACAGCCCTCACGTCGAACCCGGCTACGAGCCCCTGTACAGCGCGGAGGCGCACGCCTGGCGCGGCGACGTCTCCATGGAGATCTGGGTGCACGGGACCAAGCCCGTTCCCAAGAAAATGATCATGGATCTGGCCGAGCGGCAGATGGAGCGGCTGTGAACGAGACGCAGACCCCGGCACCCCTGCCGCCCGTCCCCGACGACGCCCCCGCCGCGGCCCCCGCGAAGCGGCCCGTGCGGTGGGGTCGTATCGCGTCCGTCGTCGGCTCCGTGCTGCTGGCCGGCGCCGTCGTCACGGGCGTCGGGTACACCGTCGTGACCGTGGACGGCGCCGACCGCGAGGCCGCCGCGCCCGAGTGGAAGTTCCCGAAGGAGGCGGCGGCCGAGGGCAAGAAGGCCGAGCCGGAAGGGCTGGCCGGGATGCTCGTGCCGTACGGGTACGACCACTGGCTCCCGGGGCCCGACTTCGGCGAGTTCGGCTCGGACGCGCAGCTCGGCGGCGGCCGGGCCACGGCGCTGCAGAAGGAGTCGTTGGGCGATCTGCCGCGCTCCCAGCGCAAGCGGCTGGAGAAGGAGATCGACGGCTGGCGCATCGAGGGCATGGCGATGCGCAGCTACACCAGCGGGTCGGTCAGCATCTACCAGGAGGACGAGATCTTCACCGTGGGCATCGTGCTCGCCCGGATGGAGAACAAGGCCGCCGTGCGGGACTTCGCGCGGTTCCAGACCGAGTTCCTCGACGCCCTCGACATCTTCCGCAAGGGGCCGGAGATCAAGGGCCACAAGGACGCCCAGTGCTTCCTGCCGCCGGCGGACACGGAGACCGACCTCGACATGATGCAGTGCTCGGCCCGCGTCGGGAACGTCCTGGTCACCCTCACCGCGGACGGCGCGAAGCCGCTGGACACCAAGAGCGTCGCCGCACTGTTCCGCGAGCAGCTCGACCGTATCGACGAACCGGGGAAGGCCGTATGACCGAGCAGCCGCAGACCCTCGTACCCGCCCCGCCCACGGAGCCACCGGCCGTACCCGCCGCACCGGACGTGGTGGCCGATCCCGGGCCGCCGGCGCGCAGGGACCGACGGGTGCTGCGCGCCGCCCTGCGCTGGACCGCCGCCGTGGCCGTCTTCGCCGTGGCCGGCGCGGGCACGGCGTACGGGATCACCCGCATGGAACGGACGGACGTACCCGGCCTGGCGACCGCCTCCGACGGGCGGTGGGACTACCCGGAGCTGACGAAGCCGCCGCTGCCCGCCGGCAGCCCCGGACCGCAGGCGGAGTCCAACCCGGCCGGCACCCACCACGCCGACCTGCGCGCCCTCCTGCTGCCCGCCCCGGCGGGCGCCGAGGAGGACAAGGCACTGCGTGGCGAGGACGGCTGGCTGGCGACGGACGACTTCCTCGAGGAGTACGCGGAGGACGACGACCGGGACACCTTCCGGCAGGAGCTCGTCGACGCCGGGCTGCGGCACATCGCGGCCCGCGGCTGGACGACCGAGGACGGCACCCGGACGAGGATCTACCTGCTGCGGTTCGACACCGCGGCCGTGGTGGAGGACTCCTTCTTCAAGCCCCACTTCTCGTACACCTCGGCCTACTCGGTGAAGGGCGCCGACTTCACCGACAACGACGACTCGTTCCCGGTGAAGTCGGAGGTCGCGGGGGTCCAGCGCTCGGCCCAGGTCGAGACCAGGCCGTACGGGGAGGAACAGGACCGCCAGGCCTACCTCGCCGCCGGTGACGTCCTCGCCGTCGTGCTGCAGTCCCGGAAGGGCACCGCGCCCGCCGTGCCGTTCCGGCAGACGGTCGTGCTGCAGAGCCAGCTGCTGGGCTGAGCCGCGGGAGGCACCACCTCGCACGACGGGGGCCGGCCCCGGCCGCGTAAGCTGGGGACCGGCCCTGTGCACACCACCGCACCCCGCTCAAGGAGCACCCCGTGATCCTCTTCTTCGAAATCCTGCTGGTCCTCGTCGCCGTCGGCGTCCTCGCCTTCGCCGGGTTGACCGTGAAGAAGCTGTACCAGGGCCAGCGCTGATCACCGACGCCAGGAAGTTCCGCTCATGATCGAGATCCCGTCCGACCTGCACAAGGACCTCGTCCCGCTCGCCTTCCTGCTCGGCAACTGGGCCGGCGCGGGCGTGCACGACTTCCCCGGTGCCGAGAAGTGCAACTTCGGCCAGGAGGTCACGTTCACCCACGACGGCCGGGACTTCCTGGAGTACAGCTCCCACACCTGGGTGCTGGACGGCGACGGCAACAAGGTCCGCCCGCTGGAGTCGGAGCACGGCTTCTGGCGGATCGACGCGGACCGCAAGGTCGAGGTGACGATGACCCGCGACGACGGCGTCATCGAGATCTGGTACGGCGAGCTCGCGCACCAGAAGCCGCAGATCGACCTGGTGACGGACGCGGTCGCGCGCACCGCCGCCTCGGGGCCCTACAACGGCGGCAAGCGGCTGTACGGCTACGTCAAGAGCGACCTGATGTGGGTCGGCGAGAAGCAGACCCCCGAGGTCGAGCTGCGCCCCTACATGTCGGCGCACCTGAAGAAGGTCGTCACCCCGGAAGAGGTCGAGCGCTGGGCCAAGGCCCTGCCCGACGACATGCCCGACGACGGGATCGCCTTCTTCAAGTAGGCCCCCGCCCGGGAGGTCCTAGACTCGTGGGTGTGGTGAGCACCGACTGGAAGAGCGACCTCAGGCAGCGCGGCTACCGGCTGACCCCGCAGCGGCAGCTCGTGCTCGAAGCCGTGGACACCCTGGAACACGCGACCCCCGACGACATCCTCGGCGAAGTGAGGAAGACGGCGTCGGGGGTCAACATTTCCACCGTGTACCGCACGCTGGAGCTCCTGGAGGAGCTGGGGCTGGTCAGCCACGCCCACCTCGGGCACGGGGCGCCGACCTATCACCTCGCCGACCGGCACCACCACATCCACCTGGTCTGCCGGGACTGCACGAACGTGATCGAGGCCGACCTCTCGGTGGCCGCCGAGTTCACCGCCAAGCTGCGCGAGCAGTTCGGTTTCGACACCGACATGAAGCACTTCGCGATCTTCGGCCGGTGCGAGGACTGCTCCCTGAAGGCCTCGACCGCCGAGTCGTAGGCTAGGCGCATGAAGAGCCCCCTGCTGACCCTGCCCGGCGCCGTTCCCGCCGAGGGCGTGGACGAAGGCGTGGCCGCCCACTACGGCGACCTGTTCCGCGAGCAGCGCGCCCTCGCCGACGGCACCGGTTTCGTCGACCTGTCCCACCGCGGGGTCGTCACCGTCTCCGGTCCGGAGCGGCTGGCCTGGCTGCACCTGCTGCTCACCCAGCACGTCAGCGACCTGCCGCCGCACCAGGCCACCGAGGCGCTGATACTTTCCGCCAACGGCCACATCGAGCACGCGCTCTACCTGGTCGACGACGGGGAGACGGTCTGGGCGCACGTCGAGCCCGGCACCCAGGAGGCGCTGATCGCGTACCTGGAGTCGATGAAGTTCTTCTACCGGGTCGAGGTCGCCGACCGCACCGCCGACATCGCGGTGGTGCACCTGCCGGCCGGGTCCATCGCGGAGGTGCCCGAGGGGACCGCCGTCCGCGAGACGCCGTACGGGCGGGACCTGTTCCTGCCGCGCGGCGACCTGGAGTCGTACGCGGAGAAGGCGGGGCCGGCCGCCGGGATCCTCGCGCACGAGGCGCTGCGGGTCGAGCGGCACCGGCCGCGGCTCGGTTTCGAGACCGACCACCGCACCATCCCGCACGAGCTGGGCTGGATCGGCACCGCCGTGCACCTGCAGAAGGGCTGCTACCGGGGGCAGGAGACGGTCGCCCGGGTGCAGAACCTGGGGAAGCCGCCGCGCCGGCTGGTCTTCCTGCACCTGGACGGCAGCGAGGTGCACCTGCCGGTGGCGGGTACCGAGATCCGGGTCGCGGACGACGGCCCCGACGGGCGGAAGATCGGGTTCGTCACCACGTCCGTACGCCACTACGAGCTGGGGCCGGTCGCGCTGGCGCTGGTGAAGCGGAACGTGCCGGTGGACGCGCGGCTGCTCGCGGGGGACACGGCCGCCGCGCAGGAGACCGTCGTCGAGCCCTGAGCGGTACGGACCGGCCCCGAGCCGTACGGCTCGGACCTCCAGCCGTACGGCTCAGATCTCCAGCCGTACGGCTCAGATCTCCAGCAGGACGGTGAACGGGCCGTCGTTGGTCAGCGACACGCTCATCTTCGCGCCGAAGCGGCCCGTCGCCACCGTCGCGCCCAGCGCGCGCAGTTGCGCGACCACCTCGTCGACCAGCGGCTCGGCGACATCGCCGGGGGCGGCGGCGTTCCAGGTGGGGCGCCGGCCCTTGCGGGCGTCGCCGTAAAGAGTGAACTGGCTGATCACCAGCAGCGGGGCGCCGAGGTCGCTGCACGACTTCTCGTCCTGGAGCATCCGGACCGACCAGAGCTTGCGGGCGAGCTGCGCCGCCTTCTCCTTGGTGTCCTCGTGGGTGACGCCGACGAGGACGCACAGCCCCTCGCCCTCGATCGCCCCCACCGTCTCGCCGTCCACGACCACGCTCGCGCCGTCGACCCTCTGCACCACTGCTCGCATACGACCATCATGCCGGTCGGCGAACAGGCGGCCGACGGCGGCCCACGGGGGACCCCGGTCGGGCTATTTTTACTCCTTAGCGCCCATCTGGGGCGGATCGGGGGCACTCGCTCACAATGCGGCCGCTTGGGGTGGCACGATGCTGGCACATGCCGGTCGAGGGGACGGTTGAGGCGTATGAGCACACCAGGGATCGGACAGCAGCTCGAGGCTGTCTCGTCGGCCCAAGCGGGAATCGGGGAACGGGAGTTCTGCCGGCCGCCCACACAGCGCACGGACAGCCCGGTGCTGTCCGAGGACCGGGCGGTGCACGATCTGATCGTGCTCAGCCTGGCCGAGCTGCGGACGGTGCGGCGCGACGCACAGCGTGACGAGGCCGACCTCAGTTACGTACGGCGGCTGCTGCAGGGGCGGATCGACATCCTGCGGGCGGAGCTGGCCCGGCGCCTGCCCCAGGAGGCGCCCTCGGTCCTCGCGCCGGGGGAGGTGTCCGTCGTCGAGCGGCTGGGGGAGATCCTGCGGGACACCCCGGCCCGGCACCGTTCCTCCGCCCGGCACGTGACGCTGGGGACGCCGCAGGGCGAGGAGTACCGGCGGCTGGCGGCCGAGACGCTCGCCGAGGTGGAGCTGTCCGACCTGGGCGCCCGCACGGACGGGGAGCTGAACACCGCGATGGGGCGGCTCGTGCTCTGCGAGCAGCAGGTGTCCCGGCGGCGGCAGCGGCTGCAGCGTACGGCCGACGAGTGCAGCGCGGAGATCGCGCGCCGGTACCGGGACGGGGAGGCGCAGGTGGACGACCTCCTCGTGTGAGGGAGTGGGCGAAAACCTCTTCGACACCCGGCGCGCGGCCGACCTACCGTGGGCCCATGACCTCCCGCGCCGACGTCGACGTACGTCCGATCACCGAATCCGAGTTCGCCGACTGGCAACGGGCCATGAACGTCGGGTTCCTGCGGGAACCCACCCTGTCCGAGGAGATCCTCGACGCGCGCCGGGCGCAGTTCACGCCCGGCCGGTCGCTGGGGGCCTTCGACGGCGGGCGGTGCGTCGCGACGTTCCGGTCCTTCGCACAGGAGCTGACGGTGGTCGGCGGGGCGACCGTGCCCGCCGACGCCGTCACCAACGTCACCGTCACCGCCACCCACCGGCGGCGCGGGCTGCTGACCCGGATGATGGAGCGGGACCTCGCCGCCGCGAAGGAGCGCGGGGACGTCGTCGCGACGCTGATCGCGGCCGAGTACCCGATCTACGGCCGGTACGGCTTCGGGCCGGCCACCACGGCGGCCGAGTGGACGATCGACGTGCCGCGCGCCGGTCTCGACCCGCGCCGGGCGGGCCCTCAGGACGGCGGCCGGGTCGACCTCGTGGACGCGGAGGACGTCCGCAAGCTGGGCCCCGAGCTGCACGAGCGGCTGCGCCGCACCCAGCCGGGTGTCGTCAGCCGGGACGAGCTGTGGTGGCGGGTGACGACGGGGGCGGTGCGCTTCTGGCCGACCTTCCAGGAGCCGTACTACGCGGTGTACCGCTCGGCCGGCGGCGAGGTCGAGGGCATGGTCGCCTACACGGCGGACGACGACTGGGGGGACAGCAAGCAGCCGTTGAACACGGTGCGGGTGAAGTGGCTGACCGGGGTGACCCCGGCGGCCGAGCGGGCGCTGTGGCTCTACCTGTGCTCCATCGACTGGGTGGTGAAGGTGAAGAGCGGCTGGCGGGCGCCCGACGACCTGCTCCCGCACCTCCTGCCGGACCCGCGCGCCGCCGCCGTCACCACGCAGGCGGACTGGCTGTGGGTGCGGATGCTGGACGTCGTACGGGCCCTTCAGGCGCGGACGTACGGGGCCGCGGGGTCGCTGGTGCTGGAGGTGGCCGACCGGGCCGGTCTGGCCGGGGGCCGCTACCGCCTCGAGGCGTCCGCGGACGGGACCGGGGTCTGTGCGCCGACCGGCGAGAGCGCCGATCTGACGCTGGACGTCGCCGAGCTGTCCGTGCTGTGGCTGGGGGACGAGTCCGCGGTGCGGCTGGCCGCGCTGGGCCGGGTCCGGGAAGAACGAGCGGGCGCCGCCCGTCAGGCCGACGCCCTGCTGCGTACTTCCAGGCGACCGTGGTGCCCGGACGTGTTCTGAGCGCTGTCGCTCCCGCGCTCCTGCTGCCTGCCTCCTTCCGACGGCGACGGGTGGGTTCTCATCCGTAGCGAGCTGTTCGGTTGTGGTTGTGGTTGTTGTGCGGGTGGTGCCCGTCGGCGGGACTCCCGGCTCCCCTCCGGAAGGGAGCCCGGCCGGCGGTCCGTGCGGTGTGCCGTCAGCCGGACTGGGCGAGCAGCATCACGAGGATGACCGCGCCGATGCCGCTGATCATGGTGTTGCGTGCCTTGATGCCCACGGTGAGGGCGACGAAGGCGATGATTCCCATCGGCCCGTACTTCCACTGGACGAGTTGCTCGAACCCGATGGCCAGGGCCGCGAGGGCGATGGCGATGAGCGGCATGGCGGTCCCCCTTGTTGTCCGTGGCTCCCGACCCCTTCCCCGTTGGCCAACCCTTGGAGCGGCCAACCAGGTTGCAGGAGTTGGTTACCAACTTGCTCTTAGTTATAGCCACTTGGAAGAGTCTTATAACCACCCTTCGCTGAACTGCCCGAAGATGGCGGGAAGTTGTAGGGTTCTGTCGTGGACCCGGAACACGTCTCCGTCAATGGACGGAAGAAGCCGCAGCGGCCACAGAGGACACACCGCGAGGTGGCCGACGAACTGCGCGCGCGGATCAGGTCCGGGGCGCTGCAGCCGGGCCGGCGCATGCCCACCCAGGCCCAGCTCGCCGCCGAGTTCGGCGTGGAGCGCCCCGCGGTGCGCCAGGCGCTGCGCATCCTGCAGTCCGAGCAGCTGCTCACCAACGTCTCCAAGGGCGCCCCGGCGACCGTCGCCGCGGACCCCGGCAGGGCGCTGACCGGCCCCTCGGCGCCCCCGCTGCCCACCACCGTGGGCCTCGCGCCCAGGATCGCCGCCGCCTTCGAGGCCGAGCACGTCGAGATCGACGCCGTCTGCCTGACCTCGATCTCCCTCACCCTGGCCCTCGGGGAGCCGCTGCGCCAGATTCACTCCGGGCGGCTGAAACCGGCCAAGGTCGACCTGCGGGTGCTGCTGCCCAGCCGGGACATCGACCTCGCCTTCCCGGTGCCGGTCGAGGGGCGCGGCGGCGACGAGGACCCGGTGCACGATCGGTGGCTGGCGCAGCGCAACGCCCAGGGGCAGGTGCTGCGGCACAATCTGCTCGCGCTGCGCGCCACCCACGGCATCGACGTGCGGGTCTCCTTCCGCGCGCTGCCGTTCACCCCGCCGGTGAAGCTGTACCTGCTCAACGGGGAGGAGGCGCTGTTCGCCTACTACACGCTGGCGCGCGGCAAGGCGCAGATCGACCAGGAGTACCTGGAGACGTACGACGCGCAGGGCATCCGGTCCCTGCTGTTCGGCTTCGAGCAGGGGCCGGGGCTGAGGGACACCGCGTTCGTGGAGCAGTCGCAGCTGTGGTTCAACGCGCTGTGGGAGACGATCAGCTCGGAGCTGGTGCTCACGGGCTGACGTCTCCCACGGGTCCGGTGCGACGGCGGCTTCTCACGGTGGCTCCTCACGGCGGCTCCTCACAGGGCGGGCCTCGCCACCAGCAGCGCGAGCAGGACCGCTCCGGCGGAGCTGACGCCCGGCCGGTTGGACCTGATGCCTATGGTGAGCAGCAGCAGGCCGAGGATGCCGGCCGCGCCGTACCTCCACTGGACGAGCTGCTCGACGGTGACGACCAGGACGGCGGAGACGAGGGCGAGGACGGGCATGGCGTGTTCCTCCTTCGGGTGTGCGGGCCGGAACTGCGGAACCAGAGAGCTGCCAACTTGGAGAAGTTGGTTGCCAACTCTGTATATGTTGTCCCCACTTGGCCCCTACTCACAAACAACTTTCAAACAACTCCCTTCAGATGGATCAAAGTTGTAGCGTTTGGTCGTGACCCAGGAGAACGTGGCAGTGAACGGCAGCAGCAGAGTCTCGCCGCAGGAGATCGCCGACATCCTGCGGGAACGCATCCGGTCCGGTGAGCTCAGGACGGGCGACCGCCTGCCCACCCAGGCGGAGCTGGCCGAGGAGTTCGGCGTGGAGCGCGGCACCGTTCGCCAGGCCCTGCACACCCTCCGGGAGGACGGCCTGCTCACCAACCAGGGCAAGGGCAGCCCGCCGAGGATCGCCGAACCGGCCTCCGCCCTGGAGGAACCCCAGCCGACGATGGTGGGGCTGGCGCCGCGCCTGACGGACGCGTTCTCGACGGCCCACGTGCGGATCGACGCGGTGTGCCTGACCGCCGAGAGCCTGATGCTGGCGCTGAGCGAACCGGTCCGGCACATCCACGAGGGCCGCACCCGCCCCGAGTCGGTCGACGTCCGCATCCTGCTGCCCTCCCGGCGGATCAACCTGGCCTTCCCCGTCCCGGTCGAGGGCCGGGACGGCAACGACGACCCGGTCCACGAGCGGTGGCTGGCCCAGCGCAACGCCCAGGCCCGCGTGCTCCAGCACAACCTGCTCGCGCTGCGCGCCACCCACGGCGTCGACGTGCACGTCTCCTTCCGGGCCCTGCCGTTCACCCCGCCGGTGAAGCTGTACCTGCTCAACGGGGAGGAGGCGCTGATCGGCTACTACATGCTGACCCGGCGCGAGGAGGAGTGGGAGAGCCACACCCTGGAGATGTACGACGCCCTGGGCTCCCAGTCCCTCCTCTTCCCCTTCGTCAAGCGGGACGGGCAGCGGGAGCGGGCGTTCGTGGAGGAATCCCAGAAGTGGTTCGACGCCCTCTGGGAAACCATCACGACGGACCTGACACTCTCCTAGTGACTTCTGAGACGAAGCGGACTGACGCGGTGACGGCCGGGAAGCGGAACGAGACCGGGACCGACGACGAACCGGACGCACTGCGGCACCTGATCGAAGGCGCCCGGGTGGTGCTGTGGGACTTCGACGGTCCCGTCTGCCGCCTGTTCGCGGGCCACTCGGCGGAGCGGGTGGCGAACGACCTGGCGTCCTGGCTGGAGAGCCGGGGCCTGCACGGCCTGCTCACGGACGCCGAACGCGAGTCCTTGGACCCGCACTTCGTCCTGCGCGCCGTCGACCGCCGGCACCCCGGCAGCGACCTGGTCGCGGAACTGGAGGAGCGGCTCACCCAGGAGGAGCTGCGCGCCACCGCCTCGGCGATGCCCACCCCGTACGCCGATCCGCTGATCCGCACCTGGACCGCGGTGGGCTCCCGGCTGGCCGTCACCACCAACAACTCCCCGCGCGTGGTGCGCGAGTACCTCGCCTCCCGCGGTCTCGGTGCCTGCTTCTCCCCCCACATATACGGCCGCACCCAGGAACTGAGCCTCCTCAAACCCGACCCCCACTGCGTCCACCGGGCCCTGAACGCCATGGGCGCCGCCCCCGCGACCGCCCTGCTGATCGGCGACGCCCCGACGGACCTCCTCGCCGCACGGGCGGCCGGCGTTCCCTTCCTCGGCTACGCACGCAACGAACGCAAGGGCAAACTCCTGCGCGACGCGGGCGCCACGACGGTCGTGGACTCGCTGGAACCGGTTCTCCGGCTGCTCCGCCACTGATGGCCTGCCCGGGAGCGCGTCCCGGGCCGTGGCGTCGTGCGTCCGTGGGCAGGGCGCCTTCGGGGGAACGCGTGCGGTGGACGGACGGGTCCGGCGGGAAGCGCGGTGGTGGCGGGGGTAACGTACTGCCACTTCTGTGACCCGCGGAAGGGTCCAGCACGCGAGAAACGGGCCCATGACACCCGAAACACCTTCCCTTGCCCGGCGGCACGCGATCGAGGCGTGCGGGAATCCGGGTGCGGTCGAGGGACCGCTCCAGGGCTATCACCACGAGACCTATGTGTTCCCCCTGGGCGACGGGGCGGGGGCGCCCGCGACGACACGATGGAAGTGCCGGGAGCCGCGCGCCGGTCTGCTCTGGTTCGACCGGCGGTGTTTCGACTCGGAGGAGCAACTCCTGACCGCGCTGAGCGGTCGGATCAGCAGCATCCCGGGCATCACGGAATTCGGCGGCTTGCGCCTGCAGCGGTTCATCGAGGGCCGGACGCTGGGCGCGCTGAGGAGGTCCGGTCTTCCGATTCCCGGCCCGCTGCTCCGACAGGTCGTCGGTCTCTTCCGCGAGCTGGCCGGAGTGAGGCCGGAGACGCTCGTCGTCAAGCGGCGCTGTGAAGCCAGGGACCGCCCCCGCGACGGTGACACCAACGGGTTCCTCGATCGGCTCGTCTCCTTCACGGAGGAAAGCGTCTACCTGTCGAACCTCGACGAGTTCGCGGCGCTCTTCGACGAACTCGGCGTGAGGGCCGACGCGTTCGAGAACCTCAGGGAGCACGTGTCGGGCCTGGCGGAGCGGCCCTTCTGTCTCCTCCACGCCGATCTCCACCGCGAGAACTTCATCGTCGACTCCGGGCAACGGCTCTGGACCATCGACTGGGAGCTCGCGATGGTCGGCGACCCGCTCTACGACCTGGCCACCCACCTGTATCTCATGCGCTATCCGGAGTGGCAGGCTCGCAGGCTCACCCGGCACTGGGTGAGCACCGTCGAAGACGTTCGCCCCGGCGGCTCGGAGGGCTGGCAGCGCGATCTGGGGCTGCTGATGGACTTCAAGAAGGCCCAGTCCGTGTTCACCGACGTCATCCGCGCGGCCCTGGCGCTGGGCCCCGGACAGGGTGCCGACCGGCGCCGGCCGGAAGACACGGGAAGGAAGCTGCGCCGCGTCCTGACCGAGGCCGCCGGCCCGCTGGGCCTCACCTCCGTGCCGGCCCCGGACCGTATCGCGGACGCCCTCGTACGCTGGCGCGGGGAGCACGGGGAGGCCGGAGACGTCTTCCCGGGCTGACCCGGGTACGCGTCGTCATGCGGGCCGGCGCGGCCGAGCGGCCCGCCGCCGCCCCGGAGGACGTGTGCGTAGGCTCGCCGCATGAGTGAGATCGGCCTGCGGGAGCGCAAGAAGCGGCGGATGTACCGGACCGTGTCGGACACCGCCATCCGGCTCTTCCTGGAGCGCGGTTTCGACGCCGTGTCCGTCGCCGAGGTGGCGGCCGCGGCCGAGATCTCCAAGCCGACGCTCTTCCGGTACTTCCCGGCGAAGGAGGACCTCGTCCTGTACCGGATCGCCGACCACGAGGGCGAGGCCGCCCGGGTGGCCGCGGAGGGGCCGGCGCCGGTCGAGGCGCTGCGGCGGCACTTCCTGGACGGACTCCGGCGGTGCGATCCGGTCACCGGGCTCAACGACGATCCCGAGGTACTGGCCTTCCACGCGCTGCTGTACGGCACACCGGCGCTGGTCGCGCGGCTGTACGGGCATCTGGAGCGGTCCGAGGACGCGCTGGCCGGGGCGCTCGGCGGCGGGCTCGACGCGCGGCTGGCGGCGGGGCAGATCATCGCCGTACGGCGGATCCTCGCGCAGGAGAACTGGCGGCGGATCGCGGCGGGGGAGCGGGTCGAGGACGTACGGGAGGACGCGGTGGCGGCGGCCGGGCGGGCGTTCGGGGTGCTGGAGGAGACGCTGCCGCGATTGCGGGACCGAGCGAAAGACACCGAGTAAAAAATGTAACTCGGTTGCTTTATTCGGTACGCTCGGTGGAATGACACCACCCGAGCCCGCTCTCGACCAGGAACGCGCGCACCACGACCGCTGCCGCACCGCCCTCGCCGCCATGGCCGACGGCGCCGACGAGCGGGTCGTCACCGGCGAGGACGTCTCCGCCTCCGGAGCCGACGCCGAGGTCCTCGGGTACCGGTTGCGCAGCCACGCCAAGGAGCTGCGGGAACTGCCCCCGGGTCCGCTGTTCTTCGGGCGGCTGGACTTCGCGCGGGCCGGCACCGGTCACCCGGGGCAGAGCTACCACGTCGGACGGCTGCGGATCACCGAGCACCCCGCCGCACCGCCCCTCGTCGTCGACTGGCGGGCGCCCGTCTCCCGCGCCTTCTACCAGGCCACCGCCCGCGACCCGCAGGGCGTCGCCGTACGCAGGCGGTTCGGCTGGGCACCCGGCAGCCGGGGCGACTCCGCCGACCTGACCGGACTGGAGGACGAACACCTGGAGCGGGGGGAGGAGCGGGTCAGCGGCATCGTCGCCCGGGAGATCGAGCGGCCCCGCGTCGGCCCCATGCGGGACATCGCGGCCACCATCCAGCCCGAGCAGGACGACCTCGTCCGCGGGGACCTGGGCCTGACCGTGTGCGTGCAGGGCGCCCCCGGCACCGGCAAGACCGCCGTCGGCCTGCACCGGGCGGCCTACCTGCTCTACACCCACCCGCAGCGCATCCGGCGCGGCGGACTGCTCGTCCTCGGCCCCAACCGCACCTTCCTCTCCTACATCGCCGAGGTCCTGCCCGCCCTCGGCGAGACCGGCGTACGGCAGTCGACCCTCGCCGAGGAGATCGCCCGGCACCCGGTCACCGGCACCGACGACGAGCGCACCGCCGTCGTCAAGCACGACGCCCGGATGGCCGAGGTGCTCCGCAGGGCCCTGTACGCGCGGGTGCGTACCGACCGGACCGACTCCCTTGCCGTGCCCGACGGTTCGTACCGCTGGCGCCTCGGACCGGAGGAGTTGACGCGGATCGTGACGGACGTACGGGCCGAGGAACCGCCGTACGGCGTCGGACGGGAGCGGGTGCGGGCCCGGATCGTACGGGCCGTGCGGGAGCGGGCCGAGCGGCGCAGCGGTCCGCGCGGCACCGCCTGGGCGCGCCGGATCGAGCGGTCGCGGCCGGTGTCGGCGTACGTCGACACCGTGTGGCCGCGTGCGCGGGCGGAGGAGGTGGTGGCCGGGCTGCTGGGCGATCCCGGGGCGCTGGCCGTCGCCGCCGAGGGGGTGCTGGACGCCGGGGAGCGGAAGGCGCTGCTGTGGACGGGGCCGCCGCGGTCGTGGAAGTCGGCGCGCTGGTCGGCCGCGGACCTGGTGCTGCTCGACGAGGCCGCCGGGCTGGTCGAGCGCCCCGAGGGGTACGGGCACGTCGTGGTCGACGAGGCCCAGGACCTCTCCCCGATGGAGTGCCGGGCCATCGCCCGCCGGGCCGCCTTCGGCTCGCTCACCGTGCTGGGCGACCTCGCGCAGGGGACGACCCCCTGGGCGGCCCGCTCGTGGCCGGCGGTGCTGCGGCACCTGGGGAAGCCGGACGCGGCCGTGATCCCGCTGACCACCGGCTTCCGGGTGCCGCGGGCGGTGGTCACGCTCGCCAACCGGCTCCTGCGACGCCTCGACGTCGACGTCCCGGCGGCCCGCTCCCTGCGCGGCGACGGCGAGTTGAGCATCCGGCGGGCCGCCACGCCGGGTGAGGTGCCGGACGCGGTCGTGGCCGCCGTACGGGACGCGCTGGAGCGGGACGGATCCGTCGGCGTCGTGGCGGCGGACGCGGACGTGCCCCGGCTGCGACGGGCGCTGGCCGGGGCAGGGGTGGAGGCGTCGGGTCCGGAGACGCTGGGCGCACGCGTGGCCGTGGTGCCGGCGAGCGTCGTCAAGGGCCTGGAGTACGACCATGTGGTGGCCGTCGAGCCCGCGGCGATCGCGGAGGCGGAGGAGCGGGGGCTGCACCGGCTGTACGTGGTGCTGACGCGGGCGGTGTCCCGGCTGGAGGTGGTACAGGCGCGGGAGTTGCCCTTCTAGCCCTCCGTCAGCGGTGGGCGATCACCTCGACGACCCGGCTGAAGCCGTCCCCGCCGTGCCCCCGCGCGATGACCCGGCGGGCCTGGCCCTCGATCACCCGCATCACGCTCGCGTCGATGCCGTGCGCCTCGGAGGCGTGCACGATGTGGTCCATGGTCGAGGCGGCCGAGGTGATCGGGTTCAGGTCGCCCGAGTACGTGCCGGCGTCGATGTCGGCCGCGAACTCGGTGAACAGCGGGGGCAGGATCGCGGCGATCCCCTGGGCGAAGGGAGCGAGTTCCGTCGCGGTGACGCCCTCCGCGCGGGCCACGGCGATGGCGTGCGTGTAGCCGGCCATCGCCGTCCAGAAGACGTCGAGCAGCGCGACGTCGTACGCCGCCGCCCGGCCGATCTCCTCCCCGAGGTGGGTGTGGCCGCCGCCGAGCGCCGCAAGCACGGGCCGGTGCTCCCGGTACAGCTCCTCGGGGCCGCTGTGGAGGAAGACCGCGTCGTCCGTGCCGATGGTCGGCGCCGGGGTCATGATCGCGCCGTCCAGGTAGCGGATGCCGTGTCGGCCGGCCCACTCGTCCGTGTCCCGGGCGCGGCCGGGGGTGTCGGCGCTCAGGTTCACCACCGTACGGCCCTTGAGGGCGGCGGTGACGGCGTCCTGGCGCAGTACGGCGTCCGAGGCGTCGTAGTTCACCACGCAGACGACGGTCAGCGGGGAGGCGGCGACCGCCTCCTCGGGCGAGGACGCCGCGACCGCGCCCCGGCCGGTCAACTCGGCGTCCCGGCCGGGCGTGCGGTTCCAGACGGTGGTGCGCACCCCCGCGTCCAGGAAGGCGCCGGCCAGCGCGCGGCCCATCGGGCCGAGCCCGAGGACGGTGACGGAGGGCTGGACGGTGTGCTCAGACATGGGTGAACTCCCTTAATGTTTATCGCAATTACTGAAGAAGGGGGCACGGCATGGTGCACCGGCGCCACGATCCGGACGTCTGCGGGGTGACCGCCGCGATCGCCGTGATCGAGGGCAAGTGGAAGACCACGCTGCTGTGGCTGCTGGAGTCCGGCCCGCACCGGCCGGCCGCACTGCGCCGGAAGGTGCCGGGCCTCACCGAGAAGGTGCTGACCCAGGCGCTGCGTGAGATGGAGGCGGACGGGCTGGTGCACCGGGAGGTGCACGACGTACTGCCGCCGAAGACGGTCTACTCCCTGACCGGGTTCGGCCGCGAATTCGCCGAGGCGCTGGCGCCGCTGTCCGACTGGGGCCACCGCCGGCTGGAGATGCTGTCCGAGGCCCCGGCCTCCTGACCGCCGGTTGTTTCCGCTCCCTTCCTGTCCGGCGCCCCGCATCCAGGTTCGCCGCACGCCGCCACGCTGCCAAGTACGCACAAAAAAGTGCGTATGCCGACGTCAGGACGCCCCGTGCGATCGTGTGGTCGAGTCGGTACCCGATGTTCCTCGCGGAGGGGAGTCTTATGAGTGAGACCGAGGTCAGCGCCGCGCCCCGGCCCCTGCTGCTGGCCGACGGCCGGCCGGCGGCGCGGGCCTGGTCGCTGGACCCCGCCCTGCGCCATCTCAACCACGGGTCGTTCGGTGCCGTACCGCTGGCCGCCCAGGAGCGGCAGCGGGAGTTGCGTGCGCGGATGGAGAGCGCGCCGGTGGTGTGGTTCCCCGAGCTGCCGCGGCGGCTCGCGGCGGCCCGGGTCGAACTCGCCGCCTTCCTCGGCGCGGACCCCGGCGACCTCGCCCTGGTGCCGAACGCGAGCGCCGGCGCGAGTGTCGTGTACGCCAACCTGGAGCGCCGGGGCGGCGGGGAGATCGTCGTCACCGACCACGGCTACGGCGCCGTGACGATGGGCGCCGAACGGCTGGCCCGCCGCTGGGGCGGCCGGGTGCGCACGGCCAGGGTGCCGCTGGACGCCGGTGCGGAGCAGGCGTACGAGGCGGTGATGGCCGAGGTGGGCGAGGACACCGGGCTCGTCGTCGTCGACCAGATCACCTCGGCCACCGCCCGCCGGCTGCCGGTGGAGCGGATCGGCGCGGAGGTACGGCGGCGCGGGGTCCCGCTGCTCGTGGACGGCGCGCACGCGCCCGGCCTGATCGCCGCCCCGCTCGAAGGGCTGACCTGCGACTTCTGGACGGGCAATCTGCACAAGTGGGGGTGCGCCCCGCGCGGCACCGCGGTCCTGGTGGCGCGCGGTCCGCTGCGGGACGGGCTGTATCCGCTGATCGACTCGTGGGGCGCCGCCGATCCGTACCCCGACCGTTTCGACCAGCAGGGCACGGTCGACGCGACCAACCACCTGGCCGCCCCGGCCGCCCTCGACTTCGTCGACCGCACCTGGGGCTGGCCCGCCGCCCGCCGGTACATGGACGAGCTGGCCGGTTACGGCGCGCGGGTCGTGGGTGCCGCGCTCACCGAGCTGACCGGCGCGGACGCCTCCGTCGACGTCGGTATGCCCGTGCCGGGCATGCGGCTGGTGCGGCTGCCCGACGGGCTCGCCGACAGCCGCGTCGCCGCCGACGCGCTGCGCGACCGGGCCCCCGCGGAGCTGGGCGTCGAGGCGGCGTTCACCAGCTTCGGCGGGGTCGGCCATCTGCGGCTGTCCGCGCACGTCTACAACACCGCCGAGGACTACGAGTACTTCGCCGAGCGGTGCGTTCCCGTGCTCGGCGAGTGGGCCCGCGCGGCGCGGTGAGGGGTTGGTCAGGCTTCCCGGGCCGCGCGCTCCAGACGGTTCCGGTAGGCCTCCCACCAGGCCGGGTCGTCCGACGGCAGGCTGGTGTTGGTCTCGTTCATCCCCACGGCGCCGTCCATGAGTTCGCGGAGGATGTCGGCGTGGCCGGCGTGCCGGTGGGTGTCGGCGATCACCCGGACCACGGCGTGGTGCAGCGTCAGTTCGTCCCTGCCGTCCGGCCACCACGGCACCCTGCCGGCGGTGTCCAGCGGCAGCGCCTCGATCGTCGCGTCCGCGTGCGCCCACGCCCGGCGGTACAGGCCGATTATGTCCTCGCGCGACTCCTCGGCGGTGGCCCACATGTCCCCGTTCGGTTCCGCCCCGTCCGCGAGCCAGGGCAGCGGCTCACCGGACGGCCGGCCGAAGGTGTCGCCGAGGTAGCCCAGTTCCACCCCGGCCGCGTGCTTCACCAGGCCCAGGAGGTTGGTGCCGGTCGGCGTCAGCGGGCGGCGGACGTCGTACTCGGGGAGGCCCTCGAGTTTCCACAGCAGTGCGTCGCGGGCGGACTGGAGATAGAAGAGGAGGTCGGTCCTGGCGGTGTCGGGTGGGGTCATGCGGGTCAGTCTGCCGTCGCGCACAAGGACGCGCCCACGCATTTCGTCCGCCTCGCGCCAGGCCTGGACACGCCCCGGCCGGACGAGGAAGCACCGGTGGGACTCGTCGGGTCGGCGCGGGCCGGACCAGGTCGTCCGCCGGCAGGCCGCGGCCGGTGACCGGGGCACGCCGTCCCGTCCCGGAGGAACGGGAGCGGGACCGTACGGACGCCGTACGGGGTGCCCGAGGGTGCCGCCGGAGGCCGGCGTCGTTCCCGGGTCTCGCGCGGCGCAGCCTCCGTCACGGTGTCATGACGGCCGGTGAGGCGGCCTCCCAGGCGAACCCGTCCGGGTCCGTGAAGGCACCCGCGCCGCCGCCGATCACCAGCCGGTGCGATCCGCTCCCCTCCGCGGAGACGCCGAGGTCCTTGGCGAGGGCGCGGCGCCGGTACAGCGCCAGCTTGACGGGGCTCGACTCCCCGCCGGCGAACTCGACGTACGTACGGCCGAAGCTCTTCGCCACGGTGAGGCCCCGCTCGACGTAGAACCGCTTGCTCGCGGCCACGTCCGCGACGCCGAGCAGCAGCACGATCTCGTCGATCCGCCGGGTCGCGGGGCCCCGGTCCCTCTTCGCCGAGGTCGCGACCTTCCAGATCGTCCCGTCCGGGGCCTGTACGACACCGCCGTACCCCCAGAGCGACTTCGCGGCCGGCTTCAGCGGTACGGCGCCGGCCTCCACGGCGGTGCCGATGAGGCTGTCCACGTCGGCCGGCCGGGACACCGTGAGCCCCAGCGTGAACCCGCGGAACCCGCTCGTGGCCGCCTCCGAGGCCCGCAGCCCTATCCGCGGGCCCAGCCCGAAGGCGGCGGACTGGAACCGGCGTGCGGCCTCGGTGTCGGCCACGTCGAGCGTCACACTGTCGATGAACGTCATGCCCTCCACGCTAGGAGTCCTCCGCCCGCGGAGGCTTCTCGATTCCTGACCGGTCCTCCCCGGCCTCGGCGCGGCCGTCCGTACCGGTCCGGCGGCGTCGTGACCGTGACGCCGCCGGGGCGGCGCGGACGGTTGCATGCCGAGGCCCATCACGTAGCCGACGATGCTGTCCTCGTGGCCGTGCTGGAAGCGTTTGATCACGCGCTGGACGGGCCAGATGACGGAGCCGTCGGGGAGGCGGAGCGTGAGGTCCACCTCGCTGTGCGGGTCCTCGGCGTCGGTCTCCCAGGCCCCGCCGGCACTGCGTCGGACCGTCTCCCCCAGGTAGGCGCCGAGGGCGAACAGGCGCGCCTTCAGGTCCGTCGCGAGGAGGCCCCCGGCCACCGCGATCCCGTGGTCGCTGTGCTCGGCCATGAAGCGCTCGACGTCCCGCAGGCTCGTGGGCGTGAAGTCCGCCCGGTACCCGGAGCTGTTGAGCGCGCGGGCGATCCAGGCGGCGCTGGTGCGGACGTCGTCCAGGAGGTCCCGTGCGTCGGCGGCGGTCGCAGTCATGTCCGGGATCCTCGCCGATGGCACTGACAATCGGGCGGCTCAGCCCTTGACGGCCTCCGCGATCCGCAGGGCCGCCTCGGCGGGCGTGAGGTGCGTGGTGTCGACGACCTCGGCCTCGCGGTGCAGCCAGGTGCGGGCCGCCTCGGCGTAGGGCTCCAGGTGGCTGAGGCGGAACGGGGAGTCCGGGCCGAGGACCGTGTCCCCCGCGATGCGCCCGCGGAGGGTCTCCCGGTCGGCGTGGAGGACGAAGTGGCGTACCGGGATGCCGTGCCGGGCGAGGCCCGCGCCGATCTCGCGCCAGTACTCCTCGACCAGGACGGTCATGGGCATCACCAGGGTGCCGCCGGTGTAGTCGAGCACGTGGCGGGCGGTCTCGACCACGAGCGGCCGCCACGGCGGCCAGTGCTGGAAGTTTCCCGTCCAGGGCAGCCCCGGCGTGATGTCCATGAGCGTCTCGCCGACCTTCTCGGCGTCGAACACCCGTGAGTCCGGGAGCAGCCGCTGCACGAGCGCGGCGGTCGTCGTCTTGCCCGCGCCGTGGGTGCCGTTGATCCATACGATCATGGCCCCCACGCTAGTGCCCCGTCCGGTACGGCTTCGGTGTTCTCCGGGATCCCTCTGTGCCGTGGCGCACTATTGCAAGCGGGTGCTTGCAATAGTTAGCGAGGTGGGGCACGGTGGAGGCATGGCATCGCTCAACGTCGGCAATCTCGGTGAGTACCTGCGCGAGCAGCGGCGCAGTGCGCAGTTGTCGCTGCGGCAGCTCGCCGACGCCGCCGGGGTGTCCAATCCGTATCTCAGCCAGATCGAGCGCGGACTGCGCAAGCCGAGCGCGGAGGTGCTGCAGCAGGTCGCCAAGGCGCTGCGGATCTCCGCCGAGACGCTGTACGTCCGGGCCGGGATCCTCGACGCCGAGCGGGACCGGTCCGAGGTCGAGACGCGGGCCGCCGTCCTCGCCGATCCCACGCTGACCGAGCGCCAGAAGCAGGTGCTGCTCCAGATCTACGAGTCGTTCCGCAAGGAGAACGGGTTCGGCGGCGCCGAGGACGGTGAGGCGACGGAGGATCCCGGGGCGGCGGAGCCGGCCGGGGTGTCCGAGGCCGCCGGCGCGCGTACCCGCGCGGTGGACGCTCCGGACGGCGGCACCGCGATACGCCGGAGCCGTACGGCCGACGGCGGTACGGCCGCCGAGCGCCGCCCCCCTGCGGGCGGCGGCGGTGACAAGGGGCCGCGGCGGACGGCCGGCTGAGCCGGACCAGGGCGCCGGCCGCCCGCCGCGGACCACACAGAACCCTCAGCCGAAAACGAATCCGGGAGGACCATCACCATGGCCATCACCGACGACCTGCGCAAGACCCTCAGCGACCCGACCCCGCTCTACTTCGCCGCCGGCACCGCCGACCTCGCGCTGCAGCAGGCCAAGAAGGTGCCGGCCCTGGTGGAGCAGTTGCGCGCCGAGGCCCCGGCCCGTATCGAGGCCGTGCGCAACACCGACCCCAAGGCCGTCCAGGAACGGGCGACCGTCCGGGTCCGGGAGACGCAGGAGAACCTCCAGAGCAAGGTCGGCGAGCTCTTCGGCTCGCTCGACACCGATCTGAAGAAGCTCGGCGAGAACGCCCAGGACCTCGCGCTGCGCGGGGTCGGCATCGCCGCCGAGTACGCCGTCAAGGCCCGGGAGGCCTACGAGAAGGTCGCCGAGCACGGCGAGCAGGCCGTGAAGACCTGGCGCGGCGACGCCGCCGAGGGCATCGAGGAGATCGCCGTCGCCGTCGAGCCGGCGGCGGCCGAGCCGAAGTCCGCGTCCCGGCCGGAGCCGGTCGAGGTCAAGGACGACGCGCCCGCCGCCGAGTCCGCCGCGGCGAAGAAGCCCGCCGCCGCCAAGAAGGCCCCGGCGCGCAAGACCACGGCGAAGAAGACGACTCCGCCCGCGAAGTAGACGGGACGGAACCGGACGGGCCGGGCACTCTCGCGGTGCCCGGCCCGTTGTCCGGGTAGCCGGCCGGTGGTTGCGGGTACGGTGACGGCGTAGAGGACGAGCCGAGTCTGGTGGTGGACGTTGTGCTGATGCAGGGCTTCAACGGGTTCATGTGGCTGCTGAGCATGGCCCTGACCGTGTACTGCTGCTTCGCGCTGATCGACGCCGCCACGCGCCGTGAGGACGCCTACCGCGCGGCCGACAAGAAGACCAAGCCCTTCTGGCTGATCATCCTCGGCATCGCCTTCGTGGTGAGCGTGCTCTTCCCCATCCTGTCGTTCCTGCCGATCATCGGGCTGATCGCGACCATCGTGTACATGGTCGACGTCCGCCCCGCCCTCCGCGGCCTGTCCGGCGGCGGGCGCTCCCGCAGGGGCTCCAGCAGCGACGGTCCCTACGGGCCGTACAACGGCGGTCGCTGATCCGGAAGCGGGCCCGTGCCCCTGGGAGGGGCGCGGGCCCGTACCGCCGCGCGGGCGCGGCCGGTCACGACGGGCCGGCACCCGGCACCCGGCGCACTCCGGACGGCGGGCTTCCGCTCACACCGCCCGGTCCAGCAGCAGCACCGCCACGTCGTCCGTCAGCTCGCCCCCGTTGAGGTCCCGGACCTCGTTGACGGCGGTCCGCAGCAGCTCCTCCCCGCGCAGCCCCTCGGAGAGCTGGCGGCGGATCATCTCCACCATGCCGTCCTGGCCGAGCCGCTCCCCGGTGTCGCCGACCTTGCCCTCGATCAGGCCGTCGGTGTAGAGCATCAGGCTCCACTCGGCGCCCAGCTCCACCTGCATCCGCGGCCAGCGGGCGCCCGGCAGCAGACCGAGCGCCGGGCCGTTGTTGTCGTACGGCAGCAGCCGTGCGGGACGGCCGGGGCGGGCGAGCAGCGGTGACGGGTGGCCGGCCAGGCACAGGCCCGCCCGGCGGCCGTCCGGGGCGATGTCCACCGTGCACAGGGTCGCGAAGATCTCGTCGTCCGACCGTTCGTGCTCCAGCACCTGCTGGAGTGTGCCGAGGAGCTGGTCGCCGCAGAGTCCCGCCAGGGTCAGCGCGCGCCAGGCGATGCGCAGCTCCACGCCGAGCGCGGCCTCGTCCGGGCCGTGCCCGCAGACGTCGCCGATCATGGCGTGCACGGTCCCGTCCGGGGTGCGGACGACGTCGTAGAAGTCCCCGCCGAGCAGGGCGCGGGAGCGGCCGGGGCGGTAGCGGGCGGCGAACCGCAGCGGGGAGCCGTCCAGCAGCGGGGTGGGCAGCAGGCCGCGTTCCAGCCGACGGTTCTCCTGGGCGCGCACGCGGCCCTCGGCGAGCCGCCGCTCGGCGGAGTCGGACCGCTTGCGCTCCACCGCGTACCGGATCGCCCGGCTCAGCAGCCGGCCGTCCAGCTCGTCGCGGACGAGGTAGTCCTGGGCGCCCACCCGTACGGCCTCGGCGCCGCGCTCGGTGTCGTCGGCGCCGGTGAGCGCGAGGACGGCGTGCCGGGGCGCGAGCTCCAGGACGTGCTTGAGCACGGCGAGCTCGTCGTCACCGGCGCCCGCCCGGCCGGGCGCGGGCAGCGCGAGGTCCAGCAGGATGCAGTGGACGTCGTGGGTCAGCAGCCGCTCGGCCTCGGTGAGGTTGCGGGCGGTGCGGACGCGGATCGGCTTGCCGGACTGGTCGAGCAGCTCCGGCACGATCGGCGACCCGCCGGGGTCGTCCTCGATCAGCAGCAGGGTGAGGTTGGTGTGGGCGGCCGTCTCGGCCCGGTCCGGCGCGGTGCCGGTCCGGTCCGCGGTGTGCTCGGACGGGGCCGCCGCGCGCGGGGCCGTCGCCCTGGCCTCCGAGGAGTCCTGGGCGGGTCCGCCGTTCGGTGCGGCGGTCGGCGCCTGACCACCTTCCGCGGCCGGGGTCGCTCTCTGCCGCGGTACGGGTGCGGGCATTGTTGCGGGTTCCTTCCCTCCCCCCGAGGGCACGGTGGGGGCTTCGGCCACAGGCCTGTGTCCTGCTCCCACCTCCGGGTGCGAGCAGGGGATCGCCCCCTTCGAACGGGGACCATAGCGGCTGACGGCGCCGCAGCGGAATGGTGTGAACCACGCCGCTCCACCATCGGCCCCCGTCATATGCCGCGTTTGCTACCGCACTTGGACAGGCCGAAGACGTCACGGGAATGACGAACGTCACGCCCGCAGGGGGTTTGGCGGAAAGATCGACGTGTACTGGGTCACGTGGCGTAGGTCACCGGGGTGTTGAGCGGCCGGGGCGGGAGGGCGCGAACCGCTCAGTTCGCGTCCGCGTCCGGCCGTACCACCCCGAGGATCGGCATCGTTCCGGCCCCCGCGAGCGTCACCGTCCGCCCCGGGCGCGGGGCGTGCACGATCATGCCGTCCCCGACGTACATCCCCACGTGGCTGGCGTCGTCGAAGTAGATGACGAGGTCACCGGGGCGCATGTCCTCGATGTCGACGCGCTTCAGCTGCTTCCACTGCGCCTGCGAGGTGCGCGGCATGCCCCGCCCGGCCGAGATCCAGGCCTGGGAGGTCAGTCCGGAGCAGTCGTACGTGTTCGGCCCCTCGGCGCCCCACTGGTACGGCTTCCCGATCTGCGCGGTGGCGTACGCGACGGCCTTCGCGCCCTGCTCCGTCGCCTTGCCCCTGATCTCGTCGAGGATGCCGGAGCCCAGCCACGAAGCCTGCGCCTCGGCGGCGGCCCGCTTCTCCAGCAGGGCCAGGCGCTCCTTCTCCACCTGCTCCAGCTCGGACTCGACCTTCTCGGCCGCCTCGATCCGCTTCTCGATCTTCTTCTGCGCCTCGGCCTTGGTCTTGCGGCCCGCCTCCAGCTTCGTCATCTGCGCTTCGGCGTCCTGCGCGTACTGCTCCAAGTCCTGCTGGGTGCGGGTCATTTCCCCGAGCAGGCCCTTGGCCGCGTGCTCGCCCTGGCGCACCCGGCCCGCGCCGTCGAGGAAATCCTGCGGGTCGTCGCTCAGCATCAGGTGGGCCTCGGGCGGCAGCCCGCCGCCGCGGTACTGGGCGGCGGCCGCGGCACCCGCGCGGGCCTTCAGCTCGTCCAGTCTCTCCCGGCCCTCGACGATCTTCTTCGCCAGCCGGACGATCTGGGCGGACTGCTGCCGCGCCTTCTCCTCGGCGGCGTTGTACTCCTCGGTGGCGACGGCCGCCGCGCGGTAGAGCTTGTCGAGCTTCTCGCGTACGGCCTCGAGCTCCTCGTCCTGGTCGCCGACCACGGTGACGCTCGCGGTCGTGCCCGGGGACGGCGGGGGAGCGGGAGCCGCGAACGCCGTACCGGGCAGCGCCAGTACGGTGACCGCGCAGACCACGGTCACAGCCGTCGTGAGCAATCCGCGCTTGGCCGTCTCCATGACTCGCACCCCCGTTGATTAACCGTCAGTAACATATGGTCGCCCGGTGGATGCTGCCATGCCGACGCGCGAAACGACAGAGGGAGTACTTCCCGTCCCCCGCTTCCCGGCGCCCTCCGGCATCCCCGGCGTGGTGATCATCCCGCCCGTGTGACGAACGACTCACGCGGATCGTTCCCGCTCCGCGTCACCACGGAGCCACCGTCACCCCCGTGGCGCCAGCGCCTCCCACCGCACCGTCACTTCCCCCTGCCGCCACCGGCCCGGCCCGTCCGACACCGGCCAGTCGGCCGTGAGGTCCCGCACCGCCCGGATCCAGCGCTGCCGCGCGCCGTACGAGGCGTAGGGCGCGGCGGCGGCCCAGGCGCGGTCGAAGTCGCGCAGGAAGGCGTGCACCGGTTCGCCCGGCACATTGCGGTGGATGAGCGCCTTCGGCAGGCGTTCCGCCAGGTCGGAGGGGCGCTCCAGGGAGCCGAGGCGGGTCGCGAAGGTGACGGTGCGCGGCCCTTCGGGGCCGAGGGCGACCCATACGTGCCGGCGTCCGATCTCGTCGCAGGTCCCCTCGACCAGCAGCCCGCCGCGCGAGCCGGTCGCCGGGTCGGCGGGGGCGAGCCGCGCGCACAGCCGCCGCCACACGGCGGCGACCTCGGCCTCGTCGTACTGGCGCAGCACGTTCGCCGCGCGGACCAGCACCGGCCGTCCGGGGACCGGGACCTCGAAGCCGCCGCGGAGGAAGGCCAGCCCCTCGCGCTCGTAGGGCCGTGCCGCCGCGACCCGGGCCGGTTCGATCTCGACGCCCGTCACGCGCGCGCGGGGTGCCGCGGCGCGCAGCCGGTGCAGCAGTTCGACCGCCGTCCAGGGGGCCGCGCCGTAGCCGAGGTCGACGGCGACGGGATCGGCCGCGCGGCGCAGTTCCGCGCCGTGCGTGGCGGCGATCCAGCGGTCCATGCGGCGCAGGCGGTTGGGGTTGGTGGTCCCGCGCGTCACCGTGCCGACGACGGTGGTCCCCCCGCTCGAGCGCGGCCGAGAGTGGGGGAGGGGGGTGGCGCGGGCTGTCATACGGACGAGTATGCGGGTACCCGCGAACGGCACCGATGAGGGTGACGCGACCCGCTGTCGAACGGTTGAGCGATCATCGGTAATGATTCGGTAAAAACCCGAACCGGAGACGTCGTCCGGAAATGGGGACGCGGTTTTCGGACGTTGACGTCGCCGAGGGCCGCACACCCTCCGCCAGCCATGCCCGCAGCGAGGAGGAACGCCACGTGAGCCAGTACATCGCGAGGCTCGGGCGGCGCTCCCCCGCCGCCTCCCCGCGGCTGCGGCTGCACCGCAGGCCCCGCCGCGTGGCGATGCTCTCCGTGCACACCTCCCCGCTCCACCAGCCGGGCACCGGCGACGCGGGCGGCATGAACGTCTACATCGTGGAGCTCGCGCAGCGCCTCGCCGCGATCAACATCGAGGTCGAGATCTTCACCCGCGCGACCACCGCCGCCCTCCCGCCCACCGTCGAACTCGCCCCCGGCGTCCTCGTCCGGCACGTCGACGCGGGCCCCTACGAGGGCCTCGCCAAGGAGGAGCTGCCGGCCCAGCTCTGCGCCTTCACCCACGGCGTGATGCAGGCCTGGGCCCACCACCGCCCCGGCCACTACGACCTGGTCCACTCCCACTACTGGCTCTCCGGCCACGTCGGCTGGCTCGCCGCCCAGCGCTGGGGCGTCCCCCTGGTGCACGCCATGCACACCATGGCCAAGGTCAAGAACGCCAACCTCGCCGACGGCGACACCCCCGAGCCCGCCGCCCGCGTCATCGGCGAGACCCAGATCGTCGCCGCCGCCGACCGGCTGATCGCCAACACCGCCGAGGAGGCCGACGAACTCGTACGGCACTACGCGGCCGACCCCGGCAAGGTCGCCGTCGTCCACCCCGGCGTGAACCTGACCCGCTTCCGCCCGGCCGACGGCCGCGCCGCCGCGCGGGCCCGCCTCGGCCTCCCGCAGGACGCCCTGATCCCGCTCTTCGCGGGCCGCATCCAGCCCCTCAAGGCCCCCGACGTGCTCCTGCGCGCGGTGGCCGCCCTGCTCGGCGAACGCCCCGAGCTGCGCTCACGCATCTGCGTCCCCGTGGTCGGCGGCCCCAGCGGCAGCGGCCTCGCCAAGCCGGAGGGGCTGCAGAAGCTCGCCGCGCGGCTCGGCATCGCCGACGTCGTCCGCTTCCACCCGCCCGTCGGACAGGAACAGCTCGCGGACTGGTTCCGCGCGGCGTCCGTGCTCGTCATGCCCTCCTACAGCGAGTCCTTCGGACTGGTCGCCATAGAGGCGCAGGCCGCCGGCACCCCGGTGCTCGCGGCAGCGGTCGGCGGCCTCCCGGTGGCCGTACGGGACGGGCACACCGGCTTCCTCGTCCAGGGCCACGACCCCGACGCCTACGCGCGCGTGCTGCGCGACTTCGCCGACCACCCGCACCTCGCCGACCGCATGGGCGAGGCCGCCGCCCGGCACGCCCGGTCCTTCGGCTGGGACGCCTCCGCCGCGGCCACCGCCGACACCTACACGGCCGCGACCCAGGCCCACCGCCGTCACGTACGCTCCCACCATGGCTGACAAGGCGACGGAGGCAGCGCGGGTCATCGAGGGTGTCCTGAAGGACGCCGAGCTGGAGTGGGAGAGTCCCGCGCCCGGCAGCTACGTGGTGAAACTCCCCGGCACCCGCAAGCTCTCCACCACCGTGTCCCTGATCGCCGGCCGGCACACGCTCTCCCTGAACGCCTTCGTCATCCGCCACCCCGACGAGAACGAGGCCGGCGTCCACCGCTGGCTCCTGGAGCGCAACCTCAAGCTCTTCGGCGTGAGTTACGCCGTCGACCCGCTCGGCGACATCTACGTCACCGGCCGCCTCCCCCTGGCCGCCGTCACCGCGGAGGAACTCGACCGCCTCCTCGGCCAGGTCCTCCAGGCCGCCGACGGCAGCTTCAACACCCTCCTGGAGCTGGGCTTCGCCTCGGCGATCCGCAAGGAGTACGACTGGCGCGTGTCGCGCGGCGAGTCCACCCGCAACCTGGACGCGTTCACCCACCTGCTTCAGCGCCCGTCGCCCGGTAGCGACCCGGCGTGACCCCCACCAGCTTGCGGAAGTGCCGGGTGAAGTGCGCCTGGTCGTAGAAGCCGGTGGCGACGGCGACCTCGCTCGGTGAGCGCCCCTCCAGGAGCAGCCGCCGGGCGCGGCCGACCCGGCGGGACATCAGGTACTGGTGCGGCGCGATGCCGTAGGCCCCGCTGAACGCCCGTACGAGATGCGCGGGATGGGCGGACAGCGTCCCGCCGGCCTCCGCCAGGCTCACGCCGTCCACGACCCGCTCGTCGAGCAGCTCCCGCAGCCGCCGCGCGAGCACGGGATCCCGCCGGGGCGCGCCGAGGACCTCCCGGGACCGCAGATGCTCCCGCAACCGCTCCCCGACCAGCGTCAGCCTGCTCTCGGCCTCCAGCTCGTCCCCGGGCCGCACGAGCGCGGAGTGCACCTGTCCGACGCGCCGCCGCAGCAGCGGATCGCGCAGATCGGGCCGGTCGACGGCGGCCCCGATGAGACCGTCGGCGAGATGGTGGCCGTCGAGGTACAGCACCCGCTTGCGGAAGCCGTCGGAGGTGGCGGGGGCCCCGTTGTGCGGGACGTGCGGCGGCAGCAGGGACACGGTGTCGTGCGGGGTGCCGTGCTCGTGCCGGTCGAGGTCGTACCGTACGGCCCCGTCGTCCACGATGAGCAGCGTCCAGGCGTCGTGGACGTGCATCGGGTAGGCGTACTCGGTGAAGCGGGCGTGGAACACCTCGACGACGCCCGGAACACGGGGCCGCCAGGCGGACACGCTCGCCCGGGACGACATGCAAACAACGTACAAGACGCGGGCCGGCCCCGATCGGCAGTCTCAGGGCATGAGCACTCGCTTCGACACGAAGATCGCCGTACTGCTGCGCGAGGACCTGGAGCCCTGGCAGCGCCTCAACGTCACCGCGTTCCTGGTCAGCGGCCTGGGCACCCGGCTCCCGGAGCTGATCGGCGCACCCTACGAGGACGCGGACGACGTGCCGTACCTGCCGATGTTCCGCCAGCCGGTCCTGGTCTTCCAGGGCACGAAGGAAGTGCTGAAGGCGGCCCACGCGCGGGCCCTCTCCCGCGCCCTCCCCCGCGCGGTCTTCACCTCCGACCTGTTCGCCACGGGCCACGACGAGGCCAACCGCGCGGCGGTCCGCGCCGTGGGCACGGCGGACCTGGACCTGGTGGGCCTGTCGCTCCACGGCCCGAGGAACGCGGTGGACAAGGTCCTGAAGGGGGCCAGGATGCATCCGTGAGACGCTGACCGCATGAGCAGCAGTGCGCCCCGCCCGGTTCTCTTCCTGGACGTGGACGGCCCGCTGATCCCCTTCGGTCCCGGCTTCGACTCCGGCTTCGGGTCCGGCTTCGGGTCCGGCTTCGACTCCGGCTTCGGGTCCGGCGCACCCGTGCGGGGACCGCTCACGGACTCCGGGAACCCCCTGCTGACCCGCCTCGACCCCACGGTGGGCGCGCGCCTGCTCGCCCTCCCCTGCGAGCTGGTGTGGGCGACGACCTGGCGGCACGAGGCGAACGACACGATCGCCCCGCGCCTCGGCCTGCCGCGCCTGCCGACGGTCTCCTGGCCGGAGGACGACGACACCCCCGCACCGCGCGGCCTCCACTGGAAGACCCGCCCCCTCGCGGAGTGGGCCGGGCGGCGCCCCTTCGTCTGGCTGGACGACGAGATCGGCGAGACGGACCGCGCGTGGACCGGGGCAGCCCACCCGGCCCCGGCACTCCTCCACCGGGTGGACCCGGCGAAGGGCCTGACGGAGGCGGACTTCACGGTGGTACGGGAGTGGCTGCGCGCTGTCCCTCCCGGCCGGTGACGTCGCGCTCTTCGACAGACCCCCTGTGCGGAGTCCCCGTGGCAGGCCGACACGTCCGATCCCCGTGACGTCGGGTCCGTACGCGATGCGGCGCCACGCGCTCGCCGAGGCCGACCGGGTCTTCGCGTCGCCCCCGGGCTCGACCGCCCGGCGCGCGGTCCCCCTTCAGGGCGTCCGGGTCACAGCGCGGCCAGCCACTCGGTGAGGAGGCGGTTGACCTCCTCGGGGCGTTCCTGCTGGATCCAGTGGCCGCAGCCGTCGAGGAGGTGGGAGGAGACCAGGCCCGGCAGGGTCACCGGGTACGCCTCGATCGCGTCGGCCAGCCAGGTCGTGGAGGCGTCCAGGCCGCCGCCGACGAACAGCGACGGCTGGCCGATCGGGGCGCCGTCGAAGGCGGCGAGGTCCTCCCAGTCACGGTCCATGTTCCGGTAGCGGTTGAGCGCCCCGGTCATGCCGGTGCGCTCGAACTCCCCGGCGTAGACGTCGAGGTCCCGCTCGCTCAGCCAGCCGGGCAGCCGGCCCGCGGGGAACCGGTCGCGCATGGTCCCGCCCCTGCCGACGAAGTGCGGATCGGGAGCGCCGGGCGCGGGCATGGTGTCGGCGGACAGCGCCGCGTAGAGGCCCGCGAGCCAGCCCCGTACATCGGGCTCGATCTCCGCCTCGGCGCGGCCCGGCTCCTGGAAGTACGAGACGTAGAACTCCTCGTCACCGCCCATCCCGGCGAAGACGTCGCTGGGCCGGGGCCCGCCGCGCGGGGTGTAGGGCACGCTCAGCAGCGCCACCGCGCGGAAGACGTCCGGCCTGAGCAGCGCGGAGTTCGCGGCGATGGTCGCACCCCAGTCGTGCCCCACGACCACGGCCGACTCCTCGCCCAGGGCGTGCACCACGGCGACGTTGTCCGCCACCAGGTCGATCATCCGGTACGCGTCCGTCGCGGCCGGCTTGGAGGAGCGGCCGTATCCGCGGACGTCGACGGCGACCGCGCGGTACCCCGCCGCCGCGAGTGCGGGCAACTGGTGCCGCCAGGAGTACCAGGACTCCGGGAAGCCGTGCACGAGCAGCACCAGCGGCCCGGTGCCCTGCTCCGCGAGATGGATCCGGCCTCCCGGCGAGGAAACCAGCCGGTGCGTGATCTCCGTGGTCTTCCGGTTCATGAGCCCTCCTCCAGGACCGTGTTCCGCTGTGTCTCGATCACCTCGATCATGCGGAAGGCCGCCCCGAAGGCCCGAGCCCATTTGCCGACCCGGCAAACCCGCCGGCCGCGACTCGACCCGTCCCGCCCTCGCCGCGGACCGCGAGGCCGTGGCAAGGGCGGGGACGAGCCCGGCGGAGGTGTCAGACGTCGTACAGGGTGACGGTGACCGACCCGTCCTCGCCGGTGACGGTGTACTCGCCGGGGCCCACGACCGGCACACAACCGGCGGCGAGGACGTCGTCGTCGTTGATGCCCGTGTCGTCCTCGTTCACGAAGGCGCACAGTTCGGTGACGGGGTGGTCGGCGTACCTCACCTCGTAAAGGCCCGAGTCCGGGTAGCGCGGAAGGGTGGGGGTGTAGAGGCCGACGTCCGGGTGCTCCCACAGGGCGGTCTCCTGGCCCCACGGCGCCTGCAGCCAGACCCTCCCGTAGGGCTCGGGCAGGTCGTTGTCGTCGCGCTCCTGAGGGTTGGAGAATTCGATCAAGTACATGACGGGTCCGGGTGCCGCCGCCTGCGCGGAAGCGGCCGCTCCACCGAGCAGCAGCAGTACTGCCGAACCGGTCGCCGCCAACCGGCCCATGAACGTGAGACGCATCCCTCCACCTTTCGCCGAGAGTAGTCGTGCGACTACACAGTGAGAGGTTAGGAGGGGTCGGCTCTCGATTCCCCGGGCCGACGGCTAAACCACTCAGGGGACTGACGCGGGGGCTCATCTCGCCTCCCTGCGCGCCGCCGGGCCGAGAACGCCGTGCTCCGTCGACGGGTGGGCGGGTTACTGCCCCACCCGCCCGTCGACGCACTCGCGCAGCAGGTCGGCGTGGCCGCAGTGGCGGGCGTACTCCTCGATGCGGTGGACCCACAGTTCGCGTACGGAGCTGCCGTCCTGGACCACCCGCGCACCCAGGTCCGGGTACGCGGCCAACGCCGCGTCGGTGGCCGCCTGTTCGCGGGCGAGGTCGGCGAAGGCGCCGTCGACCAGCGCCTGGTCGGCGACGGCACCGTCGAAGTCGGCGTCACGCGCCCCGTACAGCTTCGGTTCCGGTCCGCCGGGCTGGAACCAGCCCCGCCAGTCCCGCTCCACCTCCGCGAGATGCCGGACCAGCCCCAGCAGGGACATGGTCGACGGCGGCACCGACCGGCACGCCAACTGCTCCGGGCTCAGCCCCTCGCACTTCATCCTCAGGGTCAGCCGGTAGTTCCGCAGGTAGTCCTGCAACGTCGCCAACTCCCCCTCCGGACCGGCCCCGTCACTCTCCCGGGGATCGTCGTCGGGGTCCGCCCACATGTCGGGGTGGACACTGGCCTGGCTCCATCGCTCCGGCGCATCGCTCACCGGGCCCACGATGCTGAGCGGCGCCCCGGGCCGCAAGCGAATATCGCGGCGGAGGCGGTGATGCCGGTGCGGCCGGCGCGGCGGCTCCAGCGGCCCCGGCGGCGTCACCCGCGTCAACCAGAACACCGCGGGCGTCTCCGGCGGCATCACCGCCTCCGGCATCCGGCAGGGGGTCTGGTCCGACTCCGTGGAGGAGGACTCAGGCCCGGCGGGGCCGCGGCTCGGGGGAGGCTTCCTCCTCGGACGACCGCCCGTCGATGATCGATGAGTTCAAGTGGGGTGGAGCGGCCCACGGTGGACACCCGAACGGCGCTTCGCCCCCGCCGGTGATGTGGTTCGGTGACCTAGCGATCGCTAAGTCGCCGAGCCGTACTCCGCGGTCTCCGGCATCCCGGTGCGGCCCGGCGAACCCCTCACGACGACCCCTCTTGACGTGATCGCGGCACCCATTTCCCTCCCGGCGTCCTATCCTGAGCCGCGAGCCGCGAGGGCCGGGCCGGCGATCGAGGGACGGGGCGAGCGATGGCGTTTCGGGGGGCGGATCCCGAGGATCTGGAGCGGTTGGCGAAGCTCCTGGACGGCCGAGGCGGCGTCGAGGACCGCCTCGACGAGGCCTTCACCCGAGCCGCCCGTCTGGGGGTGAGCGGACAGCTGGCGCCCCTGGAACCGATGCGGTCCTGGACCCGTGACGAGGCCAAGGACCTGCGTAGACGCGCGACCCTGCTCCGTCTGGAGAACGGCGACCCGACGGCCGGGCTGCTGTGGGCGGGCTTCACGGCGAAGGACCTGGAGAACTACCGGGGCGAGGGGATCAAGCCGGAAACGTTCCTGCTGGCCAACTCGGTGGCGGCGAGCGACGACCCCAAGGCCCAGGAGCTGGCACGGCAGCCGGGGGAGAAACTCGGCGACTGGATCGTACGGCTGGAGGCACACGCACTCGCGAAGATCCCGGGCCTGGAACCGCACGAAGAGACCCTCACCGAGATGATCAAGTTCGGCAGCGACGCGTTCAACGTGGCGGCCGCGGCCCAGGTCTCGGTGGCGAGCGGCTTCTCGGGCACCAAGGTGCTGCTGGGCAACGCGGTGAAGACCGGGAAGCTCGGGCCGATGAAGGACGCCCTCGCCGCACGCTGGACCGCGGCGGGCAGCAACCCCATCCTCCGCTGGGCGGGCAGCAAGCTCGGCAGCTACAACCCGCCGATCCGCTCGCTGTCGGCACCCGGAAGCTGGCTTCCCGGCCAGCTCGGCAACATGGCGTCGAGAAGCCAGAGGTACCAGAGGGTCGCGAACGTGCCCTTCAGCTCCGGTTTCCTGGGCGACCGCTGGGGCGGCGGATTCGACGCGCTGCGTCAACGCGGCTTCATGAATGCCAAGCTGCTGGGCTTCACCCCCAACCAGGCCATCAACTTCTTCGCCGGGTCGGACGACATGGCCCGTATGTACGGCGGACTGACCCACTCCGGTCAGGCGGTCACCCGCGCGGGACAGGCCAGCCTGGTGACGGTCGGCAGGGCCGGCGGGTTCAGTGCGGCGGCGAAGACCGCCGGACTGTGGCGCGGGGCGGGCATCGTCGGCTCGGCGGGCGCGACGGCGTTCTCCGTGGCCAACATCGCCACCATGGACCACGCCAAGGAGTGGGAGAAGAGCAAGGCCGGTTACCTCGCCAACTACGCCGAGGTCGGTTTCAACGCCTCCCTGACCGCGGCGATGGTCGCCCCCACCCCGCTCACGATCGGCCTGGCCGTGGGCACCGGCCTCGTCTACGGGGGCCTGAAGGTCGTAGAACACTGGGACGACATCACGGAAGGCGCGGAGAAGGCGGCCGACTGGGTGGGCGACAAGGCGAGTGACATCGGCGATGACATCGCGGACGGTGCCAAGAAGCTGGGCAGCGCGCTGAACCCGTTCGACTGATCAGACGCGAGAGATGAGAGCCTTTGTCGCCATGGGAACGAGTAGCGAATCCTTCGAGTTCGAGCTGCTGCCGTACAGGACCGAGGCGACGAAGCGGGAGCGGCCCAAGAAAGGGGTCAAGGGCGACGTGGGGCCCTTCGGCCCGGTCGTCGTGGAGCGCTGCCCGCTCTACCAGCCACTCGAAAAGGGAATGGACACCGCTCGGTTGAGCGGTCCCGCCTTCCCGGAGACGGTTTTCCGGGGGAAGCGCCGGTCGGGGAGGCCGTCGCTGTTCAAGGCCGAGCTCACCCTCGACGGTCGGCACGCGGAGCTGCGGTTCAACGCCAAGGTCCTGAAGCGTGAGGACCGGGTGCTGCGCATCGCCTACGACGGCCGGGAGTACGTGTACTCATCGGAGGGCTTGGGAAAGGCGAAGGTCCTGCGGAGGGAGGGAATCCGGGTCTCGATCGGACTCGGTCGGCACATCCCGCCCGCCGACATCGCCGGCGCGGGTACGGCGACCGGCCCGGTGGACGCCGTGGACCTCGCCCTCGCCATCGTGCTGGAAGAGGTGGACACCGACGTCCTCACCCTGACCGGTGCCGCACTGTCCTCTCCCTTCGCCCTGATGCAGCGCTTCTCGGACCGGGCGGAGTAGCGGGCGGTCCCGCTCAGGACCGCGGCCCCAACTCCTCCTTCTCCGGAATCAGGCCGGTCAGCATCCGCCAGATCTCCCCCGCCTCCGACCGCGTCAGCACCAGCGGACTCTCGGGCGTGACCCGACCGGGCAGGATCGGCTCCTCCGGCTGCTCACGGATCCAGTACCCCCGCGGGCCGCAGTCCCAGACGGCGAGACTGCGCAGCATCGGGGCGTGCGCACCGTCGTGCTCCCCGTCCCAGGCGACGGTGACACGCCAGTACGAGTTCAGCGCGAGGACCAGATCGGTCAGCGGCCCCGCCATCTCCCCGGAGGTACCGGCGTCGGTGACGGCCTTGTGCACGGTGTCCCGGTCCTCCTCGGCCTCCCCGGACGGAGCCGTGAGCACGGCGAAGGCGCCGTCCAGAGCCCTCATGGTCGATACGATCCGGGGCGCGGCCGGCTGCTCGTCGGCACCACGACGCAGATGGACCATGCGGGCGAGCTCGAAGACGAGGGTGCTCGGCTCGACCGGGATGTACTCCGACTCCTCCTCGCCCGGCCACCCCTCATGGGCGATCACCGAGTTCGGTCCGACGACGACACCGTGATGCACGGGGCCGGCCTCACCGGTGATCTCGACACCGATGGTGAGCACGGGAGCTTCGAGCGTCTCCGTCAACTCCCGCAGGAGAGGCGAGAGCTGTCCCTCCTCGCCGACCAGCCCGAGCACCTGGAGCTCCCCGAGCGAGGGGAAGAGTTCCGCGCTCGGCGTCTTTCCTTCCGCAAGGCGGGCGAGCACCCGCACATGACGGTCGGCCAGCCGCAGCCGTGAACGGGAACTGTCGTAACTGGGCATGAGCACGTCCTCCGCAGATGGGCTGGCACGAGGCTAACCCGGCGGAGGAGGCGTGAAGGGCCTGTCAAACGGCCCGGGGGACGCCGCCCGCTCTGCCCGGTCGTCTCCTTCGAGCCGGCTGACGCCTGGCTCGGGCGAGACGGCCCGGCTCCGCGAGTAGGACCCTACCCGCGGTGAAGTTGCAGGCAGGGGGCCTTGTCATAGGGGTCGGCTAGGTTGTGGGAATGACCGCCATGGATCCGCTTGTGCCAACCCTCGCAGGGTTGGTCGTCGACGCCGTCTGGTTCCTCGAGAGCTGCGGTGACGACGAAGTCGATCCCGACTCCGCGGTGAAGATGATGGAAAGCGTGGGCGGGGAACTGCTGCGACTGCCTCCGGACCAGCGCGACCGTCTCTTGCAGGTGCTCGCCGACTTGGCCGAAGCGGAACAGGACCCCGCACGACGGGAGTTCCTGGAGTCGTTCCCCTTCGACTGCGGCCTGGTCGAGGAACAGGAAGACTGAGCCCGACAACGGCCGAGAGAGCACTGCTTCAGGAGTCCGGTCCGAGCCCACTTCGGATGCCGTGATCGACTGGTACGAGGGCTGGACGGGGTTGTCGGTGTACGCCGCCGTCCGGCGTCGTCGACGTCAGCCGTGGATGTCAGAGATCAGCGTTGCCCTGGCAGTCCTCGTGCCGGCACTCGTCGTCTCGCCGGTGAAGTCGCCGAAGGTTGTCCAGGGCCTCGCCGGGGAACGGGTGCTGAATCCACTTCTCGAGGTAGCCGGCCTCGCCGTGCGTCCGCAGTACCGCCTCGGCGGCCTCCACCACCACGTGGCCCAGCGCGCTGCGTGGCTGCGTGGAGTGCCAGCAGCGGGTGCCCTCGTCATCAGGGGCGTTCCAGCTCTCGGACATGTCCGGGTAGCGGTAGATGGTGATGTCCACCTCGGACCCCTGGCGCCGGAGCCGCCACCTCACCTCGGCGGGTTCGAGATCGAAGGAGACACGCTGGGAGGCGGCGGCTCCGTAGAGCCCCGCTACCGCCTTCAACAGGTCACGGAGGGCATCGGTGCAGTAACTGACGACGTCAACCTGTTCTGACGCGCCGTCGGCGACTCGGCACGTCGCCCACCCGGAGCCGCGCAGCTCCCAACCGAAACGCAGATCGAAGGGCAGGGGGCGGCCGTCGGGATCGTGTGGAGCAACCATGCCCGCACCCTATGGACTCTCCGAGGCCGGCGGCCTCTCAATGGGCGAGCGAAGACCCGTCTTCTTGCCGGGGACCTTGGTGAGCTGGGTTTTTGCTGGTCAGGGGTAATGGGCCCGTACGCATGACGGTCGTCCTCGGCCACTGTCGAGCGGCCTCGGACGGCCCAGCCGTGGATCACTGAATGGCGTCAGCCGGCAGAAGCCGCCCGCCACTGCGCGGTGATGCACCCCTCCTCCATGTCCCACCACTCCTTGGCCACGCCGTGGTTGAGCAGCTTCTGCACCTTGGTGAGGTCGGCGGTGGGCGGGACGTCCAGGGCGACCATGCCGAACCGCTCTATGCCCTCGCCGTGGACCCCGAGTTCGTGAAACGCGTTGATCACGCTCTGACGTGCAGCTCCAGAGCCGCCGTCACGGAGCACGACGAGGCGGACGGTGCAGTTCTCGGAACGCCGGACCACCTCGCCGGCCCATCGCACGCCCTCCTCGTCGGGCTCGATGGCCACGATGTCCCCGCAGGCGATACCTCGGACGAACCAGGGGACGTTGTCGAGCCGCGCAGTGCCGTCGCCCTGATCGACCGCCCACAGACTCTCCACCGATGCCGGGGGCCAGTCGTCCTTGATCTCGAGCCGGAAGTGCACCTTCACGTACGGGCCCTCGGGGTTCGTCATGGTGCCCAGGATGCACAGTCCTCCCGTGCCGGGCCGCAGGTGGGTGAGGTTCCCCGTTGCTCGGGGAGGACTGATCAAGTGGCCTTGGCCATCTTTCCCCGACGCGGCGCGACTTCGTAGGGTCCGATCATCCGAGACCGGCTCTGGGAGGGGGCGTGTGGCTGTTTCCGTAGGTCGGAGTCGTGCCCTACGCGTGATCCGTGGCGTGGGTTCGTTCCTGAAGGAATTTCTGGGAGAGCTCGCCGGAGAAGTAGTACTGACGGCGGTCGCCTGTCTTGCCGTGGTGGGTCTGGCCCTGGCGTTCGTCTGGGGATGGGAGCACAGCCCGCTGGTCACAGGAGGTGCAGGCGGTGCCTTCCTGGCCTTCCTCGGCTATGGCGGCTGGGAACTGCTTCGTCCTGCCGAGCCAGGGCGGCGCGGGCGACTGGCCGGCGTGGCGGCTGCCACGTCCGCCGTGGCCGCCGTGTTCATCGCCTATGCCTGGTCCTGCGACTGCTTCTGAACGGTCAGGCTGGACACGAGCCCGACAGCCGTCGTGACGGATGGGACGCGACCCACCTGGAAGACGCCGCGGAGGCAACGGTGAGGAGTGAGCGCGGATGGCCTTTGCGATCGACCGGCACCCCTGTGAGGGATCACCGCGACTCGGGTCGATGACCTTGCAGTCGGTTCCGGAGTCCGTCCCCCGAGCGCGACGCTGGTTCCGGAAGTTCATCGCCCCGTACCGTCCGCTCTGTTCGGTCGACGACTGCGTGCTGATGATCTCGGAGTTGGTGACCAACGCGGTCCTCCACGGGCGGTCCGACGACGAGTGGGTCGTACGGGTCGAGTGCTTCCGAGCCGGAACCTCGCTGCGCGTGGAGGTGCACAACCCCGGGTTGCCCGCGAACGTGCGCCTCCGCCGACCGGGCGCCGACGACGCTCACGGACGCGGGCTGCTCCTGGCCGACGCCATCGTCGCTTCCTGGCACTCCGGGCCGAGCCGCTTCGGGGGAACGGTCGTCTCCTTCGAGCTGGCTGACGCCTGGACGGAGAGCTGAGTTCCCCAGCGCGTCCCCTCTCCGTCAGCTCCGGGTGAGACGGCCCAACCCCGGCCAGTAAGCCCCTACCGGCGGAGAAACCGTAAGTAGAGGGCTTGCTTAAGCGGCGTCTCCCACAATGCCGCCATGAGTGAGCACCACGAGGTCGTCTTCTCCTGCTTTCTACGCGACGACGCCCCGGATCCGGTACTGGCGGCCCTGCGCCGGCACATGGGCGTGGACGACGACTGCCCGGACGTCCTGGACCCGGACGACCGCCCCTACCCGCTGCTAATCCCGGACGGCAACAGCCGCCTCCCCGGCGGTGACACCGTGTCCCCGCGCCGTACGGTGCAGGAGTTCGCGTCGTCGGGGAAGCGGCACGAATGGGAGCTGTTCGCCCGCAAGGACCGGGTCGACGACCTGACAGTCCACCTCGACGCGTTCCTGGAGCTGGTATCCCCGCACACCGCGAGCAGCGGCTACGGCGGTCACGTCCGCCACGTGATGACAACCCCTGCGACGTGGGCGAGCATCTGGCCGTCGTCTTCGTCGCTCCCGCCCACGAGCTCCGCTTCTACGTGGACGGGGCAGCTCTCCCACACCTCCACCGCGGTGGACACGACCTCGTGGACGGCCTCGGGCGGTCTCCAGGTGGGCCGCTCGGCGATCCGGGGGAGTACTTCGCAGGCACGGTGGACGAGGTGCGCGCCCACTACGGTGTCGCGGACCGGGTGAAGTTCCAGCAGATGGCCGCCCTGACGGGACTCCCCGGCCTCTGAGCGCCGTACGGGCCGACCGGACCCACAACTCCATGAGTCCGTACAGCACTCCCGAGTCCTGCGCGCGGGTCGCGGATCGTCCGCGCGCGGGGGCGGTCGAGTCGCCGTTGTCGTTCCTTGGCAGTTGCTGGGCTCCGCTGCCCTGTCGCAGGATCGGGCGATGTCCCGTTCGACAGGCGCGCATACCGCCGATCCATGCCCCAAGTGCCGCGTCGAGGAAGTCCGTACCGGCATCCCTTCCTCCGCCCGCGGGCGGGATGTCGTCAGCTACCGCTGTGACCGTTGCGGGCCCACGTGGTTCCGCCCGGTGGAGGACGACCTGGGGGTGCACGACACCGTCAGGGTGGACCTCCCGGATGCCACGCGCTCTGCGGCACCGTCCGGCAGGTGGAGGACGACCGGGTCCAGGTGCGCGACACGGGCAGTGGCCGGATGCTGCTGGTCGAACTCTGGAGAGTCGTCCTCTGCTGAGGTCCGTCCGGCTCGCGCCACCTCACCATCAGCCCGGGAAACTGCTGTCATGTATGGCCGGTCACTGTGCTGACCTGGGCGAGCCGCCGGGTCGTGCCTCACCTGTCTCGCTGGTGGTGACTTCGGGTGATGAGCCATGTTCCGCCGACTATCAGTAGCGCGAAGAGCGCCAGGCCGACGCCCTGTGCGGCCAGGAGCCACAGACGGTCAGACAGGGGGAGTTTTCCGGTGAGGGTGACCTGGAGCGAACCGACTGCGAAGGCGATGGCGGCCGTGAAGACGGCGACGACTTCGACGGCTCGCACCGAAGAGGTGTGGAGAGAACGTTCCAGCTGAGCATTGGCCGCGGCCTGTTGTTCCCATCGGCGCTGCTGCTCCGCGTCCCGCAGAGCACGAAGCCTTCCTTCCTGGACCGCGTCCCTCTTCGTCAGGTACTGATCCTGCAGAACGCCGAGACTGGCAGTGGGACTCGCCGCGAGCAACGCAAGGGCGGTGTCGATGTTCTCCAGTGCCGCGTCGTGCTCCCCGCACATGTGCAGCCCGGTGGCCAGGCGCGCATGGAACATGTGGTCGCCGGGATAGGTCCGTACCGCCTCCTGCGCGTGGCGACGCAGAAGCTCTCCCTGGCCCGGGAAGGGGGCGGCGAACGCCAACCCGTTGAGGCAGATGTCCACGGTGTGCCGGGTCCGGCCCGGCGCGGACCAAGCCCTTTCCAACAACTCGGTCGCGTACGCGACGGTCAGAGTCCGGCTGCCGAACGCCGCGAACGACTGAAGCGCGATGTAGACGGGTTCGTTCCGAAGGGAGCCGGCAGCCACGGAGGTGGGTGAGAACTCCAGGAAGGCGTGCAACTCGTCGAAGCAGAAGTTCGCCCGCAACTTACCCGCGTGGAACAGGGTGACGAAGAACGCCGTGCGTTCCGCCTCGGTCCCTCCGCCTGCCCCGTCCACCGCCGCCGCGAGTTGATCCGCGGACTCCGCGGCTCCCCGGTTCAGGAATCCGTTGCCAAGAGCCCACTGCTGCGCGACGGCACCCCAGCTGTCGGCCGTCACCCGGTCGGCCATCCACCGCGCGCACTCGACAGCCGTCGTGGCTGTCGGCCGCTGCTGGAAGCGTTGGCGCCAGTAACGATCGGCACACATGAAGTACGGGTCGAGACGGAGGTCGGCGGAACGCACCTCGAACGTCGGCGGCGTTCCCGCCGCCAGCAGTTCCGCGGCTGTCTCGTCACAGATGCGGTCGCGCGTTCTGGCATCGGTCGCACGAGCTTCGTCCAACCGCGCGATGACTGTTGCTGCGTCCATGCGTCCCCGGCCTCCGTGAGCCCGCTCTCGCCACTCCGTCCACCTGAACATATCCACACGACAAAGCCGTTGGTTGTCGAGCTCAGCAAGATTGTGTTCGCGCCCTTCATGCCCTCCGGCCGGGAACGGGCTGACGGAGCCGTGTCCGAGGTCCACGTGGAGCGCCCGCCCCCGAGTCGTGGGGTCGGCGAGTGGTCCGGCAGGATGCTCGAACGCGGTTACTTCGGGGAGGGAATCCATGCACTCTGCGGACGGGATCATCGATCTGATCCATCTGGCCGACAGGCCCGGCACCAGTGGCCACAGTGTCTCCGTGCGCGTCCTGGGACGCTCCCAACCCGGAATCCTGACCGGCCACGACCTCCTCGACGGCGAGATCGTCATCCTGGCCGGGAAGTCCCTCGACGCCTCCTTCCCGGTCACCCTCTTCCCCGAGGACCTGGAGGACTGGGAGGAGGATCTGGCAGGGCTGGAAGCTCAGCGGTCCGCCACGTGGCTCGACTCCGGGCGGACCCCTTCCCTGCGGTTCGAGCCCGAGGAGAGCGGCGGGCTCTCGGTGTCCGTGCACGACGGGCCGTCGACCGGAATCACGGTCACCCTCCCGTTCTCCGTGCTGCCGCCGGCATGGGCCGCCGAGCAGCGCGACCTCCTCACCCGGGTGCGTGAGGTCTACCCCCGTGAGGTGGTCGAGACGTCACCCGGTGCGTACGAGTGGCGGCGTGACCGCCGCTCCTGACGGCCCGGAGACGACCCCGGGACAGCGATGAGCCCCCTACCCGCGAAGGAGTCGCAGGCAGGGGGCTCAAAGCGTTCGGGCTACTTCTTCTTGCCCTGGTTCTTGACCGCCTCGATCGCCGCCGCGGCCGCCTCCGGGTCGAGGTACTTGCCGCCGGGGGTGACCGGCTTGAAGTCCGAGTCCAGCTCGTAGTAGAGCGGGATGCCCGTCGGGATGTTCAGGCCCGCGATGTCGGCGTCCGAGATGCCGTCGAGGTGCTTGACCAGGGCGCGCAGGCTGTTGCCGTGGGCGGCGACCAGGACCGTGCGGTTGGCCAGGAGGTCGGGGACGATCGCGTCGAACCAGTACGGGAGCATCCGGACGACGACGTCCTTCAGGCACTCCGTCTGCGGGCGCAGCTCCGGCGGGAGGGTCGCGTAGCGCGGGTCGGAGAACTGGGAGTACTCGGCGTCGTTGGAGAGCGCCGGCGGCGGGGTGTCGTAGGAGCGGCGCCACAGCATGAACTGCTCCTCGCCGAACTCCGCGAGGGTCTGCGCCTTGTCCTTGCCCTGCAGGGCGCCGTAGTGACGCTCGTTCAGGCGCCAGCTGCGGTTCACCGGGATCCACAGGCGGTCGGCGGCCTCCAGGGCGAGCTGCGCGGTGCGGATCGCGCGCTTCTGGAGGGAGGTGTGGAGCACGTCGGGCAGCAGGCCGGCGTCCTTGAGCAGCTCGCCGCCGCGCGTCGCCTCCTTCTCGCCCTTCGGGGTGAGGTTGACGTCCACCCAGCCGGTGAACAGGTTCTTCTCGTTCCACTCGCTCTCGCCGTGGCGGAGGAGGATCAGCTTGTACGGTGCGTCGGCCATGTGCCCGAGCGTAATCGACACCCCGTACGGGCCGCGCGCCCTGCCCGCTTGGCGGACGGTTGACGGGATCTGTTAATTGAGTGGTTGCCCCGGCCCCCTGCTTCGTAAGTTGTGCTTGCCGCTCCAGCCGCTTACATCTTCTACGGGGGTTCCATGTCGGTCGCCGGACTGAGACGTGCCGTGCGCGAGTCCGTCTCCGGGCTTCCCCGCGAGTTCTGGTGGCTGTGGACCAGCACCCTCGTCAACCGGCTCGGGGCGTTCGTCGCCACCTTCATGGCGCTGTACCTCACGCTCGACCGGGGGTACTCCGCCTCCTACGCCGGGCTCGTCGCCGCGCTGCACGGGCTGGGCGGGGTGATCTCGTCGCTGGGTGCCGGGGTGATGACCGACCGGCTGGGACGACGGCCCACGCTGCTCGTCGCGCAGACCGCCACCGCCCTGTCCGTGGCGCTGCTCGGCTTCATGCGGGACCCGGTCGCCATCGCCGCCGTCGCGTTCCTCGTCGGCATGGCCTCCAACGCCTCCCGGCCCGCCGTGCAGGCGATGATGGCCGACATCGTGCGGCCGGAGGACCGTATCCGGGCCTTCTCGCTCAACTACTGGGCCATCAACCTCGGCTTCGCGATCTCCTCCGCGGGGGCCGGGTTCATCGCCGAGTACAGCTACCTCGCCGGGTTCCTGATCGAGGCGGGCATGACGCTGGTCTGCGCCGTGCTCGTCTTCGTGAAGCTGCCCGAGTCCCGGCCGGGGAGTGAGGATTCCCCGGACGCTTCTGCGGGGAGCGGGGCCGTTTCCCTTCTGACCGTGCTGCGCGACGGGCGGTACATGGGGGTCGTCGGGCTGTCCTTCCTCGTCGCCCTCGTCTTCCAGCAGGGGTATCTGGGGCTTCCGGTCGCCATGGGGGAGGCCGGGTTCACGCCCGCGGACTTCGGGATGGCCATCGCCGTCAACGGCGTACTGATCGTCGTCCTGCAGATTCCCGTCACCCGGTTCATCGAGCACCGGGACCCCGGGCGGCTGCTGGTGATCTCCTCGCTGCTCGCCGGATACGGCTTCGGGCTCACCGCCTTCGCCGGATCGGTCGGCGTCATCGCCCTCACCGTATGCGTGTGGACGCTGGCCGAGATCGTCAACGCGCCGACCCAGACCGGGCTGGTCGTACGGCTCTCCCCGGTGCACGGGCGCGGGCGCTACCAGGGCATGTACACCATGTCCTGGGCGGTCGCCTCGCTCGTCGCCCCGCTGATGTCCGGGTTCGTCATCGACCACTGGGGCGCCGAGTGGCTGTGGGGGATGTGCGCCGTCGTCGGGACGGTGGCCGGCCTCGGGTACGGGCTGCTGATGCGGCGGCTTCCGGAAGAGGCGCTTCCGCAGAAGGAGAGGACGGCGGTCGTGGTGGAGAAGGCCGCGGAGGTCGGTGCCTCCTGAGAGGGGCCGGCCCCCGCGGGCACCGCGACCTCCCGCTCAGACGGACAGCGTCACCGCGTGGATCTCGTCGGCCTTGTGGCCGGTACGTTCGTGGATGCGCTGGACCGCTTCGGCGGAGGGGGCCTCGGAGAGGCAGTAGATCGTGCCGGACTCCGGGTCCGCCCACGCCTGCCGGAAGTGGACTCCCTCTTCCTGCTGGATCGCGAGGTCGGACTCGTGGGCCTGCCGCAGCTTCTCCTCCGTGATGCCCTCCACACCGTGGTGGACGTCCATGAACTGGGTCATGGCTCCGCACCTCCTTCCGACTTCCGGGCTCCCGAGTCTTCGGGTTGCGTCGCTGTCGGCCATCTCCCATCCTGCGCCCCGCCGCACCCACCGGCACGCCGAGGACCCCGGCGCCCGTCACGGGCGCCGGGGTCCTCGGCCGGTGACGGGCCGGGCGCCTACGGCGTCAGCCGCACTGGCAGGGATTGCCCGACTGGCAGCCGCAGCCGCAGCCCGAGCCGCAGCCGCAGGCGGCGATCAGGGTGAGGTTCCTGATCTCGGCGGACTGCTCGGTCTCGCGCTCCCGCGCGGGGTCGGGCGTCGTGCTGGGGGATTCGGCCATGGGTCCCTCCTCAGGGCTGGCGCCTGTGCACACCTGCCCCCATTGGACGCCCGCCCCGCCGGGCGCATCAACGGCGCATTGGGGCTCGTACGAGCCCCGGCCGGCCCCCGTCGCGCGGGGGCACGCCGGCCGTCAGGCCCCCTCGACCCCCGGCACCGGCTGCAGGTCCGACTGGATCTCGTCCGCGTGTTCGCCGGTGACCAGGTACACCACCCGCTTGGCGACCGAGACCGCGTGGTCGGCGAAGCGCTCGTAGTAGCGGCCCAGCAGCGTGACGTCGACGGCCGTCTCGATGCCGTGCTTCCAGCGGTCGTCCATCAGGTGCTGGAAGAGGGTGCGGTGCAGGAGGTCCATCGCGTCGTCGTCCTGCTCCAGCTGGAGCGCCAGGTCGACGTCCTTGGTGATGATCACCTCGGCCGCCTTCGCCATCAGGCGCTGCGCGAGCTGGCCCATCTCCAGGATCGTGGCGTGCAGGTCGCGCGGGACCCCCCGCTCCGGGTAGCGCAGCCGGGCCAGCTTGGCCACGTGCTGGGCCAGGTCGCCCGAGCGCTCCAGGTCGGCCGACATCCGCAGCGAGGTGACGACTATGCGCAGGTCGGTCGCCACCGGCTGCTGGCGGGCCAGCAGGGCGATGGCACGGGCCTCCAGGTCGTGCTGGAGCTCGTCGACCTTCTGGTCGGCCTCGATCACGCTCTCCGCCAGCTTCAGATCGGCGTCGAGGATGGCCGTCGTGGCGCGTCCGATCGCCGACCCGACCAGCCGGGCCATCTCCACCAGACCGTCGCCGATCGAATCCAGTTCCTCGTGGTACGCGTCCCGCATCAGTGTTCCTCTCGTGCTTCTTCGTCCGGGCTTCAGGGGCCTGCTCTCCTCCCCACGCTCCCACGTTGTGGGCTCTACGCGTCCGATTCCGCCACCTCACGTGAACCGCCCCTGGCTCCAAGGTGAACTCTGGGCGACGAGTGTTCGAGCTCGCACTCCGACGGCTGTGGGCACCGCCCGCGCCATGCCTAACCTGGACGCATGGACGTGAACGCGGCGGTCGCCGCAGTGGCAGCGATCGCCGGGGTGCTCACCGGCGTCATCGCCATGCTGGCGTTCCGCTTCAGCGAGCGCGAACAGAGGCGCCCCACGCGCACCTCGCTGCACACGGACCCGGTGCTTCCGCCGGGTGTGGACACCGTGCTGTCCGTGCTGCGCTCGTCCGCCGTCGTCCTCGACGAGGCCGACGGCGTGGTCAAGGCCAGCTCCGCCGCGTACGCCCTCGGGCTGGTCCGCGGCGGCAAGCTCGCCGTGGAGCCCATGCTGCAGATGGCCCGCGACACCCGGCGCGACGGCGAGATACGCCAGGTCGAGCTGGACCTGCCCCGCCGGGGGACCGGACGCGGCGAGGCCCTCGCGGTGTCCGCGCGGGTGGCGCCGCTCGGCTCCCGGCTTGTTCTGCTGCTCGTCGAGGACCTCACCGAGGCCCGCCGCATCGAGGCGGTACGACGTGACTTCGTCGCCAACGTCAGCCACGAGCTGAAGACGCCCGTCGGGGCGCTCTCGCTGCTCTCGGAGGCCGTGATGGACGCCTCCGACGACCCCGAGGCGGTGGAACGGTTCGCCGGGCGGATGCAGATCGAGGCGACCCGGCTGACGAACCTGGTGCAGGAGCTCATCGACCTCTCCCGGGTGCAGAACGACGACCCGCTGGAGGACGCCGAACCCATCCGCGTCGACGAACTCGTCGCCGAGGCCATCGACCGGTGCCGGCACGCGGCGGGGACGAAGGAGATCACCATGGCCGCGGGCGGCACCGCCGACCTGCACGTATGGGGTCACCGCGGCCAGCTCGCCGCCGCGCTCGGCAACCTCGTCGAGAACGCGGTCAACTACTCACCCGCCCGCACCCGCGTGGGCATCGCGGCCCGTACGGTCGCGCAGCCCGGCGGGGACCTGATCGAGATAGCGGTGACCGACCAGGGCATCGGCATCTCGGAGAAGGACAAGGAGCGCGTCTTCGAGCGCTTCTACCGGGTCGACCCGGCCCGCTCCCGTGCCACCGGCGGTACGGGGCTCGGTCTCGCGATCGTGAAACACGTGGCCGCCTCGCACGGCGGGGAGGTCACGGTGTGGAGCGCCGAGGGCCAGGGTTCCACCTTCACCCTGCGGCTGCCGGAGGCCCGTGCGGCCCGCGCCCGCGCCCACCAGACGTCCCACCGGGACGACATGTCCTCCCAGGACGACATGTCCCAGCAGGACGGCGACACCCACGGCCTCGACGGTGAGGCCCGGCGGGCGTCCCACTCATCCCCCCACTCTTCCGATCCATCCGCGTACGAAACGCTTCCCTCCCCGGAGGTCCTTCCGTGACCCGTGTGCTCGTCGTCGAGGACGAGGAGTCCTTCTCCGACGCCCTGTCGTACATGCTCCGCAAGGAGGGCTTCGAGGTCGCCGTCGCGACCACCGGGCCCGACGGACTCGACGAGTTCGAGCGCAACGGCGCCGACCTCGTTCTCCTCGACCTGATGCTGCCCGGCCTGCCGGGCACCGAGGTCTGCCGCCAGCTGCGCGGCCGTTCCAACGTCCCCGTCATCATGGTGACCGCCAAGGACAGCGAGATCGACAAGGTTGTCGGGCTGGAGATAGGGGCCGACGACTACGTCACCAAGCCGTTCTCCTCGCGGGAGCTGGTGGCACGTATCCGCGCGGTGCTGCGGCGGCGCGGGGAGCCGGAGGAGGTTGCTCCGGCGGCGCTGGAGGCCGGGCCGGTGCGGATGGATGTCGACCGGCATGTGGTGACGGTGGGCGGGACCAAGGTCGATCTGCCGCTGAAGGAGTTCGATCTGCTGGAGATGCTGCTGCGGAACGCGGGGCGGGTGCTGACGCGGATGCAGCTCATCGACCGGGTGTGGGGGGCCGATTATGTCGGTGACACCAAGACGCTCGATGTTCATGTGAAGCGGTTGCGGGCGAAGATCGAGCCGGATCCGGGGGCGCCGCGGTATCTGGTGACGGTTCGGGGGCTGGGGTACAAGTTCGAGCCGTAGGCCTGTGGCTCGGTGTTCACCGGTGCCGGTGCCGGTGCCGGTGTCGGTGCCTGTGCCTGTGCTGTAGCCGGGCGGGGGGTGTCGCGCAGCCCGGCGTTCGCGGGGTACCGCAGCGCCCACCCGTGCCGCCCCAGCGGCACGATTGCCCGCAGTTGTGCGGCAGTCGTGCCCGTAGTTGTGCGGCAGTGGTGCCCGTAGTGATGTGTGAAGGGCGGGACCCCTCTCAGGGGTCCCGCCCTTCATGTCGTACGCGTGCTCAGTGACCGGTCTGTGCGCTCGCTGAGGCCGCGTCGGTCGGGGTGACCGACTCGGTGCCGGTCTCCGTCGAGTCGCCGGTCTCGGTGCCGCCCGGGGCGCCGGTGGCCTCGTCCGTGGTGCCGGCGGCCGGGTTGTCGGAGGACTCCGCGGACGGCTCCGTCGACGGAGCCGTCGAGGCGCCCGGCGCGGCGGCCTCCTCGCTCGGGCCCCAGCTCTCGAAGAAGTGCTCGGCCGGGAAGACGATCGCGCGCAGGCTCACGTCGCCGGTCTCGCTGAAGGTGAAGGTGACCTTCTGGGCGTTGCCGTCCTGGACGGCCTCACGGCTGCTGGGCAGAACGGCGGACGCGTTGCCCTCGCCGCCGAGGATCAGCGAGCCGCCGGCCGGGACGGTGAGGCTGCCGCCCTCGGCGGGGGTCAGCTCGGCGGTCTTGCCGGTGCCGGGGATGGTGACCGACTCCAGCGTCTGGTCGGTGCGGCCCTCGTTGAACAGGGTGGCGGAGACGACCGCCGGGCCCGTCGACTCCAGGTCGGGCTGGGTGATGACCGTGGCGTTCTGGACCTTGATGTCACCGACGGTCGTCGCCGCGTTGTCCGGCCGGATCTCCAGGGTCTGGGCGTTGTGGCCGGCCGCGCACGCGGAGAGCGGGGCGATCGAGAACGCGATGGCGGCGGCGGCGAGAGCGCCGCGTCGAAGGCTGCTGCTCACGGCGGCGGCAACTCCTTGACTCGAGTCGTTCGGCGACCGTGTGAAGCCGCCCTAAGTGTCTGTCAGCGGCCTCAGGTTACCGAGCCGTCCCCACGCGGCCGCACCCGACCCTCCCGAGACGTCCCGTGTCGGCCCGGCAAGGCGTGCCCGGAACCTCCGCCACCACCCCCGTCACCACCTCATCGACGGTCGAGAGCGGGCACGCGCCGCCTCTTGAGTCACAAGTGACTCACCGGTCACTTGGGCCGCTTTCACGCCGCACTCCCGCGCCATTCCCATAGTGATCGCGCATTTCCCGTGAAGGAATGAGCGGAGGGCTCCGGAATTGATCACCGGCCGCTCATCCTCGTGCCGTGTGATCAATTCCGGATTCGGCCGGAACCCGGCTCCGCGCACCGAACGGAGTAGCGGAACTCGAGCACTTGGAACCGGACATATGGGGATGTTCGACCGCTCGTGCGGGGTTCCGGATGTGTGTGACGTGCGTGTTTCGCTCGCGCCGGAGAGCCGCTCCGACCTGCGAATACCTGCTTCCGCTAGACGTCCGCAGCACGTTCCTGTTGCTGTTGTCAAGCCCCGAGAATGGCCCTGACCTGCGAAAACGCCATTCAGAAGACGCCGTATCCGTGTTACCCTGGATAGCCACGGAAGGGGTACCTGTCACATGACGTTCAAGGTTGGCGACACCGTGGTCTATCCCCATCACGGGGCCGCGCTGATCGAGGCTATCGAAACTCGCCAGATCAAAGGCGTGGACAAGACCTACTTGGTGCTGAAGGTCGCCCAGGGTGACCTGACGGTACGTGTGCCAGCGGACAATGCGGAGTTCGTCGGCGTACGTGATGTGGTCGGTCAGGACGGGCTGGACCGGGTCTTCGAGGTGCTGCGCGCACCGTACGCGGAGGAGCCCACGAACTGGTCCCGTCGTTACAAGGCAAATCTCGAGAAGCTCGCCTCGGGCGATGTCATCAAGGTCGCGGAAGTCGTGCGTGACCTGTGGCGTCGTGAGCGCGAGCGCGGACTCTCCGCCGGTGAGAAGCGCATGCTCGCCAAGGCGCGTCAGATCCTGGTCAGCGAGCTCGCCCTCGCGGAGAACACCAACGAGGACAAGGCCGAGGCCCTGCTCGACGAGGTCCTCGCCTCCTGAGATCTCTGAGCCCGGGATCCCGAGCCGCAGCCCGCGGCCCGTTCCCGACACTCAGTACTTCGAAGCACTTCGAAATGCCGCGGTGCCCGATGACGTCATGGATGTCGCCGGGCGCTGCGGCATGTTCGTACCCGGACACCCTGCGTACGCTGCACTTGCGCCGCACCGGGGAATGTGTCATGACTCACGTCCCCACCCCTGGCGTGCCGGGCCCGGGCGGTCGACTCGACCAGAATCACGGAAGGGGCTGGTCAAGGCGGAACGCCCGGCACTCCCCCCGCTCCGGGAGCAGGGGGTACGCCCAGGCCATACCCACCCGGGCCGAGCACACAAACCTGACAGGAACCGATGTCTGACGATCCGCTCCCCCCGCCGTCGCCGAACCCCGCATCCGGCCGTACGACCGCCCCTACGGCGGCCGTGATCCCGGCCGCCGGCCGTGGTGTACGCCTCGGACCGGGCGCCCCCAAGGCGCTCCGCGCGCTGGGCGGCACGCCCATGCTCATCCACGCCGTCCGCGCGATGGCCGCCTCCCGCGCCGTCTCCCTGGTGGTCGTCGTGGCCCCGCCCGACGGCGCCCCCGAGGTCAAGTCGCTGCTCGACGCGCACGCCCTGCCCGACCGCACCGACTTCCTCGTGGTCCCCGGCGGCGAGAGCCGCCAGGAGTCCGTGAAGCTCGGCCTGGACGCGCTGCCGCCCGGCTACGACATCGTCCTGGTGCACGACGCGGCCCGCCCGCTCGTCCCCGTGGACACCGTCGACGCCGTCATCGAGGCCGTACGCGACGGAGCGCCGGCCGTCGTGCCCGCGCTGCCGCTCGCCGACACCGTCAAGCAGGTCGAGCCCGCCGGCGCCCCCGGCGAGCCGGAACCCGTGGTCGCCACCCCGGACCGGTCGCTGCTGCGGGCCGTGCAGACCCCGCAGGGCTTCGACCGGGCCACCCTCGTACGCGCCCACGAGACGGTGAAGGACGACGTCACCGACGACGCGAGCATGGTCGAACAGCTCGGCCTCACCGTCGTCACCGTCCCCGGGCACGAGGAGGCCTTCAAGGTCACCCGCCCCCTCGACCTGGTCCTCGCCGAGGCGGTCCTGGCCCGCAGGAGGCTCAACGATGGCTTCTGAGCAGCCGTACCCCCTGCCGCAGGTCGGCATCGGCACCGACATCCACGCCTTCGAGGACGGCCGCGAACTGTGGTGCGCCGGCCTGAAGTGGGAGGGCGAGGGCCCCGGCCTCGCCGGCCACTCCGACGCGGACGTCGTCGCCCACGCCGCCTGCAACGCCCTCTTCTCCGCCGCCGGCCTCGGCGACCTGGGACAGCACTTCGGCACCGGCCGCCCCGAATGGTCCGGCGCGTCCGGCACCACCCTCCTGACGGAGGCCGCCCGCATCGTCCGCGAGTCCGGCTTCCGCATCGGCAACATCGCCGTACAGGTGGTCGGCCCCCGCCCGAAGATCGGCAGACGCAGGCAGGAGGCCCAGAAGCTCCTCTCGGAGGCGGCGGGCGCCCCGGTCTCGGTCTCCGGCGCCACGACGGACGGCCTCGGCTTCCCGGGAAGAGACGAGGGCCTCATGGCGGTGGCGACGGCGCTGGTCGTACGAGAGGGGTGAGCGTCCCGTCCCAAGGGGCGCGGGCCGTGCCGATATGCGGCTCCGCCGCGTGGACGCGACCGGCCCCCACCGGACCCGCGGACGACGAACAACCGGGCCCGCCCATGACAAACGTCCCCGAAACAGCGAGGCGCACCGCGCACACCCCCGCGCCTACTACCCTGGTGTCGTGACTATTCGCCTGTACGACACCAGCGCCCGGCAGATCCGTGACTTCACCCCGCTCCAGCCGGGTTGCGTCTCGATCTACCTGTGTGGTGCCACCGTGCAGGCGGCACCCCACATCGGGCACATCCGCTCGGGCCTGAACTTCGACATCATGCGCCGCTGGTTCGAGTACCGCGGCCTGGCGGTGACGTTCATCCGCAACGTCACCGACATCGACGACAAGATCATCACCAAGTCCGCCGAACAGGGCCGCCCCTGGTGGTCCATCGGCTACGACAACGAGCGCGCCTTCACCGACGGCTACCGCGCCCTCGGCTGCCTGCCCCCGACCTACGAGCCGCGCGCCACCGGCCACATCACCGAGATGGTCGAGATGATGCGCGGCCTCATCGAGCGCGGGCACGCCTACGAGGCCGACGGCAACGTGTACTTCGCGGTCACCTCGTTCCCCGAGTACCTGAGGCTGTCCAACCAGGAGCTGGACAACCTGCTCCAGCCGTCCGCCGAGGGCGAGACCGGCAAGCGGGACCCGCGCGACTTCGCGATGTGGAAGGCGGCCAAGCCCGGCGAGCCGAGCTGGGAGACGCCGTGGGGCCGCGGGCGCCCCGGCTGGCACCTGGAGTGCTCGGCGATGGCGCACAAGTACCTCGGCAGCGCCTTCGACATCCACGGCGGCGGCCTCGACCTGATCTTCCCGCACCACGAGAACGAGATCGCCCAGGCCAAGGCCTACGGCGACGAGTTCGCCCGGTACTGGGTGCACAACGCCTGGGTCACCATGAGCGGCGAGAAGATGTCGAAGTCGCTCGGCAACAGCGTCCTGGTCTCCGAGATGGTCAAGCGCTGGCGGCCCATCGTGCTGCGCTACTACCTCGGCACCCCGCACTACCGGTCGATGATCGAGTACAGCGAGGAGGCCCTGCGCGAGGCCGAGTCCGCGTTCGCGCGGATCGAGGGCTTCGTGCAGCGCGTGACGGAGATGGCCGGGGGCGTCGTCGAACCCGCCGCCGAGGTGCCGCCCGCGTTCGCCGAGGCGATGGACGACGACCTGGGCGTCCCGCAGGCGCTCGCCGTCGTGCACACCACCGTCCGGCAGGGCAACAGCGCGCTGGCCGCCGACGACAAGGAGGAGGCCGTCGCCCGCCTCGCCGAGGTCCGCGCCATGCTCGGCGTGCTCGGCCTCGACCCGCTGGACCCGCACTGGGCCGGCGAGAGCGACCGCGGCGAAGACCTCCACGGCGTGGTCGACACCCTCGTCCGCATGGTCCTCGACCAGCGCGAGGCCGCCCGTGCCCGCAAGGACTGGCCCACCGCGGACGCCATCCGCGACCAGCTGGGCCAGTCCGGCCTGGTCGTCGAGGACAGCCCGCAGGGGCCGCGCTGGAGCCTCGGCCCGCGCTGAGGAGCCAGGCCCCGACAGGCCCTGACCTCGGCGTCCGAAGATCGACTGTGCCGTCCGGGCCTCCGGGCGGCACACTTCATAGGCACACGTCACAGACGTGCGCGCAAAGCACGCACACAAGCAGCACCACCCACGACTTCATGGAGACGGATACCTCATGGCCGCGAACAACCGCCGCATGTCCGGCAAGAAGGGCGCGCAGGTCGGCAGCGGCGGCCAGCGGCGCCGGGGCCTGGAAGGCAAGGGGCCCACGCCGCCCGCCGAGATGCGCAAGGGGCACGCCAAGCAGCGCGCCGCCCAGGCGAAGGCCCGCCGCGCCCAGGGCGCCCGCCCGCAGCAGCGGCGCGGCGGGGGCCGCTCGGCCTCCGAACTCGTCGTCGGCCGCAACCCGGTCGTCGAGGCGCTGCGCGAGGGCGTGCCCGCCTCCACGCTGTACGTCCAGCAGTTCATCGACAACGACGAGCGGGTGCGCGAGGCGCTCCAGCTCGCGGCCGAGCGCGGCGGCATCAACCTCATGGAGGCGCCGCGTCCCGAGCTCGACCGCATGACCAACGGCCTGAACCACCAGGGCCTGGTCCTCCAGGTCCCGCCGTACGAGTACGCGCACCCCGAGGACCTCGTCGCCGGCGCCCACGACGAGGGGCAGGACCCGCTGATCGTCGCCCTCGACGGGGTCACCGACCCGCGCAACCTCGGCGCGGTCGTCCGGTCCGTCTCCGCGTTCGGCGGCCACGGCGTCGTCGTGCCCGAGCGGCGCGCCGCCGGGATGACCGCCGGTGCCTGGAAGACGTCCGCCGGTACGGCCGCCCGTACGCCCGTCGCCCGCGCCACCAACCTGACGCGTGCGCTGGAGGCGTACAAGAAGGCCGGGATCGCGGTCGTCGGCCTGGCCGCCGACGGCGAGGCCGAGCTCGGCGACCTGGACGCGCTGGACGGACCGGTCGTCATCGTCGTCGGCAGCGAGGGCAAGGGCCTCTCCCGGCTGGTCGGCGAGACCTGCGACTTCCGGGTGCGGATCCCGATGCCGGGCGGCGCGGAGTCGCTCAACGCCGGTGTGGCGGCGGGCATCGTGCTGTACGAGGCGGCGCGTCGGCGGGGCTGATGCCGGGGGCCGGTGAAGGCCGCCGGTCGGGGTCGGTGCGGCGGGCAGGGGTGCCGTCGGCGGGGTCGGACGGGTGTTCGGTGAGGTCGCCCGTACGGGGCGTCGCGGAGGGTCCGGGCAGGTTTGACGCGGTCCGGACACTTCCGGCGGGTCAAGGCAGTGTCCTAACGCCGTGTCACTCGGTTAGATGAGTGTGGACACCAGAACACCCCGCACGCCCACGGGGGACCGCTCGTCGGGACTCGACGACGCTCCCGCGCTGAGCATGGTGAAGGTGCCGAGCGATCCGGCGCAGGTCATCGTCAATCACGCCAGCTTCCGCGTGCAGCTGGGCGTCTCGGCGCGGCGCGCCCAATCGCCGCGGATCGCACGGCACGTGAGCGCCGCCGAGGACACCGCCCGCATCCCCGTCGTCACCACCGTGGGCACACCGGGCCAGTCGGGCGCCCGCCGTCGGCCCGTCGTCTGGAGCGGCCGGTCCGCGCCCGACGACACCGGCGCCCACCGACTGCTCCAGGCCGTACGGCACGAAGGCGTCCGCCACGCCGACGAGCCGCTCACCGACGCCGGGGCCACCCAGGTCATCCCGCGCACCGGCACCGGGTACGACCCCGCCGACGACCCGGTCGCCCGGACCCTGGAAACCCCGTTCGTCGGCGCCCAGCGCCGCCCGGCCGACGGGCCCCTGCTGCCCCCGATGCGCACGGTCGGCAGCGTCTACGACGAACCCGCCTACGACGAACCCGCGTACGACGACGGGTACGAGGACACCGGCCGCCGCGCCGGACGGCACGGTGACGACCCGGCCCGGCACGCCTACTACCCCGGCCGCCGGATGAACCTCGGCGTCGTCCTGCTCCCGCTGCGCGTCTTCCTCGGCGGCATCTCCGTCTACGCCGGAATGAGCAAGCTGTGCGACCCCCTCTACTTCGAGGGCGGCCGGCGCGGCTCCATGGTCAAGTGGCTGCACACCCTGCACCCCTGGGAAGTCGCCGAGCCGCTGCGCCAGTTCGCCCTGGAGCACCCCATCGGCTCCGGCCTCGCCATCGCCTTCGCACAGATCGTCGTCGGCGTCCTGACCGCCCTCGGCTGCTGGCAGCGCCTGGCCGCCGTCGTCGGGGCGGCACTCTCGGCGGCACTGCTGGTCACCGTCAGCTGGAAGAGCGTCCCCGCCTACGAGACACCCGACATCATCTACCTCGCCGCCTGGTCACCGCTGATCATCGCGGGCGCCCCCGTCTACTCCGTCGACGGCCGCCTCGCGAGCCGGGCCTGGCGCCGGCTCGGCCCCCGCGCCGCCATCTGGGACCTGCGCCGGTACGTGCTGCGCCGGGGCGCCCTGGTCACCTTCGTGGTCTGCGGGTTCAGCATGCTCGTCGGCTCACTGCTCGGCGGTGCCGTGCGGGACGCCGACCGGGTGGTCGTCCCCGGGCCCGGCGAGGCCCCGCGCAACGAGCTTCCCGGCTCCCCGCTGCCGAAGGAGTCCGGCGAACGCCAGAAGGAGGAGCGGACCCCGGCCGCCTCCACCTCGCCCACCCGGGACGCCACTTCGGGCGGGACGAGCCCGTCCGCCGGTGCCACCACCCCCGGCGCGACCCAGGGCGCCGGCGCGGTCACCGGCGCGCCCAGCCAGACCCAGGGCAGCGTCGGCCAGGCCCCGTCCCGGCAGTCCTCCCCGGCCGGTCAGGCGCCGAGCACCAGCTCCGGCCCCACCTCGGGCGGCGCCTCCGGCGGCAGCGGCGCACCGAGCGGGGGCAGCGGCGGTTCCTCCGGGAGGCCCGGACTCGTCGGCGGCCTCCTGGGATAGCCGGCACGTATACGGCGGTGGGGGGGGGGGGGGGGGGGGGGGGGGGGGGGGGGGGGGGGGGGGGGGGGGGGGGGGGGGGGGGGGGGGGGGGGGGGGGGGGGGGGGGGGGGGGGGGGGGGGGGGGGGGGGGGGGGGGGAGGGGGGGGGGGGGGGGGGGGGGGGGGGGGGGGGGGGGGGGGGGGGGGGGGGCCCCCCCCCCCCCCCCCCCCCCCCCCCGCCGCGGTCACCTCACCCGGCCGTACGAGACGCTGCGGGTCCAGATCTTCTGCAGGCGCACCACGTCCCCGGTCTTCGGGGCGTGCCAGATCTTGCCCTTACCCGCGTAGATGCCGACGTGGTAGACGTAGCCGCCCGAATGGAAGAACACCAGGTCTCCCGCCCTGCGGCTGCCGGCGGAGATGTGGCGCGTGTTGTTGTACTGCTGGGCGGCGGTGCGCGGCAGCTTCTTGCCGGCCTTCTTGAACGAGTACAGCGTCAGACCCGAGCAGTCGAACCTGTACGGACCCGTGGCGCCCCACTTGTAGGGCGAGCCCTTCTTGGAGGCGGCGATGCTCAGCGCCTTGGTGGCCGTGCTCGCGGCGGCCGCCTCCGAGGCGGCTCCGGGGACCACGATGGAGCCGCCCACGGCGGCCAGGGTGAGGGCCGAGGCCGTGCCGGCCCGGGCCATGAGAGACGGGACACGATTGAGCGCAGTCATGCGCAACCCTTCGTCAGCCGCCTGTGAAGGATGACCTGTCGGATTCGGGCTGGCGAAGTGGCCCGGCCGCACATGTGCGGCTTCACCCCAAGGACTGCTCGGAACTGACGTCCCGGCGGCCCGTCGTGCTTGGGTCCTCCACTCCTGCCGATCCACTCCTGTCGACCGGTCATCCGGGCGGCGGCAGGACTCGGCGTCCGCCCGGATCGCCCCGCCGCGGCGGCGGGGTCTTGTCGTCAGTCACGGATCTTGACTCATGGCGCGATCGAAATCCCAACGGAACGTGGGGTTTGTGTTGTTACTCACCAATCATCCGTTCGGGTGGACACCTCCCTGTTCGGACCCTCGCCGAGGGCCGGGGGGAGCCGCGGACCAGGGAGGGAAAGCACCGTTCCGGTCGTGCGGTACGCGCGTTGCGCAACTTCGTGCGCCCGAAAACAGCAGGTTCGTCTACGCCGGACGGGGGTACACCGTTTGGTCCGTTTCAACCCCGGCCGGTGCGCACCGCCGACCGGGGCCGCCGTCCGGGGCCCTCGGGTGTCAACTGCCGCGGGCCGGCGGCAGCGTGACCCTGGCCGTGCGCCGTTCGCCGTCCAGCACGCGCAGGGCCCGGGCCAGCGTGTCGGAGTGCAGTTCGCTCTCGCCGCGCCGGTGCATCAGGGTCAGCGCGTCGCGCAGCGCGACGGCCTTGCCGACCAGCGCCTGGGCCGCGCGCAGTCCGCGGTAGGTGTCACCGCCCAGGGCCGGGTTGACCCGGCCGAGCAGGTCGACGGCCTCGAGGTAACGGTCGATCAACTCGGCCTCCGCGCGGGTCAGCGCGGGCAGCGGCGGCAGCTCCGGTGGCAGCATCCGCGGCTCACCTCGCGCCGGAGGCGGGGGACAGGCTCCTGCGGTCGGGCACGATCCGGTCCGCCAGGCCGTACTCCACCGCGGCCCGCGCGTCGAGGACCTTGTCCCGCTCGATGTCCGCCCGGACCTGCTCCGGGGTACGGCCCGTGTGCCGGACCAGGATCTCCTCCATCCGTGACCGGATACGGGTCAACTCCTCGGCCTGGATCGCCAGATCGCTGGTCTGTCCCTCGACCGGCTCCAGGAGGGAGGGCTGACGGAGCACCAGGCGGGAACCGGGCAGCAGCAGTCGCTTGCCCGGGGTGCCGGCGGCCAGCAGCAGCGCGGCGGCGCCCTCCGCCTGGCCCAGGCAGATCGTCTGCACGTCGCAGGAGACGTAGCGCAGCGTGTCGTAGATCGCCGACATGGCGTGGAAGGAGCCGCCGGGGGAGTTGACGTAGAGCGAGATGTCCTGGTCGGGGGAGTGGTGTTCCAGGTACATGAACTGCGCCATCACGTCGTTGGCGGAGGTCTCGTCGACCTGTGTCCCGAGGATGACGATCCGCTCCTCGAGCAGCTTCGAGTAGGGGTCCGTCGTCCGGTTCCCCGATGCCGTGCGTTCGGTGAACTCGGGCAGGACGTGACGGGCGGACGGTCGGGTCATGAGAGCCCCTCCTGTCTGGTTGTCTCTGTAAAAAATGTACAGGACGTACGTGACGTTATGATGGGTTCATGGCCTACGAGATTCCGGTTACCCAAGCCAGGGCTGAGCTCGCCGACCTCATCAACCGCGTGGTGTACGGCGGTGAGCGCGTCGTCGTGACCCGGCACGGAAAACCCCTCGTCGCCCTTGTCTCCGCCGATGACCTGCGACGACTCGAAGAACTCAGGGAGGTGCCGGAGCCCGCCGAGGAGCAGGTGATCAGCACGGTGGCCGGTGTCCGCGAGGTCGCGTCCGCTCCCCGCGAACGGCAGCGCTTCGGCATCGCGGCGGAGCACCGGGGGACGGCCACCTCGTAACCCCTCACGACGGAACCGTGCACCCCCGTCCGCCACGGCGGGGGTGCACGGTCGTTCCACGCGGCCGGAGACCGGCCGTCGAGCGGACCGATGCCGACCGGCGGGGCCGGTCCGCGGTCAGCCGACGGGGACCGGTGCGCGCTCGGACGCGGACCGCGTGTTCCCCGTCCGTTCCTTCAGCGCGCCGCCGACCAGTACGGCGCCCAGGCCCAGCACGGCCCACCAGGTCAGCGTCAGGGCGGGGCCGGCCGCCGCCGCGCCGTCGAAGAAGGACACCGAGCGCAGCAGCGACACGCCCGCCCCCGGCGGCAGCCACCGGCCGATCGCCCCGGCCGGCTCGGGCAGCATCTCCGGTGCCGAGGACGCCCCCGAGAAGGGGTTGCCGAGCAGCATGATCACCAAGCCGCCGAGCGCGATGCCCGCCCGTCCGAGCAGCGCCGCGAGTCCGGCGACCGTCGCCCCCATGGCCAGCGCGGCCAGCGCGAACGTACCGGCCACCGTCCACCAGTTCCCCGGAACGGCGTCCAGCCAGCTGTGCGCCAGCGCCGCGGCCACCGCGCCGACCAGGGCGGCGGATCCGGCCAGCGCGGCCACCGCGCGGGCGCCGCGCAGCCCCAGCAGCGTCACCGCGGCACCGGCGCCGATCCCGGCCAGGGCCAGCGGCAGCACGCTCGTGTTCAGGACCGCGCCGCGCGGGTCCCCCTCGGCGGCGGGCACCACGTCCACGGTGGTGACCCGGCCGCCGGAGGCCGCGGTCTGCTGGGTCACCGCCTGTTGCAGCAGCTGGGCCACGACCGGGCTCGCGGCGGACGCGGTGAGCAGTTTCGGTCCCTGCCCGGTGACGACGACCGCGCCGTACACCTCGCGGCTCTCGACCGCTTCCCGGGCGGCGGCCTCGTCGGCGTAGTGGTGGAGGTCGAAGGCACCCTCCTGGCGCTCCAGCCGCTGCTCCACCGGTGCGGTCGCGGCGGTGGGGCCGGCCACGCCGAGCGGCAGGTCGTGGGGTGCCGTGCGGGCCGCGGGCCAGGCGAAGGCCCAGAGCGCCAGCGCCACCAGGGCGGGGATCAGCAGTGTCACGGCGACGACGCGACGGTGCGGCGGCAGTGTCGAGAGGGACATGAGGGCTCCGGCGATCTGAAAGAAGGATCGTTCGTTTTAGGTTCACCGCCACCGTCCCGCTCCGCCCGCTCCTTGTCAAGAAGGAATGTTCGTTTTAGATTGCGGTCATGGCCCGCGTATCCCAGGAACACCTCGACGCCCGCCGCCGCCAGATCCTCGACGGCGCCGCGTCCTGCTTCGCCCGCAACGGCTTCCACGCCACCTCGATGCAGGACGTGCTCAAGGAGGCGGATCTCTCCGCGGGCGCCGTCTACCGGTACTTCCGGGGGAAGGACGAGCTGATCGCCGCGATCGTGACCGATGTGCTCGACACGGTGCGCGGGATCCTCGAACAGGCCGCCCGGGAGAGCCCGCCGCCCACCCCGGACGTGCTCATCCCGCGGGCCCTGGCCCGGATGAGGGAGCAGCGGCCGGCCACTCTGGACGACGGTGAGTGGATGTTTCCGCGGCTGATGATCCAGGTGTGGACGGAGACCACGCGCAGTCCCGAGCTGGCGGCTGTGCTGGGTGAGGGGTACGACAAAGTCCGCGGGGCCTGGGGGAGGGTCGCCGAGGGGTACCAGGAGGCCGGTCTGATGTCCGCCGACGCGGACACGGATGCCGTGGCGCGGGCGATGATCGCGCTGGTGCAGGGATTCGCCGCTCAGATGGCGCTCTTCGGGGGGATCTCCGAGCGGACGCTGGGGGAGGGGCTGCGGGCGCTGATGGCCGTGGGGCCCGTCCGGACGGACACCTGACGAGTGGTCGCCCCCGCCGCCCGTTTCCATTCCCCGCCCCCGGGGGCTGCGCCCCCGGACCCCCCTTCGGCCTGAACGGCCTCGTCCTCGAACGCCGGACGGGCTGAGAACCCGGCCTCGCCCTCCAGCCGGACGGGCTGAGAAGTGTGTCCGATTGACGGGGTGTCAATATCCGGTTATCGGATTGGCAAAGAACGGCCTCGAACCCTGTTCCCGGCTGCCTCACAGCGGCGAGGATCCCCCTGCCCATCGCAACGACGTACGGGGAGGCCCCACTTGAGGGACAGCGGACCGAAGAGACGGGCGGCGGCGCTCGGTTCGGCCGGAGTGCTCGTCACGGCGACGCTCATAGCCGGCGCCGTCGCGGCGCCCACGGCGAGCGCGACGGCGGACACCCACCACGGCAAGGACCGCGAGGCCAGGGGCGTGGCGATCGCCGCCGCCCGGGCCGCGGAGACCGGCATCGACTGGCAGGACTGCCCCGCCGACTGGAACCTGGCCAAGCCGATCCAGTGCGGCTGGGTCTCGGTGCCGATGGACTACGCCAAGCCGTACGGCAAGCAGATCAAGCTCGCCGTCGACCGCATCGGCAACACCGGCACCAAGGGTGAACGCCAGGGCGCGCTGCTGTACAACCCGGGTGGTCCCGGCGGTTCCGGTCTGCGCTTCCCGGCCCGGGTCACCGCCAGGAACCCGGTCTGGGCCAATGTGGCCACAGCGTACGACTTCGTGGGCTTCGACCCGCGCGGCGTCGGCAAGTCCGCGCCCATCTCCTGCGCAGACCCGCAGGAGTTCGTCAAGGCGCCCAAGATGGACCCGGTGCCCCGCTCCGAGGCCGACAAGCGGGCCCAGCGCAAGTTGGCCCGCGAGTACGCCGAGGGCTGCCACGAGCGCAGCGGCGAGATGCTGCCGCACATGACCACGCCGAACACCGCGCGCGACCTCGACGTCATCCGTGCCGCCCTCGGCGAGCGGAAGCTCAACTTCCTCGGCGTCTCCTACGGCACCTACCTCGGCGCCGTCTACGCCACCCTCTTCCCTGGCCACGTCCGACGCATGGTCGTCGACAGCGTCGTCAACCCCTCCCGCGAGAAGATCTGGTACCAGGCCAACCTGGACCAGGACGTCGCCTTCGAGGGCCGCTGGAAGGACTGGCAGGACTGGGTCGCGAAGAACGACGCGACCTACCACCTCGGGGACACCCGCGCCGAGGTCCAGGAGCGGTGGCTCGAACTGCGCGCCACCGCCGAGAAGAACCCCCTCGGCGGCGTCGTCGGCCCGGCCGAGCTGATCTCCTTCTTCCAGAGCGCCCCGTACTACGACTCCGCGTGGGCGCCCACGGCGGCCGTCTTCAGCCGGTACGTCGCCGGCGACACCCAGGCGCTCGTCGACGCCGCCGCCCCCGACCTCTCCGACACGGCGGGCAACGCGGCCTCGGAGAACGGCAACGCCGTCTACACGGCCGTGGAGTGCACCGACGCCAAGTGGCCCACCAGTTGGCGCAAGTGGGACCGAGACAACACCCGGCTGCACCGGGACCACCCGTTCATGACCTGGGCCAACGCCTGGATGAACCTCCCCTGCGCCACCTGGCCGGTCAAGCAGCGCACGCCCGTGGACGTCAAGTCCGGCAAGGGGCTGCCGCCGGTGCTGATCGTCCAGTCCGAGCGCGACGCGGCCACCCCGTACACGGGCGCCGTCGAACTGCACCAGCGGCTCAGGGGCTCCCGCCTCATCACCGAGCGGGACGCCGGATCCCACGGGGTCACCGGCCTGGTCAACTCCTGCGTCAACGACCGGGTGGACACCTACCTGCTCACCGGCGGGCTGGACCGCTCCGACGTGACCTGCGCACCGCACGCCACGCCGAAGCCGTGACACCCACGCCGTACGACACGAGGGGCGGCCGGAACTCTCCGGCCGCCCCTCGTCCGTGCGCCCACCGGGATCAGCTCAGCGGCATGCGCGGGAAGCGGCGCTTGTCCTCCGCCCTGCGCTCGGCCTCCTCCGCCTTGGCGACGGCCGCGTACTGGTCGACGTACTCCTGCTCGGACAGGGTGAGGATGGCGTACATGAGCTCGTCGGTGGCGGCGCGCAGGACCGCCTTCTCGTTCTCCATCCCCGCGTAGCGCGAGAAGTCCAGCGGCTTGCCGAAACGGATCACCACCGGGTGGATCCGGGGGATCTTCCTGCCGGGCGGCTGGGCCTCGAACGTACCGATCATCGCGCAGGGGATCACCGGGACGCCCGCCTTGAGGGCCATCACCGCGACGCCGACCTTGCCCTTGTAGAGACGGCCGTCGTGCGAGCGCGTGCCCTCCGGGTAGATGCCGAGCAGTTCCCCCCTGCCCAGCACGCCGAGGCCCTCGCGGATGGCGGCCTGCCCGGCCTCCTTGCCGGAGCGGTCGACGGGGATCTGCCCCGCGCTGTGGAAGAAGAACGCCGTCAGCCGGCCCTTGAGGCCGGGGCCGGTGAAGTACTCGGCCTTGGCGAGGAAGGTGATGCGCCGCTTGAGCACGGCCGGCATCAGGAAGTGGTCCGAGAACGACAGGTGGTTCCCCGCGACGATGGCGGCGCCGGACGACGGCACGTGCTCCAGGCCCTCTATCCGCGGCCGGAAGACCAGACGCAGCAGCGGACCCAGCAGCACGTACTTGAGCAGGTAGTAGAACAAGGACACGCTCCTCGACTCCGGCGGACGGGCGGTGCCGCCGCATCCCGGCAGGCCATCCGGCACGTCGTGGGGTGCCAGTCTAGGCGCGGGCGGTACGGCCCGGCATCAGGTTCGACGCGACCGGAAGGCACCGTGCCGGACGGCCGGCCGAGTAGGCTCGGACGCATGCGGATCTCCGTCTCCTCCGACATGGACGAACCCGTGGCCCGCGCCCTCCTCGCCGAACTCCGTGCGCGCGGCCACGAGGTACGCGCGCACGGCGCCCTGAACCCCGGGGACGACCCGCAGTGGGCCGTCTGCTCCGAGGCGGCGGCCCGTGAGGTCGCCTCCGGTACCGCCGACCAGGCGGTGGTGTGCTGCTGGACCGGCACCGGCGCCTCGATCGCCGCGAACAAGGTGCCCGGCGTCCGGGCCGCCCTGTGCACGGACGCCTACACGGCGGACGGCGCGCGCCGCTGGAACGACGCCAACGTGCTGGCGATCGGCCTGCGGCTGACGTCCGGGCCGCTGCTGACGGAGATCCTCGACGCCTGGTTCGCCGGCGCGCCCAGCGACGACCCGGAGGACCGGCGCAACGTGGAACGCACCGTACGCCTCGACCGGGAGCGCACCGGCGCCTGACCCGCCTACAGCCGTACGACGACCAGCGCCGCGTCGTCGGTGGCGCCGCCCGGCGGCAGCAGCTCCAGCAGCACGATGTCCGCGAGCGTCTCGGGATCCTGCGTCCGGTGCCGGCGCAGGGCCCCGGCGAGCCGCAGCAGTCCCCTGTCGATGTCCTCCCGGCGCCGTTCGATCAGCCCGTCGGTGTAGAGCACCAGGGTCGCCCCCGGCTCGAACCCGGTCGCCGCCTCCGGCCGGGGCGTAGGGTCCGGCTGGGCGTCGAGCGGCGGGTCGGTGGCCCGGTCGAGGAACTCCACGCGTCCGTCGCGGTGGAGCAGCACGGGCGGCGGATGGCCGGCGCTGCTGTAGGTGATGGTGTGCCGGTCGAAGTCGATGAAGGTCGTCACCGCGGTCGCGGACTCGGCGCCGTCCACCACATGGGCGTAGCGGCCCACCACGTTCAGCGCCTGCGCGGGCCCGTCCGCCACCCGGGAGGCGGCGGTCAGCGCGCTGCGCAGCTGGCCCATCACCCCGGCCGCCGCCAGCCCGTGCCCGACCACGTCGCCCACGGACACGCCGATACGGCGCCCGCCCACCAGGTCGACCAGGTCGTACCAGTCCCCGCAGACGTTGAGCGCGCCCACCGCCGGCCGGTAGCGCACCGCGGCCCGGTGGTGGCCGACCTGCCGGCGGGCGGGCAGCATCGCCTCCTGCAGCGCCAGGGCCACCTCGCGCTCCCGGGCGTGCGCCTGGCGCAGCCGGTTGTTGAGCTCCTGCAGCTCGCGGGCGCGCGCGTACAGCTCGGCCTCCAGCATCCGCCCCCGGCCGTCACCCGCGCCGCCCCGGACCCGGATCAGCTCGGTGACCTCCTCGACCCGGTGCACGATCAGCACGACCCGTCCGTCGGGGCCGAGCACCGGGGTGTTCACCGGGCTCCAGTAGCGCTCCTCCCACTTCCCGGAACGCTCCGGGTTCTCCACGTCGTAACGCTGCACCGCCATGGTGTCGCGCTCACCGGTGGACAGGACCCGCCGCAGCGAGGCGCGCAGTTGCCGCGCGCCCACGGCCTCCGGGTCGTTCGGGTTCTCCGGGAACACGTCGAACAGGAAGCGGCCCACCACGGCCTCGCGGGAGCGCCCGGTCCCGCTGACGAACGCCTCGTTGACGTCCGCGTACACCAGGTCCGGGGTCAGCAGCGCCACCATGCCGGGCAGGGCCTGGTAGACCGCCGCGTAGTCGATCGACGCCTCCGCCATGGACCCTCGCCTCACTCCGGCGGCGCGGTCAGTGACTGCTCCGCCCAGATGATCTTCCCGTCGGGGACGAACCGGGTGCCCCACCGCTGGGCGAGCTGCGAGACCAGCAGCAGCCCGCGCCCGCCCTCGTCCATCGCGCGGGGATGCCGCAGATGGGGTGCGGTGGCGCCGCCGTCGAACACCTCGCACACCAGCGCCCGCTCGTGGATCAGCCGCAGCCGCACGGGCCCGCCGGCGTGCCGGATGGCGTTGGTGACCAGTTCGCTGACGACCAGCTCCGTGGTGAAGACCAGTTCGTCCAGACCCCAGCGGGCCAGTTGCCGGGTGCTGGTCCTGCGGGCCTCCGCCACGACCGCCGGGTCCGCCGGCAGGTCCCAGGCCGCGATCCGTCCGGGGCCGAGACGTTTGGTGCGCGCCATCAGCAGGGCCACGTCGTCGTACGGCCGGGCCGGGACCAGCATGTCGACCACCGCGTGGCAGCTCTGCTCGAGCGCGGTCGTGGCGCCCTGCAGCACCTGCCGCAGCCGTTCGCGGTCCGTCCCGTCGGGCGAGGGTTTCCCGCCGGCCAGCAGACCGTCCGTGTGCAGGACGAGCGTGCTGCCCTCGGCCAGGGTCAGCTCCACCGCCTCGAACGGCGGGCCGCCCACACCGAGCGCGGGTCCCTGCGGGAGGTCGACGAAGGTGACCGTGCCGTCGGGCGCCACCACGGCGGGCGCGGGATGACCGGCGGCCGCCATCGTGCACTGCCCGGTCACCGGGTCGTAGACGACGTACAGGCAGCCGGACCCGACGGACCGGCCGGGGAAGTCCCCGTACTCCCCGTCGCCCTCGTCCCGCGCCAGCCGGGACGCCAGGTCGTCCAGATGGGCGAGCACCTCCTCGGGCGGCAGGTCGATCGCGGCCAGCGTCCGTACGGCGGTGCGCAGCCGCCCCATGGCCGCGGCGGCGCCGATGCCGTGCCCCGGCACCTCGCCGACGACCAGGGCGACACGGGCGCCGGACAGCGGGATCAGGTCGTACCAGTCGCCGCCCAGCCCGGTCAGCTCGTCCGCCGGGCGGTAGCAGGCGGACACCTCCACGGCGTCCTGCTCGGGCAGTCGGCGGGGCAGCAGACTGCGCTGCAGGACCAGCGCGGCGTCCCGCTCGCGGGTGTAGCGCCGGGCGTTGTCCACGCAGACGGCGGCGCGGGAGACGAGGTCCTCGGCCAGACTGAGGTCGCCCTCCTCGAAGGGGTTCTGCCGGCGGCGGCGGAAGAACGTGGTGACGCCCAGGGTGACACCCCGGGCCCGGACCGGGACGGTCATCGCACTCTGCAGGCCGAGCTCCAGGAAGGTGGACTCCCGGCCGCCCGGCGTCGCGGCCCACTCCGGGGCGAGCGGGTCGAGCTGCTCCTGGCGCCAGGACCGGCCCGTGGTCAGGGAGCGCACCGGCGGGGAACCCGCCGGGTACGACACGGCCGTCCCGGTCTCCACGGCCGTCCGCGGCAGGTCCTCGTACAGCGACCGGTGGCCCGCGCGGCGCAGCGGCACCCGGTCGGAGTCGGTGAGCGGGCCCGGCGGGAGCTCGGCGCCGCGCAGCACCGTCTCCAGCAGGTCCACGATGACGAAGTCCGCGAGATCGGGCACGGCCACGTCCGCCAGCTCCTGCGCGGTGCGCAGGATGTCCAGGGTGCGGCCGATGTGCTCTCCGGCCCGGTCGAGCAGGGCGAGGCGCTGACGGGCGCGGTGCCGTTCGGTGACGTCCACGACGGTGTAGTACACGCCCATCGGGCGGCCCCGGTCGTCGTCGAGGCGGGTGAACGACAGCATGTGCGCGGTCTCGCGCAGCGGTGCCGAGCGGGCACGGCCGACAAGCTCGTAGTCGATCACCCGTTCGCCGGTGTCCAGCACGTGCCGCATGCGCTCCTCGACGGCCTCGGCGTCCAGCCCCGGCTGGATGTCCGCGAACCGCAGCCCCAGGCGCCGCCCGGCCGGCCCGCCGCCGTACTGTTCGAGCGCGGCGTTGGACCACACGAAGCGCAGCTCCGTGTCCACGATCGCGATGCCGATCGACGTACCGGCGACCATCTGCTCCAGCACGACGCGGCTCATGTCCCAGCCGGGCGAGCCGGCCAGCTCCGACAGCAGGACCAGCAGCGACGAACGGCCCCGCGGCCCCACGGTCGGCGTGATCCGCACCATCACCGCGACCGGCCGCCCGTCCCGGTGCCGGGCCGTCATCAGCCCCGCCCAGTCGCCGTCCGAGCGGCACCGCTCGACCAGGTCCGGCACCCGCTCGGCGTCCTCGGGGACCAGCAGCTCGGCGAACTTGCGGCCCACGGCCTCGGCGGCGCGGTACCCCAGCAGCCGCTCGGCCCCGCCGGTCCAGCTCGTCACCATGCCGTGCGGATCGAGCAACAGGGGAACGGCGTCGGCCACATCGAACCCCTGCCGGGCAACGTCCTGCTCCTTGTGTCCGCCCACGGCCGACCTCTCTGTCGCTGAGAGTGGTCTACCCCCTCTTGTCCCCATCTTCACCCTTCGGGTGGGATGTGGGCTCCCTGGGATACGCCGTCCCCCGCCGAGCCCCCGCCGAGCCCCCGGCGGGGACGGCGAGGGCTCAGGCCTGCCGGGCCAGGACCTTCTCCACGGTGTGCAGGGCGCTCTGCAGCTCCTCCGCCGTGACGGTCAGCGGCGGGGCCAGGCGGATGGTGGAGCCGTGGGTGTCCTTGACCAGGATGCCCTCCCGCATCAGCCGTTCGCTGACCTCGCGGCCGGTGCCGAGCGCCGGGTCGACGTCCACGCCCGCCCACAGACCGCGGGAGCGGAACCCGACCACGCCCTTGCCGACGAGCGACTCCAGGCCCTCGCGCAGGATGCCGCCCAGTTCCGCCGCCCGGCGCTGGAACTCGCCCGTCTCCAGCAGCTCCACCACGGCCGTACCGACCGCCGCGGCCAGCGGATTGCCGCCGAAGGTCGATCCGTGCTCACCCGGACGGAGCACCTCGAGCACCTCCCGCCGGGCCACCACCGCCGACACCGGGACGATGCCGCCGCCCAGCGCCTTGCCGAGCAGCACCACGTCCGGGACGACCGACTCGTGTTCCACGGCGAGCGTACGGCCGGTGCGGCCAAGGCCCGACTGGATCTCGTCCGCGATGAACAGGCACCCCGCGCGGCGCGTCAGCTCCCGCACCCCGGCGAGGTAGCCGTCGTCCGGGACGATCACACCCGCCTCGCCCTGGACCGGCTCGATCAGCACCGCGGCCGTCGTCTCGTCGACCGCCGCCTCCAGCGCCGCGAGATCGTTGTACGGCACCACACGGAAGCCCGGGGTGAACGGCCCGAACCCGGCCCGCGCGACCTCGTCCGTGGAGAAGCTCACGATCGTCGTCGTACGGCCGTGGAAGTTGTCCGCCGCCACCACGATCGTCGCCCGGTCCGCCGGGACGCCCTTCACGTCGTAGGCCCACTTGCGGGCCACCTTGATCCCGCTCTCCACCGCCTCCGCGCCGGTGTTCATGGGCAGCACCATGTCGAGACCGGTCAGCGCGGCCAGCCGCTCCGCGAACTCGGCGAGCCGGTCGTTGTGGAACGCGCGCGAGGTCAGCGTGAGCCGGTCGAGCTGGCGGTGCGCCGCCTCGATCAGCGCCGGGTGCCGGTGGCCGAAGTTGAGCGCCGAGTAGCCCGCCAGCATGTCCAGGTACCGGCGGCCCTCCACGTCCTCCACCCACGCGCCCTGCGCGCGGGCGACGACCACGGGCAGCGGATGGTAGTTGTGCGCGAGGACCGGCTCCTCGGCACCGATCAGCTCGGCGGACGAACGCGCGGGTACGACAGAGGTCATGAGCGGATCTCCTGAGTGCAGCACTTGATGCCCCCGCCGGCCTTGTGGAACTCGGACAGGTCGACGGGAACGGGAACGTAGCCGCGGTCGGCGAGCCGGGCGGCGAGGGCCGTGGCCCCCGGGGAGACGAACACGTGGCGCCCGTCGGAGACGGAGTTCAGCCCGAACGCCATCGCGTCCTCACGGGTCGCGAGCACCGCGTCCGGATACAGCCGGGCGAGCACCTCGCGGCTGCCCGGCGAGAACGCCTCCGGGTAGTACGCGACGTTCTCCTCGTCCAGCGCGAACAGCGCCGTGTCCAGGTGGTAGAAGTACGGGTCCACCAGCGTCAGGCCGATCACCGGCACCCCGAAGAACTCCTGCGCCTCGTGGTGCGCCTCACGGGTGGTGCGGAAGCCGGTGCCGGCGAGGATCCAGCGCCCGGCGGGCACCAGGTCGCCCTCGCCCTCGCACACCGACCCGGGACGGTGCACCTCGTACCCCTCGGCCTTGAACCAGGTCTCGTACGGCACGGACTCCGGGCGCCGCTCGGGCGCCAGGAAGAGGGAGCCGAGGACGCGGCCCCCGACGACGACCGCCGCGTTCGCGGCGAACACCATGTCGGGCAGATCGGGCTCGGGCCTCACGGTCTCCACGGTATGACCGTGGTCGCGGTAGGTGTCGACCATCGTCCGCCACTGGCGTCGGGCGAGGGCGACGTCGACGGGACGGTCGGGATGCATCCAGGGATTGATCGCGTACCGGACGGCGAAGTGTCTGGGTTCGCAGACGAGGTATCGCCGCCGGGACGCCACACGGAAGTCGGGCACAGAGGGGTTCCTCCGCTTCCACGCGGTCTCGACAGGGGGTGAGACCACGGTAGGAAGCGAGCGATACGGACGACAAGGAACAAGAGCTGCGTGTTCGCGCAGGAACGCTGCGCGATTCCACCGTTCAGCGCACGTCTGATGCGCCGTCCGGGGCGGGCTGACTCACTCCTGCCTCAGGACTGTCCGGCAGCAGATGGGACAGCACCATCACACTGATCGTCTTCCGGATGAACGGCTCCTGGCGGATCCGCTCCAGCACCTCCTCGAAGTGCTCCACGTCCCGCGCCCGTACGTGCAGCAGCGCGTCCGCGCCGCCGGTCACCGTCATCGCCGCGGCGATCTCCGGATGGTTGCGCACCACCTCCGCCAGCCGCCGGGGCGGCGCCGCACCCTCGCAGTACACCTCGACATAGGCCTCGGTGCGCCAGCCCAGCGCCGACGGCCGCACCGTCGCCGTGAACCCGGTGATCACCCCGGTCTCGCGCAGCCGGTCCACCCGGCGCTTGACCGCCGTCGACGACAGCCCGACGGCCGCGCCGATCTCGGCGAAGGACGTCCTGGCGTTCGCCATCAGCGCGGTGACGATCTTCCGGTCGAGCTCGTCGAACGACGCGGGCCTGCTGTTCATGCGGGCACTGTATCCAGCGCGAACGCCCACGTCCGGGGCATGTCCAGACGTGGAAATCACCCCTACACTCCACCTTCATGCTGCGCGCCCTCGCCGTCGACGACGAACGCCCCTCACTGGAGGAACTGCTCTACCTGCTGAACACCGACCCCCGCGTCGGCAGCGCCGAGGGCGCCGGCGACGCCACCGAGGCGCTGCGCCGCATCAACCGCGCCCTGGAGTCGGGACCCGACGGGCCCGAGGCCATCGACGTCGTCTTCCTCGACATCCAGATGCCCGGCCTCGACGGACTCGACCTGGCCCGGCTGCTCACCGGGTTCGCCCGGCCGCCGTTCATCGTGTTCGTCACCGCCCACGAGGACTTCGCCGTCCAGGCCTTCGACCTCAAGGCCGCCGACTACGTCCTCAAACCCGTGCGCAAGGAACGGCTGGCCGAGGCGGTCCGCCGCGTCGTCGAACTGCGCGCCGCCGCACAGCGCGACACCACCACCCCGCGCATCCCCGTGCACGAACCCGACCCCGACCACATACCCGTCGAACTCGGCGGCGTGACCCGCTTCGTCGCCGTCGACGACATCACCCACGTCGAGGCCCAGGGCGACTACGCCCGCCTGCACACCGACCGGGGCAGCCACCTCGTACGGATCCCGCTCTCCACCCTGGAGGAACGCTGGCGCTCCCGCGGCTTCGTCCGCATCCACCGCCGCCATCTGGTCGCCCTGCGCCACATCGGCGAGCTCCGGCTCGACGCGGGCACCGTGAGCGTCCTGATCGGCTCCGAGGAACTCCAGGTCAGCCGTCGGCACGCCCGTGAACTGCGGGACCTGCTGATGCGCCGGACCACGAGCTAGGGGGAGGACGCATGCCCCAGGACCCGACCGAACGCCGCGTGGTCGTCACCGGCCCGCCCCGCCGCGCCCGCCGCACCTCCGGCTACTACCGCCCGCGCACCGAGATCGACGAGCAGACCACCCTCGGCCACACCTACGTCCGCTCCCTGATGCGCATCCAGCTGCGCACCGGACTCGTCGTGTTCGCCGTCCTCGTCCTGCTCATCGGCCCGCTCCCGCTGGTCTTCGCCGCCGCCCCGGACGCCCGCCGCCTGGAGTGGGCGGTGCTCGGCTTCGGCCTGTACCCCCCGATGGTCCTGCTCGCCCGCTGGTACGTGCGCCGCGCCGAACGCAACGAACGCGACTTCGTGCGGCTCGTCGAGGACCGCTGAGACCGGGGACCTCCAGCACCGTGAACTCCGCCTACGCCGTCACCGCCGTCGCGCTCGTCGCCCTCGCGACCGTCCTCGTCGGCGCCTTCGGTCTGCGCATATCCCGCACCACCTCCGACTTCTACGTCGCCTCCCGCACCGTCGGCCCCCGCCTCAACGCGGCCGCCATCAGCGGCGAGTACCTCTCCGCCGCCTCCTTCCTCGGCATCGCGGGCCTCGTCCTCGTCCAGGGCCCGGACATGCTCTGGTACCCGGTCGGCTACACCGCCGGCTATCTGGTGCTGCTGCTGTTCGTCGCCGCCCCGCTGCGCCGCTCCGGCGCCTACACCCTGCCCGACTTCGCCGAGGCCCGGCTCGCCTCCCAGACGGTACGGCGGCTCGCGGGCGCCTTCGTCGTCGGCGTCGGCTGGCTGTACCTGCTGCCCCAGCTCCAGGGCGCGGGGCTCACCCTGACCGTCCTCACCGGGGCGCCCGACTGGCTCGGCGGGGTGATCGTCGCCGTCGTGGTCACCGTCATCGTCGGCGCGGGCGGCATGCGCAGCATCACCTTCGTCCAGGCCTTCCAGTACTGGCTCAAACTCACCGCCCTGCTCGTCCCCGCCCTCTTCCTGATCACCGCCTGGCAGAGCGACGGCGCCCCCAGCCACGCCTTCGACGAACCGGCCGCCTTCCGCGAACAGCGGGTGGTCCGCATCGACGACACGCTCGTGCTCCGGCTCACCGAGCCGCTCACCGTCACCGTGGACGGCACCGTCGACGGCCGCGAACTCGACGGCACCGAGACCGGCCTGTCCGCGGGACCCCACCGCATCGACGGTGGCACCCGGCTCACCTTCGCCGAGGGCGCCGAGGTCCCCGCCGCCGGACGCGGCGCCGACGACGCCCTGTCGCCCTCCCGCGCCGAGTCCCGCGAGGAACGCCCGCTGTACGCCACGTACGGGCTGATCCTCGCCACCTTCTTCGGCACCATGGGACTGCCCCACGTCGTGGTCCGCTTCTACACCAGCCCGCACGGCGTCGCCGCCCGCCGCACCACCGTCGCGGTCCTCGGCCTGGTCGGCGCCTTCTACCTCCTCCCGCCGGTCTACGGAGCCCTCGGCCGGCTCTACGCGCCCGAGCTCACCCTCACCGGCGACGCGGACGCCGCCGTCCTGCTCCTGCCCGGCCGCATGATCGGCGGGACGGGCGGCGACCTCCTCGGCGCGCTGGTCGCCGGGGGCGCCTTCGCCGCGTTCCTGTCGACGGCCTCCGGACTCACCATGGCCGTCGCCGGCGTGCTCACCCAGGACGTGCTCCCCACCCGCGGCGTACGGCACTTCCGGCTCGGCACCGTGCTCGCCATGGCCGTACCGCTCGGGGCGAGCCTCCTGGTCGGCGGGCTGCCGGTGGCCGACGCCGTGGGGCTCGCCTTCGCCGTGTCGGCCTCGTCGTTCTGCCCGCTGCTCGTCCTCGGCATCTGGTGGCGCCGGCTGACCCCGCCGGGCGCGGCGGCCGGGATGCTGGTGGGCGGCGGCTCCGCGTTCCTCGCCGTCGCCGCGACCATGGCCGGCTACCCGGGCGCGGGGCCCTGGCACGCCCTGCTCGCCTGGCCCGCGCTGTGGTCGGTGCCGCTGGGCTTCCTCACCATGATCCTGGTGTCCCTGGCCACCCCCGGCCGGGTGCCGACCGGCACGGCGGCGGTCCTGGCCCGCTTCCACCTGCCGGAGGAACTCCGTACGGAGGTGTCCGCATGAGCGGTTTCCTCGCCGGTCTGCTCGTCGCCGTCCTGCCCCTGCTGGCCGCCGGGTTCTGGATCGGCCGGCGCACCGCCCGGCCCGCCAGCCTCGCCGGGCTCGGCACCCCCGTCGAGCACGCCACCTTCGAGACCCTGCACACCGCGTCCCTGGCCACGCCCCCGCTGCGGGCCGGCCTGACGGAGGAGACCGCCGGCAAGTCCGCCCGCAAACTGCGCTCCCTGCTGGGCACGGACGCCCTCTGCCTCACCGACCGCGACCAGGTCCTCGTCTGGGACGGCGCCGGCGCCCACCACCGCGCCGAGATCATGGAACGCCTCACCGGCCCCCTCGACACCGGCCGCGGCGAGGCCTTCCCGCTCACCTGCGACACCCCCGACTGCTCGGTGCGCTGGGCCGTGGTCGCCCCGCTCACCGTCGACGACCGGGTGCACGGCGCGCTCGTCGCCTGCGCGCCCCGCGAGTCGGCGGTCCTGGTCCGGGCCGCCGGGGAGGTCGCCCGCTGGGTCTCCGTCCAGCTCGAACTCGCCGACCTCGACCAGTCCCGCACCCGCCTCATCGAGGCCGAGATCAGGGCCCTGCGCGCCCAGATCTCCCCGCACTTCATCTTCAACTCGCTCGCCGTGATCGCCTCGTTCGTGCGCACCGACCCCGAGCGGGCCCGCGAACTGCTCCTGGAATTCGCCGACTTCACCCGCTACTCGTTCCGCCGGCACGGCGACTTCACCACCCTCGCCGACGAACTCCACGCCATCGACCACTATCTGGCGCTGGTGCGGGCACGCTTCGGCGACCGCCTCTCCGTCACCCTGCAGATCGCCCCCGAGGTGCTGCCGGTCGCGCTGCCCTTCCTCTGCCTCCAGCCGCTGGTGGAGAACGCCGTCAAGCACGGACTGGAGGGCAAGGCCGACAAGTGCCGCATCCAGATCACCGCGCAGGACGCCGGCGCCGAGGCCCTCGTCGTCATCGAGGACGACGGCGCCGGAATGGACCCCGGCCTGCTCCGCCGCATCCTCGCCCGCGAGGTCAGCCCCACCGGCGGCATCGGCCTCTCCAACGTCGACGACCGGCTCCGTCAGGTCTACGGCGACGACCACGGCCTCGTCATCGAGACCGCCGTCGGCGCCGGCATGAAGATCACCGTCCGGCTGCCGAAGTACCAGCCGGGCGTGCACCTGACGGGGCGGCTCACCCCCAGGTGAGGCCGGCCGCCCCGGCGCCTCTCAGGTGCTGCGGGTGGCCACCATCCCCAAGGTGATCAGCCCCAGGACGACCCAGCCGAACCACAGCCAGCCGTTGCTGCCGAGCGCCACCGTGTACGCCGTCACGGCGACCAGACCGCCGACGGTGAGCACCCCCATGGTCTTCGTCGACGTGGAACCGTTCGAGAAACCGTTCGTGGAACCGGGCATCGCAACACCCTCCTCATGGTTCGGCTCCCTCCATGGTGCCCCCGTTCTGCCTCCTTACGGTGCACACGACGACATGTGTGCCTGATTTCCAGGGCCCCTCACTGGTCCACGACCCCGCTTCGTGGACCGACGGGTCGAAGCCGTAGTCACGCGGCGGCACCTCGCGCGCACACGCCGTGTCCGACTCGGTGCGCGCCTCGGCGAGCGTGACGTCCTCGCCCAGCCGGGTGAACCCGAGCACCTGCTCGTCGTACGTCCCCTCGCACGACACCAGCCGCGCCTCCCGGCGGGACCGTACGTCCAGGCAGTCCCGCCGCTGCATCGTCGCCGTGTCGGCGAACGCCGTCCCCGGGCGGCGCCGGTCCCCGAGCGGCCCGTACACCGGCCCGTGCGCCCCCAGCACCAGACAGGCAGTACGCCCCCCGGCCGCCTCGAACCCGTCCGCCGTGGGTACGACGGCCAGACCGCGTACGTCGGCCAGCCGGCCGCGCAGCTCCCGCGTCCGCTCCTCGCAGCGGGCCGGGCCCCGCTCCCGCGCCTCCTCGTCCGAGGCGGCCCCGACGAACGCCACGACCTGCCCGTCGGGCGCCTGGTCCGCGCAGGTCGGGTCGAGGGTCAGCCGGGGCGTGCCGGTGAACCGGGAGCCACCGGGCCAGTCGGCCAGCACGCAGTCGCCCTCCTCCAGCGGCTCGGCCAGCCCGACCGCCTCCCCGTACGGCACCGCCGTCCCGCCGCTGCCGCTCTCCCGGTCGGCCAGCGCGTACCAGGCACCGCCCAGCGCCAGCACCAGGCCCAGCCCGCCGGCGAGGACCGCGCGCAGCGCGTGCGGGCGGGACCGACGACGGGTGCCGGTGGCGGCGGGGCCCCGCGTGCCCGCCTCGGGCGCCGGGTGCGCGGAGGCGGCCCAGGGCGGCTGGGAGCCGAGGTCCGTCTGCGTCCGCGCGTACGCCTCCGTCTGGGGCGTCACGATCCGCGCCAGCTCGGCCTCCGCCTCCCGCGCCGTCGCCCGCAGGTCCGGATCCTTGGCGAGCAGCCCCCGCAGCACCGGCTCCAGCGCGCCCGCCCGCACCGGTGGACGCGGGTCCTCCATGACCACGGCGGTGACCGACGCCAGCGGGGACTCCCGCGTGAAGGGGCCGCTGCCCTCCACCGCGTGGTAGAGCGTGCAGCCCAGCGAGAACAGGTCGGCCGCTGGGGTGGGCGGGCCGCCGGTGGCCCGCTCCGGCGCCAGATAGCCCGCCGTGCCGACCAGCGCGGACGCCATCGTGTACCGCGTCTCCCCGGTGTCCGGCTGGACCGATATGCCGTAGTCGGTGAGCAGCACCCGCCCGTACGGCGCTCCGGTGCGGTCCGGTGCCAGCAGGATGTTCGCCGGTTTCACGTCCCGGTGCATCACGCCCCGCTCGTGCCCGGCGGTCAGCGCGTCCAGCACCGCGAGCCCGATCCGGGCGCACTCGGCGGGGGCGGGCGGACCGCTCCGGGCGAGCAGCTCCCGCAGATCGACGGCGCCCGCCACGTACTCCATGACGATCCACGGCAGCCCCTCGTGCTCCAGCACGTCGTGCACGGTCACCACATGGGGGTGACCGCGCAGACCGGCCGCGTGCCGCGCCTCGGCGCGGGCCCGGGCGACCCGGGCCTCCCGCTCCTGGCCGGGCTCGGCCGGGTCGCCGAACACGATCTCCTTCAGCGCGACCTCGCACGCGAGTCGCTGGTCGTGGGCGAGCCAGACGTGCCCCATGCCGCCGCTGCCCAGCCGGTGCAGCAGCAGATAGCGGCCGGCGATGACCCGGCCCACTCCCGACGTCGGTGATGAGGGCATCCGGTCACTCCCGGGTTCGGCGGGTGCGCTCAGCGGGGGCGCTCGTGGTGGGTGCTTCGGGGGTGGCGGGCACGCTCGTGGCCGGAGCGCCGCTCGCGGGCCCGCCGGTGGGAGGTGGGGGAGTGGTGCGGGGAGGCGCGGAGGTGGTCTCGGGGGCCTCGGGGGTCTTTGGAGGCGTGGAGCGCGTGGAAGGTGGTGGGGCGGACGCGGTGCTCGGCGGAGACGGCGGTGTCGAGCCGGCCGGTGAGGACGGGGCTTCCGGTGTCCCGCTCGGCGACGCCGGCCGCTCGGACTTCGACGGACCGGAGGACGGAGTGGACGGCACGGGCGGGGAGGACGGCGACGTGGGAGTCGCCGTCGGTCGCGACGACTCCGGGCCCGGGGGAGTGGTCCCGCCACCGGACCGACCCGTGTCCCCCACCACGCTCAGCGTGACGTGCGCCCCGAACCGCAGCTCGGCCCCGGCGGCCGGATCGGACGCCGTGACCCGTGCGCCGTCCGGCGGCACGGCCTCCCCGTCGTACGCGACCGCCAGTCCCCGCCCGGCCAGTCGCCGGCTCGCCTCACCGAACGTGGTCCCGATGAGGGCCGGCACCGCCCGCCGCTTCCTCGTGTCGAAAGCGGTGTCCTCCTCGCCCGTCGTTCCCACGGGCCGCTCGATGCCCCGGCCGGGATCCTCCACGTCGACGAGGGCGATCCGCTCCAGTTCGTGGGACGCGGGCCGTACGACCACGACCTCGGAACGGTCGTATCCCTTCCACTCCTCGTTCCCGTCGTCGAACGAGACGGAAATCCTGCTCTTGTCCCCCTCGAAGGGCCGCAGCGGATTTCCGCACGAGCACTTCACCGCCGGCACCCCCTGCTCGTCGACCAGAATCGCGATTCCCGCCTGAAGCAGCGCGTCGAAGGGAACAGCTTTTCCCTTTTTGTAGTCGTGGTTCCGCACCAGAGTGTCGTGACGCAGGAGAACAGGGGTGAGCCCGTCGAGATACTCCGGTATCTCATTCCTACGGAGATCCAGCGCCCCGGCCCACGCCCGTGCCTTGCGGTCGTTGCGCGGCTCGGCGAGATACCGCTTCAACTGCTCGACGTCGCAGACCGACGCCTCGTCGGTGCCCCCGTACAGGCCGGGCGTGTCCCCCTGCTGAAGACCGCCGTGAGCGGGACGCGACCGCACGTCGGCGTCCCGTCCGAGTCCGCTGCTCTCGTCGAAGAACGGCGCGAGGGAGGCGGCTCCCGCGGCCACCGCCTTCACGTCGAACAAAGGTGTGCCCGAATCGCACCCACTGGCGACAAGAAGTAATAACGACAGGACGGCGATCTTCCGAATCGCCGATTTTCCCGCCCTGTGCGTGAACACGCGAAGTGCCATCACCGCTCCCCCCTGCGGTTCCCCCCGACGCATTCATGCTACCGGTGGAAAATCCCCGTTCAAGGGGATCGGGGAGACGGTGAATTCAGTTCCCGCGTGCGTTCAGTGAGGCCAGGTAGGCGTTGTACGCCTCGAGTTCCTTGTCACCGTCCCGGTCGGCGGCCCGGTCCTTGCGCCTGGCCTGCCGCTGGTCCGAGGCGTACCACTGGAACAGCAGCGCGAGCAGCACCAGCACGGAGGGGACCTCGCTGAACGCCCAGGCGATACCGCCGGCCGCGTTCTGGTCGGACAGCGCGTCGATGGCGAGCGAGCCGGGCGGGTTCTCGAAGGTCGTGACCATCGGCGTCGACGCCATCATCAGCGCGATGCCGAAGAACGCGTGGAACGGCATGCCCGCGAACAGCTCCAGCATCCGCATCAGATACCCCGGCCGGTGCGGCCCCGGGTCCACACCCATGATCGGCCAGAAGAAGACCAGGCCGACGGCGAGGAAGTGCACCATCATCGCGATGTGCCCCACCTTGGAGCCCATCAGGAAGTCGAACAGCGGGGTGAAGTACAGGCCGTACAGGCTGGCGATGAACAGGGGGATGGTGAACACCGGATGGGTGACGACCCGCATGTAGCGGCTGTGCAGCAGCATCAGCAGCAGCTCGCGCGGTCCCTTCCGGCCCCGCCCGGCCGGCGGCAGCGCGCGCAGGGCGAGGGTGATCGGGGCGCCGAGCAGGATCAGGATCGGCGACACCATGCTGATCACCATGTGCTGCACCATGTGCACGCTGAACATGACCATGCCGTAGTCGTTCAGCTTGGTGCACATCATGAGCCCGATGCTCAGCACACCGACGACGAACGCGACGGTCCGCCCCACCGGCCACTTGTCACCGCGCCGCACCAGCCGGACCACACCCCAGCCGTACAGCGCCAGCCCCAGCAGGCAGGCGACGAGAAAGAAGGGGTCCGCCGACCAGCCGAGCCCTCGCCCCAGCGTGAACGGCGGCAGATCCATGGTCATGCCGTGCCCGCCGTGATCCATCCACCGGCTCCTGTTTCGTGGGGGTTGTACGCAGTCTGTCCGCACTCAGAGTACGACCGACCCCGGCCACACCTGTGACCGGGGTCGGGGAAACCACCCAGGGGCGCGGGGAACTGCGCGACAAGCCACGGACGGCCCGTAGCCCGCAACGAACCGCAGCAGACCGAGCTCTTACCGGCGCCGCAAACTCACAGCACGCACTCCGCCTCCGCGTAGCGTTCCTCCGGCACCGTCTTCAGCGTCTCCACCGCCTCCGCGAGGGAAACCATCACGATGTCCGTCCCGCGCAGCGCAGTCATCCGCCCGAACTCCCCCCGGTGCACCGCCTCCACCGCGTGCCACCCGAACCGCGTCGCCAGCACCCGGTCGTACGCCGTGGGCGTCCCCCCACGCTGCACATGCCCGAGGATCACCGGCCGCGCCTCCTTGCCGAGCCGCGACTCCAGCTCCAGGGAGAGCTGCCGCGCGATGCCGGCGAACCGCTCATGGCCGTAGACGTCCTTGCCGCCCTCGTCGAAGTCCATGGTCCCGGCCTTCGGCTTGGCCCCCTCTGCGGCGACCACGATCGCGAACCGCTTGCCGGCCGAGAAGCGCGCGCCGACCTTCGCGGTCAGCTCGTCGATGTCGAAGGGCCGTTCGGGTACGACGACGGCGTGCGCGCCGGCCGCCATGCCGGAGTGGAGCGCGATCCAGCCCGTGTGCCGACCCATGACCTCGACGATCAGCACCCGCTGATGGGACTCGGCGGTGGTCTTCAGCCGGTCCAGGGCCTCGGTCGCCACGCCGACGGCCGTGTCGAAGCCGAAGGTGACGTCGGTGACGGCGATGTCGTTGTCGATGGTCTTCGGCACACCCACTATCGGCAGGCTGTTGTCCGACAGCAGCCGGGCCGCCTTCAGCGTGCCCTCACCGCCGATCGGGATGATCGCGTCGAGGCCGAGCTCCCGGACGTGCCCCTTGGCCCGCTCCACGCCGTCCCGCAGGTGCTCGGGGCGGACCCGGGAGGAGCCGAGGATGGTGCCGCCGCGGGCGAGGATGCCGCTCACGGCGTCGAGGTCGAGCTTGAGGTAGTCGCACTCCAGGAGGCCCTTCCAGCCGTCCCGGAAGCCGATGACCTCGTCGCCGTGGTCGACGACGGCACGGTGCACGACGGACCGGATGACGGCGTTCAGGCCGGGGCAGTCGCCGCCGGACGTGAGGACACCAATGCGCATAGCCCGAAACAACCTTCTCGAAGTGGGCCGGGACCGGACCGCGTTGTCCGGCTCGATCTCCGCCACCCTAGCCGCTCCGGGGGGCGGGGCCGCACCTGGCGTCCGCCTGCTGGACGACCCCGCTCACCTGTGCGGACCAGCCGTCAGACGGGCCGGTCGCGCCGGGGTGTCAGGGGCCGTCCGCAGGCGGACGGAGACTCACGCGGGCTGCTGCTGCGCCGCCGCGATGCGCTCGCCCCGCAGCGCCTCGTACCAGCGGTCGTCGGTCGGCGGCAGCGCGTTGACGTCGAGCGCCAGCTTCAGCAGCAGGTCCGCGATCTGCGGGTTGCGGGCCAGCACCGGACCGTGCATGTACGTACCGAAGACGGTCTCGTTGAACGCGCCCTCCGTGCCGTCCCCGGTGCCGTTGCCGTTGCCGAAGCGCACCTGGGCGAGCGGGCGGGCCGAGGGACCCAGGTGGGTGACGCCCTGGTGGTTCTCGAACCCGGTCAGCGGGGGCAGGCCCAGCTGCGGGTTGATGTCCCCCAGCACGTCGCCCACGCACCGGGCGCCCTCACCGCGTACCGAGACCACGTCGAGCAGGCCGAGACCGGGCTCGCGCTGGCCGAGGTCGTTGATGAACTCGTGGCCGAGGATCTGGTAGCCGGCGCAGACCGAGAAGACGATCGCGCCGTTGCCCACCGCCCGCTGCAGACCGCCGTCCCGGCGCAGCCGCTCGGCGGCCAGCCGCTGCGGACGGTCCTCGCCGCCGCCGATCAGGTAGATGTCGCCGGAGGTCGGGATCGGCTGGTCGCTGCGCACGTCGAGCCGTGCCACGTCCAGGCCGCGCTGCCGCGCCCGGCGCTCCACGACGAGGACGTTGCCCTGGTCGCCGTAGGTGCTGAGCAGGTCCGGGTAGATCCATACGACCCGCAGCTGGTTGTCGCTCACTTCAAGTCCCCTGGGGTGTCGTTGGTCAGTTGCCGACGCGGCGGCGCAGGTCCTGGAACGCGGTGTAGTTGGCGATGACCTCGATCCGGCCCGGCGGGCACAGCTGTACCGCCTGGTCGAGGTTCTCGCAGACCTGGAACTGCTGGTTCGCGACCTCCAGGCGCACCGCGAGGTCCAGCTTCCGGTCGCCGATGACGCAGATCGGGTGGCCGGTCAGCCGGGTGTAGTCGACGTCCCACAGCCAGGAGGTGTCGGTGCCGTCGGCGCCGCGCGCGTTCACCGAGAGGATCACCGGGGTCGGCGGCGGGTCGATCAGCGAGAACGTCTCCAGCCAGCCCGCGGGGTTCTTGGCGAGCAGCAGCCGCAGATCACGGCCCTCGAACTGGACCACGTCGTAGCGGCCGGCCACGGCCTGCACCTGGTACATGCGCTCCAGGGCGACCTGCGGCGGCACCCCGAAGACGGCGGCGACGGCCGCGGAGCTCGCGGCGTTGGCCTTGTTGGCGCGGCCCGGCAGCTGGAGGTGGATCGGCCAGGCGGAGCCGTGCGGGTCGAGCACGTGGTCGCCGGAGAGCGCCCAGCTCGGCGTCGGCCGGCGGAAGCCGCACTCGCTGCAGAACCAGTCGTCGCCCGGGCGCTGCATCACACCGCCGCAGGACGGGCAGGACCAGGCGTCGTCCTTCCACATCTGGCCCGCGGCGACCCAGATCACGTTGGGGGAGGAGGACGCGGCCCACACCACCAGCGGGTCGTCGGCGTTGGCGACGATCACGGCCTTGGAGCCGGCCAGGCCCTCGCGCCAGTTCTCCGCGAGCATCCGCGTCTCGGCGGCGCGGTCGAGCTGGTCGCGGGAGAGGTTGAGCAGGGCGATGCACTTGGGGTCGGTGTCCCGGGCGACGCCCGCGAGGTACTTCTCGTCGACCTCGATGACACCGAACCTGGCCTCCGAGCCGCCGGCCAGCGCCGAGGTGATGCCGGCCGGCATGTTGGCGCCGAGCGCGTTGGAGACGACCGGTCCTGCGGCCTTGAGGGCCTCGGCGATGAGCCGGGTGGTGGTGGTCTTGCCGTTGGTCGCGGAGACCAGGGTCACGTCCAGGTGCTGCGCGAGCCGGGCCAGGAGATCGGGGTCGAGTTTGAGTGCCACCCGGCCGCCGATCACCGAACCGCTGCCGCGCCCGGCGGCGCGGGATGCCGCTGCGACCGCCTTGCCGGCGGTCACGGCCAGCTTGGCCCGCGGCGTGAGCGGGTCCGAGTTGCCTGCCATCAGTTCTCGATCCTCCTTGCGTACGCGCCGCGTCTGTGCCTGACGGCCACGTGGTGAGACCTCAGCCTATCGAGATCGTTCGCACTCCAGAACCGCGGCACCGTCGTGAGACGGGCGTTGCTGTGAGGACCGTACTCTGACGGGCATGCGACAAGGCTCCATCCCCGGCGTCCACGGACGTGTACGGCCCCTCACCCTGCTCGGCGACCCGGTGCTGCACGCGCCCTGCCGGGAGGTCACCGGCTTCGGTCCGGAACTCGCACGTCTGGTGGACGATTTGTTCGCCACGATGTACGCGGCGCAGGGCGTGGGCCTGGCCGCCAACCAGATCGGTGAGCCGCTGCGGGTGTTCGTCTACGACTGCCCGGACGACGAGGACGTCCGCCACCTGGGCCACGTGGTGAACCCGCGGCTGGTGGAGACGGACGGGGTGGTGGTGCGCGGACCCGAGGGCTGTCTGTCCCTGCCCGGCCTGGAGGCGGGCACGGAGCGGTACGACCACGCGGTCGTCGAGGGCTTCACGGTGACCGGAGAGCCGGTCACCGTCCACGGCACGGGTTTCTTCGCCCGGTGTCTGCAGCACGAGTGCGACCACCTGGAGGGCCGGATCTACGCCGACCACCTGACGGGCCGGCGTCACCGGAAACTGATGCGGCAGGTGGCCCGGGCCTCCTGGCGCCGGACGGACTGAACCCCTCGGGGTGCGGCTCCGCCGCGTGGGCGCGGCCGGCCGCACACGGCCCGCACGCGACCTGTGAGGATCAGAACCCCGGACCTCCCACCTTGTCCCCCGCCGCCGCGAGGCGTCCCCACAGCAGATCGGCCAGACTGCGCACCAACTCCGCCCGGGAGCAGGGCCGTTCACCGAGCCACCAGTCGCCGGCCGCGTGCATCATGCCGACGATGCCGTGCCCCCACACCCGGGCCAGCCGCTGGCCGTCCGGCCCGAGGTCCAGCCGTTCCCCGATGACCTGGGCCAGCTCCTCGCCCATCCGGCGCAGCAGCGGCGCCGAGTGCTTGCCGACGTCGAAGCCCTGGTCGCTCTGCGACCCCTCCGCCGGGTGCATCAGGAACCGGTACACCTGGGGCCGCGCCTCGATGGCCGAGAGGTAGGTGTCCAGGGTGGCCTCGACCCGTTCGCGCCGGTCCGCCGGGGCGTCCAGGGCGGCCCGCAGCGAGTCCAGCAGCGCGTCGGTGTGCCGCTTGGCCAGGGCGGCGTAGAGTCCTCCCTTGTCACCGAAGTGCCGGTAGAGGATCGGCTTGGTGATGCCGGCCTCGGCGGCGATCGCGTTCATCGAGGCCCCCGGGCCGTCGCGCAGCACCACCCGGTCGGCGGCCTCCAGCAGTTCGCGCCGGCGTCGGTCGGCGGACCGCTGCTGATCGGTCCGCTGTGTGGTGTTCATGATCTCTCCCCACCCGTGCTGATTCGGTGACGCCTGCGCAAACTAACACTGCGGGCGATCCGGTCATCGAACGGGATGCCGACCGGTCCTGGGGAGTTGACTTTTCCTACCCACCGGTAACAGACTCGGGGTTACCGCAAGTAACACGCACGTGCGTCGCCGCTGGAGGGGACATGGCCGAGTTCACCATGGAGCTCAACGACGAACAGAAGGAGGTGCGGGACTGGCTGCACGGCTTCGCCGCCGATGTGATCCGCCCCGCGGCCGCCGAATGGGACGAGCGTGAGGAGACTCCCTGGCCGGTCATCCAGGAGGCCGCCAAGGTCGGCATCTACTCCCTGGACTTCTACGCCCAGCAGTATTTCGACGCGACCGGCCTCGGCATCCCGATGGCCATGGAGGAACTCTTCTGGGGCGACGCCGGCATCGCCCTGTCGATCGTCGGCACCGGCCTGGCCGCCGTCGGCGTCCTCGCCAACGGCACCGAGGAGCAGATCGGCACCTGGATCCCCCAGATGTACGGCGACGCCAACGACGTCAAGGTCGCAGCCTTCTGCTCCTCCGAGCCCGACGCCGGCTCCGACGTGGCCTCGATGCGCACCCGCGCGGTGTACGACGAGGCCAAGGACGAGTGGGTGATCAACGGCACCAAGACCTGGGCGACCAACGGCGGCATCGCCAACGTCCACGTCGTGGTCGCGGTCGTCGACCCGGACCTCGGCTCCAAGGGCCACGCCTCCTTCATCATCCCGCCCGGCACCCCCGGCTGCTCCCAGGGCCAGAAGTTCAAGAAGCACGGCATCCGCGCCTCGCACACCGCCGAGGTCATCCTGGACGACGTGCGCGTCCCCGGCTCCTGCCTGCTCGGCGGCAAGGAGAAGCTGGACGAGCGCCTCGCCCGCGCCCGCGAGAAGGCCAAGCAGGGTGGTGAGCGCGTGAAGAACGCCGCCATGGCCACCTTCGAGGCGTCCCGCCCCGCCGTCGGTGCCATGGCGGTGGGCACCGCCCGCGCCGCCTACGAGGTCGCCCTCGACTACGCGACCACCCGTGAGCAGTTCGGCCGCCCGATCATCGACAACCAGGGCGTCGCCTTCCAGCTCGCCGACATGCGCACCCGGATCGACGCCGCCCGCCTCCTGGTGTGGCGCGCCTCCTGGATGGCGATCAACGGCAAGCCGTTCACGGCCGCCGAGGGCTCCATGTCCAAGCTGTTCGCCAGCGAGACCGCCAAGAAGGTCACCGCCCAGGCCATACAGATCCTCGGCGGCAACGGCTACACCCGCGAGTACCCGGTGGAGCGCATGCACCGCGACGCCGCGATCTACACCATCTTCGAGGGCACGAGCGAGATCCAGCGCCTGGTGATCGCCCGCACCCTGTCGGGCATGCCCATCCGCTGAGGCCGGCCACCCGGACGACCCGGCGGTGCGGGCGGCACCGCCGGGTTACCCCTGCCCCGCTCCCGGGAAAGGCTCGTGCGTGACCGACGCGACGGAGGACGCGATGACACGCACGGCCCGGGAACTGCTGGAGACGACCACCGGGGAACTGGCCCCGGATCCGGGGTCCAACCCGCTGGTCCCCCTGATCGCCCGCGGCGAGGCCGACCGGGCCGTCCTGGCCACGCTCGCCCTGGAACAACGCCGGGTGATCCCGGCGGACCGCCGCGCCTTCCTGCACCTGGCGGAACGGGCCGGCCCGGAGTCGGCCGCGTACTTCACCGCCCTGGCCGAGGGCGAGACCCTGGCGGCGGAACACCTGAGGACGTTCACGGCCGCGTGCGGCGTGGACGAGGCGCGGGCGGACGCGTACGAGCCCCTGCCGGGCTGCCAGGCCTATCCCGCGTACGTCGCCTGGCTGGCCCTCAACGCGAACCCGTCCGACGTGGTCCTGGCCCTGACGGCGAACTTCTCGGCCTGGGGCGGCTACTGCGCGACGATCGCGAAGGCCCTGCGCACCCACTACGGCTTCACCGACGAGTCCTGCGCCTTCTTCGACTTCTTCGCGGAGCCGGCCCCCGACCTGGACCGCATGGCCACTGGGGCAGTCCGGACGGCCCTGGACGAGGGCCGCCTGAACGAGAACCGAGCCCACCAGTACGCCCGATTGCTCCAGTCGTACGAGGCGATGTTCTGGATGGCGTTGGTGCAGCACGCCTGAAGGGGCGCGGGGCTGTTCCGATGTGCGGCTCCGCCGCGTGGGCGCGATCAACCACAGACGACCCGCACCCGGCAACGAAACACTGCGCCCTACGGCGTACCACTGCTGTGGGCGATGCACGCGACGTCGATCCGATCGGCAAGCTTCGCCAGCTCGATCGTCAGCGCGGCGACCGTGTCCTCATCGAGCCCGTCCTCCCCCGCCTCGACGAGCCGGACCCACCGCCCACCCACCGTACGCAGCAGCTTGCTGACATCGGCAGCGGAAACCTGCAGGGTCCCGCGGTCGTCGACGATCAGAGGCAGAGTCACTTCGCGGTTCACAGTCGGGATCGTAGCCGCGCGGACATCACGCACCCTGCCAAACCGTGGTGATGTTGCAGAACTCGCGGATTCCGTGCCCGGACAGCTCACGCCCGTACCCCGACCGCTTCACCCCGCCGAACGGGAACGCCGGATGGGAGGCCGTCATCCCGTTCACGTACACGCTGCCGGCCTCCAGGTCCCGTACGAACCGGTCGACCTCGGCCTCGTCGCGGGTCCAGACGTTGGAACTCAGCCCGAAGTCGGTGTCGTTGGCGATCAGGACCGCCTCGTCGACGTCCGCCGCGCGGTACAGCGTGGCGACCGGGCCGAAGGCCTCCTCGCGGTGGATGCGCATCTCCCGGCCGATGCCGGCCAGGACGGTCGGCGGGTAGTACCAGCCGGGCCCGTCGGGGCGCTCGCCGCCGCACAGCACGGTGGCGCCCGCGCGGACGGCGTCGTCGACCAGTTCCTCCAGGTCGCTGCGGCCCTTCTCGCTGGAGAGCGGGCCGACGTCGGTCTCCTCGTCCATCGGGTCGCCGACCTTCAGCGCCTTCATGCCCGCGACGAAGCGTTCGGCGAAGGCGTCGTAGACGTCCGTGTGCACGATGAACCGCTTGGCGGCGATGCAGGACTGCCCCGTGTTCTGCGTCCGCGCGGTGACCGCCACCTCGGCGGCCCGGTCCAGGTCGGCGGAGGGCATCACCACGTACGGGTCGCTGCCGCCCAGCTCCAGCACCGTCTTCTTGATCATCTCCCCGGCGGTGGAGGCGACCGCGCGGCCCGCGGGCTCGCTGCCGGTGAGGGTGGCCGCCTTCACCCGCTCGTCCCGCAGGATGTCGTCGACCGCGGCGGAGCCGATGAGCAGGGTCTGGAAGCAGCCCTCGGTGAAGCCCGCGCGGTGGAACAGGTCCTCCAGGTACAGGGCGGTCTGCGGCACGTTCGAGGCGTGCTTGAGCAGACCCACGTTGCCCGCCATCAGCGCGGGCGCGGCGAACCGCACCACCTGCCACAGCGGGAAGTTCCACGGCATCACGGCGAGCACCGGACCCAGCGGCCGGTAGCGCACCAGGACACGGGAGGCGCCGGAGTCCTTCACGTCGGAGGCGGCGGGTTCCACGTCGGAGAGCAACTGCGCCGCGTGATCGGCGTACCAGTGCATCGCCTTGGCGCACTTCGCGGCCTCCGCGCGGGCCTGTTTGACCGGCTTGCCCATCTCCGTGGTGATCACCCGGCCGATGGTCTCCCGGTCCTCGTCGAGGATCTCGGCGGCCCGGTGCATCAGACGGGCACGCTCGGCGAAGGTCGTCGTCCGGTACGTACGGAACGTGGCCTCCGCGAGCTGGATCCGGTGCCCGATCTCCTCCTCGTCCATGGGGTGGTACGTCTTGACCGTCTCGCCGTTCGCCGGGTTCACCGTGGCGATGTGCATCGCTGACCTCCCTGGGGCGGGCTGTGCCTCTCGACCTTCCCGCGCGGTGGTGGGCGGCGCAACGCGGGAGGTCTCCTCAGGGCGAGTGCTCCGCCAGGCGGTCGAGAAACGCGGTCTGCGCGCCGACGATCACCTCGCGGGCCCGCTCCAGGGGGAACCACGCCACCCGGTCCAGCTCCGGGAACTTCTGGATCCGCCCCGACCTCGGCGGCCACTCCATCTCGAAGGTGCCGGGGACGACCGTCACCGGGTCGAGGTCGGCCTCGACCGCCCAGGCCGTGACGGTCTTCCCGCCGGACTGCCGGACCTCCCCGAGCGGCAGCGCCTCCCCGTCCGGCGGCGGCAGCCCCAGCTCCTCCTGGAACTCGCGCCGCGCCGCCTCCCAGGCCGGCTCGCCGGGGTCGTACTCGCCCTTCGGCACGGTCCACGCCCCGCTGTCGCGCCGGGCGAAGAACGGGCCACCCATGTGACCGAGCAACACCTCGATGCCCTGACCGGTGTGCCGGAACAACAGCAGTCCGGCGCTCCGGGCGCCCCTCACGGCCGTACCTCGGGGTGCGCGGCGAGCAGGGTCTCGACCGTGTCCGCCTCCTCGGGGCGCTTGTCCTCGCGGTGGCGGATCACGCGGGCGAACCGGAGGGCGACGCCGGCCGGGTAGCGGGTGGAGCGCTGGAGGCCGTCGTAGGCGATCTCCACGACGAGTTCGGGGCGCACCGTCACGACGTGTCCGCTCTCCTCGACCGCCAGCTCCCGCAGCCGTTCGGTCTGCCAGGCCAGCATCGCGTCGGTCAGGCCCTTGAAGGTCTTGCCGAGCATGGCGAAGCCGCCGTCGGCGGTGCGGGCGCCCAGGTGCAGATTGGAGAGCTTTCCGGTGCGGCGGCCGTGGCCCCACTCGGCGGCCAGCACCACCAGGTCGAGCGTGTGCACCGGCTTGACCTTCAGCCAGGACGCGCCGCGCCGGCCCGCGCTGTAGGGGGCGTCCAGGCCCTTGACCACGACGCCCTCGTGGCCGCGCGCCAGCGTCTCGGCGAGGAACCCCTCCGCCGCGCCCAGCTCCCCGGGACCCGCCACCAGAGTGCGGCGCACCCGCATGGGCTCCGGGACCAGCCGGGCCAGTTCCGCGTGGCGCTCGGTGAACGGCAGGTCCAGCAGATCGCGGCCGTCGACGCAGAGCGCGTCGAAGAAGACGGGGGAGACGGGGACCTCCCGTGCGGCCGTGGCCACGTCCACCCGGGAGCCGACCCGTCCGGCGGTCTCCTGGAACGAGCGGGGGCGCCCGTCCCCGTCGAAGGAGATGACCTCCCCGTCCAGGATGAACCGCTCGCCCCGCAACTCCCGCGCCGCCGCCGTCACTTCCGGCAGCCGGTCGGTGATGTCGTCGAGGGTGCGGGTGTGCACGCGCACGCTGTCCCCGTCGCGGTGCACCTGGACGCGGATGCCGTCGAGCTTCTCCTCGACCGCGCAGGCCCCCAGCTTCTCCACCGCCTCCGCGACCGAGGAGGCGCTGTGCGCCAGCATCGGCAGCACCGGTCGGCCCACGGTCAGCCGGAACCGCTCCAGCACCCCGGGACCGTCCGCCAGCAGCGCCTCGGCCACCGTCTGCAGCGAGCCCGCCAGCATCACGGCCCGCCGTACGTCCGCCGAGGGCGCCCCCGTCGCCCGCGCCAGCCCCTCCACCGCGACCGCGTCCAGGGCGCCCTGCCGGACCTCGCCGGTGAGCAGCCCGGACAGGAACCGCTGTTCGTCCTCGGTGGACGCGCCCAGCAGCTCGCCGACCAGCCGGGCCCGCTCGGCCTGCGATCCCGCACCGGACACCTTGCCCAGCCTGGTGAGCAGCGCGTCCACCTCGCGCACCGTCAGTGACGGCTCGGCGGCGGGGGCGACCGGACGGCTCAGTGCCTTCCAGCCGACCCCGATGCGGCCCTGCGGCAGCCGGCCGGCCAGATACGGGATGACGACCGGCACGTCGTCCGCCTCCGCCTCCCGGAACAGCTCGGCGAGCAGGGCGATCTTCCGGGACCGCGCCGAGGCGGCGGCGACCTCCTGGGACACACGGGCCAGCCGGGACAGCAGCATGCAGCCATAGTGCTCCGGAGGCGGGCGCCCCACACCTCCGTCGTCCGGCGCCTACCCGTCCACCGCGGCGTCCAGGCCGGTCATCAGCAGGTCCCCGACGATCGCGGCCGCCGCGCGGTAACCGCCGCTCGCCGCGTGCACCACCTGCTCGGAGAAGCCGATCGCGTTGCCCGCCGCCCAGACCCCGGGCACCGTGGTCAGGCCGGTCGAGTCGATCACCGGGTACGCGCCGAAGGGGGTCTCGTTCATCTCGGCGCCCAGCGCCTCCAGCAGAGACGTCTGCGGCACCGGGCGCGGGCCGACGAAGAGCACGGAGCGGGTGTGGGTGGTGCCGTCGGCCAGTCGCACCCCGGTGAGCCGGTCGTCCTCGACCACCAGCTCCGCGACCGCGCCGGGCACCACCTCGACCCCGGCGGCGGCCAGCCGGCGCAGGTCCAGGTCGGACAGTTCCTCCTCGGCGACCTCGTGCAGGAAGAAGGTGACGTCCTTCGACCACTGGGACACCATCAGCGCCTGGTGCACGCTCATCGCGCTCGACGCGAGCACACCGAACGGCTCGTCGCGCACCTCCCAGCCGTGGCAGAACGGGCAGTGCAGCACGTCCCGCCCGAACCGCTCGGCGACCCCGGGGACCGCCGGCATCTCGTCCTTCAGCCCGGTGGCGACGACCAGCCGCCGGGCCCGTACGGCCGGTCCCGCGTCGAGCACGACGGTGAAGTCCCCGTCCCTGGTGACCTCCGTGACCCGGTCCCGGACGAGCTCCACGCCGTAACGCGCGATCTCCTCCCGGCCCAGCGCCAGGAACTCGGCCGGTGCCATCCCGTCCCGGGACAGATAGCCCTGCATGTGCGACGAGGGCGCGTTGCGCGGCTCGCCCGCGTCGACGACCAGCGTGCGGTGCCGGGCCCGGCCGAGCACCAGCGCGGCGGAGAGCCCCGCCGCCCCGCCGCCGACGACGACCACGTCGTACGTCTCGCTTCCGAATGTCTCGTTCATCGTGACCACCTCCACCACGACAGTCGCCCGGACACTGCCGCATTGACAAACGACTTTGCCGAACCTGCAATACCGGTATGACTACGGACGACGTTCTCGCGGAAGTGGGCCCCCGGCTGCGGCGGATCAGGAAGGAGCGGGAGGTGACCCTCGCGGCGCTGTCCGAGGCGACCGGCATCTCCGTGAGTACCCTCTCCCGGCTGGAGTCCGGCCTGCGCAAACCCAGTCTGGAGCTGCTGCTGCCGATAGCGCAGGCCCATCAGGTGCCGCTGGACGAACTGGTCGGCGCGCCGCCGGTCGGCGATCCGCGCATCCGGGCCTCCGAGCCGATCCAGCGCTACGGCCGCACCCACTGGCCGCTCACCCGCCAGCCCGGCGGCCTCCAGGCGTACAAGGTGCTGGAACCGAAGCGGCGGCTGGAGCCGGAACCGCGCACCCACGAGGGTTACGAGTGGCTGTACGTGCTGTCCGGGAAGCTGCGGCTGGTGCTCGGCGAGCACGACGTGGTGCTGACGGCGGGGGAGGCGGCCGAGTTCGACACGCGGGTGCCGCACTGGTTCGGGTCGACGGGGGAGGGGCCCGTGGAGTTCCTCAGCCTGTTCGGGCCGCAGGGGGAGCGGATGCATGTGCGGGCGCGGCCCAAGCGGGGGTGACGGACGGGACCGTTCCCTTTCCGGTGTGCCTTCCGGGGGTCTCTTCCCGGTGTCCCTTCCCAGCGAGCAAGCGACCGCTTAGTATGCGGTGGACCCGGTCAGGCGAACCCGACGTTCACGCTCCCGTGGAGGCCCCCCATGCAGGCATGGCAAGTGCACGAGCTCGGCGAGCCGGGCGAGGTGATGCGTCTCGCGGAGGTGGCGCGGCCGGCACCCGGTGACGGGCAGGTCCTGCTGAAGGTGCGTGCCGCCAACATCAACTTCCCGGACGCGCTGATGTGCCGGGGCCAGTACCAGGTCAGGCCGCCGCTGCCGTTCACCCCGGGGGTGGAGATCTGCGGCGAGACCGAGGACGGGCGCCGCGTGATCGCCAACCCCGCGCTGCCGTACGGCGGTTTCGCCGAGTACGCCGTCGCGGACGCCGCCGCACTGCTGCCGGCGCCGGAGGCGCTGGACGACGCCGAGGCCGCCGCCCTGCACATCGGCTACCAGACCGGCTGGTTCGGCCTGCACCGCAGGGCCGGCCTCGAGGCCGGCGAGACCCTGCTCGTCCACGCCGCCGCGGGAGGGGTCGGCAGCGCGGCCGTGCAGCTCGGCAAGGCGGCGGGCGCCACCGTCATCGGCGTGGTCGGCGGCGCCGCGAAGGCGTCCGTCGCCCGTGAGCTGGGCTGCGACGTGGTGATCGACCGGCGCGAGCAGGACGTCGTCGCCGCCGTGAAGGAGGCCACCGGCGGCCGGGGCGCCGACGTGATCTACGACCCCGTGGGCGGCCAGGCCTACGCCCAGTCCGCCAAGGCCGTCGCCTTCGAGGGCCGGATCGTCGTCGTCGGCTTCGCGAGCGGATCCATCCCCAGCCCCGCCCTGAACCACGCCCTCGTCAAGAACTACGCGATCCTCGGCCTGCACTGGGGCCTGTACAACACCAAGAACCCCAAGCTGGTCCAGCGCTGCCACGAGCAGCTCACCGAACTCGCCGCGCGGGGCGCGATCAAGCCGCTGGTGAGCGAGCGCGTGCCGCTCGCCGGGGCCGCCGGCGCCGTGCAGCGGGTCGCCGACGGTGCCACCACCGGACGCGTCGCCGTGCTGCCCTCGCTGGAGAACGGAGCCGCCGCATGACCGACGCCACCGAACTGCGCCGCCGCACACTGGAGTTCCTGACCGAGCACCCCCCGGCCGACACGGAGCGCCTGGACTTCCTGCGCGCCCGCTTCGACGCCGGACTCGCCTGGGTGCACTTCCCCGAAGGGCTCGGCGGACTCGGTCTCCCACGCTCCCTCCAGGCCGTCGTGGACGCCGAACTGGAGGCCGCCGGGGCACCCGACAACGACCCGCGCCGCATCGGCATCGGCCTGGGCATGGCCGCGCCGACGATCCTCCAGTACGGCACACAGGAGCAGAAGCGGCGCTTCCTGAAGCCCCTGTGGACCGGCGAGGAGGTCTGGTGCCAGCTCTTCAGCGAGCCCGGCGCCGGATCCGACCTGGCCGCCCTCGGCACGCGTGCCGTCCGGGAGGGCGAGGACTGGGTGGTCAACGGGCAGAAGGTGTGGACGTCCAGCGCCCACCTCGCCCGCTGGGCCATCCTCATCGCCCGCACCGACCCGGACGCGCCCAAGCACCGGGGCATCACCTACTTCGTGTGCGACATGACCGACCCCGGTGTCGAGGTGCGGCCACTGCGCCAGATCACCGGTGAGGCCGAGTTCAACGAGGTCTTCCTCACCGACGTCCGCGTCCCCGACGCCCACCGCCTCGGCGAGGCCGGCGACGGCTGGCGGGTCGCGCAGACCACCCTGAACAACGAACGCGTCGCCATCGGCGGCATGCGGCTGCCCCGCGAGGGCGGCATGATCGGCCCGGTCGCGAAGACCTGGCGCGAACGGCCGGAACTGCGCACCCACGACCTGCACCAGCGGCTGCTGAAGCTCTGGGTCGAGGCGGAGGTGGCCAGGCTCACCGGCGAACGCCTGCGCCAGCAGCTCGTCGCCGGGCAGCCCGGCCCCGAGGGCGCCGGCATGAAACTGGCCTTCGCCCGCCTCAACCAGGAGATCAGCGGCCTGGAGGTGGAACTGAGGGGCGAGGAGGGCCTGCTGTACGACGACTGGACCATGCGCCGCCCCGAGCTGGTCGACTTCACCGGCCGCGACGCCGGCTACCGCTACCTCCGCTCCAAGGGCAACAGCATCGAGGGCGGGACCAGCGAGGTCCTGCTGAACATCGTCGCCGAGCGCGTCCTGGGCCTGCCCGCCGAGCCGCGCACCGACAAGGACGTCGCATGGAAGGACCTGGCCCGATGAGCGATCTTCTGTACTCGGAGGAGGAAGAGGCGCTGCGCGCCGCCGTCCGGGACCTGCTCACCGACCACTGCGACGCGGCGGGCGTGATCGCCCGTACCGAGTCGGACGCCCCGCACGACCTGTCCCTGTGGAAGGCGCTCGCCGACGGCATGGGCCTCGCCGGTCTGCTGGTCCCCGAGGACCGGGGCGGCCAGGGCGCCACCCACCGCGAAGCCGCCGTCGTACTGGAGGAGTTGGGACGCGCGGTCGCTCCCGTGCCGTACCTGACCAGCGCCGTGGTGGCCACCGAGGCGCTGCTGGCCTGCCAGGACGCCGGCGACCTGCTCGCCGAGCTGGCGTCCGGGCGCAGGATCGGCGCCCTCGCCGTCGGCCTGCACACCGCCCCGGGCGCCGCGTTCACCACCGTACGGCTGGAGAACGGAGCGCTGCACGGTGAGCTGACCGGCATCGCGGACGCCGCCGTCGCCGACGTACTGCTCGTACCGGCGGACGACGGCGGGCTGTACGCGGTGGAGGCCGGCGCGGTCACCGTCACCCCGCAGGTCTCCCTGGACCTGACCCGTCCGGTGGCCCGGGTGACCCTGGACGGCGCACCCGGACGCAGGCTGGGCGACGCGGGGACCGCCGTACCCCGCGCCCTGCGGGCCGGCGCCGGACTGCTCGCCTCGGAGCAACTCGGCTCCGCCGAGTGGTCGCTGACGGAGACCGTCGGCTACTTGAAGGACCGCAAGCAGTTCAACCGTCCCGTCGGCGGCTTCCAGGCGCTCAAGCACCGGCTCGCCCAGCTCTGGCTGGAGGTCGTCAGCCTCCGCGCCGCCGCGCGGGGCGCCGCCGACGCGCTCGCGACCGGCGAGGACACCGGCGTGGCGGTCACCGTCGCCCAGGCCTACGCCGCGCCCGTCGCGGTCCGGGCCGCCGAGGAGGCACTGCAACTGCACGGCGGCATCGGCATGACCTGGGAACACCCGGTGCACCTCCACCTCAAGCGCGCCAAGGCCGACTCGATCGCCTACGGCACGGCGGGCGCCCACCGCGAGGCGCTGGCGGAACTGGTCGACCTGAGAGCGCCCTGACCGGTCGAACGACGGAAGAAGCCCGTCCCTTCGGGGGCGGGCTTCTTCCGCGTGCCCTGCCCCGGTGAGATGAACGACCGACGGCGGATCGGCCAACTCCCCGCACCACACTGCTCTTCGACCACCCGTGGACCTCATACTCTCCCTGGTCCCGTAGGCCCCTCCAGGGAGGCAGAGCATGGCCCTCACCACCCGTCGCAGAGCCCTCACCACCCTCGGCGCCGCCCTCGCCGGTACCGTCGCCCTCCCCGCGACGCAGGCACTGGCCGGCGAACACAAGCACCGGCCGCGCCCGTTGTGGCGAGCCCACGCCCACAACGACTACGAGCACCCCCGCCCCCTCCTCGACGCCCTCGACCACCGCTTCGGCAGCGTCGAGGCCGACATCTACCTGGTCGGCGGCCAACTCCTCGTCGCCCACGACCCCGAGGACCTCGATCCGTCCCGCACGCTGGAGTCCCTGTACCTCGATCCGCTGGCCGCCCGCGTCCGGGCGCACCACGGCTCCGTGTACCGCGGACACCGCAAGCCGCTCCAACTGCTGATCGACATCAAGACCGAGGGCGCGTCCACCTACCTCGAACTCGACCGCCATCTGCGCCGCTACCGGCACCTGTTCACCACCTGTGCCCACGGCAGGGTGCTGCCCGGGCCGGTCACCGCCGTCATCTCCGGCGACCGCGCGGCCCGCGCGCCCATGGAGGCCCAACGGGTGCGCCGCGCCTTCTACGACGGCAGGCTCACCGATCTCGGCAGCACCGCACCGGCCTCCTTCGTCCCGCTGATCAGCGACAACTGGACGCTCAACTTCACCTGGCAGGGCGTCGGCGCCTTCCCCGACGCCGAGCGCCGGAAGCTCCGCGACATCGTGGGCACCGCCCACGCGCGCGGGCAGCGGGTGCGGTTCTGGGCCACCCCCGACCTGCCGGGCCCCGCCCGCGACGCGCTCTGGGGCGAACTGGTGGCGGCGGACGTCGACCACCTCAACACCGACGACCTCGCGGGCCTGGAAGCCTTCCTCGACGCCTACCGGAGGGCATGACACCACACGTTCGGAGGACAGGTCAGCCGCCCGGACGAACCCTCCGTTACGCCACACTTGCGGCCGAACGCCGCGAAACGGATGTGGCGGAGGAGGTTGACGATGGCCATTTCCATCTCTGTGGTGCTGCTGCTCTCGGTCCTTGCGGTGATCTTCCTGCGCAACGGCGGGCTGAAGATCTCCCACGCGCTGGTCTGTCTGCTGCTCGGTTTCTACCTGGCCAGCACGAGCATCGCGCCCACGATCCACAGTGGCCTCACGGCGACCGCCGACATCGTCGGCGGTCTGCGGCCGTGAGGCCACCGCGCGGAGCGTGGTTCAGCGGTCGGACACCACGTCGCGCGGCAGCACGGTGACGCGGTGGAAGTTGCACCCCGCCGGTGCGGGAGGTGCGGACGGGGGTCTGTTCTGGTGTGCCTTGAGGGCGACGCTCACCAGGCTGAGCAGCAGGTCCACGTCGGTGGCGCAGTCCAGATGCACCGTCACCCAGTCCGAGTCCGGGACCACTTGTATCGCGCTCGACCCGCCCAGGTCGTAGTGGAAGCGCTGGATGGCGCGACGGGTGAGGTGGAGGTCCACGTCCCGCGCGGAGTGGAAGTGGACGATCTCGTCACGAGTGGTGCGGAGGGCGTGCCCCGTACCGCAATCGGCCGGACAGGCCGTGAGATCGGGCCAGGTGAGCAGTCGCTCCATGGCTCGCTGCGCCGGTGTCATGCCCTCATCGTTGCCTGCTCAACGTCCGGCCACCAGATGTTGGGCGATTCGTAATCGAGCGGTGAGGTGGTGAGACCGCCGAAACCCCGGTGAGAAACTGACACGCGATCATGTCATGGCGGCCGATGAGCTCGTGACCTGGTACGGCGTTCCCGTCCTCGTGCGCGACGGGGCGGCCGGAAGGCGGTCGTCGGCGACATCGCCTCCCGGACGGCCGGCGGCGACGCCCCGCGCGACTTCGTGCGGGAACCGAGGAGGGGCCCGCGGGCGTCAGGCCCGTTCGGCCACCGCCGCCGGGTCGTCCAGGACTCCCCGCACCACCGAGTGCGCCGCGCCCAGCAGCGGGCCCTCGGGGCCCAGCGGGGACACGGAGACGGGACAGGCCGGCCCCGCGGTACGGCGGGCCAGTTCGGAGCGGAGCGACGGCAGCAGCCAGGGGGCGAGCCCGGACAGGGCTCCGCCCAGCACCACGCTCTCGGGGTCCAGCAGGTTGACCGCCCCGGTCAGGGCGATCCCGAGCGCCGTCCCCGCGTCCTCCAGGGCGCGTCGTACGTTCGTGTCGCCCTGCTCGGCGCGGCCCGCGAGGAGGCCGACGCGGTCCTCGCCCGGCTCCAGCCCGGCCGCGCGCAGCACCGCCTCCTCACCGGCGTACTGCTCCAGACAGCCCCGTCCGCCGCAGGCGCACTCCGGTCCGTCCGGCCGTACCGGTACATGGCCCAGCTCGCCCGCGAAGCCGCGGTTTCCGTGCAGCAGCCGCCCGTCCACGACGACCGCGGCACCGATACCGATCTCGGCGGACACATGGAGGAAGTCGCGCGGGGTGTCCTCGCCGAGCCACAGTTCGGCCAGTGCGCCGAAGTTGGCCTCGTTGGCCACGGTGAGCGGCAGGCCCGCCGGGAGCAGGTCACCGAGGTCCGTGTCGAGCCAGCCGAGGTTCGGGGCGCGTACGACGGTCCGGGCGTCGCGCGCCACCAGACCCGGTACGGCCACGGCGAGCCCCGCCGGCCACAGGCCCTCGCCCTCCGCCTCGGCGACGACCCGCTCCGTCAGCTCGGTGAGTTCACCGAGCACCGGCCCGGGGGAGCGGTCCCGGTTCGGGACGTGCCGCACCGCCCGCGACCGGACCCGCCCGCGCAGGTCGACCGCGCAGACCGCGAGGTGATCGACGCCGACCTCGGCGCCGATCCCCGCGGGGCCGCGCCCGCTGACGGCGAGCGCCGAGCCGGGACGGCCCACGCGTCCGGGCCGCTCGGGGCCCAGCTCCTCCAGCAGGCCCGACCGGATGAGCTCGTCGACCAGCGTGGACACCGCCGCGCGGGTCAGACCGATGCGGGAGGCGACGGCGGCCCGGGACAGCGGCCCCTCGGCGCTGACGGTGTGCATCACCCGCGAGAGGTTGCGGCGGCGCATGCCCTGCTGGGTGTCGGGCAGCGCGCGCCCCGGACCGGCCGGGCGGGCCTTGTGCAGCGGTGTGCTCATTCCTCCGTCGTTCCTCGGTCTCTGCGGCCGGCGTCGGCCTGTCGGTCGACGCCGGCCGGTCCGTGCCGACGGGCCGGTGCCTGCCGGTATGCGCCCGCGGGCTGGTGCCGGTCGGTTCGTGCCCGCCGACCGGTGTCGGCGGGGCGGTGCCGGTCGGCGGTCCGTGCCTGCCGGCCGGTGCCCGCGGGCTGGTGCCGGTCGGTCCGTGCCCGTCGGTCGGTGTCGGCAGGCGGGTGCCCGGCCGGTCCGTGCCGGTGGGCCGACGCCCGTCGGGCCGCGCCCGCGGGCCGGTGCCTGTCCGGCGGTGTCGTCAGGCGGTGTCCGTGCCGCGGTCCAGCAGCGGGGCCGCGTCGGAGAGTACCCCGGCCAGCCTGGCCAGCGTCTCCTCGTCCCGCTCCACGGCCTCCAGCACCGGGCCCGCCGCCGTGTCCCAGCGCCGGGCGACCGCGGCCGGGTCCTCCCCGGTGAGCAGCCCGGCCGCCTGCGCCGCCGCACCGAGCGCGACCAGTTCCTTGGCCCGGGGCACCTGGACGGACCGCCCCGACAGCCGCCGTACGGTCTGCTGCCAGGCCGTGCCCCGGGCGCCGCCGCCGATCAGCAGCAGGGGCGCCGACGGGTCGGCGTCCTCGTCGAGGACCAGGTCCAGCGCGGCCAGCAGGGAGTACACGGCGCCGTCGTACGCGGCCTGGAGCAGCTGCCCGCCGGTGGTGTCGTGGCGCAGCCCGTGCAGCAGGCCGGAGGAGTGGGGGAGGTTCGGGGTGCGCTCACCGTCCAGGAAGGGCAGCAGCGTGACGCCGCGCCCGGGTTCGACGGCCTCGCGGTCCAGGTTCAGCAGCGCCGCGACCCGGTCCACGGCCAGCGTGCAGTTGAGCGTGCAGGCCAGCGGCAGCCAGTCGCCGCGCGCGTCGGCGAACCCCGCCACCGTGCCGGTCGGATCGGCGGGCCTGCGCTGCGTCACCGCGTACACCGTGCCCGAGGTGCCGAGGCTCATCACCGGTGTGCCGGGACGCACCCCGAGACCCAGCGCGGCGGCGGCGTTGTCACCGGTGCCGCACGCCACCAGGGTGCCCTTGGAGAACGGCAGGTCGTGGCCGTCGCGCACGGTCCCGGCGACCTCACCGGGACGCACCACGCGGGGCAGCAGCGCCGGGTCGAGGCCCACGTGGGCGAGGATCTCCTCGTCGTACGCCTCCGTCCCCGACGCCCACCAGCCGGTGCCGGAGGCGTCGCCGCGGTCGGTCGTGCCCTGCCCGGTGAGCCGCTCGGTGAGGTAGTCGTGGGGGAGGCGGACCGCCTTGGTGGCGCGCACCGCGTCCGGCTCGTGCTCCGCCAGCCAGGCCCACTTGGTGACCGTGAAGGAGGCGGCCGGCACGCTTCCGGTGCGCTCGGCCCAGAACTTCGCGCCGCCCAGCTCCTCGATCAGCCGGCGGCCCTGCGGCGCGGAACGCACGTCGTTCCACAGCAGCGCCGGACGGACCGGCTCCCCGTGCCCGTCCAGGGTGACCAGGCCGTGCTGCTGCCCGCCGATCGACACCGCGGCGGCCTCGTGCGCCGCCTCGCCGCACTGGCGCAGCGCCTCGGACAGGGCGTCCCACCACTGGCGCGGGTCGCTCTCCCGGCCCGCCCCCGAGGTCACCGTGTGCGGTGCCTGGCCGCTCGCGACGACCCGGCCGGTGGCCACGTCGACGACCAGCGCCTTGGTGGACTGGGTGGATGTGTCCACGCCGACGACGAGCGGACCCTCGGCTGCTGACATCGGTCTCTCCCTCTTCTGCGACCCACTTCCGCGACTCGGCGGGGTGTGTCTCTTCCCAGAAATGTTCCTGCATACTAATTTGTAAAGCGCCATGACGAAATAGCCTCAGCGAGCAAGGAGCCGCGGCATGAACTACCAGCCCACCCCCGAGGACAAGTTCACCTTCGGACTGTGGACCGTCGGCTGGCAGGGACGGGACCCCTTCGGTGACGCCACGCGGCGTGCCCTCGACCCGGTCGAGTCGGTGCGGCGCCTGGCCGAGCTGGGCGCCCACGGCGTCACGTTCCACGACGACGACCTCATCCCCTTCGGCTCGAGCGACAGCGAGCGCGAGGAGCACATCAAGCGGTTCCGGCAGGCGCTGGACGACACCGGCATGAAGGTGCCGATGGCCACCACCAACCTGTTCACCCACCCGGTGTTCAAGGACGGCGGCTTCACCGCCAACGACCGCGACGTGCGCCGCTACGCGCTCCGCAAGACCATCCGCAACATCGACCTCGCGGCCGAGCTCGGCGCCGAGACCTACGTGGCCTGGGGCGGCCGTGAGGGCGCCGAGTCCGGTGGCGCCAAGGACGTGCGGGACGCCCTCGACCGGATGAAGGAGGCCTTCGACCTGCTCGGCGAGTACGTCACCTCCCAGGGCTACGACATCCGCTTCGCCATCGAGCCCAAGCCGAACGAGCCGCGCGGCGACATCCTGCTGCCCACCATCGGCCACGCCCTGGCGTTCATCGAGCGCCTGGAGCGCCCGGAGCTGTACGGCGTCAACCCGGAGGTCGGCCACGAGCAGATGGCCGGGCTGAACTTCCCGCACGGCATCGCGCAGGCGCTGTGGGCGGGCAAGCTCTTCCACATCGACCTCAACGGCCAGTCCGGCATCAAGTACGACCAGGACCTCCGCTTCGGCGCGGGCGACCTGCGCGCCGCGTTCTGGCTGGTGGACCTGCTGGAGTCGGCCGGGTACGAGGGCCCGCGGCACTTCGACTTCAAGCCGCCGCGGACCGAGGACTTCGACGGCGTGTGGGCCTCGGCGGCCGGCTGCATGCGCAACTACCTGATCCTCAAGGAGCGCGCGGCGGCCTTCCGCGCGGACCCCGAGGTGCAGGAGGCGCTGCGCGCGGCCCGGCTGGACCAGCTGGCCCAGCCCACGGCGGCCGACGGCCTCCAGGCCCTGCTCGACGACCGGTCCGCCTTCGAGGACTTCGACGTCGACGAGGCCGCCGCGCGGGGCATGGCCTTCGAGCGCCTCGACCAGCTGGCGATGGACCACCTGCTGGGCGCCCGGGGCTGAACCCCGGCCGCGAGGGCGTGCCCGTCCCACCCCTGCCACGGGACGGGCACGCCCCCGCACGCGTGTCCGGGGCGACCGCGCCCCACGTGCGGTTCGCCCCAGGGTGCGGCCGACGCGACGGCCGCGCGGAATCACGCGCGCGGTGGTACGCGTCCGGGCCGGCGTCCCGCGCGCGATCGTGCGCACCGGCCGCTCGGTACGCATCCCACAGGTGCGCCCTCGCGTGGTACGAGCGTGTGGCGCACACGAGCGGTACGGGTCCGGTCCGCCGCGAGGACGGTGCTGTTCCGGGCGCCCGCTCCGCGCGGGGTACGCCGTCATCATGGCGCCCGTCCCCTGAGTCCGTATCAACTTCCGCGCGGCGTCCTCGCGCGGGCCCCGTATGCGCGGCGACGATGGTGTGCATGGCCACGCCACCCGTACCGCCCCGGCCGCCGGACGGCGGCAGTTTCGGACCACCCCCGAACGACGGCGCGCTGCCGCCCCGCCCTCCCGGGCCGCCCGGCGGGCGCAGGCTCGTGCTCCTCCTGCTCGCCGTTGTCGTCGCCATCGCGGCCGTGTCCCTCGTCGTACTGACGGCCACGGGCGACGACGACCCGCCGGACAAGGAGCCCACCGAGAGCGGCACGGGCACCGGCGGCTCCCCCGCTCCGTCGCTGGGCATCCCCTCCGAGCTGCCCAGCGGCCTCCCGAGCCGGCTCCCCTCCGGGTTCCCCACGGAACTGCCGTCCGAGTTCCCGAGCGAGCTGCCGAGCGGCCTGGAGTCGCTCCTGCCCTCCCTGGGTGACGTGGAACTGCCCTGAACACAGCACCGCGCGAGCCGCGGTCACTCCCCGGAGGGACCCTCGGCCGAGGCCGCCGCCGGATCCCCGAGGGGCCCCTGCCGGGCCCGGCGACCGTGTTCCTCGCGGTACGGCCGCCGGGGCCGGTCGTGGCCTCGGCGTGGCGACGATCTCGCTGGTGGCCGCCTTCAGGTGTGCGCTCCGCCGAGGCCAGGACTTCCGCCGGGGCCCTGCGGGGCCCGGCGACCGTGTTCCTTGCGGTGTGGCTCCCGGGGCCGGTCGTGGCCTTGGTGCGGCGGTGACCTGGTGGGTGGCTACCTTTCGGGTGCGCTCTCCGCCGTGGCCAGTGCCGTCGCCGGGTCCTGGGAGGAATTCCCCGCCGGGACCCACCGGCCGCGTTCCTTGCGATACGGCCACCAGCGCCCCTCGCGGCCCAGGCGCAGCTGGACGGGTGCGCCGGTCACCGTCCACCGGTTGGCCCGGGCCCGGAGCACCGGCCGTTCGTCCTCGTCCCACGCCGAGTCGAGGGCGGCACGCGCGCGTGCCAGCCGTTCGCCGTCCACGGTCCACTCCTCGTCGAGCACGGCCAGCGCCGCCGTACCGCCGTGCCGCCAGGCCCGTACGGCCACGGCCAGCCCTTCCCGGCCGCGCCCCGACCCCTCGGCGAGCCGCTCCGTCACCGCGCGGTGAGGCTCCCCGGCGGCCAGCCGCACCGCGTCCCGCGCGACGTCCGGTTCCGGTTCCACGGGCTGCCGTTCGTGCCCGTCCTGGAGTGCCCGGGCCAGCAGCCGGTGGGCCCGTACGGCGGTCCGGGCGGCCAGGAACTCCAGCGCGGACGGATCGATCCCGGCCGCGGGCTCCGTCTCCGTGTCCAGCGACGGCGGAATCCCCGGCTCCGCGGGAAGGGCGGGGGCGGCCGGCAGCGACGGCAGGATGTCACCGGCCGCGTACGCCTCGGCCGCGTCCACGCCTTCCGGTCCCTGGGCGGGCCGCCCGGCGGACGCGTCCCCCCGGGCCTGGAGCGCGTCCAGCAGGGCGCGTTCACCCCGCCCCCGCATCAGCAGCAGGACGAACGGGTCCTGGTCCAGCAGCCGGGCCACCTGATAGCACAGCGCCGCCGTGTGACCGCAGTGGTCCCAGGCGTCGCAGTCGCACTCCGGCTCCAGATCACCAAGGCCCGGCAGCAGTTCGACACCGGCCAGCTCCGCGTCCTCGACCAGGTGCGTCGGCATCTCGCGGTCGAGCAGCGCCGCGACGTGCCCGGCCCGCTCCACGGTCATGGCCAGGAACCGGTCCCACTGCTCCTCGGACAACTCCTGCAGCAGCACGTCCGCGCGGTGGGCCGTACGGTCCCGGTCCTGTACGACCGCCGTGATGCGCCCCGGCCGTACGGACACCGCGCCGACCGCGCCCGCGCGTGCCAGCCCGCGGCCCGCCTTGAGCTGCTTGGAGTCCAGCGCCGTACCCTCCAGCGCCGTCAGCCAGGCCAGGCCCCACCAGCTCTGCGCGAAAGCGCGCCCCCGCGCGGGCGGCAGCGCGGCGAAGACGCGCTCCACACCGGCCTCGTCACCGTCGTACCGGGTCATCGCAGTCCCCCTCGCAGTTCGACCAGCTCCGCCAGCTCGGCGTCGGTCAGTTCGGTGAGCGCCGCCTCGCCGGAGCCGAGCACCGCGTCGGCCAGCTCACGCTTGCGCTCCAGCAGCCCGGCGATACGGTCCTCGATGGTCCCCTCGGCGATGATGCGGTGCACCTGCACCGGCCGGGTCTGGCCGATGCGGTACGCGCGGTCCGTCGCCTGCGCCTCGACGGCGGGGTTCCACCAGCGGTCGTAGTGCACGACGTGCTCCGCGCGGGTGAGGTTCAGCCCGGTGCCCGCCGCCTTCAGCGACAGCAGGAAGACCGGGACCCCGCCGTCCTGGAAACGGCGCACCATCGCCTCACGCTCGGCGACCGGCGTGCCGCCGTGCAGGAACTGCGTCGGCACGCCCCGCGCGGCCAGATGCCGTTCCAGCAGCCGCCCCATCCGCACGTACTGCGTGAACACCAGGACGCCGGCCTCTTCGGTGAGGACCGTGTCGAGGAGTTCGTCCAGCAGCTCCAGCTTCCCGGACCTCCCGGCCACCACCGGCCGCTCCTCCTTGAGGAACTGCGCCGGGTGGTTGCAGATCTGCTTCAGGCCGGTCAGCAGCTTCACGATCAGCCCGCGCCGCGCCATGCTGCCGGCGCCCGCGATCTCGGCCATCGCCTCGCGCACCACGGCCTCGTACAGCGCCGTCTGCTCCTGGGTGAGCGACACGGCGTGATCGGTCTCCGTCTTGGGCGGCAGCTCGGGCGCGATCCCGGGGTCCGACTTGCGGCGGCGCAGCAGGAACGGCCGTACCAGACGGGCCAGCCGTTCCGCCGCGGCCGGATCCTGCCCGCCCTCGACGGCGTCCGCGTACCGCCGCCGGAAGGTGCCGAGCCGGCCCAGCAGGCCGGGGGTCGTCCAGTCGAGGATCGCCCACAGTTCCGACAGGTTGTTCTCCACCGGCGTGCCGGTGAGCGCCACGCGCGCGCGTGCGCCGATGGAACGCAGCTGACGGGCCGTCGAGGAGTACGGGTTCTTCACGTGCTGGGCCTCGTCGGCGACGACCATGCCCCAGGGGACCCCGGCGAGCCGGGAGGCGTCCAGCCGCATGGTGCCGTACGTGGTGAGCACCACCTCGCCGTCGGCCAGGTCGTCCAGCGTCCGCCGCGCGCCGTGGAAGCGGCGCACCGGGGTGCCGGGCGCGAACCGCTCGATCTCCCGCTGCCAGTTGCCCATCAGGGAGGTCGGGCAGACCACGAGCGTGGGGCCCGCGGACTCCGGGTCGGTCCGGCGGTGCAGATGCAGGGCGATCAGGGTGATGGTCTTGCCGAGCCCCATGTCGTCGGCGAGACAGCAGCCCAGGCCCAGGGAGGTCGTCCGGGCCAGCCAGGTCAGGCCGCGCCGCTGGTAGTCCCGCAGCGTGGCGGTGAGCGCGGCGGGCTGCTCGACGGGTTCCTGCGCCTCGGGGTCCGCGAGCCGGTCCCGCAGGGCCGCCAGCCACCCGGTGGGCCGGACCTCGATCCGGCCTCCGTCGACCTCCACGGAGCCCGTCAGGGCCGCGCCGAGCGCGTCGACCGGCGTGATCTTGCGGTCCTGGCGCGCACGGGCCCGGGCCAGCTCCCGCGGGTCGATCAGGACCCACTGGTCGCGCAGTCGTACGAGGGGGCGGTTCGCCTCGGCCAGCCGGTCCAGTTCCTCGCGCGTGAGCCGCCGGTCGCCCAGGGCGAACCACCAGTCGAAGGCGAGCAGCGCGTCGGCGGAAAGGAACGACGGCCCGTCCGCGGACCCGGTCCTTCCGGGTCCCGGCTCGTCGTCGGCGGGACCGACCTCCGCGCGGGTGGTGAGTTCGCGGACCAGGTCCCTGGGCCAGTGCACGTCGACGCCCGCGGCGGCGAGCATCCGGCCGCCGTTGCCGAGGAGTTCGGCGATCTCCTCCTCCGCGAGGTCCACCGCGTCCGGCACGGTCGCCGACAGCAAGGGGGTGAGCGGTGCCCAGGCCCGCGCCGCGCGGCGGAGCGCGAGCAGGGCGTCCATCCGCGCGCGGGAGTCGAAGGCGGCGTCGAAGGCCCCGGCCCACACCTCGCCGGCGTCCGCGACGAGGGAGGGGTCGCTCACGCCGTGCATCTGGAGGACGGCCCGGAACGACACGTCCGCGGTGTCGGCCGCGTCCGTGAGCCCGCGCGCCTCGATCCGCAGCGACAGCCGTACGCCGGCGTCGTGGCCGGCGGCGATGTCGGCGGCCCAGGACCGCAGTGCGGGCAGTCGTCGCGGCCCCGGGGCCGCGAAGGCGGCGGTGCCGGTCGCGAGGTGGGCGGCGGGGGAGCGGGGGAGGGTGTCGGCGACCGCGTCGAGGAAGGCGCGCAGCAGCCGTTCGGGGTCGGGCAGCCGGTGCGGCCCGGTGCCGTCCAGCGGCGTCGCGTGCGCCTCCGGCGGCATCGCGGCGGCGAGCCGGCGGATCGCCTCGACGTCCTCCGCGTCCAGCGGGCCGACGCGCCAGGCGTCGTGGTCGGCGGGGGAGAGGCCGGGCAGCAGCAGACCGCGCGCCACCAGGTGCAGGGCGTGCACGGCGGCGGCGCCCCAGAACCGGGTGGCCCGGTGTCCCGCACCACCGGCCCGCGCACGTGTGAGGAACGGGAGCGCGTCGCGCACCGGCAGCACGGTGGCGGGCACACGCACCGCCTCGGTCCCGTCGTCGCCGGGCACCACGACGGTCAGGTCCTCGGCCGACGCCGCGTCCGCGTCCACGGCCGGCGGAGGTGAGCCGTCGGGCCGCCAGAACGCGATCCGGCCGGTGCGGGCGGGGTCGCCCGGTACGAATACGGCCGGACAGCCGGCCAGTTCGGAGTGTGCGGGGTGTGCGGGGTGTGCGGAGGAAGGTGCCGGGGGAGTCGTCTGCGCGGCGATGACAGGATTCCTCAAACTTGACTAGTGAAGCCGGAGTCGCCGAGGGTACAGCACGAGTGGCGTCGACCGGGTGTGCCTGTGCTGTGAGACGGGTCACCATGGAGGCGCGTCGTGGGCCTCCCGCCCGGGAGGCCCACGAAGGGTTCTCGAAGACCTTAGGGGGCGCACCTCAGGGACGTCTCAGGGTCGTGGTCCGGAACCGCCGCGGGCGCGGGCCCGTTCTCACGGCAGAGAGCGGCAGTGGCCGCGAAGGAGGCGACACTCATGTCGAAGAACGCCAAGATCGCCGCGGGGGGTGTGGCGGCCGGACTGATCCTGCTCATCTGGCTGCCCTGGTGGGCCGCCCTCCTGATAGTCCTGGGAGTCCCGGCCGCCGCGTACCTGGCCCTGGACCCCGCACAGCGGCGCAGGCTGCGCCGCGTCTCGCGCAAGGAGCTGGGCCGCTGAGGCGCTACGGCGTCACCGCCTCACCGGAGCCCAGCGCGCAGGAGTCGACCACATCGCCGTCCGCGGGCCCGCCGACCGTCCGGTCCGCGGGCGGCGCGACCCCGCGCTCCACCCATGCGACCAGGGCGTCGAACGCCGAGCGGTAACAGGGCAGGATCGGCCGCAGCCGGTCCGGACGGGTGTCGTACAGCCCGTCGACATGCGTCCCGCCCCGCACCGTGTAATAGCGGTGCATCCGCCCGCGTCCGCTCGCCTCGACCATGCCGTCGTACACATCGGAGTCGACGGACTTGGGCAGCAGCGCGTCCAGATCACCGTGCAGGGTGATCATCGGCCGCCCGATCCGCCCGGTGAGCGCCACACGCTCCACGGCACGGTGCACGGACGCGGGGCGCGAGGCGTAGTCGTAGGCGGCGTCGGACGGGCACGGCGCGAGGATCTGCTCCGTCGTCGACCCGGCGGAGGGACCGGGACAGTCCGGGTCGTGGTCCGGGTCGAACTCGGCGCGGTAGATCTTCTGCGTGAGCCCCCAGTAGGCCTTCTCGTGGTACGGCCACAGGAACTCGGAGCCGCGTGCGAAGCCCGCCGCGTACATGTCCTCGTCGGTGGCCCTGCCGTACGTCCGGGCCACCGCCACCGGAAGGGAGAGCAGCGGGTGACGCCCCTCGGCGGCCCACAGGGTGCCCTCCCAGTCCACCCCGCCGTCGTACAGCTCCGGGTGGTTCTCCAGCTGCCAGCGGGTGAGGTAGCCACCGTTGGAGACGCCGGTCATGTACGTGCGGCGCGGGGCGTGCCCGTAGCGCTGGGCCACCGCGCGCCGGGCGGCGCGGGTGAGCTGTGTGGTGCGCGCGTTCCACTCGGCGACCGCGTCACCGGGCCGCCTGCCGTCACGGTAGAAGTCGACACCGCTGTTGCCCTTGTCGGTCGCCGCATAGGCGTAGCCCCGCGCCAGTACCTGGTCGGAGATCGCCTTGTCGGTCGCGTACTGCCTGCGGTTGCCGGGCGCTCCGGTGACGACCAGCCCGCCGTTCCAACGGTCGGGCAGCCGGATCACGAACTGGGCGTCGTGCCGCCAGCCGTGGGTGTTGTTGAAGCGGGACGAGTCCGGGAAGTAGCCGTCGATCTGCACCCCGGGCACGCCGGACGGCGACCGGGTGGCCGCAGCGGTCAGCCCCGCCTGGTCGGCCATGTCGGTGTACGGCGTACCGGCCAGCCCCGCCGTGGTCAGATCGGTGAGACAGGCACTGCGCTGATGGGCGGCGCCCGGCACACGCACGCGTTCCTGGCGCGCGCAGTGACCGTCCCCGGCCGCGCCGGCCGGAGTCGGAGCGGTGAGGGCGGCCGCGGAGAGGACGGCGACGAGCAGGGGAACGCCACGGGAGGGGCGCATGACGGCCTCCGAAAGGACGAGCAGCGGAAGGGGGACATGGGGTCGATCGCGGAACCGCCCCATGGTGAGGGCCCGCCCTCGCCGTCATCGATGGGTTGGCGCCCTATGGAACGGCGTCCACACATGGGGTTTCAACACACGCTGACGTCCTGTCCATCACTCCCGGCCCTTTCGAAGCCGCGTGTGCTCAGAGCGGTCGTACGGCCATCCGGTCGAGCGCTTCGAGCAGGCCCGGCAGCTCCGGGCCCCGGCCCACCGGCAGGACCTCGCCGGGTTCGTCGTCGAGCAGGACGAACGCGATGTCGTCGGTCCGGGCCACCAGCGACCAGCCGGGGCCGTCGGCACGCAGGGTGCGTGCGCCACCCGGGGCGAAGGACGAGCGGACCCGGCCGAGCGGCGGCGGCGAGTCGACGTACGCGCGTGCCTCCGCCAGCACCCGCCGGATCCCGCCGTGTCCCGGCCGCCCGTCCGGCCGGCCGCCCGCTTCTTCAGTCCGGCCGTCCTCCGCGGGCCCCTCCGCGGACTCCTCGGCGTCGTCGGCCGCCCGGACCGGGCCGCCCGGCGCCGGGAAGGCCGCGTCGTCGACCTGCTCCCGCCAGACCGCCCACTGCAGCGCGATCTCGTCGGCACCCAGCCGGCGCTGGGCCGGTCCCCAGGCCCCGGCGTCCGGCGGGGCCAGCGGGGGCCCGTCCGCGGCGTCCGGGCCGGGATCGTGCGGCGCGGGCACGTTCGGCGCCGCGACGGCCACCGCGAGGGGCCAGCCGGGCAACGCGGTGACGACCGTGCGCTCGTCCGGCGACAGATCGTGCTCCATCCCGCAGTCCCAGGACGCGATCGCGACGGCCACCAGCGAGACGTCGTCGACGACGACGGTCCACCGGGCGCCCTCGCCGTCCTGGCCGAGCACCAGCCCGTACCCGTCGGCGAGGGGCGGAAGACCGAGCGCCGCGCACGCCTCCGGGTAGTCGTCGCCCAGCACGCTCGGGAACTTCGCCGGCGTCAGCAGCGCCGCCGTGAGCACATAGAGCGCGTCGTCCGCGGCGGCGACGGCTTCCTCGTCCGTCCCGGCCATCCCAGCCTCCCCATCGCTTCGTCCACCGGCGCGCACCCTATGCCGACCCCGAGCCGCTTGTCACGACCCCCGCGGCCATGCCCGGAGCTGCAGGTTTCCGGCCGGACGGGGCGAATCGGCCACGCGCCGGCGGACGGTTCAGGCGGCCGGGAGACCCAGCAGAGCCCGCGCGACCGTCCCCGGAGACTCGTCCCGCTCCCGCGCGAGCGCGATCACCGCCCGGCACGCCAGCTCGTTCACCCCGAACGACAGCGCCTCCGGCGACACCCAGCCGGCCGCCTCGTCGATCCGGTCCTGATCGTCCTCCGCGCAGGCCGAGACGTACGCCGCGGCGGCCTCGAACAGATTGTGCGGACGCTCCTCCCGCCCGGCCCGCTCCTCCGTGCGCCACCTGCCGGTCACTCTGCTCCCGATGCCCCGAACCCTTCCCCACATGCGGTCCACCTTCCCCGGCCCGGTTGTCCTCGCCGACCGTTCATCTCCTGCCGCCCAACGTAGAGTTGCGGCTCCGACAGCAGAAGAGGGCGGCCCGGCGCGGGACTCGGACCGAGCGCCCGGCGCGTGGCCGGATGCTCAGTCCGCGCGGACGGCCAGCGCCAGGAAGCGCGTGTCCTCGTCGACGTACGACGTCATGCGCCACCCCGAACGGGACAGCAGCGCACGGAGGTTCGGCTCCGCGCGGAGGTCGTCCGGGGTGAGCGTGCGGCCCTGCCGGGCGGCGAGCGCCGCCCGGCCGACCGGATGGAACAGCGCGAGCACGCCACCCGGCCGCACCACCCGCGCGATCTCCCGGAGATTGCCGGCCGGATCGGGAAGGTGGGCGATCAGGCCCGCCGCGAACACGGCGTCCAGCACGGACGGGCGCAGCGGCAGCGCGGCGACGTCGGTCAGCAGCAGCGCCCCGTCGCGGTCCCGTCCGGCCCGTGCCGCCTCCCGCAGCATGGCCGGCGTCAGATCCGCGCCGAGGACCACGCCCGAGGGCCCCACGGCCTCCCGCAGCGGCGGCAGGGCGCGCCCGGTGCCGCAGCCCGCGTCGAGCACCCGGTCCCCCTCGCGCAGCCCGAGCCCGGCGACCGCGGCGGCGTAGACCGGACCGTCGTCGGGGAAGCGGCGGTCCCAGTCGGCGGCACGCGCGGTGAAGAACTCCTGGACGTGTGTGTGGTCGTCGCTCATGCTCCGCATGATCCCTCACCGGGACGGGCGACGCCCTTGTGCGCACGTTCGAGCATGACGCGGTCGTTCCGGTGCACCGCCGCGTCATATTTCAGCCGCTTTCGAAACGCGTCCCCTTCGCACGCCCGCGCCCCCTAGCGTCCCGGGGCCATGGGACACCTGGACCACGCCGCCCTGGGGTGGCTCACCCCCGTGCTGTCGTACGCGATGGCCTGCACCGGCGCCGCCCTCGGACTGCGCTGCACCGTCCGCGCGCTCGCCGCCACCGGCAGCGTGCGCCGCAACTGGCTGCTCACCGCCGCCTCGGCGATCGGCACGGGCATCTGGACCATGCACTTCGTGGCCATGCTCGGATTCGCCGTCAGCGGCACCGACATCCGCTACGACGTGCCGCTCACCCTCGCCAGCCTGCTCGTCGCCATGGCCGTCGTCTGCGCCGGCGTGTTCGCCGTCGGCCACGGCCGCGACCGGGTCCGGGCACTGCTGCTCGGCGGACTCACCACCGGTCTCGGCGTCGCCAGCATGCACTACCTGGGCATGGCGGCGGTGCGGCTGCACGGCGAGGTGAGCTACGACCCGGTGCTCGTCGGCCTCTCCGTCCTCATCGCCGTCGTCGCGGCCACGGCGGCCCTGTGGGCGGCGCTCAACATCCGGTCGCCCGTCGCGGTCACCCTCGCCTCTCTGATCATGGGCGCCGCGGTCAGCAGCATGCACTACACGGGGATGTCCGCGGTGAGCGTGCGCGTCACGCCCTCCGGTGAACCCCTGCCCGGGGCCACGGCGATGCAGTTCATCTTCCCGCTCGCCGTCGGACTCGGGTCCTACCTCTTCATCACCTCGGCCTTCGTGGCGCTGTCACCGACGGCCGGGGAGCGCGAGGCGTCCGCCTCGGCCCAGCGCCCGGCCGGGCACACCGCCCACTGACCGCGCCCCGCGGTGCCGACGACCGTTCTGGCCCGCCCCACGCACCACTCCCGAGCGAGGAGTCCATGCGCACATCCCGGAGGATCCCGACAGCCCGCGCGAAGGCGCCGCCCCCGCCTCCCGCGCGCGGCCGGCGCGCGCACGCCGGGCCACCGGCCGACGAAGGCCCGCACCCCCTGGGTGAGTCGGCCCCGGACACGGCATCCGCGCACGCGGGACGCCGGTTCGGCGGTCCCCGCACCGTGCGCGCCAAGATCATCTGTCTGCTGATGGTGCCGGTCGTCTCCCTGCTCGCCCTGTGGGCGTACGCCACCGTGACCACCGCCCAGGACGTCTCCCGGCTGCGTCAGGTCCAGCGCGTGGACGCCACGGTCCGCGCCCCGCTCTCCGCCGCCGCCCTCCAGGCCGAACGCGCGGCCGCGGTGCGCCGCGCCACCGACACCTCGGCGGTACGCCCCGACGAACTGACGGAACTCGCGCGGCGCACCGACCGGGCGGTCGCGGAACTGCGGCTGGGCGAGCACCGGACCGTGGCCGACGGCGAGGAACTGCCCCGCGCGGTGGCCGGCCGCCTCGAAGCCTTCGTCACCGCGGCCGAACGGCTGGGCCCGCTGCGGACGGCACTGAGCGAAGGCCGCGCGGGCTGGACGCAGACCTACGACCGGTACACGAGCACCGTCTCCACGGCCTTCGGCGTCGGCGGCGCCCTCACCGGCATCCAGGACGCCGAACTCGGCTCCGACGCGCGCGTGCTGCTCGAATTCTCCCGCGCGGGGGAGGCGTTGGCCCAGGAGGACGCGATCCTGGCCGGCGCCCGGCTGCGCGGCGGCCTCGGCGGTGAACGGCTGCGCCTGTTCACCGGGGCCGTCGAACTGCGCCGCGCACTCACCGGTTCCGCCGTCGCCGACCTGCGCGACCCCGCCCGCACCGAGTGGCGCGCCCTCGCCGACAGCCGCGCCTACGCCGTCCTCCACACCGCGGAGGACGAGATCCTCGCCGCCGGCCCCGGCGCCCGGGCCGCCCACGCGGTCCCGCGGGACACCTGGGACACGGCGCACGCGCGCGTGCGGGACGGCATGCGGAGCGTCGAGACCGACGCGGCCACCGGCGCCGCCCACCGGGCCGACCCGTTCACCCGCGGACTGCTCACCCCGGCCGGCGCCGCCGTGCTCTTCGGCCTCGCCGCCGTCGCCGCGTCGCTCGTCATCTCCGTACGCATCGGCCGGGGTCTCGTGGTCGAACTGGTCGGCCTGCGCAACGACGCCCTGGAGATCGCCCGCCGCAAACTCCCCGAAGCCATGCGGAAACTGCGCTCGGGCGGAGGGATCGACATCCGCGCGGAGGCCCCGCCCGGGCCGCCCGCCCAGGACGAGACCGGCCAGGTCGCCGAGGCCCTCGGCACGGTGCACCGCGCCGCGCTGCGCGCAGCCGTGGAGCGCGCGGAGCTGGCCGGCGGGATCTCCGGCGTCTTCGTCAATCTCGCCCGCCGCAGCCAGATCCTCGTCCACCGGCAACTGAGCCTCCTGGACGGCATGGAACGCCGCTCCGACGATCCCGACGAGCTGAGCGACCTCTTCCGCCTCGACCACCTCACCACACGGATGCGGCGCCACGCGGAGAGCCTGATCATCCTCTCCGGAGCGGCACCGGGCCGCGCCTGGCGCCTGCCCGTCCCGCTCACCGACGTGGTGCGCGCGGCCGTGTCCGAGGTCGAGGACTACGCGCGCGTGGAGGTGCGGCAGCTCTCCGAGGCGTCCGTCGTCGGCGCGGCCGTCGCCGACCTCACCCACCTCCTCGCCGAGATCATCGAGAACGCCGCCCAGTTCTCACCGCCCCACACGCGCGTACGCGTCACCGGCGAACCCGTCGGCAACGGCTACGCCGTCGAGGTCGAGGACCGGGGGCTGAGCATGGGCAAGGAGACCCTCGCCGAGGCCAACCGCCGCATCACCGAGTCCGAGGCGCTCGACCTGTTCGACAGCGACCGGCTCGGCCTGTTCGTGGTCAGCAGGCTCGCCGCCCGGCACGACATCAAGGTGCACCTGAGGACCTCTCCGTACGGCGGCACCACCGCGGTCGTCCTGCTCCCCACCGTCCTGCTGGACGACGGCGCGACGGAACGCCCCGGCGGCGGGACGGCGCCGAAGGCACGGCACGAGGAGCATGCCTCCGCGCGGATGCCCGACGGCATCGCGCGCCACGAGGCCGTCCCCGCACCGGACGACCGGCCCGCCCTGGTGGCTCCGGCCGCCGACACGGCGGACGGCACCCTCGCCGTGGCGGACACCGGCTACGGCCCGCCGGACCGCACCACCGACACCGCGCGGGGCACCGCCGCGAACCGATCCCCAGGAGTCGCCGCCTTGCGACCGCACCGCCCGGAGGAGGAGCCCGCCGGCTCCGACGATCTCCCACGCCGCGTACGACAGGCCAGCCTCGCCCCCCAACTGCGCGACGACCGCCGGGAAACGCCCGCGCCCGCGCGGCGCGACGGCCGGGACGAGCGCACCCCCGAACTCGTACGGGACCGCATGACGGCCTACCGCGACGGCTGGGCGCGCGGCGGCGGCAGGCCCTCCGGCCGCGGTGCCGGTCCCGGTCCCGTGAAGCACAGCACCGAAGGAGACCCCGCATGATCCAGGAACCGAGCACGAGGACCGGCCGGCGATCCGGCGAACTCGACTGGCTGCTCGACGACATGGTGCTCCGCGTCGGCGACGTCCGGCACGCCGTGGTGCTCTCCGACGACGGACTCGCCGTCGGCGCCTCCGGCGGCCTCGGACGCGAGGACGCCGAGCACCTCGCGGCGGTCGCCTCCGGCTTCCACAGCCTCGCGAAGGGCGCGGGCCGGCACTTCGGGGCCGGCGGAGTGCGCCAGACGATGGTGGAGATGGACGACGGCTTCCTGTTCGTCGCCGCCGCCGGAGACGGCACCTGCCTCGCCCTCCTGACGGCCGTGACCGCCGACATCGGCCTGGTGGCCTACGAGATGGCACGGCTGGTCAAGCGCGTCGGCGAGCATCTCCACACCCCGCCGCGGGCCGGCGCGCGGCCACCGGCGGCCGGATGAGACGAGGAAGCGGTCCGGGACGATGACCGAGGACACGACGGGCGCTCCGCACGCGGCGGGCAGCCAGTGGTACGACCACGAGGCCGGGCCCCTGGTCCGGCCGTACGCCATGACCGGCGGACGCACCGGGCCCGGCCCCGGCGGGGTGCGGTTCGACCTGATCGCCCTCGTCACCCTGGACCCGGCCGCTCCCGGCGCCGACGACCCGGCGCTCGGTCCCGAGCACCGCGCCCTGATCGACCTGTGCCGCCCGGAGACGCAGTCGGTCGCCGAACTCGCCGCGGGCGCGGACCTGCCCGTCGGCGTGGTCCGGGTGCTCCTCGGCGACCTGCTGGAGCGCGGCCGCGTCACCGTCAGCCGTCCCGTACCGCCCGCCCACCTGCCAGACGAGCGCGTCCTCCGCGAGGTGATCGAGGGGCTGAGGGCCCTGTAGGCGACACCGCGCTCCCGGCCGGGACGCCGCGCGGCGACGTCTCCCGGGCCCACGGCACACCCGTATCCCCGCCGACCGCGGCCGGCACTCCAAGAGAGAAGTGATCGATGGTCCCCGAACACTCCGACGCCCCCGGTGACGAGACGGCCGCGCTGGCGCTGAAGATACTGGTCGCCGGCGGATTCGGCGTGGGCAAGACCACCCTGGTGGGCGCGGTCAGCGAGATCCGGCCGCTGCGCACCGAGGAACTGCTCAGCGAAGCCGGTCAGTCGGTGGACGACACCGACGGCGTGGACCGGAAGGTCACCACGACCGTCGCCATGGACTTCGGGCGCATCACCATCCGCTCGGGACTCTCCCTGTACCTCTTCGGCACCCCGGGACAGGACCGCTTCTGGTTCCTGTGGGACGAGCTGGCGCAAGGCGCCCTGGGCGCGGTCGTTCTCGCGGACACCCGGCGCCTGGAGGACTGCTTCCCCGCGGTGGACTACTTCGAGCACCGGCGGATCCCGTTCGTCGTCGCCGTCAACTGCTTCACGGGAGCCCGGCACCACGACACGGGGGACGTCTGCCGCGCGCTCGACCTGGACGCCGGAACGCCCGTCGTGCTGTGCGACGCACGCGAGCGCGACTCGGGGAAGGAGGTGCTGATCCGGCTCGTCGAGTACGCCGGACGCGTGCACACCGCCCGGCTGCTCGACTCGGTGGGGTGACCGCGGGATCCGGGCTCGCGCCACTGTTCCTCGGTCATCTTCCACCCCTTGGCTCCCGTCCTCCTTGCCCGGCGCCCGGTCGTGGGGAAGGCTGGCGCGAGGGCCCTCCCGCCAGGAGGGAACGGCACACGGGGCAGACCACGGGGAAGAACCAGGGGGAGACACACGACATGGCGCAGAACCAGGGACTCGACTGGCTGCTGGACGACCTGACCCAACGCGTCGAACACGTACGGCACGCACTGGTCCTGTCCAACGACGGGCTGGTGACGGGCGCGAGCACGGGGCTGCGGCGGGAGGACGCGGAACACCTCGCCGCCGTCTCGTCCGGACTGCACAGCCTCGCCAAGGGCTCGGGGCGGCACTTCGGCGCGGGCGGGGTACGCCAGACGATGATCGAGTTCGACGACGCGGTGCTCTTCGTCACCGCGGCGGGCGCCGGCAGCTGTCTGTGCGTACTCAGCGGGGCGGAGGCCGACATCGGCCAGATCGCGTACGAGATGACCCTGCTGGTCAACCGGGTCGGCGAGCATCTGGACGTGGGCGCCCGCCGACAGAAACCCAGCACAGAGCACTGACCTGCGAATTCGTCCTCCGCTGCGGAGTTATCCACAGGCTCGACACGGAGAGTGACAAAGCGGCTACGGTTTTTCCCGGTGGCGCACCCGGCGCCGGCCGCCCACACTCCACGGGGGAAGACGAACATGCCCGGACAGCACGCCGTCACGCACGACACCACCGCCATTGCCGAGCGGCCCGGGGCGGCACGGGAGGCCCGGATCGGCCCGGGCCGCGCGGCCCGCGAACTCGGTCTCAAAAGCACCGAGTTCGACCTCGCCGTGCAGCTCGGGCGGATCCGTACGATCCCCGACGACGGCGGAGGGGGCCGGTGGGTCGACCGGGCCGAGATCGAGCGGCTCCGTGCCGGGCCGGGGTTCCCGGAGGCCCTGCGCCGGAGCGTGCAGGCCATGGGCACCACGGAGGGTGCCGCCCTCATCGACGTGACGAAGACCCGTTTCACCCGCCTCGCGAGGCTGGGACTGCTGGTGCCCGTGAAGTTCTACCTGAACCGCTACCGAGCCGTGGTCTGGCTCTACCTGGCCGAGGAACTACGGCTGTTCGCGGCCGACGACAGGAACACGCCCCTGCTGACGGGGCGCACGCCCGAGAACCTCAGGATCCGGCTCGACACCGGCGTCGACCTGCGCCCGCGCAATTGGCGCACCCGGCAGCTGGGCTTCATGCTCCGCCGGGCCGACGACCCCTGGGCGCGCGCCGGGGCCGTGGCGTCGCTGCTCGGCCCGTCGCACGTGTCGGAGGCCGTCCCGGACCCCTACGACCGCTCCCACCTCAACGGGTTCCGCCGGCCGCCTCCGTCCCACGGCGCGCCCGGCTCACCGGCCGCGGACCTGGCGGAAGAGCTCATGACCGCTCAGGACCCGGACGAGGTCGCCTGGCTGCAGGCCGATCTGGTCCGGCTGACGGAGGAGGCGCGGGCACACCGGCCGGCACCCCGTCCCGCTCCCCGCCGGCCGGAACCGGTCCAGCGCGTGCCGGAAGCCGTCGAGCCGGTACGCGGGACGTCCCGCGGCCTGCTGGGCCGGTGGCGGCGCGGAAACCGGTGACCTACAGGGCCCGGAACAACCCCTCCTGGACGACGGACACCAGCATCCGGCCCTCCAGGTCGTAGATCCGGCCGCGGGCCAGGCCCCGCCCGCCCGTGGCGATCGGCGACTCCTGGTCGTACAGGAACCACTCGTCGGCGCGGAACGGACGGTGGAACCACATCGCGTGGTCCAGCGACGCCATGTCGAAGCCGCGCGGCCCCCACAGCGGCTCCACCGGGATCCGCACGGCGTCCAGGAGGGTCATGTCACTGGCGTACGTCAGGGCGCAGGTGTGCACCAGCGGATCGTCGCCGAGCGGGCCGACCGCGCGCATCCACACCGCGCTGCGCGGCTCGGCGCCCTTGACGTCGTCGGCGTCCCAGCGCAGCCGGTCCACATAACGGATGTCGAAGGGCTGGCGGCGCGCCATCCGCTCCAACTGCTCCGGCAGCACGCCCAGGTGCTCACGGATCTCGTCCGCCACCGTCGGCAGCGACTCGGGGTCCGGGACCTCGCGGGCCGGCGGCAGCTGGTGCTCGAAACTCCCCTGTTCAGGCTTGTGGAAGGAGGCGGTCAGATTGAAGATCGTACGTCCCTGCTGCACCGCGGTGACCCGGCGGGTCGTGAACGACCGGCCGTCCCGCACCCGTTCGACCTGGTACACGATCGGCACCCCGGGCCTGCCCGGACGCAGGAAGTACGCGTGCAGGGAGTGCACGGGACGGTCACCCTCCGTGGTGCGGCCGGCGGCGACCAGGGCCTGGCCCGCCACCTGGCCGCCGAAGACCCGCTGGAGGGACTCCTGGGGGCTGCGGCCACGGAATATGTTGACCTCGATCTGCTCCAGGTCGAGCAGGGCGACGAGGCTCTCGGCCGGATTTGTCATGGGTGGGATTCTCCTGTGCTCACAACTGGCCGACATCGGTGACCCGGACGACCGCGCGGCCCTCCGCGTCGGAGGCGGTGAGGTCGACCTCGGCACTGATGCCCCAGTCGTGGTCGCCGCTGGGGTCGTCGAAGATCTGCCGGACCCGCCACAGCCCGTTCTCCGGCTGCTCCTCGATCAGCAGCAGCTTCGGCCCGCGGGCGTCGGGACCGGTGCCGAGCTCCTCGTACTCGTCCCAGTACTTGTCCATCGCCTCGCCCCAGGCATCCGCGTCCCAGCCGCCCTCGGCGTCCAGCTCGCCCAGCTCGTCCACCTGGTCGAGGGCGGCGAGTTCGACCCGACGGAACATGGCGTTGCGGACCAGGACACGGAAGGCACGCGCGTTGGCGGTGACCGGCTTGACCTGGTCGGCCCTCTCCTGCGCCTCCTCGGCGGTCATCTCCTCCGGATTGGCCAGCTGCTCCCACTCGTCCAGCAGGCTGGAGTCGACCTGGCGCACCGTCTCGCCCAGCCAGGCGATCAGATCCTCCAGGTCCTCCGACTTCAGGTCGTCCGGGACGGTGTGCTCCAGCGCCTTGTAGGCGCTCGCGAGGTAGCGCAGCACGATGCCCTCGGTGCGGGCCAGCTCGTAGTGGGACACCAGCTCGGTGAACGACAGCGCCCGCTCGTACATGTCCCGGATCACGGACTTCGGCGACAGCGGGTGGTCCCCGACCCAGGGGTGGCTCTTGCGGTAGGTGTTGTACGCCTGGAAGAGCAGCTCCTCCAGCGGCTTCGGGTAGGTGATGTCCTGGAGCCGCTCCATGCGCTCCTCGTACTCCACCCCGTCGGCCTTCATCGCGGCGACCGCCTCGCCGCGCGCCTTGTTCTGCTGGGCGGCGAGGATCTGGCGCGGATCGTCCAGCGTGGACTCCACGACGGACACCATGTCCAGCGCGTACGACGGCGACTCGGGGTCCAGCAGTTCGAACGCGGCCAGCGCGAACGTGGACAGCGGCTGGTTCAGCGCGAAGTCCTGCTGCAGGTCCACGGTGAGGCGGACGATCCGGCCCTCGGCGTCCGGCCGGTCGAGCTTCTCGACGATGCCGCCGTCCAGCAGCGAACGGTAGATGGCGATCGCCCGCCGGATGTGCCGCAGCTGCTGCTTGCGGGGCTCGTGGTTGTCCTCCAGCAGCCGTCGCATCGCCTCGAAGGCGTTGCCGGGCCGGGCGATCACCGACAGCAGCATGGTGTGCGTGACCCGGAAGCGGGAGGTCAGCGGCTCCGGCTCGGAGCCGATCAGCTTCTCGAAGGTCTGCTCGCTCCAGGCGACGAAGCCCTCGGGCGCCTTCTTGCGCACGACCTTGCGGCGCTTCTTCGGGTCGTCGCCCGCCTTCGCCAGGGCCTTCTCGTTCTCGACGACGTGCTCGGGGGCCTGGGCCACCACGAAGCCCTCGGTGTCGAAGCCGGCGCGTCCGGCGCGGCCCGCGATCTGGTGGAACTCACGGGCCCGCAGCGTGCGCACGCGGTTGCCGTCGTACTTGGTCAGGGCCGTGAACAGCACCGTGCGGATGGGGACGTTGACGCCCACCCCGAGCGTGTCGGTGCCGCAGATGACCTTCAGCAGACCCGCCTGCGCGAGCTTCTCCACCAGCCGCCGGTACTTGGGCAGCATGCCGGCGTGATGCACGCCGATACCGTGCCGGACGTAGCGGGACAGATTGCGTCCGAACTTGGTGGTGAAACGGAAGTTGCCGATCAGCTCGGCGATCTTGTCCTTCTCCTCGCGCGTGCACATGTTGATGCTCATCAGCGCCTGCGCCCGCTCCACCGCCTGCGCCTGTGTGAAGTGCACGATGTAGACCGGCGCCTGCCGGGCCTCGAGCAGATCGGTGAGCGTCTCGGTGAGCGGCGTGTACCGGTACTCGTAGGACAGCGGCACGGGACGCGTCGCCGAGCGGACCACGGCGGTGGGGCGGCCGGTGCGGCGGGTGAGGTCCTTCTCGAAGAAGGAGACGTCGCCGAGCGTCGCCGACATCAGCACGAACTGCGCCTGCGGCAGCTCGAGGAGCGGGATCTGCCAGGCCCAGCCGCGGTCCCCTTCCGCGTAGAAGTGGAACTCGTCCATCACGACCTGGCCCACGTCGGCGTCCTTGCCGTCGCGCAGCGCGATCGACGCCAGTACCTCGGCGGTGCAGCAGATGACCGGGGCGTCGGCGTTGACGGACGCGTCGCCGGTGAGCATGCCGACGTTCTCGGTGCCGAAGATCTTGCACAGCTCGAAGAACTTCTCCGACACCAGCGCCTTGATGGGCGCCGTGTAGAAGGTGACCTCGTCGCGCGCCAGCGCGGCGAAGTGGGCGGCCGCCGCGATCATGCTCTTGCCGGAGCCCGTGGGCGTCGACACGATCACGTTCGCCCCGGAGACCACCTCGATCAGTGCCTCCTCCTGATGGGGATAGAGCGTGAGACCGCGCTCCCGGGCCCACGACTCGAAGGCTTCGTAGAGGGCGTCGGGGTCGGCGGTCGGCGGCAGCTGATCGATGAGGGTCACGCCCCCATCTTGCCTGCCCGCCCGGCCGATGGGGGAATCGGCTGCGGGCGCGAAGATCGCGAACGCTACGCTGTGTCGCCGGCGGGGCGTCAACGCACCGGGTCAACCGGCCGGCGGCGAACGAGGAATGGGGCGGGCAACGGCGATGATGGGACCAGCACACTCACTGTCGGGCGCCGCGGCCTGGCTCGGGGTCGGCGCGGCGACGGCCGCGGCCGGACACCCCATGCCCTGGCCGGTGCTCCTGGCCGGCGCCCTGATCTGCGCCGGCGCCGCGCTCGCCCCCGACCTGGACCACAAGGCGGCCACCATCTCGCGGGCCTTCGGACCCCTGTCCCGCTGGCTGTGCGAGGTCGTCGACAAGCTGTCCTACGCCGTCTACAAGGCCACCAAGAAGCAGGGCGACCCGCGCCGCTCCGGCGGGCACCGCACGCTCACGCACACCTGGCTGTGGGCGGTGCTGATCGGTGCCGGCACCGCGGTCCTGGCGATCACGGGCGGCCGCTGGGCGGTGCTGGCCATCCTCTTCGTGCACATGGTGCTGGCCATCGAGGGCCTGCTGTGGCGGGCGACGCGGGGCTCCAGCAGCGATGTCCTGGTGTGGCTGCTGGCCGCGACCAGCGCCTGGATCCTCGCGGGCGTCCTGGACGAGCCGGGCCACGGCGCGAACTGGCTGTTCACCGAGCCGGGCCAGGAGTACCTGTGGCTGGGGCTGCCGGTCGTTCTGGGCGCGCTGGTGCACGACATCGGGGACGCGCTGACCGTCTCCGGCTGCCCGGTCCTGTGGCCGATACCGGTGGGCCGCAAGCGCTGGTACCCGATCGGCCCACCGAAGGCGATGCGGTTCCGGGCGGGCAGCTGGGTGGAGCTGAAGGTGCTGATGCCCGTGTTCATGCTGCTGGGCGGAGTGGGCTGCGCGGCGGCGCTCAACGTGATCTGAGGAACGCGCCCGCCCGGGACTCAGCCGGACCCCTCACCGCCGTACCGGCGCTCGAAGCGGGCGACGCGGCCCTCCGTGTCCACGGTCCGGGCCCTGCCCGTGTAGAACGGGTGGCTCTCCGAGGAGATCTCCACCTCCACCACCGGGTAGGTCTCGCCGTCGTCCCACTCGATGGTCCGGTCGCTGGTCGCGGTGGACCGGGTGAGGAAGGCGTATCCGGCGGCACGGTCCCGGAAGACGACCGGGTGGTAGTCGGGGTGCTTGTCCTGCTGCATGGGTGCTCCTCGGGGTCAGCCAGGCAGGTTGTCCTCGTCGACGACGTGCATCGCGGCCTCTTCGGCGGAGGCGGCCGCGCCGTCGATGCCGACGTCCATGGCGACCAGGGCCTCCTCCTCGTCCTCGTGCGCCCCTTCGTCGGGGGCCACGAGCCGGCCGGAGCGTGCGGCTCCGACCTCGTTGTCCAGGAGTTCCCCGTCGGTGTCCTGGGAATCGCCCAGGCCGTCGCCGTCGGGTGCGAGGGAGTCGGGCTGCTCCTCGGCGAGCCGCTGTTCCAGCGTCTCGCCCCGGTGGCGCTCCCCGGCCGTCACGCCGGTGTGCTCCACCGCCCAGGGACGTTCCGGCGGGGACCAGCCCCGGTCGAGGGGATCGGCGACCCCGTCGTACTCAAGGGTGTCCTCCGCGTCGAGCAGCCCGGTGTCCTCCCTCTGCTCGGAACCGTCGGGCTGGTAGACGTCGTCTCCCCATCCGTCGGCGCTGTTCACAGGTACCTCCAGGGGGTGGGGACGGGCCCCTTCTCACCGCGGACCGCGGCGGGTCGCCGCTGCACGGGGCACTGGCGCCGTCCGTGCCCGGTCCGCCGGGCCCCGGGCGCCCCCGAGCCGGTGCCTGACTCCAGCCTTCCACCGGAGCTCCCCACCGCGCAACGGCACACCCCCGGCGGGCCGCGCGTCCGGGACCCTCACCCCGCCTCGCCCGGCACCCCCGCCGATACCCCGCCACACGGCCCGGAACCGTCCCCGGGCCGGAAGTCCCGCACGGGTACGGCCGTCGGCGCGGGCCGCGTTCCCCGGCCCCACCGCCGCCGGGGGCGCCGGATGCCCCGGGCCGGCGGCCGGCCGGGCGTGCGGCATGGTGCCGCCGGTCCGGGCGGCGGGGTTCCGGGCCGGTTCGAGGTCACACCGAGAGGTCCGGCGGGGGGACCTCGCCCGCAGGCCCGCTCCCGCCGGGGCGGCGCATGCTCAGCCGTGCCAGGAGCGCCACAGTGCCGCGTACGCCCCGTCCGCCGCGACCAGGTCGTCGTGGCTGCCCAGTTCGCTGATGCGGCCGTCCTCCACGACGGCGATGACGTCCGCGTCATGGGCGGTGTGCAGGCGGTGGGCGATGGCGACGACGGTCCTGCCGTCCAGGACCCGGGCCAGGGAGCGCTCCAGGTGCCGCGCCGCTCGCGGGTCGAGCAGCGAGGTCGCCTCGTCCAGGACCAGCGTGTGCGGGTCGGCCAGCACCAGCCGGGCCAGCGCGATCTGCTGGGCCTGGGCCGGGGTGAGCGCGAACCCGCCGGAGCCGACCTCGGTGTCCAGGCCCTCGTCCAGCGCACGGGCCCAGCCGTCCGCGTCGACCGCCCCGAGCGCCGCCCACAGCTCGGCGTCCTCCGCGCTGGTCCTGGCGAGCCGCAGATTGTCGCGCAGGGAGCCCACGAAGACGTGGTGCTCCTGGTTGACCAGGGCCACATGCTCCCGCACTCGTTCCGCGGTCATCCGCGACAGTTCGGCGTCGCCCAGGGTGACCCGCCCGTCCCTGGGCGCGTAGATCCCGGCGAGCAGCCGGCCCAGGGTGGACTTGCCCGCACCCGAGGGACCGACCAGTGCCAGCCTGGTCCCGGGGGAGACCTCCAGGGACACCTTGCGCAGGACGTCCACGCCCTCCAGGTAGCCGAAGCGCACCTTGTCCGCGTGGACCCGGCGCCCCTCGGGAGCAAGACCGGCGTCACCGGCGTCGGGCTCGATGTCCCGGACCCCGACCAGCCGGGCCAGCGACACCTGCGCCACCTGCAGCTCGTCGTACCAGCGCAGGATCAGCCCCACCGGGTCGACGAGCATCTGCGCGATCAGCGCGCCCGTGGTCAGCTGGCCGACACCGATCCAGCCCTGCAGGACGAACACCCCGCCGATCATCAGCACCGAGCCGAGCACGGTGACGTGGGTGATGTTGACGACGGGGAAGAGCACCGACCGCAGCCAGAGGGTGTAGCGCTCCCAGGCCGTCCACTCCCTGACCCGCTGGTCCGACAGTGCCACGCGGCGCGCGCCGAGACGGTGCGCCTCCACGGTCCGCCCCGCGTCCACGGTCTCGGTGAGCGCGGCGGCCACGGCGGCGTACCCGGCGGCCTCCGAGCGGTAGGCGGCCGGCGCCCGCCGGAAGTACCAGCGGCAGCCGATCACCAGCAGCGGCACGGCGAGCAGCACGGCCGGTGCCAGCTCGGGTGCCGTGACGACCAGTCCGCCCAGCAGCAGCACCGCCCACACCACGCCGATGGCCAGCTGGGGCACGGCCTCGCGCATGGCGTTGCCGAGCCGGTCGATGTCGGTCGTGATCCGCGACAGCAGATCGCCCGTGCCCGCCCGTTCCAGTACGCCCGGCGGCAGCCCGACCGACCGCACCAGGAAGTCCTCGCGCAGATCGGCCAGCATCCGCTCGCCGAGCATCGCCCCGCGCAGCCGTACCTGCCGGACGAACACCGCCTGGAGGGCCAGCGCGAGCACGAACAGCGTGACCGTGAGCCCCAGATGCAGCTCCCGCTCCCGGTCCGAGACCCGTTCCACCAGTCCGCCCAGCAGATACGGGCCCACCATCGAGGCGATCACGGCGACCGTGTTCACGGTGATCAGCAGCACGAAGGCCCGGCGGTGCCTGCGCAGCAGCTCGCCCACGTAGGCGCGGACGGTCGCGGGCGCGCCCACCGGCAGCGTGCTGGCCGCGGTCGGGGCCGCCGGGTCGTAGGCCGGTGGCGCCACGCCGATCATGCTGTCTCCTCGATCTCTTCCAGTTCTTCCAACCCCTGCAGGACCTCGTCCTCGCGCAGGACGCCGTCCTCGTCCAGGACCCCCGCCGGCGCGGCCTCGTCCTCGGTCTCGCGCGTCACCACGGCCCGGTACCGGGGCTCGGTGCGCACCAGTTCGCGGTGGTCGCCGACCGCCGCGACGGTGTCGCCGTGCAGGAACACCACCCGGTCGGCGCGGTCCAGCAGCAGCGGGGACGAGGTGAACACCACGGTGGTGCGCCGCGCCCGCAGTTCGCGCACGCCCTGGGCGATACGGGCCTCGGTGTGCGAGTCGACGGCCGAGGTCGGCTCGTCCAGGACGAGCACCTCCGGGTCCGTGACCAGCGACCGGGCCAGCGCGAGCCGCTGGCGCTGCCCGCCGGACAGGGACCGCCCGCGCTCGGTGATCCACGCGTCCATCGGGTCGTCGGCGTCCGCCGAGCCCTGCACCAGCGCCGCCAGTACGTCCCCGCACTGCGCGGCGTCCAGCGCGTCGCGCGGGTCGACCGTGCCGGACGCCGGCACGTCGAGCAGTTCGCGCAGGGTGCCGGAGAGCAGCACCGGATCCTTGTCCTGCACGAGGACGGCCCGGCGGGCGGAGTCCAGCGGCAGTTCGTCGAGCGGTACCCCGCCGAGCAGCACCGGGGTGCCCCGCTCGGAGGCGTGCCCGCCGAGCCGTTCGGCCAGCCGTCCCGCCGCGTCCGGGTCCCCGCACACCACGGCGGTGAGCCGGCCCGTGGGGGCGAGCAGACCGGTCTCCGGGTCGTACAGGTCCCCGGCCGGGTCCTCGGCGGCGCGCGACCCCGCGGTGTCCGTGGCACGCTCCAGCGACAGCACACGCGCGGCCCGCTTCGCCGAGGGACGCGAGAAGGAGTACGCCATCGCGATCTCCTCGAAGTGCCGCAGCGGGTAGGTGAGCACCATGACCGAGCTGTAGACGGTGACCAGTTCACCGACGGCGATCCGGCCCTCGCGGGCGAGATGGACGCCGTACCAGACCACCGTGATCAGCAGGATCCCCGGCAGCAGCACCTGGATCGCGGCGATCAGGGCCCACATCCTGGCGCTGCGCACGGCGGCGTGGCGGACCTCCTGGGAGGCGCGGCGGTAGCGGTCGAGGAACAGTTCCTCGCCGCCGATGCCGCGCAGGACGCGTAGCCCGGCGACGGTGTCCGAGGCGAGCTCGGTGGCCCGGCCGGCCTTCTCGCGCTGGACGTCCGCCCGCCGGGTGGCGCGGGGCAGCAGCGGCAGCACCGCGATCGCCAGCACCGGCAGTCCCACGGCGACGACGACGCCCAGCGCCGGCTGGTAGACGACCAGGCCGACGCAGACCAGCACGATGGTGACCGCCGCCGCGGTGAACCGCGACAGGGCCTCCACGAACCACCCTATCTTCTCGACGTCACCGGTGGAGACCGCCACGACCTCCCCGGCGGCGACCCGCCGGGTCAGTGCGGAGCCCAGCGTCGCCGCCTTGCGGGCCAGCAGCTGCTGGACGCGGGCGGCGGCGGTGATCCAGTTGGTGACGGCGGCGCGGTGCAGGAAGGTGTCGCCGATGGCGTTGCCCGCGCAGGCCAGCGCCATCAGGCCGCCGGCCAGCGCGAGCCGGCCGCCGGAGCGGTCGACCGCGGCCTGGACGGCGACGCCGACGCAGAACGGCAGCGAGGCCACGGAGGCGAAGTGCAGCAGGCCCCAGGCCAGCGACTTGAGCTGTCCGGACAGCTGATTCCGGAAGAGCCACCACAGGAATCGGGGACCCGAGCGTGCGTCGGGCACCCCCGGGTCGGGAAACGGAAGGTCTTGAATCTGCATGACGTCCCAGTGGCTCGGATCAGGGGGAGGCGGAAACGGGGAAAGGCGAAGGCGTGCGCAGTCCGAGGACGGCGGCAGCAAACCGTGACAGGTTGACCCCGCTACGTACCGGGAGGCAAACGGTTTTCCACACGACCGCACAGAACCGGCGGTCAGGGCGGCCGGCACCGCCGTACCGTCACGTCACACGGGTCGTCCGGACGCGTCGCCGCACCGCGCGGGAACCGTCCCGTCGATCAGGGTGTCCAGCAGCTCGCCCAGCGCCTCGCGCTGGGCGTCCCCCAGCGGGGCCAGGATCTCCTCCGCGGCGGACCGGCGCGCGGCGCGCAGTTCCCGCAGGGCCGCGCGCCCGTCGTCGGTGAGTTCGATCCGGATCACCCGCCGATTGGCCGGATCCGGCACCCGCCGCACCTTGCCGTTCGCCTCCAGCCCGTCGACCAGCGTGGTGACGGCGCGGGGGACCACCTCCAGCCGCTCGGCCAGATCGGCCATGCGGGGCGGCGAACCATAGTGCGCGAGGGTGCGCAGCAGCCGTGACTGGGCAGGGGTGATACCGAGCTCGCGCCCCGCCAGATGGCGCTTCTGGATGCGATGCACCCGGCGGGTCAGCCGAAGCAGCTGCTCGGCCAGCAGGCCGTCGGGATCGGGGGCGGTCATACGGGAACAATATCAGGATGCCGTTCATTGTGAGTATAGGTAACAATGAGCTGGACTCACCCCGCCCGCGCACCCGGGCACCCTCCGCCCGCGAACCCGGGCACTCTTGCCGAAGGAGACCATGCACCCCGACCACGAACCCGACTGGACCCCGCCCGCCGGTGCCGAGGAGCAACCCCGGCAGGTGCGGCGCATCCTGAAGCTCTTCCGTCCCTACCGGGGCCGCCTCGCGATCGTCGGCCTGCTCGTCGGCGCCGCCTCACTGGTCTCGGTGGCCACCCCGTTCCTGCTGAAGGCGATCCTCGACGTCGCCATCCCCGAGGGCCGCACCGGGCTGCTCAGCCTGCTCGCGCTCGGCATGATCCTCAGCGCGGTCCTCACCAGTGTCTTCGGCGTGCTGCAGACCCTGATCTCGACCACCGTCGGCCAGCGCGTGATGCACGACCTGCGCACCGCCGTCTACGGCCGGCTCCAGCGCATGTCGCTCGCCTTCTTCACCCGCACCCGCACCGGCGAGGTCCAGTCCCGCATCGCCAACGACATCGGCGGCATGCAGGCCACCGTGACCTCCACGGCGACGTCCCTGGTCTCCAACCTCACCAGCGTGGTCGCCACCGTCGTCGCGATGCTGGCGCTCGACTGGCGGCTGACCGTGGTCTCCCTGGTCCTGCTGCCGGTGTTCGTCTGGATCAGCCGCCGCGTCGGCAACGAACGCAAGAAGATCACCACCCAGCGCCAGAAGCAGATGGCGGCGATGGCCGCCACGGTCACCGAGTCGCTCTCGGTCAGCGGCATCCTGCTGGGCCGCACCATGGGCCGCTCCGACTCCCTGACCGGCGCCTTCTCGGACGAGTCCGAGCGGCTGGTCGACCTGGAGGTCCGGTCGAACATGGCCGGCCGCTGGCGCATGGCCGTCATCACGATCGTCATGGCCGCCATGCCGGCGATCATCTACTGGACGGCCGGCATCGCCCTGCAGACGGGCGGCCCCGAGGTCTCCATCGGCACCATCGTCGCCTTCGTCTCGCTCCAGCAGGGGCTGTTCCGCCCGGCCGTGAGCCTGCTGTCCACCGGCGTCCAGATCCAGACGTCGCTCGCGCTCTTCCAGCGCATCTTCGAGTACCTCGACCTCCCGATCGACATCACCGAGCGCGAAGACCCGGTCCACCTCGACCGGGTCAAGGGCGAGGTCCGCTTCGAGGGCGTCACCTTCGGATACGACGGCAAGGGCGGCCCCGTCCTCGACGGCATCGACATCACCGTCCCCCCGGGCGGCAGCCTCGCCGTGGTCGGGCCGACCGGCGCCGGCAAGTCCACCCTCGGTCACCTCGTGCCGCGGCTGTACGACGTCACGGGCGGCCGGGTCACCCTCGACGGCGTCGACGTCCGCGACCTCGACTTCGACACGCTGGCCCGCGCGGTGGGCGTCGTCTCCCAGGAGACGTACCTCTTCCACGCCTCGGTCGCGGACAACCTGCGCTTCGCCAAGCCGGACGCCACCGACGAGGAGCTGCACGCGGCGGCGCGGGCCGCGCAGATCCACGACCACATCGCCGCCCTGCCCGACGGGTACGACACGGTGGTCGGCGAGCGCGGCCACCGGTTCTCCGGCGGTGAGAAGCAGCGCCTGGCGATCGCCCGCACCATCCTGCGCGACCCGCCGGTCCTGGTGCTCGACGAGGCCACCAGCGCCCTGGACACCCGTACCGAGGCCGCCGTCCAGGAGGCCATCGACGCGCTGTCGGCCGACCGCACCACGGTCACCATCGCCCACCGGCTGTCCACCGTCCGGAGCGCCGACCAGATCGTGGTCCTCGACTCCGGCCGCGCGGTCGAACGCGGCACGCACGAAGAGCTGCTGGAGCGCGGCGGGCGCTACGCCGCCCTCGTACGCCGGGACGCCCAACTGGAGCCGACAAAATGAAAATATGCCGGGTTTGTGGCGATATGCGGGTTACCGTGCCCGCATGCAGACGAACACTCCGTCACGGAGCACGATCCGACTGACGCGCCGGGGCCGCCTCGCCCTCGCCGCGCTCGGGGCCGTCGTGGCCGGCACCGCCGTGGCGGTGCCGCTGCTGATCATGAACGGCGACGACGACTCCCGCCCCACGACCCTGGTGATCCCGGAGGGCTGGCGCGCGAGCCAGGTGTACGCCGCCGTCGACAAGGTCCTCGACCTGCCCCCCGGCACCACGAAGAAGTCCCTCCCCGAGGCCGGCCTGAAGCTGCCCGACGAGGCCGGGGGCAACCCGGAGGGCTACCTCTTCCCGGCGACCTATCCGCTGAAGGAGAAGGCGACCCCGCAGAAGCTGCTGTCCCGCATGGTCGACACCGCCGACAAGAAGTTCAACGGAGCCCCGATCGCCGCCGGCGCGCAGCGCAACGCGATGAACGTCTACCAGGCGGTCACCGTCGCGAGCATCGTCCAGGCGGAGGCGGCCACCAAGGCCGACATGGGCAAGGTGGCCCGGGTGATCTTCAACCGGCTGGAGCGCGGGATGCCGCTCCAGATGGACTCCACCGTCGACTACGCCCTGAACCGCGGGGCGCCGCGCACGACGGCCGCCGACACCGAGATCGACAGCCCCTACAACTCCTACCGGCGCATGGGGCTGCCCCCGACCCCGATCGACAACCCCGGCGAGGACGCGGTGCGCGCCGCGATCAACCCGACTCCGGGCGACTGGCTCTACTTCGTCACCGTCAAGCCGGGCGACACCCGCTTCACGGCCGACTACGCGGAACACCAGCGCAACGTCGCCGAGTCCGACGCACAGGGGAAGAAGGCGAGCGAACCGTCGAAGAAGTGAGCGGCGCGCCCCCGGCCGTCACACCGCCCCGGCCGTCACGCCGCGGCCCGCTCCTCCCGCGCCAGCAGCCGCCTGATGTCCCGCACCGCCGCGCGTCCGGCCCGGTTGGCGCCGATGGTGCTCGCCGAGGGGCCGTAGCCGACCAGATGGATCCGCGGGTCGGCGACCGCCCGCGTGCCCTCGACCCGGATGCCGCCGCCCGGCTCCCGCAGCCGCAGCGGGGCGAGATGCTCGACGGCGGGGCGGAAGCCGGTCGCCCACAGGATGACGTCGGCCGCCACCCGCCGTCCGTCCGCCCACTCCACGCCGTCGGGCGTGATCCGGTCGAACATGGGCTGCCGGTCGAGCACACCGTCCGCCAGACCCCGGCGGATCGCGTCGTTGAGCGGCAATCCCGTCACGGAGACGACACTGCGCGGCGGCAGACCCTGCCGTACCCGCTCCTCGACGAGCGCCACGGCCGCCCGGCCCGCCTCCTCGTCGAAGGGGCCCTCACGGAAGACCGGGGGCCGCCGGGTCACCCAGGTCGTGGCCGCCGCGTACGGCGCGATCTCCAGCAGGTGCTGGGTGCCCGAGGCACCGCCGCCCACCACGATCACCCGCTGTCCGGCGAACGCCTCCGGCCCCGGGTAGCGCGCCGTGTGCAACTGCCGCCCCCGGAAGGTCTCCTGGCCCGGATAGCGCGGCCAGAACGGCCGGTCCCAGGTGCCGGTGGCGTTGATCAGCGCCCGCGTCGACCAGTCGCCGTCCGAGGTCTCCACCAGCAGTCGTCCGCCGGACCCCTCGCGCACCGCCCGTACGTCCACCGGACGCCGGACCCGCAGATCGAAGGTCCGCTCGTAGCGGTCGAAGTACTCGCCGATCACCTCGGAGGAGGCCCGCGCCGGATCGGCGCCGTCAAGCTCCATGCCGGGCAGCGCGTGCATCCCGTGCACCTTGCCGTACGTCAGTGACGGCCACCGGAACTGCCAGGCGCCGCCGGGGCCGGGGGAGTGGTCCAGCACCACGAAGTCGCGGTCCGGCTCGAACCCGGTCCGCCGCAGGTGATAGGCGCTCGACAGTCCGGCCTGCCCGGCGCCTATGACGACTACCTCGACCTCGCGCATGTCGTTCACGTTTCTACCAACCAGGCGGAGGCCGTGGATCTTCCCGTCGGTGCTCCCGCGGGAACCCCGGCGCATGGGACAGGATGGAGCACATGTCCGATGCCTTCACCACCCGAGTCCTGAACATCGCCACCGGCTCCGACGAGAGGGTCGTCGACATCACCGGCGACTGCGAGTCCTTCCTGCGGGAGACGGCGGCCGGCCGGGACGGCCTGCTGAACGTCTTCGTGCCGCACGCCACGGCGGGGATCGCCGTCATCGAGACCGGTGCCGGCAGCGACGACGACCTCCTGTCCGCCCTGCACACCCTGCTGCCCGCCGACGACCGCTGGCAGCACCGCCACGGCAGCCCCGGCCACGGCCGCGACCACGTCCTGCCCGCCTTCGTCCCGCCGCACGCGACGCTCCCGGTGGTGGACGGACGGCTGGAACTGGGCACCTGGCAGTCGGTGTGCCTGGTCGACACCAACCGCGACAACCCCGACCGCCACGTGCGGCTGAGCTTCCTCGGCTAGGGATGCGCCGGAGACGGGCCCGGTCGGGGAGTCCGGCCGGCCGGGCCCGTCGGCGAGGGGCCGGGTCGGCTCAGCCGGACTGGCAGGCGGATCCGTTGAGCTTGAAGTCCGTCGGGGTTCCGGCGTTGCCCGTGTGGGTGGCCTGGAAGCCGATGGAGGTGCCGGCGCCCGGGGCGAGTGTCCCGTTGTAGCTGACGTTCTTGGCCGTGACCGCACCGCTGGTGGGCGAGAAGGTCGCGTTCCAGCCGGAGGTGATGGTCTGTCCGGAGCCCAGCGTGAAGGTCAGCGTCCACCCGTTGAGCGTCGACGAACCGGTGTTGGTGATGGTGATGTTGTCGGTGAGGCCGTTGTTCCACGCGCTGACGGCGTTCGTCACCCGGCAGGCACCGCCCGTCGGCGGAGGGGTGGTGGGCGGCGGCGTGCTCTGGTCCAGGCCGAAGAACGAGATGGCCCTGGCGGTCATGCCGGCGGTGGGCAGGCTGTGGCCGACGCCCGAGACGCTGATGGCCTCGACGGGCGCCTGGGTGCCGTCGGCGCCGTAGCGGGTGCGGGTCCAGCCGGACTGTGGGCTGTCGGTGAGCACCGGGGTCTGGCTCACGCCCAGCACGTCGGTCCACTGCTTGATCTCTTCGCCGAAGTTGTTGTAGTCCAGCGTCGTGTCCGTCGTGCCGTGCCAGAGCTGCATCCGCGGCCGCGACCCGCTGTAGCCGGGGTGGGCGGCGCGCACCAGGTCACCCCACTGCTGAGGCGTCTTGCTGATCCGGCCGTCGGCGCAGGCGCTGTTCCATCCCGATCCGTCGGTGGTGGCGAAACAACCGAACGGCACGCCCATGAACGCCGCCCCGGCCTTGAAGACGTCCGGGTAGTCGCCGAGGAGCACGTTGGTCATCATCGCCCCGGACGAGGCTCCGGCGACGTAGACGCGGCCGGCGTCGGCGCCGTGGCGCTGTACGACGTGACTCACCATGGAGGCGATGCTCGTCGGGTCACTGCCCCCGTCGTGCCTGAGCGCCTGCGGGGAGGACACGTCGAAGCACTGGCCGCTGACGTTGGCGTCCGGGTAGATCACGATGAACCCGTACCGGTCGGCCAGCGAGGCGAACTCGGTGCCCGAGTGGAAGCCGGGCCCGGTGCCGGTGCAGTAGTGGACCGCGACCAGAACCGGCGGGTTCGCTGCGGCGCTGGTGGGCACGTACTCGTACATGCGCAGGTTGCCGGGATTGTTCCCGAAGTCGGTCACCTCGGTGAGGGAAGCGGCCTGTGCGCTCGGCGTGGTGAGGAGGAAGCCGGCGAGCAGGGGGAGCACCCCGCCGAACAACGCCAGCAGGAGCGGGCGTATCCGTAACTTTCGTCTGGCCTTCACGTGAGCGTCCTTTCCGCGGATTCGAAAGTTTCAGTCCTGTTGTCGAATTGGTGCGGATAAGTTAAGAGTGAGGCTGTGGGGAGTCAACAGCCCTGACTCACTTCGTCATTGATCTCCTGGTCCGCTCCATGGGTCCTCTTGGTCGTTCCGCCGGGAGCCGGCCGATCAGATATTTCGGTGAGTAGATCGAAAGATTCGAAGGTCGTGGGCGCCAACCGCGACACCCCGACCGCGGAGCCCGCCCGGTGGTCCGCGGCCATCGGCTGTCAGAGGCGGCGGAGGAGGCGTTCGAGATCGGCGACGCCTCTCCGACCGTGGGGGCGCGCGGCGGCAACGCCCCGTGTTGCGCCGCTAGTCGGCCGAGACGGACGCCCCGTTCGGCCGCGGCTTGTTCAGGACCGGGGGCGGGGGAACGACTCCAGTGCGGCCGCCAGGCCGGAGGCGTCCGTGCCGATCTTGCGGTAGACCGAGGAGAGCAGATGGCGTACGCCCTGCTCCGTGAGGCGCAGCTTTCCGGCGATCGCCGCCGCGGACGCTCCCCGGACCGTCAGCTCGGCGGCCTCCCGTTCGGGCGCGGTGAGCGTGTCCGTCTGGGCGTAGCGCAGGGGCAGCGGTCGTAGTCCGGCCGCGGCGAGCTCGTCCCTGGCCCGTCCCGCCAGCGCCTCCGCGCCGCAGTGCACTGCGCCCTCCAGCCCGCGGTAGAGGCGGTCGGCGGCCTCCTGCAACTGCCCGGTGCGGGACAGCGCCGCCCCGTGGCCGACCAGGGCGCGGGCCAGCTCGTAGGCCGCGGGCGACTGTTCCAGGTGACCGACGGCCTCCGCGTGCAGGTCGAGCGAGGCCGGGCCGCCGGTCACCTCGGCCAGGGTGTGCACCGCCTGCCCGATCGCCGAGGCCGCCCCGAAGTCCCGGGCCCGCTTGACCGCGTCCTGCGCGTGCCGGACCGCCAGGTCGGGCGCGCTGCGGGCGAGCGCGAACGCCAGCCCCGACTGCCAGGCGCACCAGGCGGGATTGCGCCACTCCCGCCCGTCCAGCCAGTCCCCGACGTCGCGGAGCAGCGCGGCGGCCTCGTCCGCGCGGCCCTCCGCCAGCAGCAGCTCGGCGTACACCGTGCGCGGATCGGGGTAGATGACGGCGTTCGGGACCAGTCCGCCGTAGCGGTAGTGGTCGGCGATCCGGCGTGCCGCCGCCGTACGCCCGCGGGCCAGGAGCGTCTGGACGAGGATGCCGACGGCGAACCACTGGGCGGGCACCGCCCCCTCCACCCGGTCGGCGATGCGCAGCCCCTCCCGGACCAGGTTCTCCGCCTCGGCCAGGGAGCCCCGGCGGTAGCGGATGTACCCGGAGAGGGTCTGGCCCAGGGCGAGGTGGGAGCCGCGCCAGCCCTTCGCCTCGCACTCCGCCATGCCCTTGCTGAACAGTTCCTCGGCCCGCCGCGGCCGGTCGGCGTACAGGAACACCATCGCCACCGCCACCGGCACCTCGAAGCCCCGGTTCTCGTCGGTCCAGCTCAGCCCGCCGCGCAGGGCCCGTTCGGCGTACTCCAGGGCCGTTCGCCGCGGCTCGCCGCACACCACCGCCTCCCAGGCCCGCAGACCCAGGATGTACCGCTCCTCCAGGCCGCGGCCGGTCACCCGCGCGGCCAGCCTGGCGAGCCTGCGCGAGCGGGCGGCGGGGTCCGGCTCGTCGGTGCGGTACGAGCTCCACACGAAGTGGTCGGCCAGCATCCGCAGCCTGATCCGGGGATGCGGGGTGCGCCGCGCCTCGTCGGCGGCGACGGCCGCGGCCTCGGCCACCTCGTCGATGTGCGCCAGCGCCTGCGTGAGCCGGTACACGATGGACGCCCGCAGCTCCGGGTCGATGCCGGGCTCCGCCAGCGCCTCACGGAGGTGCGCGACCGTGGCCGTGGGCTTGATGAGGAAGGTGGAGGAGGCGAGTTCGTGCAGCAGTTCGGCGCGCTGCTCCGGCGGCGGAGGCTCCTGGAGCGCCCGCGTCAGCAGCCGCCGGGCCGCTTCCGGGGCGCCGGCGCGCATGTACTCGCGGGCGGCCTCGCGCAGACACGCCACCGCCTCGACGCGGCCGTCGCAGGGCACCTCCAGCAGATGCCGGGCGGCCGCCGCCGGCCCGAACCCGGCGGCCCGGATGGCCTCGGCGGCCCCGTTGTGCAGTCCGACCCGCAGCGCCGGGGCGATGGAACGGTAGATGGTGGTGGCGATCAGCGGGTGGACGAAGGCGAGTCCGTCCCCGGTCCCGTCGTCCTCGGCCAGGATCCGGGCGGCGCGCAGCCGCTCCGTCGCCTCGGCGGCCGCCTCACTGCCGACCACGGCGATGGCGGCGGCGAGTTCCTGCGACACGGACTCGCCGAGCACGGCCGCGGCGTAGGCGAAACGGACGGTGGTCGTCCCGAGGGCGCGCAGACGTTCGATCAGTCCGCGGCCCTTGATCGCCGCGGCGAGGTCCCGCATCGCGCGCAGCTCGTGCCGGGTGCCCCGCAGATTGCGTTCGCCCAGGCGGATGGCGAGTTCGACGGCCTCGAACGGGCTTCCCCCGGTGACCTGCCGGCATTCCTCGCAGAACTCGTCCTCGGCCTCGTCCCCCACCTCGTCCCTGACGATCCGCGCCACCGCCTCGGAGGTGAGCGGCTCCAGCGCGTAGGGGCGGGTGCCGAGACTGCCCGGCAGGGCGCGCAGCGGCTCCGCCTCGCGCGGCAGGTCGTCGGGCCGGTGGGCGAGGACGATCAGCAGCGGCAGATCCGCCGCCCGGGGCGCGAAGGAGGTGAGCCAGTCGAGGGACTCGACGTCCGCCCAGTGCAGGTCGTCGAGGAGCAGCACCATGGGTGCCTTCCGTGCGGCGAGCCGGGTCATGACCCAGTCCAGGCCCTCGCGGACCCCGGACGGGTCGGGCACGTGGGGGCCGGGCCCCGCCTCCAGGCCGAGCGCGGTGGCGACGACGTCGTACCAGCTGCCCAGGAAGGCGCGGAGCTCGCCGCCGTCCATCGCGGCCAGCGAGGGCTGGAGGAGCCGGCGCACCACACGGAACGCCAGCTCCTGCTCGTTCTGGCCGCCGCAGCCCGACAGCACGGTGACCCCCTGGGCCAGCGCGCGGGAGCGGGCCTGCGCCAGCAGCGCCGTCTTGCCCATCCCGCCCGGGCCGGTGAAGACGAGGAGCCCGCCGCGCGGCACCTGCGGCACCCCGTCCCGGGTGTCCCGCAGGGCCGCCAACGCCTCGTCCAGCGCGCGGAGTTCCCGTCGGCGCTCCAGCAACGGCCGGGACTCGGTGACATGCTGCCGCCGCTCGATCACCATGTGCCGTACCGCTTCCTGTCGTTCGGCCAACGAGTGGCAGACGAGCGTATGCCTGCCACGGCACACCGTGTCCGTCTTACGGTACGACCGTGACAGGACGGGTGAATCGAAGGCGGTGACGGCTTGAGGCATCCCTCCTGTGGGTAGAGGTGTCCGGATGGGGCGCGTCCGTGGCGGCGCCCGGGTCAGGCCGGGGCCGCCGCCGTGTCGGCATAGCGCGGGACGGTGCGGGACCAGTGGCAGCACCCGCGGATCCAGCCGGCCATGCCCTCCGCGTAACCGACGGCCGAGGGACTCAGCCGCGGCCTGATCTCCTCGAAGAGGCCGACGAACTCGTCGATCGTGCGGTTGATCTGCCGGATCGCCAGCATGACGGCGACCGGCAGGGAGCAGCGGTGGGCCCGCTGGTGGGCGAGGGCCAGATTGATCATCCCGCCGGCCTGCCGTTCCTTCACCGCGGAGTACAGATCGGGTATCCACACCGCCGCGTCGGCCGACAGCCGGGCCAGCCGCCGCATCACCGGGTGGTGGAGTTCCGCGTCGGACAGTTCGCACGGCTGGGCCGCCTCGCACAGCGGGTGGAAGGGCTCGACCCCCGCGGTCAGTGACCGTATCGACGTGCACAGCCCGGTAGGCAGCGGGGCGGTGTCGGCCTGCGCCACCGCCTCGTACAGCAGGCCGTGCACGTACTCACGGCTCTTGACGGCCCATCGCGCGGCCTGGGCGGGCGTGCACCGCTCGCGGACCTGCCGGTGCAGATCGGCCAGGGCCGCGCCGAGCGGCGTCGACGGCGACGCGTCGTCCCGCAGTACGGCGATGCTCTCCTCCAGCATGGGCAGCAGCCGGCCGGGTCCCTGCCGGCCCACCTCCTCCGCCCGGTCGTCGAAGACGAATTGATAGGCGATCTGATTGGCGACGATCTGCAGCAGACCGGAATCCATCTCCGGGCCGTTGTAGGAGGCGAGCTGGGCCGGGCGGGTGCGGGCGATCATTTCCGGGACCCAGCTTTCGTCCGCCAGTCCCGTTTTCCGCAGCCACTTCTCGACGCCCGCCGTGACCCGGTGTTCGTGCGGATTGGTCCGGAAGGGGAACGGCATGCGCAGATGGGTGTCGATCAGATCCCTGAGATCGGATCCGGGAATTCCGCGCAGTGTGCCGACCGTGATGTCCTCATGTGTGGTCGACAAGATCGCCACCCGCCCCTCGGGATCGCCGGCCGAGCCCTTCGCCGCGCGGTTCGCAGATCATCCGCAGCGACCTGGGGCCCAGCGTCGCCGCGGGGCGCACCGGCGCGACGGGCCCCGGGGGGTGGCGCAGCCGCCAGCGCCGGGCGATGGTCGCGACCGCCACCGTGCTCTGCGCCATGGCGAAGGAGTCCCCGAGGCATTTCCGGCTGCCCGCGGAGAACGGGACCATCGCGCCGTACGGCTGGTCGGTGTGCTCGTCCGACAGCCACCGCTCGGGCCTGAACCGCTCGGGGTCGGGGAACGACGAGGGCGCGTGGTGCAGCAGGTACGGGCTGTAGAGAACGGTGGCCCCGCGCGGCAGGCGGCGCCCGCCGAACTCGACGTCCTTGGTGGTGGACCGGGTGAAGAGCCAGCCGGGCGGGGAGTGGCGCAGGGTTTCGCTGATCACGGCCCGGGTGTAGGGGAGACGCGGCAGATCGTCGGAGGTGGGGAGGGCGCGCCCGGCCAGTACGGAGTCGACCTCGGCGTGCAGTTCGCGCTCGGCCTCCGGGTGCTGTGCGAGCAGGCTGAACGTGGAGGACAGGCCCAGGGAGGGGCTCTCCGACCCGGTGAGCAGCAGGGAGACGAGCTGGTCGTGCACCTCACCGGGGGTCACCCCGTGCTCTCCGGCGTCGGCCGCCGCCAGCAGGGCCCCCAGCAGGTCGTCGCGCGGCTCGCCCGCGCGGCGCTCGGCGATCGCCGCGTCCACGAGCCGGTGCAGACGGGCGACCGCGTCCCGGTACCGGCGGTTGGCGGGCAGGGGCACCCGGAACAGGGCGTCGACCGGGAGGACCGTGCGCAGGAACAGTCCGTGGACGATCCCGGCCAGGCAGTCCCGCACCTCGGCGGCCCTCGCCGCGTCGAGCGAGTCGGAGAGCAGGACCCGGCTGATCGTCCCCGTGGTCAGGGCCATCATGGCCGCGCTGACATCGACCCTCCGCCCCGCCCACCACGTGCGGCACACCGACTCGGCCTCCTCGCCCATCGCCCCGGTCAGGCCGGCGACGCCGGCCGGGCGGAAGGCGGGCTGCAGCAGCCTGCGCTGCCTGAGGTGCTCGCCGTGCGGGCAGGTGACGACCCCGTCCCCCATCAGGGCCCGGAGCCGCTCGTAGAGGGGGCCGCCCTTGTCGAAGGTGCGGGTGTCCCTGAGCATCTCGTGGACCAGCCGCGGGTGGCACACCACCCAGGCACGCGTCGGACCCAGGCGTATCTCCACCAGATCGCCGTACTCGGACAGAGAATTCAGAAACTCCAGCGGGCGCCGGAACAAGGCGATACCGTGGCCGACGGACGGGAATATGCCCGGCGCGATTCCCGGCCTCCAGGCCGGCACCGGTTCGTGAACGCAATTGCTCATCGAATACCACCTGTCTCCAGCGACACAAACGGAATTCAGTGAGTCCACATATACGAGTCCACATACATGTGGCACTCGAACCTTGTCCTGCCCACACCGGACCGGCACCCGACGCACCGAATGCCGTCGCCAAGGGGGCGCACGGGTGCACGGGGGAGCGCAGGAATTCAGGCGTGCGCCTCCACGAAACGGGCGAGCCGGGCCGGTGCCGAGCGGGTGCCCGCCTCGTTATCGGCGGCGGGCACCGCGTCGGGGACACCCTCGTGGACGGTCAGCACATCCGTGCCGCCACCGGCCTCGGTGAGCGTGGTGGTGATCGTCATCGTGCCGCGCGGTTCGGGGTCCTCGGTCTCGAACTGGAGGACCTCCACCACCGGTTCGCCGGGCACGAGCCGCGCGAAGCGGCCGTGGCAGGTGTCGGTGCGCGGGACGACCTGCCGACCGCGCCGGGCGAGTCGTGGGTCAGGGAGACCCGGAACCCGCCGCCCTCGCGCGCCTCGAACGCGTGGACCTCGCTCCGCGTCCCCGACGGCACCCGCCACCACGCGACCGCCTCCGCGCTCACCAGCGCCCGGTGGACGGCCGGACGGGGCGCGTTCACATGTCCCGAGGCGCGGGTCGTGCACACGGTCCCGTCGTGCCGCGACGAGGAAGCCCCCACGAGGAGCGGGGACACCCTTTCACTGCGTGCCGCGGACGACGGCGACGGGACAGTCGGCGTGGTACAGCAGCGCCTGGCTGACCGAACCGAGCAGCATCCCGGTGAAGCCGCCGTGACCGCGGGCCCCGGCCACCACCAGTTGGGCCTCCCGGCTCGCGTCGAGCAGCGCGTGCCGCACCCGCGCCCGCTCCAGGCGCAGCTCCACGGCGACCTCGGGCCGGACCTCCCGCCACGGCGCCACCGCCTCCTCCAGCATCCGCTGGTGCCGCTCCCGAAGCCGGTCGAGATCCACCACCACGTTCAGCGGATCGGCGGGACCCTCGTACGGCGTCGGCTCGCTCCAGGTGTTCCACACGTGCGTCGCGACCAGCGGCGCCCCGCGCAGCGCGGCCTCGGCGAAGGCGAAGCCCGCCGCCGCGGCCCCGGCCGGCGAGCCGTCCACGGCGAGGAGCACGGGCCCCTCGGGGCCGGGGCGACCGCGGACCACCATCAGCGGGCCGTGCCCGTGGGCGGCCAGCTGCACGACCGTCGAGCCCAGCAGCAGATCCCCGAACCCACCGCGGCCCCGCCCGCCGACCACCGTCAGCACCGCGTGCCGCGACTCGCTCCGCAACACCGTCAGCGTCTCACCGGACGCCACCGTCCTGGCGATCTCCAGCCCCGGCGCACGGTCGTGGGCACGCTGCTCGGCCCCCGCCAGAACGCCGTGGATCATCGGGTCGAGATCCGCCGGGCGGCTGAACGCGTGCACGATCCGCAGTCGCGCGCCGCGCAGCAGGGCCTCGTGCGCCGCGACGTCGACCGCGGCGAGACTGGACGGCGAACCGTCCACTCCTACGACCACCGTGTCGTTCACCACTCACTCCCGTCCCCGGCGGTTCCTCCGGGTACCCGCGGGAGAGAGCCCGTACCCACCCCTCCGACCTGCGGCGACACGGTCTCCCCGGAAATCCTCGGCTCCGTCGCGCCCCCCTGTCCATCCGTGACAACACCCATGTTCCGGCCGAATGGCGGGATGGCACCATTGCCCCGTGGGGGTGGATCATCCGTACCGTTCGACGGCACGGCCGGCACCACACCCCGGACGACATCGACAAGAGAACCGGGAAGGGGACGGGCTGTGCCTGCTCCACGGATGAGCGCCACGCCGCTGCCGGGCATCGGCGTGAAATACGACCTCACCACGCGTGAGCACGAGCACCTGTCCGTGATCGCGCACCGCGACGGTGCCCGCACGGTCAACGTCTACCGCTCCGACGACCCGGACGCCTGCGCCCGCTCGATGCGGCTGACCGTCGCCGAGTCGGCCGCGCTGATCGACGCGCTCATGCCCGCCCACCACAGCCCCAACCTGCTGCACACCACCGACCTGGGGCTGGTCGCCGAGCGCGTCGAACTGTCCGCCGTCTCCCACTGGAACGGCCGGCTGCTGGGCGACACCCGGATGCGCACCGACACCGGCGCCTCGATCGTGGCCGTGCTGCGGCGGGCCGAGGCGATCCCGTCCCCCGCGCCGGACTTCCGGCTGGCCGGCGGTGACACGCTGATCCTGATCGGCACCCGCGAGGGCATCGACGCCGCCGCCGAGATACTCGGTCGGGAGTGAGCGCGTGCACTCTTCCGCGATCTTCCTGATCGAGTTCGGCGCGATCATCCTCGGGCTCGGCCTGCTGGGACGTCTCGCCGGACGCCTCCAGTTCTCCCCGATCCCCCTCTATCTGCTGGCCGGCCTCGCCTTCGGCGAGGGCGGGCTGCTGCCGCTCGGCGCGAGCGAGGAGTTCGTCGCGATCGGCGCCGAGATCGGCGTCATCCTGCTGCTGCTCATGCTCGGCCTGGAGTACACGGCCAGCGACCTCGTCTCCAACCTCAAGACCCAGTACCCGGCCGGCCTCGTCGACATGGCGCTCAACGCCCTGCCCGGCGCCGCCCTGGCCCTGCTGCTCGGCTGGGGCCCGGTCGCCGCGGTGGTGCTGGCCGGCGTCACCTGGATCTCCTCCTCCGGCGTCATCGCCAAGGTCCTCGGCGACCTCGGACGGCTCGGCAACCGCGAGACCCCGGTCATCCTCAGCATCCTGGTGCTCGAGGACCTGGCCATGGCGGTCTACCTGCCGATCATCACCGCCCTGCTGGCCGGCGTCAGCCTCGCCGCGGGCAGCGTCACGCTGGCCATCGCGCTGGGCGTCGCCGGACTCGTGCTGTTCGTCGCCGTCCGCTACGGGCGGGTGATCTCCCGCTTCGTCTCCAGCGACGACCCGGAGAAGCTGCTGCTGGTGGTGCTGGGCCTGACCCTGCTCGTCGCGGGGCTCGCCCAGCAGTTGCAGGTCTCGGCGGCCGTGGGCGCGTTCCTGGTCGGCATCGCCCTGTCCGGGGAGGTCGCCGAGGGAGCGCACAACCTGCTGGCGCCGCTGCGGGACCTGTTCGCCGCGGTCTTCTTCGTCTTCTTCGGCCTGCACACCGACCCCCAGTCGATCCCGCCGGTGATCCTGCCCGCCCTCGCGCTCGCCGTCGTCACCGCGCTGACGAAGATCGCCACCGGTTACTGGGCCGCCCGCCGGGCCGGGATCTCCCCCAAGGGCCGCTGGCGCGCGGGCGGCACCCTGGTCGCCCGCGGCGAGTTCTCCATCGTCATCGCCGGTCTCGCGGTCACCGCCGGCATCGAACCGGACCTCGGCCCGCTGGCCACGGCGTACGTCCTGGTCCTGGTCGTCCTGGGCCCGCTCACGGCCCGCTACACCGAGCCCGTCGCGCTGCGCCTGACCGCCCGGCGCACCGCCTCCGCCGACACCGTGCCCGCACAGGCCACGGCGCCGGCCGCGGAGACGCTGGAACCGGTGGACGAGAGCCGGCCCGAACGCTGAACCGTCCGGGCCGGCCCCAGGGTCCCTAGTCCTCCAGCCGCACCGGCATCAGGAGCGAGAACGTGTGCTCGTCGTCCGGCCGGCGGACCGCCAGGGGCGCCGTGGGGGCGCCGAATTCGAGGACCAGCCGGTCGCCGGACCCGGCGGTGAGGGCGTCCAGCAGGAACGCGCGGTTGACGGCGACGAGGTCCCGGCCGTCGGCACCGTCCCCGGCCAGGGCGACCGAGCCGTCCTCCGCCACCTCCAGCACGCTGAGGTCGCAGGGCGTCCCGTCCTGTCCGGGCGCCTCGCCCGCGCGGACGGGACCCGTGCGCACCGCCTCCCGGAAGGCCGGCACGTCCACCACGGCACGCCGCCCGGCCGGGAGGCGGACCAGCCGGCGGTAGTCGGGGAAGTCGTGGCCGAGGCACTGGCCGGCCGTCTGCCGGTCCCCGGTCTCCAGGGTCACGCGGTCACCGTCCACGGTGAGCCGGACCCGGTCCTCTCCGTCCAGCAGCGCCCGCATCGCGTCGGCGAGCGGAAGGGGCACGGTGACCTGGACGCGGGATCCGTCGTGCCCGTCGGCGGCGGCGCGCGCCACGGCCATCCGGTACCGGTCGGTGGCCACCAGGCGCAGCGCGTCGCCCTCGACGTCGAAGTGGATCCCGCCGAGCATCGGCAGCTCCGGGTCGGTGCCGGCCGCGAACCGGACCGCGTCCAGTGCGGCGGCCAGTCCGGGACCGGAGAGGGACAGCCGTACGGCGGTGTCGGTGCGGAGCGAGGTCATGGGGTTCTCCCTGTGGTCGAGCAGGACTCGGAGCGCGGAGAACTCGGCGCGGGCATCGGACAGCCCCTGCTCCAGCCGGCGCAGATGCGCCTGAAGGAGCTGCCGTACGAGATCGGTGTCGGTGCCCGTCCAGCCGGCCAGCACCAGCCGGATGTCCGCCAGCGGCATCCCGGCCCGGCGCAGCCGGGCCAGCAGCCGGGCCTCCTCCAGCTGCCCGGGGGCGTACCAGCGGTAGCCGCTGACCGGGTCCACCCGGTCGGGGACCAGGACACCGGCACGGTCGTAGAACCGCAGGGCGCTCACGCCCAGCCCGCTGTCCCGGGCCATCTCACCAATGCTGCGCATCTCGCTCTCCACACCCGTGACCCTGGTCCCTCGACCAGGTCGAGGGTCAACCCCGGCCGGTCACCGCGCGTGGTTCCGGCTGCGGGTCCTGATCCAGAACACCACCAGCCCCACCGCGCTGAACGCGCCCGCCCACAGCAGCCCGAGCCCGAGGTGCCCCCAGAGAACGGCGTCCCCGAAGGCGCCGCCCGCCGCGAACTGCATGGGCCCGAAGGACGGGAACCACCGCAGCACGGGCTCGTTGGCCAGCGGATTGCCCAGCGGGTTCTGCAGGAAGGTGTCCATCAGCCCGCCCATGATGATGAGGAAGAAGCCCTCCAGGTCCCGCTTGACCAGCACCCCCAGCAGCAGGCCGAGGGCGCCGTAGGTGAGCGCGATGACCGTGAAGCCCGCGAGCACGGCGAACCAGCCGCCCACCGAGGGGCGCCAGAGGAACAGCACCGCCAGCGCGGTGTAGAGGGCGATCGCGGCGGCGACGACCACGACGGCAAGGGTCTTGGCGCCGACGAGGACGGCTTGACCGTAACCGGCGAACACCAGCCGCCGGTCGAAGAGCAGCGCCTTGCGGACGGCGTCGAAGACCACGAAACCCGCGATCATGGTGACGCAGTTGAGCCCGGCCGTGATCAGTGTGAGCCGGCCGCCGTCGACCTGGAGCACCTCCCCGGTCGCGTACAGCCTGAACTCCAGCACCTCGCTCCCGGCCATCGCGTCCATCAGCAGGTACCAGGCGGGCACGAACAGCACGAGCAGCAGCCCGGCGAGCCGGTTGCGGGTCTGGTCGCGCACCGAGAAGCGCAGGGCGGTGGGGAACTGCCGGTACGGCGGCCGCCGCACGGTGTCAGACGTCCGCATGCCGGGCCTCCTCCGCCTCCGTGGCGCCGGTGGCGCGGGTGACGAGCCGTCCGTCCACGAGATCGGCCAGCAGGTCGAAGCGCTCCCGCTCGAAGACGAGATGGGTGATGACGACGACCGCCCTGCCGTGCGAGCGCAGCTCCTCGGTCAGTTCCCAGAAGCGCAGGTACGTCTCCCAGTCGAACCCCTGGTAGGGCTCGTCCAGCAGCAGGACGTCGGGGTCGTGCAGCAGGGCCAGGGTGAGGTTGAGCTTCTGCCGGGTCCCGCCGGACAGTTCACCGGCCGCGGTCCCCAGGTACTTCTCGTAGCCCAGCCGCCCGACGAGTTCGTGGCCGTGCTCCAGACCGGGCAGCCGCCGGGCGGCGGCGAAGTACCGCAGATGCTGCTCCACGGTCAGGCTGTCGTTGAGCACCGGCTCCTGCGGGCAGTAGCCGAGCGTCCCGTGATGGACCACCTCGCCCCGGTCCGCGGCGAGGACGCCCGCCAGCGCCTTGAGCAGCGTGGACTTCCCGGCGCCGTTCTCGCCCACGACGGCGACCAGCCGCCCCGGTGCGACGGTGAGGTCGACACCGCGCAGGACCCGGTGGGCGCCGTAGGACTTGTGCAGGTCACGCGCTTCGAGCGCGGGTGGTGCGAGTACGGTTCCGGACGGCATGCGGAATCTCCCTATCGCTGTGGGGGCGCCTCTCCTCGCGGTGCCGCGTTCAGCCCGCCCGCGTAGACGCCGAGCAGTTCCGGGGCCCAGCGGGCCATGCCGTCGGCGGACAGCGGGTCGGTTCCCAGGACGTCGGTGAGGTGGTCGCGCAGCAGGAACACGGCCAGGTCGTTGGCGAGCAGCACGGCCGCGCGGACGGCCGGATCCCGGCCGGGATCGGCCATTCCGGCCGCGACCAGCTCGTCCAGCGTCCGGCGGCTCAGTTCGAACAGCCGCCGGAACAGCACCCGCCCGGTGTCCGCCCCGGTGAGCAGCAGCCGGCGCAGATAGCCCGGCAGGGGCGAGCCGGCCGGCAGATGCCGGGCGAACGCCTCGCTCAGGGACGCCGACCCGGCGCCCGGGTCGAGCAGCTCCTGCCCGCCCTCACCGGTCAGCTCGCCCAGCATCGCCTCGAACACGGCCAGGACGTACTGGTCGACCTCCTGCCGCAGTCCGTCCTTCGACCCGAAGTGGTGCACCACGAGCCCGGCCGACACCCCGGCGGCCCCGGCGATCTGCCGTACGGTCACCGACTCCGGCCCGCGCTCGGCGAACAGCCGCAACGCCTCGTCGCGGATGACGGCCCGGGTGGTCCGGTCGTCCTGGGTTGAACGCATGTACAGCATGCTAAACGCTCGTTCAATCCCGTGTCCAGGGCGGACCCCGTCCTGGGTACGGCTGTACGGGTGACGGCTTCACCCGACCCGGCGGACCTGCGGCCACCGGCGTACCACCGGCGCACGGGGGCGCGTTGGACCGGCATGGACAGCACTGAGACGGCGCGGCGCCTTCTCGGGCACGACGCCGCGGGCCGGTTGTACGCCGAACTCACCAGCGGGTACGGCGGTCATACGCCGATCTACACGGCCCTCGTCGCGGAGTGGCGGGCCAGGGGGCACGCGGTCCCGGAGCACCGTGACGGCCTGTGGGCCTCCTTCGCCGCCGCCACGGTCGGCGAGCGCGCGACGGTGCTGCCCGTGCCCTTCCCCGTCCCCCTGCTGCGGCCGCCCGCCGAGGACACCGCCGAGGACACCGGCGATGGCACCGGCGAGGAACTCACCAGCCCTCCGGACCCGCCGGCTCCGCGCTGACCGGCGCCAGCACGGCGAGCGTGCCGGTCGCCCCGCGCAGCGCCAGTTCGAGCGGACCGGGGGCGTGCAGGGTGCCGGCGCCGTCCGGCGGGACCAGCCACTCCAGACGCCCGGCCGGCCGGTACGGCGGCGGTACGGCGACCCAGGACCCACGGCCCACGTGCCGCACCCCGAAGCCGACCCACTCGCTGGCCGGGTCGGGCGGCAGGAAGAACCCCACTCTGCGGGCCGTGACGTCCACCAGCGTGGGCCCGGGCACCTTCAGGGGGTCGCGCCACAGGATGTCCAGGGCGAGCAGCCCGAGCCGGTCGGGCACGCTCAGCACGTCCCAGTACCGGCCCGCCGCGAGCAGCGCCGTGCCCTTGCCGTGGTCCCACTCGCGCTTGCACTCCTGCGGGTCCGTGGCCGCCGCGGCCAGCCACTCGACGGCTTGCTTCCACATGGCGCTGTGCATGTCCACCCCGGGCACGGTCGGCTGCGCCGCTGCGGGCGCGTGCGGTACGGACATGCTGGTAGATATTTCTATCCACCGGAAGGGTGGCGCGGGCTGGCGTTTAGGGGGTGTCGTCGCCTTCCGCGCGCTCCGCGTTCCGCTTCTTGATCCGGGCCGCCTCCTTGCGGACCTCGGCCTGGGTGGCGCGCTCCCGCTCCAGCCACTCGGGGCGCTCCTCCTTCAGCGCCTCGATCTGCTCGGTGGTGAGGGCCTCGGTGACCCCGCCGCGCGCGAGGCCGGCGATGGACACGCCCAGCTTCGCCGCGACCACCGGGCGGGGGTGGGGGCCGTCGCGCCGCAGGTCCCGCAGCCACTGCGGCGGGTCCGCCTGGAGCGCGTTCAGCTCGGCGCGTGAGACGACACCGTCCCGGAAGTCGGCGGGGGTGGCGTCGAGGTACACACCCAGTTTCTTCGCCGCGGTCGCGGGCTTCATCGTCTGGGTGCTCTGGTGCTGCGTCATGACGTCCAGGGTATCGAGCGTGTGCACGGCCGCCGACCACGGCCGGTAACCTGGCCAGGTGACAGGCTCGGAAGTGTCCCCCTCGTTCCGGCTCGTGTACGTACCCGGCGTGATGCCCGACAAATGGGTGCGCGTATGGAACGAGCGGCTGCCCGACGTCCCGCTGACCCTCACGCAGGTCCCCGCCGGCACGGCGCAGGGGCTGCTGCTGGGCGGTGACGCCGACGCGGGCCTCGTCCGGCTGCCCGTCGACCGTACGGTCCTCAGCGCGATCCCCCTCTACACCGAGCAGACGGTCGTCGTGGTGCCCAAGGACCACCTCGTCACGGCGGCCGACGCGGTGTCCCCGGAGGACCTGGCCGACGACATCGTGCTGCACCCGCTCGACGACGTCCTCACCTGGGAGAGCCTGCCCGGACGGCCCGCCCTCGAACGCCCCGCCACCACCGCCGACGCGATCGAACTCGTCGCGGCCGGGATCGGCGTGCTCGTCGTCCCGCTGTCGCTCGCCCGGCTGCACCACCGCAAGGACCTCACCCACCGGCCGCTCGAGGGGGCCCCCGAGTCGAGCGTGGCGCTGTCCTGGCCCGAGGCGGCGACGACGGACCGGGTCGAGGACTTCATCGGGATCGTCCGCGGCCGGACCGTCAACAGCACCAGGGGCCGCAGGCAGGAGCCGACGCGGGAGAGGAAGCCCGCCGCCCGGCGGCAGCAGCCGGCCGGCGGGACCGCCGGCCGGAGCCGCCGGGGAGGAACCGGCGGCACGGCGAAGAACCCGCGGCGGGGCAAGCCCCGTCGCAGGTCCTGACCCGGCTACCTGACCGTCGGGGACGGTGACGGCGCCGGGGACGCCGTGTTGAGGTCCTCGAGACCCTCGGGGATCTCCAGCGCGAGGACCTGCGCACCCGGCTGCGGCGCCGGCGGCGTCACCGCCTCCCGCGGCATCTTGGGCGGGCTGGTCTGCTGGAAGTTGACCTGCTCGTGATTGACCAGGCCCGTCTTCTCCAGCACCGTGATGTGGTCGAGCACCGTGTCGTTGGCCTGGTCGGCCAGCTGCCGGACCAGGGTGTTCCTGGTGTTGGCCCGAATGTTGGCGATGGCGGGGAAGATCTGCCCGTGCGTCACGCGCATGATGTTCACCGCCGTGGAGTCGAACTCCTTGCCGTTGGTGGCCTTCACGGTCTCCACGAACCCCTGCTGCTGCGGTGAGGCCACGTTCGGCAGCGTGATGCCGAGCTCCACGGAGATCTTGCGGCAGGACGCGTCGAGCCGGCCGTGACCGACGACCAGGTGCTCGCCCGCCTCCTTCATCTCCGGCGTCGTCCCCCGCTCCATCGCCAGCAGCCCCAGCGGGTGCTCCCACAGCCCCGCCGCGCGCACCTTCACCACGAAGTCGCGGTCCGCCTCGGTCAGCGGGCCGTAGTTCGTGTTGGCCACCACCCGGTCCTGCTTGGTCGATGTGTTCTGGACGCCCAGCATGGTGGGGTAGGCGAGCGCGGTGAGGGTGAGGATCATGGCTCCGCCCACGAACGCGGTTCCTGCCGTGCTGCGCGAGATGCGCATCGTGCCTCCTGGGATGTGAACGGCCCAACAGCAGGGAGTACGGACGCCGGGCGCGAGACAGTCACCGTCCGGGAAAGATTTTTCGGCCGGCCTCAGTCGGCGTAAGCGGCCCTCTGCGCCGTGCTCACCACCTTGTCGCCGTCCGCGCGGCTCAGCAGGCCCTCGGACACCCGGGCCGCCACGGTGGACCGCACCCGTGCCACCAGCGCTCCCTTGCCGCGGAAGGGCGCCCCGGCCCAGATCTCGTCGAGCAGCGTCGTGCCGTCGCCGCGGGCCGGGCTGGCGACTCCGGAGTCGGACGTGCCGAAGATCACACGCGGTTCCGAGCGCCGGAAGGAGGCGTGTGTCAGGTCCTCGGTCCCCTCCGCGAAGGGCGTCGGCTCGATCCCGTCCAGCGTGTAGTGCAGGGGTTCGTCCGGCCCCGGTCGACGGGTGACCAGGTTGACCGGGCCGTAGAACAGGGCCTGCGGCGCGGGGTCGTCGAGGGTCCGTTCCACCCGCAGCCGGAAGGGCACGGAGATCCGTACGGTGTCACCCTCGCGCCAGGTCCGCGAGACGCCGAAGTAGCGGCCGGGGACCGGAGTGCCGGGCACGGCACGCCCGTTGACGGTCACCCAAAAGCCCGCGGCCGCCCAGGACGGCACCCGCAGCAGCAGCGTGAAGGAGGCCCGGCCGCCGCCGAGGGCGAGCGTGCTGCCCTGCTCCTGGGGGTAGCGGGTGGTCTGCGTGACCGTGACGCCCTTCTCGGCCCAGGTCAGCCGGGAGGCGCTGTAGAGGTTGACGTACAGGGCGGACCCGTCGGCCTTCGCGAAGTACACGGAATCCTGGTACTTGGTGGCGCTCTCCATGCCGGTGCCCTCGCAGCAGGTCGTCCCCCGCTTGGGCGTGTAGTCGCGCACATGGCCGGGCGTCAGGCCGATGACGTAGGTGACGAGCGGCTTCTCCGCGTCCGGCCGGTCCTGTCTGGAGCCGAGCACCTGGTTGGACAGGGCCCGCTCGTAGTGGTCCGTGTACGCCGGGTCCTGCTCGTGGAAGAACAGCGTCCGGCTCAGCTTGAGCATGTTGTACGCGCAGCACGTCTCGGCGGTGGTGTCGGTGAGCGTGCCCGCGATCGCGACGGCGGGAGCCGGTCAGGGGCGCCGGGCGGAGTCCGTCAGCCAGGCGTGCGCGGCCCGCGCCGTGAACTCCGCCTGCCCGCCCCGCAGCAGCAGACCGGCGGTGGCGAACTCGGGCGCGTCGGCCTGAGCGGCGACATAGGGGACGGCGATGCAGCGCATCCCGGCCGCGTGCGCGGCGGCGGCGCCCGGGGCCGCGTCCTCGACCACCACGCAGTCGGCCGGGTCCGCGCCGAGCCGGCGGGCCGCCTCCAGGAAGATGTCCGGGGCCGGCTTGCCCCGCGCTACCTCGTCGGCCGACACGACGGTGCGCAAGTGCGCGTCCAGGCCCGTGCCGGCCAGGATCGCCCCGATGGCGACGGGCGAGGAACCGGAGGCCACGGCCATCGGCACGCCGCCGGCCGCCAGCAGTTCGACGAACGCCCGCATCTCCGGGTACACCCGCGTCGAGGCGCCGGCCAGCCTCAGATAGTGGCGGTCCTTGACCGCGAGCAGTTCCTCCACCGGGGCGGACAGCCCGTACCGCTCCCGCCAGTCGGCGAGCGTCTCCCGGGTGCTGATCCCCACGTAGCGCTCGTGCTCGGCCCAGGAGAAGTCCGGCACCCCGTACTCGGCGAGGGTCCGCCGGCCCGCCTCGTAGTAGTTCGGCTCGCTGTCCACGAGCGTTCCGTCGAGATCGAAGACGACCGAGAGGGCGCCGAGGGTGCTCATGGGGTCCAGGATGACAGGGCTCACTTCCGTGCCGTACGGCCGATCGACTTCACCAGCGGCAGCAGCCGGTGCGGGACGCGCTCGCGCAGCGCCACCTCGGTGCGGGTGCGGACCACGCCGGGCAGGCTGATCAGTTTCTGGACCACGTCCTCCAGATGCGCGTTGTCGCGCGCCACCACCCGGGCCAGCAGATCGCCGCCGCCCGTGGTGGAGAACGCCTCGACGATCTCCGGTACGGCGGCCAGCGCGTCCCCCACCTCGTCCAGGTGCCCCTGGGTGACCTCGATGTGCACGAACGCGAGGACGGGGTGGCCCAGCGCGGCGGGGGAGAGGACGGGGCCGGTGCCGGTGATCACGCCCTCGCGCTCCATGCGGTCCAGGCGGGCCTGGAGAGTGCCGCGGGCCACCCCGAGGACGCGGGCGTACTCCCGCACGCTGGTGCGCGGCTGCTCCAGCAGCAGCCGCAGGATGCGGGTGTCGAGCTCGTCCACGGCCATGAGATCCGAAGTGTCCCCGTATCGGCCATTGGCACTTCGACGGCCGTAGGAATGCCGCGAACACTGTACCAATGGCCCACTCCCACAGGACTCGGTTGAGCCACTGGTGGAAGGGATGCTGATATGGAGGGGTCGATGGCGCTGCGGACCTCCGCGGCGCCTTTTTCGTGCCACGGCGCACACCAACGAGTTCCCAGGGGGCGGTACGTGCTGAAGAGGGTGTTCATGGCTCCGGACCCGGGCCGGATCCGGCTGCGCTTCGCGGCGCGGGCCGTGCTCGGCATCGGGCTGGCCGTCGTCGTCTGCGGCCTGGCCGGGCACTCGCTCACCGGTGCCGTCACCGGTGGGCTCGCCGCACTGCTCGCCCTGTTCACCGTCACCGACGCCACTGTCCGGGGGCAGGCCGTCACCACGGCGCTGCTGCCCGTCGTCGGCCTGCCGGTGCTCGCCGCCGCGGCCGTGCTGCACGACCACCCGGTCGCCCGTGACCTCACCTTCCTCGCCGTGGTCGGACTCGGCGTGTACGCGCGGCGCTGGGGCCCGCGCGGCCACAGCCTCGGCGTCTTCGCCTTCATGACCTACTTCGTGGCGCAGTTCCTGCACGCGAGGACCGCCCAGCTCCCCGAGCTGTACGCCTCCGTCCTGCTGTCCGTGCTCGCCGCGGCCGCCGTGCGCTTCGGGCTGTGGTGCTACGAGCGCCGGCTGCCCCCGGCCGTCGTACCGGCGCCGCCCGCCGGCACCGGGCTGGCCCGCGTGACCACCCGCCAGGCGGTCCAGGCGACCGCCGGCGCGGGCTTCGCCCTGGTCGTGGGCCAGCTGCTGTCCGGGGAGCGCTGGTACTGGGCCGTCGGCGCCACCTGGTGGGTCTTCGTCAACACCACCTCGCGCGGCGAGACCCTGGTGCGCGGCTTCCGGCGGGTGCTCGGCACCGTCATCGGCATCGGGCTCGCGCTCTTCGTCGCCGTCCCCGCACACGGGGACGGGCCGGTGACCGCGCTGGTCGTCGCCGTCGCCGTCTTCGGCATCTTCTACACGGCCGCCGTGTCCTACACCTGGATGATGCTCTGGGTGACGGTGCTCGCCGCCATGCTCTACGGCCTGCTGGGCGTGCTCACCCCCGGTCTGCTGGCGCTCCGGGCCGTGGAGACCGCCGTCGGCGCGCTCGGCGCCGTGCTGGCGGTGGCGTTCGTCCTGCCCGTGACCACGCACAGCGTCACCGACACCTGGATCCAGCGGGCCCTGCGCTGCGTCCACGCGTGCACCGCCCAGGCGGCCGCGCGGCTGGCCGGGACCGCGGACGCCGACCCGGCGCCGGTGGTGGCGGAGCTGGAACAGCTGCTCGCCCGGGTGCGGCTCTCGGTCGCCCCGCTGGTGCATCCGCTGAACCCCATGCTCGGCCGCAAGCGGCGCGCCCGGCGGGTGCTCGCCCTGCTCGACGACTGCGCCCGGGAGATCCGCGGCCTCGTCGCCGTCGCCGCCGACCCGGAGGCCTCGCACGACGCCCGGCTGGCCGCCGCCTGCTGGCGCGTCGAGGCCGCCGTCGAGGCGCTCACCGGCGGCCGGGACATCGCCGTACGGACCTCCCCGGCCGGGACGGAACCCGCCCTGGCCCATCTGCACGGTCTGGAACGCGCCCTCGCCGAGCTGGCCGCGCCGCTGCGGGCGCCGTCCGGCTCCCCGCTGGTCGGGGCCTGACACGCGCGGACGCATTGGACGGGCCTTTGGTCTAGACCTGACGTGATCGACTGCTACCGTCACCCCGGTCGGCATCGGACGAGAGGGGACAGCCGTGGCGGACGGCAGACGGCGGGCGTTCATCGGGTCGTTCACGGCGGCGGGAGGCCCGGGCATCGTCACCGCGGCCGTCGCCCCCGGCAGCGGCGCGCTGACCGTCCTGAGCACCGTGAACGTCGTACCCGACCCGTCCTACCTGGCCCTGTCGCCCGACGGCCGCATGCTGTACGCGGTCAGCGAGACGGCCGAGGGCGCCGTGGCCGCGTTCCGCGTGACCGCGGACGGGCCGCGGCCGGCCGGGCGCCCGGTGCGGGTGGACGGCAGCGGGCCGACCCACCTCAGCCTCTTCGCCGGACACGTCCTCACCGCGAACTACGGCTCCGGCAGCGTCAGCGCCGTCCCCGTCCGCCCGGACGGCGGCCTCGCGCCGGTGTCCGGGGTGTTCCGGCACAGCGGCTCCGGCCCTCATCCGCAGCGCCAGCAGGGCCCGCACGCCCACCAGGTGCAGCCCGACCCGAGCGGCCGCTGGGCGGTCGGCGTCGACCTCGGCACGGACTCGGTACGGGTCTGCGCCCTGTCCGGCGGCGTGCTCGCACCGCACCGGGAGATCGCCCTGCGCCCCGGCTCGGGCCCGCGGCACCTGGCCTTCCACCCGGACGGGTCGTACGCGTACGTCCTCAACGAACTCAGCCCCACCCTCGTGGTCTGCCGCTGGGACGCCGCCGACGGCGCGCTCAGACCGCTCGCCGAGATCCCGGTCCTGCCCGGTGCCCCGGCCGGCGACGCCTATCCGTCCGGGGTGGCCGTCTCGCCCGACGGCCGCTTCGTGTGGACCGCGACCCGCGGCGAGGACGTCCTGTCGGTCTTCGCGGTCGAGGGCGAGGGCAAGGCGCTGACCCCGCTCACCACCGTCCCCTGCGGCGGTCACTGGCCCCGTGCGATCACCGCCTCCGACGGCGTCCTGTACGTCGCCAACGAACGCTCCGGGGACGTGACCTGGTTCGCGCTCGACCCGGACACGGGAGTGCCGCGGCGCGCCGGCTCGGTCCCGGTGCCCGCGGCGTCCTGCGTGGTCACCGGCTGACGGAGCCCGGGGAGACATGACGAAGGGCCCGCTCCGGTGCGTGGAGCGGGCCCTTCCGGCGTCGTGCGGGAACCGGCCGGGTCAGTGGGCCGGGGTGCTCTGTGCCTGCTGCGGGGCGATGCCCAGCGCGGTCGTGTACTTGGCCAGCGCCAGCTTGCCGATCGCCGGGTACGGGCCGAGCGCCTCGGCGGCGGAGCACTCCGCCTCCTTCGCGGCCTCCTCGATCAGGCCGGCGTCGATCTCCGGGCCGATCAGGTACGGCGCGAGCGCCAGCTGCTGCGAACCGGCGTCCCGGAGCTGCTCGGCCACGGAGGCGATGGAACCCTCCTGGTCCAGGGCCGCCGCCATCACCGGCACGGCGAGGCGCGCGGCGAGCAGCATGCCGGTGATCCCGGCCGCCTGCACGGCCTCGTCACCGCCCACGGAGGCCAGGATGATGCCGTCCGCCGCGGTCGCCACGGTGAACAGGCGGGCACGGTCGGCGCGGGCCAGACCGGCCTCGGAGAGCCGCACGTGCAGCGCCTCGGCGAGCAGCGGGTGCGGACCCAGCACATCGGTCAGCTCGGCGGCGACCCGGCTGTCCATCACGGCCTGGCGGACCTGGCGCAGCAGCGCGCTGTCCGGACCGGCGAGCAGCGGCACGACGACGGCGACGGGGCCGTCGGGCTCCTTGACGTCCAGGCCGGCGGCGCGGGCCTGCTCGAAGCGGGCGGTGCGCTCCTCGGCCGCGTACGCGAGGACGGACCGCAGCGTCGGGAACTCCTCGTCGTCACCGTCGAGGTAACCGATCCGGGCGTCCAGGCCGGGCAGCTCGGAACGGGCGATGCTCACGACCTCGTCGGCGAGCGAGCGGGTGGCACTACTGGGCGCACCCGGCACGGCGAGGACGAGCGCGGGCGCGTCCTCGGGAGCCACCAGCGGCTCGGGACGGCGGTGCCGTCCGGGCTGACGGGGGCGCGGCATTCGTACTGGCAGGCCGGACGCGGGCCCAGTGGGGGTGCTCATGTTGCGGCATGTTAGTGGTTTCCCGGGCTCCCCTGTTCGGGGAGGGTGCGGGTGAGCGGTATCCGTCCGGTTTTGTCTGATGAGTTCTGATGAGTTACGTACGGACGTCGGCCGCGCGGGTGACGTCCTCATCCGCCGGACCCGTCACGTACAGCATCTTCTCGTCGCCCGGAAGGGCGAACGAGCCGGCGGTGAGGTCCTCCGCCATACGGACCGCCCCGTGCAGGGGGTCCCCTTCGGCCATGATCCGCCGCACCCCCGGCAGCCGCTCGGCCAGCTCCTCGTCCAGGGGGCCGAGCAGCACGGCACCCATCCGGAACAGACCACCGGTGAGACCGACCACGGGCTCGCCCGCCGCCGGGCACACGGCCGCGGCGGAGCCGGCCATGTGCCGGGCCGCGGCCCGCAGCACCGCCACGGCGACGGGGTCGCCGTCGGCCGCGCACTCGCCCACCCGGGGCGCGAAGGAGGCGAGCACGGCAGGCCGGTCGGTCCGCGGATACAGCCGGCCGGGCAGCCCGGCCGCCGGACCGAACAGGTCCTCGGCGCTCGCCAGCAGCCGCGCGGAGCCGCCCTCCCGCCCGTCGTGCGCGCGCAGCGCCGCGTCGAGACCCGCCCGCCCGATCCAGGCGCCGCCGCCGCAGTCGCCCAGCAGGTGCCCCCAGCCGTCCGCCCGGCGCCAGCCGGCCAGATCGGTGCCGACCGCGATGACCCCCGTACCGGCGGCGATCACGGCACCGGGCCGTGCCCCGAGGGCTCCGACGTACGCGGTGACGGCGTCGGCGGCCAGCACCACCCGCCGCACCCCCAGTTCACGGGCGAGCGCCCCCGGCAGCTCCGCGCGCAGCGCGTCCCCCAGGCTGGCCAGCCCGGCGGCCCCGACGACGGCCGTCGCCGTCCCCTCGACCCCGGCCTCCGCGCACAGGGCCCGCGCCATCGGGACCAGTTGCTCCATGAGGTGCCCCGGGTCGAGGCCCCGGGCCCCCGTCCGCACCGGTTCCCCGGAGGCGTCCCGGGCCAGTGGTCCGCGCCCGCCGGCCCCGACGACGACCCGCAGACCGGAGCCCCCGGAGTCCACGGCGAGGAAACCGGGCCCGGTCACGGCAGGCGCCAGTCCACCGGTTGGCCGCCCTGGCGGATCAGCAGGTCGTTGGCCCGGCTGAACGGGCGGGAGCCGAAGAAGCCGCGGTCGGCGGACATCGGCGACGGATGGGCCGACTCCACCGCGGGCAGATCGCCCAGCAGCGGACGGCAGTTGCGGGCGTCCCGCCCCCACAGGACGGAGACCAGGGGCTTGCCCCGGCCGGCCAGCGCCCGTATCGCCTGTTCGGTGACCTCCTCCCAGCCCTTGCCGCGGTGGGCGCCCGGCTTGCGCGGGGCCGTCGTCAGCGCCCTGTTGAGCAGCAGTACGCCCTGCTGGGTCCACGGCGTGAGGTCGCCGTTCGACGGCTGGGGCAGGCCCAGGTCGGTGTTCAGCTCCCGGAAGATGTTGATGAGGCTGCCCGGCAGCGGCCGCACCTCGGGCGCGACGGAGAACGACAGCCCCACCGCGTGCCCCGGGGTGGGGTACGGGTCCTGCCCGACGATCAGAACGCGTACCTCGTCGAAGGGCTGCTGGAAGGCGCGCAGGACGTTCGCTCCGGCCGGGAGGTAGGTGCGTCCCGCGGCGATCTCCGCGCGCAGGAAGTCCCCCATTCCGGCGATCCGTTCGGCCACCGGCTCCAGGGCCTTCGCCCAGCCCGCTTCGACGATTTCATTCAAGGGTCGTGGTGCCACGGGCGTCACCTTACTGCCGCGACGGCGGCGGAGATCAACCAGTGGCCAGGACCGGACGGGATCACCGTACGACCCGTACGGCTCGTGCAGTTCATGTGGTTCGTGCGGTTCATGCGACGACCGCCGCCCGTACGCACAGCACGTCCGGCAGATGTGCCGCCAACTGCCGCCAGGTGTCGCCGTCGTCGGCGGACGCGTACACCTCGCCGTTGCGGTTGCCGAAGTAGACGCCCGCCGGGTCCGCGCCGTCGTGGCACATCGCGTCGCGCAGCACCGTGCCGTAGTGGTCCTCCCGCGGCAGCCCCGCCGTGAGCGGCTCCCAGCTCCGGCCCGCGTCCGCCGTCCGGAAGACCCGGCAGCGCCGGCCGGCCGGCACCCGGTCGGAGTCGGCGTTGATCGGGAACACGTACGCCGTGTCACCGCGGCGGGGGTGGGCCACCACCGCGAAGCCGAACGTCGACGGCAGGCCCTCGCCGATGTCCGTCCAGCTTCCGCCCGCGTCGTCGCTGCGGTACACCCCCCAGTGGTTCTGCAGATACAGCCGGTCCGGGTCCGCCGCGTCCCGGGCGACCTTGTGCACGCACTGCCCGAACTCCGGGTTCGGGTCCGGCAGGAACACCGCGGACACCCCGGAGTTGGACGGGGCCCAGCTCGCGCCGCCGTCCAGGGTGCGGAACACGCCCGCGGTCGAGACGGCCACCGTCACGGCGCGCGGGTCACGCGGGTCGGTCAGCACGGTGTGCAGGCCCTCACCGCCGCCGCCCGGCACCCACTTCGCCCGGGTGGGGTGCTCCCACAGCGGCCGGACCAGTTCGAAGGTCTCCCCGCGGTCCTCCGAGCGGTACAGCGCGGCCGGTTCCGTCCCCGCGTACACCACGTCCGGTTCGGCCTCGGACGGGTGGAGCTGCCAGACCCGCTCCAGCGAAGCCCCCGTGTCCTTGGGGAACTTGACGGCGGGCCGGGCCGGTTCGGTCCAGCTGCGGCCCAGGTCGTCGGAGTGGAACACCGAGGGGCCCCAGTGCGCGCTGTCCCCGCCCACCAGCAGCCGCGGGCTCGCGCCACGGGTGTCGATGGCGATCGAGTACACGGCCTGTGCGTTGAAGCAGGGACTTTCGTCGAACTCCCAGGTGTCACCTCGCCGGCGCCCGATGAACAGGCCCTTGCGGGTGCCCACGGCGAGCAGTACCTCGGTCATGCCGACCACCTCCGCGACGTCTTCGTCGACGCCCTCGTTCCAGGACACCGGCCAGTCTGCACCCCACCACTGACAGTCACCCCCGGATCGGCGTCGCCGCAGCTCGGGGCCTGTGCGGACGGGGACGGGGACGACCGTGCGCGGTGGCCGGACGGCGGGGTCAGCCGCCGTCCGGCAGCGCGCGGCCGAGGATCGCGTCCAGGCCGGCCGTCGCGGGCAGGGTGCCGAAGGCGTGTCCCCAGTCGCCGCCCAGCCGCGTCGCGCAGAAGGCGTCGGCGACCGCGGACGGGGCGTGCCGGACGAGGAGGGAACCCTGGAGCGTCAGGGCCATCCGCTCCACCAGCCGCCGGGCGCCCGCCTGGGACCCCTCGGCCAGCTGGTCCTTCAGTCCTGCCACGGCCGCGTCCAGCCGGGCGTCCGCCCCTCGCGTCAGGGCGAGTTCGTCGAACAGCGCCTGCGCGGTGGCCGTGTCCCGGCCGAGCGCCCGCAGCACGTCGAGGGCGTTGACGTTCCCCGAGCCCTCCCAGATCGACAGCAGCGGGGCCTCGCGGTAGTGCCGGGGCATCCCGGACTCCTCGACGTAGCCGTTGCCGCCCAGGCACTCCAGGGCCTCGGCGGTGAAGGCCGGGCCCCGCTTGGTGACCCAGTACTTGCCGACCGCCGTCGCGATCCTCCGGAACGCGGCCTCCCCGGCGTCCCCGCGCACCGCGCGGTCGGCCGCTCCGGCCAGGCGCAGGGTGAGGGTCGTGGCGGCCTCGGACTCCAGTGCCAGGTCGGCCAGCACGTTGCGCATCAGCGGCTGGTCCACCAGCCGCGCCCCGAACGCGCCGCGGTGCCGCACATGGTGGCCCGCCTCCACCAGTGTCTTGCGCATCAGCGCCGCCGACATCATCACGCAGTCCAGCCGGGTGCAGTTGACCATCTCGATGATGGTCTTCACGCCCTGCCCCTCGGGGCCGACCAGCCAGGCGACCGTCCCGTCGAACTCGGGCTCGGAGGAGGCGTTGGAGCGGTTGCCCAGCTTGTCCTTCAGCCGCTGGACGCGGAACGTGTTGCGGGTGCCGTCGGGCAGCACGCGCGGCACCAGGAAGCACGACAGTCCGCCCGGGGCCTGCGCCAGCACCAGGAACACGTCGCACATCGGCGCCGACGTGAACCACTTGTGGCCGCGCAGGGTGTACACACCCGGCTCGGCGGTCGGAGCGGCCGACGTGGTGTTGGTCCGGACGTCGGAGCCGCCCTGCTTCTCGGTCATCCCCATGCCGGCCAGCAGACCGCGCTTCCCGGCCGGCACCCGCAGGCCCGGCTCGTACTCCCGGCTGGTCAGCCCCGGCTCGTACAGCGCCGCCAGCTCCGGCTGCCGGCGCAGGGCGGGCACCGCCGCGTACGTCATGGACGTCGGGCAGCCGTGTCCCGCCTCGGTGTGCCCCCACACGAGTCCCTTGGCGGTACGGACGACATGGGCGCCGGGCCGGTCGTCCGCCCAGGGCGCGGCGGCCAGCCCCTCGGCGACGGCCGCGCGCATCAGGTGGTGCCAGCTCGGGTGGAACTCCACCTCGTCGACGCGGTGCCCGTACCGGTCGTGGGTGCGCAGTTCGGGCTCGTGGCGGTTGGCCTGGTCGCTCCACTCCTGCACCTGCGCGCTGCCGGCCAGCCTGCCGACCCGGCGCAGCTCCTCCTCGGCCCAGCCGGCGCCCTCCCGCCGCAGCCCCTCCAGCAGGGCGGTGTCGTCGGAGGCGTCGTACGGGGCCAGGGGAGGGGGCTGGTTGGTGACGTCGTGGGTGGCGCCCCCGGGCGCGCCGGAGTCCTGCCGCTGCTCGTCCGCGAGTGTGGTTGCCATGACGCGAGTGTTGCACTTCTCCTACGGTCGCAGCAATCATGCAACACGATCGGCGTCGTAGAGTACGGCCCCATGCGGAGGAACGACCCGGAGGCGCCGGACGACCCCCGGCCGCGCCCGCTGTCCGCGCGGTCGGTCGTGCTGAGCCTGCTGCTCGGTACGCACCCGCCGGAGCTGTCGGCGAGGGAGCTGGGGCGGCTGGTGGAGGGCTTCGACGTCGGCGGGTCCACGCTCCGCGCGGCGCTCAGCCGGATGGTCGCCGCCGGTGACCTGCGGCGCACGGACGCCGGCTACCGGCTCAGCGACCGGCTGCTCGAACGCCAGCGCCGCCAGGACGAGTCCGTGGAGCCGCGCACGCGCGCGTGGGACGGCGACTGGGAGCTGGTGGTGGTCACCGCGACGGGCCGGGGCCCCGCCGAACGCGCGGACCTGCGCACCCGGCTGGCCGCCCTCCGGCTCGCCGAACTCCGTGAGGGGGTGTGGCTGCGCCCCGCCAATCTGGAGCGCGGTCTGCCCGCCGCCCTCGACGAGGTGGCCGAGCGCTGCACGGCCCGCCCCGGTCGGCCCGCCCGCGAGCTCGCCGCGCGTCTGTGGCCGCTGGACGCCTGGTCCGGTACGGCCCGCGCACTCCTCGGCCACAGCGGCCGCGCCACTCGCCCCGCCGAGCGGCTCGCCGCGTTCGCCGCCGTCGTACGTCATCTGCTCGCCGACCCCGTCCTGCCCCCCGCCCTGCTGCCCGCCGACTGGCCGGGCGACGCGCTGCGGTCCGCCTACGCGGAGTACCGGCGGGAGCTGACGGGGGAGGTGCGTTCCCGCGTGGGCGGCGCGTGAAGTCGTGGCAGGGGCCGGTCGGCCGTACGAGACGCCGCGCGGGACGCCTCGTACGGCCGCTGCCCGTGGGGGGCTACCGGTAGGTGATGTCGGACGCCGCGTACTTGCAGTACGTGCCGTCGGGGCCCGAGCCGTTGCTGTCCGGCTCGTCACCGTCGTCGTTGCCGATGTACTTCTGGCAGGGGACGATCTTCTTGCTGCTGTCCCCGATGATCGTGATGTTCCGCAGGGTCGCGCTGTCGCCGTAGTTGGTGTTGATGCCGGCGAGCCTGCTGCCCTTCCAGGTCACCTCGATGGTGTTGAGGTTGATCGTCCGCTTGTACTGCGTGGAGCAGTTGCCGCAGGAGCGGACGAAGGTGCCGAAGTTCTTGACCGCGAAGTTCGACACGTTCAGCGTTCCGGCGCCGTTGAACTGGAACACCTTGTCGCCGGCTTCCTTCGCGCCGCCGCCGCTGACGGTGTAGACCGACCCCGACGACTTGCCCTTGAACGTGGCGGCGTCCTCGCCGACGTCCTCCCACCAGACGTTCTGCAGCGTGCAGGAGCCCTTGCAGTGGACGCCGTCGGCCGCGGGGGCGCCCAGGATGACGTTCTTCAGGACCGCGCCGTCCGCCAGTTCCAGGATCGGACCCTGGTCCTCGTCCTGGCTGCCGGAGCCCAGGTCGCCGGTGCCGTACAGGCGCTTCATCCCGTAGTCCTTGGTGCCGGACACGGAGATGGTGGAGGAGACGCCCTGGCTGCCGTTGGCGGTCGGCCAGGTGGCGGCGCTCGCCGGGGACGCGCCGGTAGTCATGAGCATGCCAACCGAGAGGCCCAGGGTGGCGAGTGCGCCCGTCAGCGCGCGGGCGCGTGGTCGTTTCGCGGAAGTCATGTCGTTCCTTCTGTTGTGGGGGTGTGAGACAGGTACCTGAACGACGTTCGTGATGGTGTGCGGCGTGCCCGGTTCGTTGCCGTGAGCGGGTCACGCCGCTGAACGGGAAACGTATGGGGTAAGCGCTTTCTAGTCAACGCCTCGAGGGGATCACATTCGGACAGGAAAGGCCGACGCCGGTGGCCCGGGCGCGAAGGGCGCCCCGGGCCACCGGCGCGGTGGCGGTGCGGGCTCAGACCGAGCGGTGGTACTGGTCCGGCACATGGACCTCGCCGCCCAGTTCACGGGCGGCGTGCCGGGCCCACGAGGGGTTGCGGAGCAGCTCGCGGCCGAGGAGCACCGCGTCCGCCTCGCCGTTGGACACGATCTTCTCCGCCTGCTCGGCGTCGGTGATCAGCCCCACGGCGGCGACCGGCATCGGCGTCTCGTTCCGCACCCGCGCGGCGAAGGGGACCTGGTAGCCGGGGCCGGTCGGGATGCGGACGCCGGAGGCGTTGCCGCCGGTGGAGACGTCGAGCAGGTCGATGCCGTGGGCGTGCAGCTCGGAGGCGAAGCGGACGGTGTCGTCCGGGGTCCAGCCGGACTCCTCCAGCCAATCCGTGGCCGAGACGCGGAAGAACAGCGGCTTGTCGTCCGGCCACTCCTCGCGCACGGCGTCCACCACCTCGAGCGCGAACCGCGTCCGGTTCTCGTACGAGCCGCCGTAGGCGTCGGTGCGGTGGTTGGAGTGCGGAGACAGGAACTCGTTGATCAGGTAGCCGTGGGCGCCGTGGATCTCGGCGATCTCGAACCCGGCGGCGAGCGCGCGGCGCGCGGCGGCGCGGAACTGTCCGACGATCTCATGGATCTGTTCGACGGACAGTTCGTCCGGCACCGGGTGCCGCTCGTCGAAGGCGACCGCGCTCGGAGCCACCGGCTGCCAGCCGTGGGCGTCCGGCCCGACGGGCGCGCCGCCCTTCCAGGGGCGCTCGGTCGACGCCTTGCGCCCGGCGTGCGCGAGCTGGACGGCGGGGACGGTGCCCTGCGACACGAGGAAGCGGGTGATCCGGCGGAACGCCTCGACCTGGGTGTCGTTCCATATGCCGAGGTCGTACGGGGAGATCCGGCCCTCCGGTGACACGGCGGTGGCCTCGACGACGATCAGGCCCGTGCCGCCGGCCGCGCGGGCCGCGTAGTGCGCGAAGTGCCAGTCGTCGGGCGCGCCGGTCCCGGGCCCTTCGGGCGCGGCCGAGTACTGGCACATCGGCGGCATCCACACCCGGTTGGGGATGGTCACGTCGCGCAGGGTGTAGGGCTGGAACAGCGTGCTCACGGCGGGCTCCGTTCGGCAGGGACCGGGAGAGGGGTCGACTCGTACGATAGTCATCGTAGTACGGGGGATGTCAAACTACGATGCCTTTCGTACAATGAGATTTCCCGGACCGCACCAGGAGCCGCCGTGACCACCGCCGCCCCCGCACCCAGCAGCCGCGACCTGCCGCACCCGGCGCGCGAGGAGATCCGGCTGGAGGGCGTGCTGCACGCGCTCTCCGACCCCGTACGGCTGCGGATCGTCCGCGAGCTCGCCGCCGAGGGCGTCGAGCTGTCCTGCTCGTACTTCGACCTGCCGGTCACCAAGTCCACCACCACGCACCACTTCCGGGTGCTGCGCGAGAGCGGCGTGATCCGGCAGATCTACGAGGGCACCGCCAAGATGAACGGCCTGCGCCGGTCCGACCTGGACGACCTCTTCCCGGGCCTCCTCGACTGCCTGCTCACCGCCGCCGCCCACCAGTCCCTTCGCCAGAACACCGGCTGACCCGGCCACCGCCCAGCGGCTCGCTGCCGGCCGCACGCCTGGCGTGCGGGTTTCCGCCCGGGGGCGATCGCTCGCCGGTGCGTGCGGGAACCGGGGGCCTCGGCGCAGTGCCCACCGGGGTCCGGCCCTCGACCCTGGGTGTCTGATCCCTTGACTGCCGCAGGAGGCCACGGGGGCCGCTACGGGCTGCACTCGGGGCTTCTGCGGGTTTCACTGCGGGGCGGCCGATCGCTCGCCGGTGCGTCCGGGAGCCGGGGATCTCGGGAGGTGTCGCCTGTCGGCGTGCGGGGGTCCGCCCGACGGGGCGGTGCCCACCGGGGCCCGGTCCGCCCGGCGCCGAAGGCCGGCGCGCTTCCCGTTGCCGGAGGCCGCGCGGACCGTTACCGGTCGTGCGCGGGGCGGGTCCGGGGACCAGCTCCGCCGGTGGCCGTGACGGCCCGGGATCCCGCGTGGCGCCGGCCGTGCGCGTGTGGGCGTACGGCGGGCATGCCGCGGGCGTCGGAGGGCACCGGCGCGGCGTCCGTGCGCGTGCGGGTGTCCGTGTGGCGGAGTCCGGCTCCCGGTGGCACCGGCCGGGCCCGCTCCGGCGGGCCGGCGGTCGTCCGTGACCCCGGAGCGGTCATGGGCCGGCCGCGCGGGCCGCTGCCAGGAGGGTGTCCCAGTCGGGGAGTTTGACGGTGGTCCGGCCGAGAGAGGCGCCCAGTTCCGCCTCGGCGTGTTCGATCGCCTGCCAGCCCCTCCACTCGACCGGTTCGACGCCCTCGGCCCGCAGTGCCGCCAGCGGGTCGCCGGGGAGGTCACGGTCGGCGAGGAAGGGCGCGTCCCGCAGCAGGGAGGTCACCGTCTCCTTCGCGCAGGGCCGGTTGGTGCCGATGACGCCCGTCGGGCCCCGCTTGATCCAGCCCGCCACGTACTCGCCCGGAGTGACGGCGCCCTCCCGCAGCACCCGCCCGGCGAGATGCGGAACCGTGCCGCCGGCCGCGTCGAACGGCAGTCCCTCCAACAGCACCCCGCGATAACCGACCGAGCGCAGCACCAACTGCGCCTCGACGTCCTCGAACCGCCCCGTGCCCGTGGCGCCGCCGTGTCCGTCCGGCACCGTCCGCTCGAGACGCACCGCGCCCACCCTGCCCTCCCGGGCGATCAGCTCGGCCGGGCGGAGGAAGAAGCGCAGCCGGACCAGCCGCCGGGCGCCCGGCACCGGCGCCCCGGCCCAGCCGCGCAGCACCTCGACGTTGCGGCGCTGCGGGGCGGGCAGCGCGGACGGGTCCGTGTACGCCGGGTCCTGGGCCGCCTCGGCCGGGTCCACGGCGATTCCGGTGTCCGGCAGGGTCCCCAGTTCGCGCAGCTCCTTGGTGGTGAAGCGGGCCTGGGACGGGCCGCGCCGGCCCACCATGTGGATGCGGTCCACCCGGCTCGACGCGAGTACGGTCAGGGCCGCGTGCGGCATGTCGGTCGGGCTCAGCTCCGCAGCGCCCCGGGCCAGCATGCGCGTCACGTCCACGGCGACGTTCCCCATCCCGATGACCACCGCCGACCGCACCCCGCGCAGGAAACCGCCGTCGGCGGCGTCCGGATGCGCGCTGTACCAGGACACGAACTCCGTCGCCGACCAGCTGCCCGGCAGCTCCTCGCCCGGGATGCCCAGCCGCCGGTCCGTGGCGGCGCCCACGCAGTACACCACCGCGTGGTACAGCTCCCGCAGCCGCGCGACCGGTACCCCGCCCGGCCCGACCGGTACCCCGCCGAGGAAGCGCACGCGTTCGTGCTCCAGGACCGCCCGGAGGGTGTTCTGCAGGGACTTGATCTTCTCGTGGTCCGGCGCCACGCCGTAGCGGACCAGGCCGTACGGACACGGCAGCCGGTCCAGGACGTCCACACGCACCCGGGCGTCCTGCTGGACGAGGCTCTGGGCGGTGTAGCACCCGCTCGGCCCGGAACCGACGACGGCGACACGCAGCACGGCGGAACTCCTCACCCCGGGGGATCCACAGGAGATCGCTGATGTCTCCAGCATGGCACCGTCCGCGCTCCGCTGACAGGGTGCCGTCCGCCGCCCGGGGCGCGTGTTCTACGGAGGGGAACTGATCACGCGGTTACGTTGCGTGTGTGTTTGAGGCATCTTTTCTTCATCTTTCCGATCGCTCTCCGGGGGAGGGTGCGGTGTCCGTGTGGCCCGCGTGGGAGGTGCGGGAGGGGGAGCGGGCGACCCGGTGGCTCCATGTGCGGCTGGCCTTCGGCGACGGGGCCCGCATCGACGCGCTGGCGACGGTGTGCGAGGGGTGGGTCTGCGTCGAGGACGTACGGGCCCGGCCCGCGCTGGCCCTGGAGGACCTCGCCCTGTTCGCCGACTGGATCGAGGGGCCGCTGGCGCGGGCCTGCGGCGCCGGGCCCGAGCCGGGACCCGGCGACGAGGCCGGTACGGGCACGCACCGGGAGCGGGCCGACCGGCCGAGGGGGCCACAGGAGCACAGCCTCGTGGCGGGGGCGTACCGCGCGGCGCAGGAGCGGGGAGCCGATCCGGTCCTCGCCGTGATGGACGAGACCGGGTACAGCCGGCGCGGTGCGCTCAGGCTCATCGGCCGGACGCGCGACGCGGGACTGCTGCCCGCACGGCACGTCCGGCGCTGAGCCGCCCCGTCGGGCGCCGGCCGCCGGCACGGCGTGCCGCGCACCGTCACATCAGGTCGCGCATCCGGCTGATCTCGCTGGTCTGCTGGGCCACCACGTCGTCCGCCATCTCCTCCATCCGGATGTTGTTGCCCTGCCCCTTCAGCTCGGTGGACATGGTGATCGCCCCCTGGTGATGCGTGATCATCAGGGTGAGGAAGAGCTGGTCGAAGGCCTTGCCGCCGGCCGCGCGCAGTTGCTTCAGCTGGGCCTGTGTGGCCATCCCGGGCATCGTCGCGTGGTCGTGCCCGTGCCCGTCGTCCCGCTCCGGCTTGTCGTGGCTCTTCAGCCAGCCCTTCATCGCCTTGATCTCCGGCTGCTGCGCGGCGGCGATGCGCTCGGCCAGCTTGACGATCTTCGACGACTCGGCGCGGTCCGGCACCATTCCGGTCATCTCCAGGGCCTGCGCGTGGTGCTGGATCATCATCCGCGCGTAGGACACGTCCGCCGAGTTGGGGGAGTCGTCCTCGACGCGCTGCCGTTCGGCCTCCTCGGCCGACAGGGTCCGGTTGGCCTCCCCGGGCTCACCCGGCGCGATGACCGAAGGCCCGGCGGCGGCTGCCGACTCGGTGTCGTCCGTACCGGAGTCGCAGCCCACGAGCCCGAGTACGGCCAGGGCGGTCAGCCCGGCCGCGACGAGGGACACGCGTGACGCACGGCGGTAGTGCACAAGGACCTCCTGTGGCAGGGGGGTTGCGGGACACCTCGTGAGTGTCGACGACCGTCCTAGCACGCTTCCGCGCGTCAGTGATCAAAAAACTTCATCGCGATGGCGTTGCCCTCTGTTGGTATGTGCATGTCCACGACGATACTGCCGGTGCGAAAACCGTTCTGATGTGAACGGAACCAGGGAGGAAAACAGTGATCCTGTTGAACGTTCCCCGAACCCGGCGCAGACGACTGGGAGTTGCCGCGGCGGCCGGCGGACTGCTGGCCGCGCTGCTCACCGCCGCGCCGGCCGCGGCGATCCCCGACCCCGGGGACTCGCCGGCCGCCGAGAAGGAGGTGTCGCGCAGCGACCAGGCCGAGGCGCGCGAGGCCATCCGGAGCGGCGAGATACCCGGCCAGGACGAGGTCGTCCACTCCGACAACATCCGGCACGTGGCCAACATCCCCAAGGACGCGCTGTCCGGCACCAACTCGGACCTGGCCTTCCAGGGCCGGTACGCCTTCGCGGGCAACTACGACGGCTTCCGCATCTTCGACATCAGCGACCCGAAGACGCCGAAGACCGTGGCCCAGGTGCTGTGCCCCGGCTCGCAGAACGACATCTCCGTCTCCGGCGACCTGCTGTTCCTGTCCACGGACTCCTCGCGCAGCGACAGCAGTTGCAACAGCACCACCCAGCCGGCGACCGAGAAGTCCTCGTGGGAGGGCATGAAGGTCTTCGACATCAGCGACAAGCGCAACCCGCGCTACGTCGCCGCCGTCGAGACCGCCTGCGGCTCGCACACCCACACGCTGGTGCCCGAGCGCAAGAACGTCTACGTCTACGTCTCGTCGTACTCGCCGAACGCGGCCTACCCCGACTGCCAGCCGCCGCACGACGGCATCTCGGTGATCAAGGTGCCGCGCAAGGCCCCGCACAAGGCGGCGCTGGTCGGCTTCCCGGTGCTGTTCCCGGGTGAGGGCCCGGACGGCGGCGGCAACCCCGGCGGGCCCACCAACCCGGGCGTCTCCAAGACCACCGGCTGCCACGACATCACCGTGCTGCCGTCGAAGGACCTGGCGGCCGGTGCCTGCATGGGCGACGGCATCCTGTTCTCCATCAAGGACCCGGAGCGTCCGCGGGTGATCGACCGGGTGCAGGACAACGTCAACTTCGCGTTCTGGCACTCGGCGACCTTCAACCAGAAGGCGAACAAGGTCGTCTTCACCGACGAGCTGGGCGGCGGTGGCGGCGCCACCTGCAACGCGGAGATCGGCCCGAACCGCGGCGCGGACGGCATCTACGACATCGTCGGCAAGGGCGACCGGCAGAAGCTGGTCTTCCGCAGCTACTTCAAGATCCCCCGCCACCAGGCGGACACCGAGAACTGCGTGGCCCACAACGGCTCGCTCATCCCGGTCAAGGGCAGGGACCTGATGGTCCAGGCCTGGTACCAGGGCGGCGTCTCCGTCTGGGACTTCACCGACTCCTCGAAGCCGAAGGAGATCGCCTACTTCGAGCGCGGCCCGCTGTCCACGGACCAGCTCGTCACCGGCGGTTCCTGGTCGGCGTACTACTACAACGGCTACATCTACTCGAACGACATCGCCAAGGGCTTCGACGTCCTGAAGATCGACGACCGGCGTACGGACCCGGCCCGCCGGGTCCACCTGCGTGAGCTCAACGTGCAGACCCAGCCGGACTACTTCGACTGAGCGTCCGGCTCCGTCGCGAAGAACCGGGCCATGTCCGCCCGGTCCTTGCCACACGTCCCGCCGGGCACCTCGGTGTCCGGCGGGACGCCCATCTCCCAGTCGAGCCGGTAGCGCTTGAACAGCTCCGCGCGCAGCACCGGGACCGGCATGGGCGCGCCCGGCATCAGGGCCGCGTACACGGCACCCATCAGCAGGGCGCGCAGCATCGGGTAGTCCGTGTCGACGTCGTGGGAGCCGTGCCGGGTGACGGTGTCGCTCAGCAGTTCGGCCAGTCGCCGCTGCTCCGGGCAGGGCAGGAAACCCTCGGCCTGCAGCAGTCCGGCCATGTGCTGGCGCATCAGGACCGGCCGGTCCCGCGCCAGGCCCAGGATCGCGTCGATGGCCCGTGCCATCCGCTCCCGGCCGTCCTCGGTGTGCGGCTCCCGCTCCAGGGCCTCCTCCAGGGTGCGGTGCATCAGCCGGTGCACGGCGGACTGCACGAGCTGGCGTTTTCCCGGGAAGTAGTACGACACCAGGCCCCGCGCGGAGCCCGCCCGGTCGGCGATGTCGCCCAGCGTCGTGGCCTCGTAGCCGTGCTCGTCGACCAACTCCACGGCGGCGTGCAGAAGCCGCTCCTTCGAACGCCTCCGCAACTCTTCATTGACCAGGGCGCTGCGCGGGGACATGCTGGACTCCTGCGTTGACTGGCTGGCAGCCAACTATACTCAGCGCGTCCGGCGAGACCCCTTGGCGGGCCTTGCCGGGTTGCCGTTCACCTCGGGCGACGCGGGGGATCGTCCGAGGTGAACGGTCTGGTTCGCGGCGAGAGCGGCCCCGGGGCACCGGCTCGGGGGCGCCCGGAATCACCGGCGCGCCGGACACCGCCGCCGGTGGACCGCCACGGCCGCCGCCACCGTCAGGGCGCCGAGCAGCCAGCCGCCGAGGACGTCCGTGGGCCAGTGGACGCCGAGCCAGACCCGGGTGAGGCCGACACCGGCCACCGAGAGGACCGCCACGGCCAGCGCCGTACGCCACAGGGCGCGGCCCACCCCGCGGCGGTGCAGCAGCCACAGCAGCAGGCCGCAGACGACCGTCGCGGTCATGGCGTGCCCCGACGGGAACGCCGCGTAGTGCGCGGAGTCCACCGGGTCGGGCCAGACCGGGCGGGCGCGGTCCAGTGCGGCCTTCAGCCCCTGCTGCACCGCCGTTCCGACGGCGACCGAGAGCACCAGCCAGAGCGCCGACCAGGGGGCCGCGTACCGCCAGAGGAGCAGCGCCGCCGCCACACCGCACAGCACCCGCATCGTCCACGGGTCCCAGACCCAGTCCGTCAGGATGCGCGACGTCTGCGTCAGCCCCCGTTCCTCGACCGCCCAGCGGTGAGTGGTGCGGGCGATGTCGGCGTCCAGCTCGAGCAGCGGGCGCCACTCGACGCCGACCAGGGTCAGCAGCAGCGCCGAGCACAGCGCGAGCACTCCGGTGGACAGGGCGGCCGGGCGGTGCTCCGGGGGCCTGGGCGGGGATTCGGTGTGGGGGGTGTGCATGGGGCGATCCTCTCCGAACGCCGGTGACCGGGGCCAGCCCCCGCCTCCGCCGGCCTCTTCCGGGCTCGTGCCGGTCGGGGGTGTGCGCGGCCCGGCGCCGTACGAGGTGCCCCGACGTCGGTGCGGGCCGGGGGTGTTCGCGCTGCCCGGCGCTTGCGGGGTGCCGTCCGCGTCCACCCCCGTGCCGCCCTGAGGCGCGACCGCCCGCGGAGAGCGAGGGACGTGGCGTGCGGCTGCCCGCGGGGGCGGCGGGCTAGCCGAGTGCCCGCAGGCCCGGTGTGAACGCCACCAGTACCGGGATCACCGGGACCAGCGACGCCACCGCCGTGAGCCGTAGCCGGCGCCCCGCGGTGAGCCGGTCCGGGGGAGTGAGCAGGCGGTGCACCCGGGCCGGGACGTGGGCCTGCGGGGCCGGGCAGGGGCCGCCGAACACCCCGCGGTGTTCGTTGAGTTCCACCAGCGCGAGGGCCGTGGTCAGCCGGCCGACGCGGCGGGACGCCATGTCGTCGGCGGCGAGTTCGACCAGCCGGTGCATCTCGTCGCGGAACGCCGCGAACACCGGCACCTGCGGGAAACCGCCCGCCAGCGCGGAGGAGCAGTGCAGCAGCCAGTCGTGCCGGGCCTGCGCGTGCCCCCGCTCGTGGGCGAGGACGGCGTCCAGCTGCCTGCCCTTCAGCCGGCGCAACGCGGCCGTGGTGACGACCAGTCGGGGCGGGGTGCCGGGCAGCCACCAGGCGTCGGGCCGCTCGCCCTCCAGGACCACGAGCCGGTCGGAGCCCGGCCGCTCCCCGGGCAGCAGCGGTGCCCGCACCCGCAGTTCGGCGCGGCGCGCCCGACGCCGGGCGCGGGCCCGTACGGCCTCCCGGACCAGCATCGCCGCGCTCCACAGCCCGCCGCACGCCAGCGCCACCGCGGTGGTCTGCGCCCAGAGCCCCGCCGTACCGAGCGCGTACGCCTCCACGACCGCGCGGGGCGCGGTGGCGAACACCTGGCCGCCCACCGCCTGCCAGGCGGCCGCCGCGCTGAACGTCATCGACAGCGCGCAGCACAGCAGCACCGCCGCGATCACGCACTGCCACGCCCACAGCGCCACCACCGGTTCGCGGTCCGGCCAGTCGGCCCGGGCGAGCAGCCGGGGACCCAGGACGGCGGTCAGGACGCCGAGCAGCAGCAGGGCCGCGGGGAGGATCATGCGTGCAGCCTATGAGCGCGGGCCGCCCGAGGACATGGACGGACGCACCGAAGTGACGCAGGCAACGGCCGCCGCGCCGGGTGTCCCGCCCTCACATCGTCAGCAGCATCGCCACCATCGCGATCCCCATGGACAGCCGGCAGGCCCGCGCCAGCTCCGGCCGGTCGCCCCAGCCCGCGCCCCGGCCGCCCCCCGCCACGGCGGCCGCGGGCACCAGTCGTGCACCGGCGGCGAGCACGTACGCGACGAAGTAGAGCAGCAGGGCCCCGGTCAGCAGGGGTGTGCCCGATCCGCCGTGCCCGTGCCCGGGCCCCTGACCGGTGGAGGCGGCCATGGCCACCGCCATGTACACCATCGCCCCGGCGCCGATCAGATGGTGCAGGTGGCGTGCGCCGGCGCGGGCCGTCCACAGCGCGTGCAGCCCGGCCGCGCCGAACACCACCGCGTAGGCCGGCCAGGCCCACGCCGGCGGGGTGAACACCGCCGCGGGCACGGCCATCACGGCCATGCCGAAACCCATGAGCGCCTCGCCGCCCGCGGCGCGGCGCTGCTCCGCCACATGGCTGCGCATGCGCAGCAGACAGTAGGCGCCGGTCGCCGCGCAGAGCGCGACCAGCAGCCAGCCGGACGACACCGGTCCGTGCACCCGAACCTCCCCCTCGGCCCGCTCGACGGTCGGTCATGGCATGCCCGGTCCCGGCGACGGACACCCGAGCGCACGGGAGTGCGGGGGGAGCGCCCGGGGGCGCGGTGGGCCCACGCATATGCTTTACGAGTAAATTACCTGTTAACCTTGTTCTTCATGAGCAGTGCGACCCCCACCCCCACCCCCACCGCCCCGCAGGCAGCCCGGCGCCTCCCGCTCGCCGCCCCACTGCGCCTCGGGCGGCCCTCCGACATCTGGTTCAAGCCGGCCCTCAGCGTGGTCGCCGCGGTAGCACCGCCCAGCCTGCTCCTGGTGGCCCTCGGCCGGCTCGACCTCGCGATGTACACCATGGCGGGGTCCCTGTGCGCCCTCTACGCCCACAACCGCCCGTACGCCGCCCGGGCCAGGGTGCTGGCCTGGGTGGTGCTCGGCATGCTCGGCGGCCTCGCCGTGTCCCTGGTCGCCGCCTCCCTCACCCGGAACGCCGTGGTCCTGGTCACCGTCGGCGCCGTCCTGGCCGCCGCGCAGAAGGCGCTGTGCGACGCCACCCGCGTCGGCCCGCCCGGCCATGTGATCCTCACCTTCGTCAGCTCCGCCTCGCTGTTCGTGCCGCAGACCCTCGGACAGGTCCCCGGCCATCTCGCGCTCGCCGCCGCGGCCGGTGTCTGGGCCTATCTGGTGGGCATGGCGCCCGCGCCGCTCCGGCCGCACGGCCCCGAACGCCGCGCCACCGCCCAGGCGCTGAACGCCGCCGCCGCGTACGCCGGGACCGGTGGCACCGGCGACGGTCACACAGGGGCCCGCGCCGCCGCCTACGCCGCCGTACAGGCCGCCTGGCAGTCCCTGCTCTCCACCGGCAACCGGCCCTCCGCCACCCGCCGCGCCCTCGAACGGCTCGTCGTCCGCGCGGAGGTCGCGCTCGCCGCGCCCGCCGACGCCGACCCCGAACGCCTGCGCGCCTGGGCCCGCGCACTGCGCGGCACCGGCGCCGTCCCGCGCACCGACGACCCCCGCGCGGACGCCGGTGAACTCCTCGGGGTGGCCGCCGAGCGCGCCACCCCGCCACGCCCCCTGTGGACCAGGCTCGGCCCGCTCACCCCGATCGCCGTCCGCACCGCCCTCGGCTGCGCCCTCGCCGGCTACGCCTCCCTCGCCCTCGGCATCGGCCGCCCCTACTGGGCCCTGGTCACCGCCGCCTCGCTCTACCAGGCCAACATCACCCTCACCTGGAGCCGGACCGTCCAGCGCGTCGTCGGCAACCTCGCCGGCGTGCTGCTCTTCGCCGCCGTCGTCCCCGTCGCCCACCTCGGCCCGCTCGCCCTCGTGCTCTGCTGCCTGCTGTTCAACTTCGGCGCCGAGGCGCTCATCGGCCGCAACTACTGGCTCGGCACCGTCTGCGTGACCCCGCTCGCGCTGCTCGTCACCGAGTTCGCCGGCTACCAGCCGCCCGGCGACCTGATCACCGAGCGCGCGGTGGACACCCTCGTCGGCGCCCTGGTCGGCTTCGCCGCCGCCGTGGCCGTCACCAACCGGCGGGCGGGCGACCGCGTGGAGCGGGCGCTCACCACGGCCGACCGCGCACGCGAGCACGCCGCGCGCCTGCTGGCCGGGCCCCGGCCCGCCCTCGCCGCCCTGGACGCCGCCCGTCGCGACCTCGCCGCCGCCCTGGTCGACCTGCGGGCCACCGCCGACGCCGCGTCCGGCGAGTGGTGGCAGCGCGCACCGGCCCAGGAGCGGGTCGTGCTCGCCGAGCAGTCGGGACACCGTACGCTCGCGGCGACGGTACGACGCCAGGGACTGCTCCCGGACCCCGGCACGGGCACGAACACGGAGGACGCACGGCCATGACGGCGACCGAAGGACCAGCGGCGGCCGGCGGCGAGGGGCCGGAGACGGCCGACGGGGACGCGCCCGGCCGCTCGCGGGGCGACACCGTCGCCGCCGTCGTCCGGCAGTGGCGGGCCGTCCACCCCGGCCTCGACACCGGCCCCATGGAGGTCATCGGCCGCATCAACCGCTGCGCCGCCCTCCTCCAGCAGGCGGAGGACGCCCCGCTGCGCCGCGCCGGACTGACCCGCCCGGAGTTCGACCTGCTGGGCGCCCTGCGCCGCACCGGCCACGAGCTGACGCCGAGCGAGCTGGCCCGCGAGACCTTCTCCTCGGGCGCCGCCGTCACCAAACGCCTCAAGCAGCTCACCGAGCGCGGACTGGTGGAACGCCGCGGCGACGCCCGTGACCGCAGGGTCGCCCACGTCCGCCTCACCGACTCCGGACGCGACCTGGTCGACGGCATCCTGCCCGCGCAGCTCGCCTACGAGACCGCCGTACTGTCCGGTCTGGACGGCCCGGAGCTCGGCGAGCTCGCCGCCCTGCTCGGCGAGCTGCTCGGGCAGCTGGAAGGACGCCTGGACGCGCTGCGGGCGTGACGGCCGCGGGCCCGCCCCCCGCTCACCTCTCGTCCGCCGCCCGGTACACGCCGAACATCGCCCCCTGCGGGTCGCGGAGCACCGCGATGCGCGGACCCTCCGGTTGCGAGACGGGCTCCATCAGCACCGTGCCCTCCACCGTCGTGGTCGTCACCGCGGCGTCGTCCACGTCGTCCACGGCGAAGTACGGCAGCCAGTGCGCGGGCACCTCGTGCGGGAACTTGTCGTCCATCGTCACCATGCCGCCGAAGTCCGCGCCGCCGGCGCCCCACCGCGGGTACCGCCGGGAGGCGTCCACGCTCCAGCCGAACACGCCGGTGTAGAACGCCACGGCCTGCCGCGGCGCCCGCGTCATCAGTTCCACCCAGCCCAGGGAGCCGGGCACGTCGAACACACCGGCGCCCGGGAAGGCGTCCGCCTGCCAGAGCTGGAAGACGGCGCCGGTGGGGTCGACGGCCACCGCGGAACGGCCCGCGTCGAACACGTCCGTCGGGCCGAGCAGCGCCCGCCCGCCCGCCGCCTCCACCGCACGGAGGGCGGCGTCGACGTCGGCCACCGCGAACGACACGTTCCAGGCCACCGGCTGCGACTCCTGGTACAGCGGCGCCAGCGCGGCGACCGCCGCGTCACCGAGGTACGCGACCGTGTAGCCGCCCGACTCCTGACGCGGGTCCGTCTCGGGGCGCCAGCCGAACAACCGCGTGTAGAACCGTCGGGCGGACTCCGGATCGGTGGTCCCCAGCTCGGCCCAGCAGGGCCCGCCGGTCACCGGCGCGGACTGTTTCATGGCGTTCCCTTCCGTACCCTCGCCACGCTAAGCCCGCCTTCCGGGCCCGGCCATCCGGCGCGAGCGCGCCCCTCAGATGCCCGGCCGGTAGCGCAGCGGGTGCTCGGCCGGGACCTCGACCAGCACGATCGGGGTGCCGTCCGGGTCGGCGATCCACATCTCGAGCAGACCCCACGGCTCCAGCACCGGCGGACGGACGATGTCGACGCCCCCGGCCGCCAGTTCCTCGTGCGCGACCGCGATGTCCTCGACCTGGAGCCACAGCCGTACGTCCGGGGACGAGGACGAGGACGACGGCGAGGAGGATTCCGCGCGGCCCGAGAGCTCCAGGAACCCCCCGCCGAGGAAGTAGACGGTGCCGCGTTCCGGTCCGGTGCCGAACTCGCGGTGGACGGCGAGGCCCAGCCGCTCCCCGTAGAAGGCGCGGGAGCGGTCGGGGTCGGTGGGGCGGAGCAGGACGCGACTGCTCAGTACGTGCACCATGCGGCCGAGCGTAGTGGCCGGGTTAGTCTCGTTCCCGCCCGAGCCACGCCGGAAGGCGCCCAGGAGAACCGGAGACGTGCCCATGGAATCCGCCACCGACACCGCACTGACCTTCCGCGACGCGACCGACGCCGATGTGGACGCCCTCGTCGCGCTGATCCAGTCGGCGTACCGGGGCGAGTCCAGCAGGGCCGGGTGGACCACCGAGGCGGACATCCTCCAGGGGCAGCGGACCGACCCGGAGGGCGTGCTGGAGGTCATCAAGGCGCCGGACAGCAGGCTGCTCACGGTGGAGCGCGCCGGCCGCGTGGTCGCCTGCTGCCAGCTGGAACACCGCGGCGCGCACGCCTACTTCGGGATGTTCGCGGTCAGCCCCGCCCTCCAGGGCGCCGGACTCGGCAGGACGGTCATCGCGGAGGCGGAGCGCCAGGCCCGCGAGACCTGGGGCGCGAGCGAGATGCACATGACGGTGATCTCCGTGCGGGAGGACCTGATCGCCTGGTACGAGCGGCGCGGCTACCGCCGTACGGGACGGATGACGCCCTTCCCGTACGGCGACGAGCGCTTCGGCGTTCCGCAGCGGGACGACCTGGAGTTCGAGCTGCTGGTGAAGGAGCTGGTCTGACGGCTCACGCCGTGAAGCGGCCGGTGCGCTTGATCTCCGGGTAGTCGGTGGTGGCGCCGTCGAGTCCCAGGGCCCGTACCAGTCTGAGGTGGTCCTGGGTGTTCACCACCCAGCCGATGATCCGCAGCCCGGCCTTCCGCGCCTGTTCCACGGTCTCCAGCGTGAGTCTGCGGATGTTGAGGCAGACGGTCGAGGCACCGGCCCCGACCGCCCGGTCCACGATGTCCGTGCCGTAGCGGCTCGCGATGAGCGCCGTACGGACGCCGGGCACCAGGCGGGCGATCTCCGCGACCGCCTCGTCGTGGAACGAGGACACCTCGACCCGCTCGGCCAGTTCCCGTCCGTTCATCACCTCGGCCAGCGCACGGGCGGCCTGGACGTCCTTGATCTCGGCCTGGAGCGGTGCCCGGACGGCGTCGAGCACCTCCTCGAAGACGGGAATCCGCTCGCCCCGCCCGGCGTCCAGGGCGCGCAGCTCGGCGAGGGTCTTGTCGGCGATCGCGCCCGTGCCGTCCGTGGTGCGGTCCACCTCCGTGTCGTGCATGACGACGAGCGCGCCGTCCTTGCTCAGATGCAGGTCGAGTTCGATGACGTCGAGGCCCGCCTCCTGGGCGGCGGTGAAGGACCGGAGGGTGTTCTCGGGCTCGACACCCATGACTCCGCGGTGACCGATGGTGAGGAAGTTCAAGATCCGACTCGCTTCCGTCGACGGCGGCGGGGGGCCGCGTCCCTACGGCCCTCCTGGACCGTATCGCCTGTGCCCGCCGCGTCCAGAGGCTGAACCCGGATCGCAGACACCGCCGCCCACCCCGGTGTCCCACAGGAAAAAATGCGGTTAAGGCGGGGGTAGGGCAGGATAATTTCCCGAGACTCCCCTTGCTGGGAGAAACCCCGTATGTATACGGTCTTCTTACGCGAGGTTCTCCCGTGGAGGATGGGACATGACGGAAATTCTTGTGCAGGTGGGTGCCGAGGGACAGGTTCCTCCGGCGACCAGGGTGGTGGAGCACCCGGCATGGCCCGTGCTCAAGGATGCCGTGGAGCGGATCCGGCCCTGGCAGTCCAAGGACGGTTCGATCGACTTCGACGCCGACGGAGCCCCGGACCGCGCCGACGCCGAGCGCGCGGTGCGCGCCGTGACCGGTGCCGTCGAGGAGCTCTCCCCGCTGCTCCCGCACGACCGCGCCTACCACGAGGCCCTGGTCGAGGACCTGGGCCGCTGGGCCGAGGGCGGCTTCGAGGTGCCCGACTTCCTCGACTCGCTGCTGGCCTTCCAGCCGGCCGCGAGCCGCGCGGACGGCCTCCAGCACCTGGTCGTCTTCCCGATGTACACGCAGAACGGCAACCCCGACCGCAACCTCGAGGCGGTCGTGCTGCGCATGGTCTGGCCCGACTGGCTGGCCGAGCTGGAGCGCACCCGCTACGACAACCCGCTGTTCTGCGGCATCACCTTCGAGGACTTCACCGCGGGCTACGACACCAACTCCGCGGTCCTCTTCCCGGAGACCATCGCGGTGCGCGAGGCCCCCGAGCGGTTCACCTGGGGCGGCATCTTCTGCGACCGCGAGGCCGCGCGCTTCCGGCGTGTCACCGAGGCCGCGGTCGACGTCCTGGGCCTGGAGCTGCCCGAGGACGTCGCCGCGATGGTGCACGACCAGAAGCGCTGCGAAGAGGCCTTCGTGCTCTGGGACATGGTCCACGACCGCACCCACAGCCACGGCGACCTGCCGTTCGACCCGTTCATGATCAAGCAGCGCCAGCCGTTCTGGATGTACGGCCTGGAGGAGCTGCGCTGCGACCTCACCGCCTTCAAGGAGGCCGTGAAGCTGGCCGGCGACGGCGTCCCGCAGGCCCGTGACGTGCAGGTCGCGGTGCTCTTCGACCGGATGTTCCGCTTCCCCGTCACCGGCGCGCGCGTACGCAACTACGACGGCCTCGGCGGCCAGCTCCTCTTCGCCTACCTGCACAAGCACGACGTCGTCCGCTGGACCGACAACAAGCTCTCCATCGACTGGGAGCGCGCCCCGCGGGTCACCAACCAGCTGTGCGCCGAGATCGAGACGCTGTACCGCGACGGCATCGACCGCCCCAAGCTCGTCCACTGGTTCGCCGGGTACGAGCTGGTCTCCACCTACCTCTCCCCGCACCCGGGCTCCACGTGGGCCAAGGGCCCCGACGCCCTCGACCTGACGCAGCCGCCGCGCAAACTCGTCGATGACGTGCTTCCGGACGAGTTTCCGCTGAGCATGTTCTATGAGGCACTGTCCAAGAAGCTGAAGAACGTGATCGCCTCCACCAAGGGCATCACGGCGGACGGTGCCGAGCGGGTCGCCGCGTGAGCGATCGCGAGACCACAACTGCTCAGGAGGCGGGAATCATGGGGAACGGGGCGCTCGACGGTGCGGTGATCGCGGTGGCCGGAGCGGGGGGACCCGCGGGCCGGGCGGCACTGCTCAGGCTGGCCGAGGCGGGAGCGACCGTCGTCGGCTCGGACAACGACCCGGAGCGGCTGGCGGAGGCCGTGGACGCGGCGCGCTACGCGCACGGCGGCGCCACCGTCACCGGTGACACGGTCGACCTGCTCGACCTGGACTCCACCCGCGAGTGGGCCGCCCGCACCGAGAAGGAGTTCGGCCGGATCGACGGTCTGGTCCACCTCGTCGGCGGCTGGCGCGGCAGCGAGACCTTCACCAAGACGAGCCTGGACGACTGGGACTTCCTGGAGCTGCTGCTGGTGCGCACCGTGCAGCACACCACCCTCGCCTTCCACGAGGCGCTCCAGCGCAGCGACCGCGGCCGGTACGTCCTGATCAGCGCGGCCGGCGCGACCAAGCCCACCGCGGGCAACGCCGCCTACGCCGCCGCCAAGGCCGCCGCCGAGGCGTGGACGCTGGCCATGGGCGACTACTTCCGCAAGGCCGGGGGCGAGCAGGGGCCGACGTCGGCGGCTGCGATCCTGGTGGTGAAGGCGCTGGTGCACGACGCGATGCGCGCCGACCGCCCCAACGCGAAGTTCGCGGGCTTCACGGACGTCAAGGACCTCGCCGAGGCCATCGTCGGCGTCTGGGACAAGCCCGCCGCGGAAGTGAACGGAAACCGTCTGTGGCTGACCGAGAAGCCGTGAACCCACCGAGGACCGACGCGCGTCGTCATCACGACCCGGACGTCCGCGGTTTCGCCAGCGACAACTACGCCGGGGTCCACCCGGAGGTGCTCGCCGCCCTGGCCCTGGCCAACGGCGGGCACCAGGTCGCGTACGGCGAGGACGCCTACACCGAGAACCTCCAGCAGGTGATCCGCAGCCACTTCGGTCCTACGGCCGAGGCGTTCCCGGTGTTCAACGGCACCGGCGCCAACGTCGTCGCGCTCCAGGCGGTCACCGACCGCTGGGGCGCGGTGATCTGCGCCGAGAGCGCCCACATCAACGTGGACGAGGGCGGCGCCCCGGAGCGGGTCGGCGGCATCAAGCTGCTCACCGTGCCCACCCCGGACGGCAAGCTCACCCCCGAGCTGATCGACCGGCAGGCGTACGGCTGGGACGACGAGCACCGTGCCATGCCGCAGGTGGTCTCCATAGCCCAGACCACCGAGCTGGGCACGGTGTACACCCCGGACGAGATCCGCGCCATCTGCGAGCACGCCCACGCGCACGGCATGAAGGTGCACGTCGACGGCTCCCGGCTGGCCAACGCCGCCGCCACGCTGAACGTGCCGCTGCGCACCTTCACCAACGCGGTCGGCGTCGACCTGCTCTCGCTGGGCGGCACCAAGAACGGCGCCCTGTTCGGCGAGGCGGTCGTGGTGCTGAACCCGGACGGCATCCGGCACCTGAAGCACCTGCGCAAGCTGTCCATGCAGCTCGCGTCCAAGATGCGCTTCGTCTCGGTGCAGCTGGAGGCCCTGCTCGCCCGCGACCTGTGGCTGCGCAGCGCCCGGCACGCCAACGAGATGGCCCAGCGCCTGGCCGAGGGCGTGCGCGCCGTGCACGGCGTGGAGATCCTCTACCCGGTGCAGGCCAACGCGGTCTTCGCGCGGCTGCCGCACGACGTGAGCGAGCGCCTGCAGAAGCGGTTCCGCTTCTACTTCTGGGACGAGGCGGCCGGTGACGTCCGCTGGATGTGCGCCTTCGACACCACCGAGGACGACGTGGACATGTTCGTGGCCGCGCTCAAGGAGGAGATGGCCCGCTAGAGATGCATGCATAGATATGCGGTCGACCGGAAATGCATTGACTGCCGGTCGGTCGCGTACCTATGCTCTGGCGGCATGCAGCTGATCCAGGAAAACCCGGACCTCTCCGCCTATCTCGCCGCCGACGAGGCGATCGACCACCATCATCCGCTGGTACGCGAGACGGCGGAACGGCTCGCCGCCGGAGTGGCCGACTCGTATGAATATGCGCGGGTGGCCTTCGAGTTCGTGCGCGACACCATCCCGCACTCCCAGGACTCCGGCGATCTCCGGGTCACCTGGCGCGCCTCCGACGTCCTGGAGCAGGGCACCGGCATCTGCTACGCCAAGGCCCACGCGCTGGCCGCGCTGCTGCGGGCCGAGGACATCCCGACCGCGCTGTGCTATCAGAACCTCGGCGTCGTGCACGGCCTGGTCGCCGTGCGGTTCCGCGGTGCCTGGCACCGGCAGGACCCGCGGGGCAACAAGCCCGGGGTGGACGCGCGGTTCTCCCTGGACGGCGAGCGGCTGGCCTTCGATCCCGATCCGGCGTCCGGCGAGACCGACTACCCGGTCCTGTACGCCGCACCGCATCCGGTCGTACTGAACGCCCTGAGGTCCGCCCCGGACCGCCCCCACCTGTGGCGGACACTCCCCACCGCACTCGAAGACGAGAGCAGCCTGCCGTAGCCGCCGTAGCTGCGGGCAGTCGTGCCGCTGGGGCGGCACGGGTGGGCGGTGGGGGTACCTCCCGCTCGAGCGAAGCCGAGAGTGGGGGAGGCACCCGGCGAGCGCCGGTGAGTAAAGCTGCACCCGGCCGGCACCGGTCAGCGGTGCCGGTGCGGGGCGGGAGGAGGTCGCGCAGCCCGGCGCTGGCGGGGTGCCGTCGCGCCCACCCGTGCCGCCCTGCGGCACGACTGCCCGCGGAGGGGCGGGCGGGTGCGGCACGACTGCCCGCGGAGGGCGGAGGGCGGAGGGCGGAGAGCGGTGAGCGGTGTCAGTGGGCCTCGGCCTGGCGGACCTGTTCCGGGGTCGGGGCCGTGCCGCCGAGGTGGGCCGGCATCCACCAGGTGTCGTCCGGACCCTTGGGCCGCACAGGGTAGGCCCGCTGCGCCGCCTCCAGCAGCTCCTGCACACGCTCGCGCAGCTGCCGGGTGATCGCACCCGCGTACTTGTCCCTGGACGCCTCGATCGCCTCGCCCACGCGGATGGTGATCGGGGTGTGGCTGCGCCCGAAGTTGCGCGGGTGCCCCTTCGTCCACAGCCGCTGAGTGCCCCACACCGCCATCGGGACCAGCGGCACGCCGGCCTCCTGGGCCAGACGCGCGGCACCCGACTTGAAGCTCTTCAGCGTGAACGACTGCGAGATCGTCGCCTCCGGGAAGACGCCCACGATCTCCCCCGACCGCAGCGACCGCAGCGCGTGCTCGTACGCCGCCTCGCCCCGCTCGCGGTCCACCGGGATGTGCTTCATGCCGCGCATCAGCGGACCGGAGATCCGGTGCCGGAAGACCGACTCCTTCGCCATGAAACGGACGAGCCGCTTCTGGGGGAGTGCCGCCAGGCCGTTGAAGACGAAGTCCAGGTAGCTGATGTGATTGCTCACCAGCACGGCGCCGCCCGAGCGCGGTATGTTCTCCGACCCCTGGCAGTCGATCTTGAGGTCCCACGCCTTGAACAGAGTGCGGGCGAAACCGACGACGGGCCGGTAGACGAGTTCTGCCATGGGCGGGTTGGAACCCTTCCTTCTCTGCCTGGGAAGGAGGCTCCCAGTCGAAGTTACGCAGCCGTAGGTTTTACGGCTTGTCGCAGATGGTGCCCCAAGAACGGCCGGTGGACCAGTCCTGGTGCCCGTCGTCGGCGAGATTCTCGTCACGTCCACCCCTTGATCCACCTCGGACTTTGTGCGTGCGGCCGGGAATGCCCGCGCTCCCGGCGGCGCTGGACATCGTCGACGGGTGATCCGCGAGAGGAGTGCGCGAGTGCGGGACGGGGACGACGGAGGACGGCTCGGCATGCCGGAACCGTGGGCCGGGCAGGGAGTCGCACTGGGGGAGCGCGCCACCCTGGTGCAGTTCTCCAGCGCCTTCTGCGCCCCCTGCCGGGCGACCCGGAGGGTGCTCGCCGAGGTGGCCGCGCTGGTGCCGGGCGTGGCCCACGTGGAGATCGACGCCGAGTCCCGTCTGGACCTCGTACGCCGTCTGGAGATCGTGAAGACGCCGACGGTGCTGGTCCTCGACGCGGCCGGCCGGATCGTACGGCGGGCGACCGGACAGCCGCGCAAGGCCGATGTGATCGCCGCGCTCGGGGAGGCCGTGTGAGGGCCGGCCGGGCCGTGGTGAGGCATCTCCCACATCACGGGACCGACTTGACTGTGCATGCCACCCGTCGTCAGCCTGACCCCATGCCTTCGGAACTCCTCCGCTCCCGGCGGGTACCCGGCCGCCCGGCGGCCGCCGCCCGCGCCGCGCGTGTGCGCCGCGCGTGTGCGCCGACCGGGCCGGTGAGTGGCCGCGAACCCGTTCGTCACCTCCCGCGGAAGGACAGTTTCATGACGGCCACGTCCGGCCTGGGCACCGCCCGGCCCGCCTCGCCCGAGCTGTTGCGCTCCGTCTTCCGCAGGCACGCGGCGGGCGTCGCCGTGATCACCGCGCGCGGTCACCGCGGTCCGGTCGGCTTCACCGCCACCTCCCTCGCCTCCGTCTCCGCCGAGCCGCCGATGCTCTCCTTCGGCATCGGCACCGGGAGTTCGAGCTGGCCGGCGATCGCGACGGGCGGCCACGTCGGCGTGCACGTCCTCGGGGAGCACCAGCGGGAGCTGGCGGAGACCTTCGCGCGCAGCGGCGCCGACCGCTTCGGTCCGGCCACCGCCTGGCGGGAGGGGCCGAAGGGGGTTCCGGTGCTGGACGACGTCCCGGCCTGGATGGTGTGCGAGGTGGTGGCCCGGGTGCCCGCCGGTGACCACCGGATCGTGATCGCCGAGGTCCTGCTCGGTGACCCCACCGGTCACGGCCGTCCGCTCCTCTACCACCAGGGACGCTTCAACGGTCTGCGCGACTGAGGCGGGGTTCCCCTGGTCGCGGACCCGTCGAGTTCCGGTTACGCTGCGTTGCGAAGGTCACAGTTCAAAGCGCTTGCTTAGCGGGAAGGAACTGGGTGTACTGACGAGTAATATTTCGGTCGGAGCGCGGGCCGCCCTGACCGGGACCGCCCGCTTCAGGCGCCTATGCTGCCTGCAGGCAGGCAGCCAGAAATGACGATGCAGTAGGAGAGCCGGCGTGAGCTTGAGGATCGTTGTCACCGTGAAGTACGTGCCCGACGCCACTGGCGACCGGCACTTCGCCGATGACCTGACCGTCGACCGTGACGACGTGGACGGTCTGCTCTCCGAACTGGACGAGTACGCGGTCGAGCAGGCGCTGCAGATCTCGGAGAACTCCGACGACGACGTGGAGATCACCGTCCTGACGGTGGGCCCGGAGGACGCCAAGGACGCCCTGCGCAAGGCGCTGTCCATGGGCGCGGACAAGGCGATCCACGTCGAGGACGACGACCTGCACGGCACCGACGCCATCGGCACCTCCCTGGTCCTGGCCAAGGCCGTCGAGAAGGCCGGCTACGACCTGGTCATCTCCGGCATGGCCTCCACCGACGGCACCATGGGCGTCGTACCGGCGCTGCTGGCGGAGCGTCTGGGCGTGCCGCAGGTGACCCTGCTGTCCGAGGTGTCCGTCGAGGACGGCACGGTCAAGGGCCGCCGCGACGGCGACACCGCCTCCGAGCAGCTCGAGGCCTCCCTCCCGGCCGTCGTGTCGGTCACCGACCAGTCGGGTGAGGCGCGTTACCCGTCCTTCAAGGGCATCATGGCGGCCAAGAAGAAGCCGGTGGAGTCCTGGGACCTGTCCGACCTCGACATCGACGAGGACGAGGTCGGCCTGGAGGGCGCCTACACGGTCGTCGAGTCGGCGGCCGAGCGTCCGGCCCGCACCGCCGGCACGATCGTCAAGGACGAGGGCGAGGGCGGCAAGCAGCTCGCCGAGTTCCTCGCGAGCCAGAAGTTCGTCTGAGCTACGCGGCTCAACTCGCTTCCCGCCCCTCATACTTCGCAAGCAGGAGAGAAGAAGTCCCATGGCTGAAGTTCTCGTCTACGTCGACCACGTGGACGGTGCCGTCCGCAAGCCCACCCTGGAGCTGCTGACCCTGGCCCGCCGCATCGGCGAGCCCGTCGCCGTCGCGCTGGGCAGCGGTGCCGGTGACACCGCGGCCGTGCTCGCCGAGCACGGCGCGGTGAAGGTCCTCACGGATGAGGCGTCCGAGTACGCCGACTACCTGGTCGTGCCGAAGGTCGACGCGCTCCAGGCCGCCGTCGAGGCCGTCTCCCCGGCCGCCGTCCTGGTCTCCTCCTCCGCCGAGGGCAAGGAGATCGCCGCCCGCCTGGCGCTGCGTCTGGGCTCCGGCATCATCACCGACGCCGTCGACCTGGAGGCCGGCGACGAGGGTCCGGTGGCCACCCAGTCGGTGTTCGCCGCCGGCTACACCACCAAGTCCCGTGTCTCCAAGGGCACCCCGGTCATCACGGTCAAGCCGAACTCGGCCGCCGTGGAGGCCGCCCCGGCCGCGGGCGGCGTCGAGGCCCTGAGCGTGTCCTTCTCCGCGCAGGCGACCGGCACCAAGGTCACCGGCCGCACGCCGCGCGAGTCGACGGGCCGCCCGGAGCTGACCGAGGCCGCGATCGTGGTCTCCGGTGGCCGCGGTGTCAACGGCGCGGAGAACTTCGCGATCATCGAGGCGCTCGCCGACTCGCTCGGCGCGGCCGTCGGCGCCTCGCGCGCCGCCGTCGACGCCGGCTGGTACCCGCACACCAACCAGGTCGGCCAGACCGGCAAGTCGGTCTCGCCGCAGCTCTACATCGCCTCCGGCATCTCCGGTGCGATCCAGCACCGCGCCGGCATGCAGACCTCGAAGACCATCGTGGCCATCAACAAGGACGCCGAGGCCCCGATCTTCGACCTGGTCGACTACGGCGTCGTCGGCGACCTGTTCGACGTCGTGCCCCAGCTCACCGAGGAGATCAAGACCCGCAAGGGCTGATCACCCCGAGCCGTACGAGGCCCCCGCGACCGCTCCGGTCGCGGGGGCCTCGGCGCGTCACGGGGCGTCGTGGAGGAGCGCCGGGGACGGGCGCGAGCATGGAGGGAGGAGGAGTGGACCGGGGCGCAGGATGGTGTTGACCGGGGGAAGCGGGCCCGATAACTTCATTCAACGGATTGTTGATTCCGTATCGCGGAAATTCGGGAGGGTGTGGGATGGGCCAGGGTCAGCAGGAGCGGGTGGCGACGAGTCTCGCGGGTGCCGTCACCGAGGAGATCGGCGCCTCCCTCGCACCGGTCGACGCCGAACTGGAGCGCCGCTACCCCGGAGACCCCGGCACCCGCCAGCCCGTCCACACCGTCTACGTCCCCGGCGACGCCTTCGCCGCCGACACCCTCCGCGCCTGGGGCGACCGGGCCCTCGCCGCGCTCGACGAACACGCCCCGGACGCCGCCTCCTTCGCCGCCGTCCTCGGACTGGACGGCGCACTGGCCGAGGACGTGTACGGCCGCGTCCGCGCCAAACTGGAACGCGAACCGGTCGAGGACCTGCGCGTCGACTTCGAGGACGGCTACGGCAGGCGTTCCGACGCCGAGGAGGACGAGACCGCGGCCCGCGCGGCCCGGCTGATCGCCGAGGCGTACGGCGACGGCACCGCGGCCCCGTACATGGGCATCCGCGTGAAGTGCATGGAGGCCGCCGTCCGCGACCGGGGCATCCGCACCCTCGACGTCTTCCTCACCGGCCTCATGGAGGCCGGCGGCCTGCCGGACGGACTGGTCCTGACCCTGCCCAAGGTCACATACCCCGAGCAGGTCACCGCCATGGCGCGCCTCCTCGACGCCTTCGAGGAGGCGCGCGGCCTCGAACCCGGCCGGATCGGCTTCGAGATCCAGATCGAGACCAGTCAGTCCATCCTCGCCACCGACGGCACCGCCACCGTCGCCCGCATGATCCAGGCCGCCCGGGGCCGCGCCACCGGGCTGCACTACGGCACCTTCGACTACAGCGCCTGCCTCGGCGTCTCCGCCGCGCACCAGGCGAGCGACCACCCGGCCGCCGACCACGCCAAGGCCGTCATGCAGGTCGCCGCCGCTGGCACCGGCGTACGCCTCTCGGACGGCTCCACCAACGTGCTGCCCGTCGGCCCCACGGAGCAGGTCCACGACGCCTGGCGGCTGCACTACGGCCTCACCCGCCGCGCCCTCGCCCGCGCCTACTACCAGGGCTGGGACATGCACCCCGGTCACCTCCCCACCCGCTACGCGGCCGTCTTCGCCTTCTACCGCGAGGGCTTCGCGCAGGCCGCCGCCCGTCTCGCCCGGTACGCCGACCGGGCCGGCGGCGACGTCATGGACGAGCCCGCCACCGCCAAGGCCCTCGCCGGGTACCTGCTGCGCGGCCTGGACTGCGGCGCCCTGGACGCCGCCGAGGTGGCACGCCCGACCTCGCTGTCCCGCGCCGACCTGGAGGGTTTCGCGCGGTAGACCGGGGCGCACCCGCTTGCCCAACCTATCGAATTTCGATAATTTTCCATCGTGATTCGGTTCAAGGAGGGGCGATGGGACGGCTGACCGTGCTCGCGCTGCGCACCGTGATGGTGGCGCTGCTGGCGGGTTCCCTGGGGATTCAGGCGGTGATGGTGCCGCTGATGGCGAACGACCTCGAAGGGCTGGACGCGGAGTACTCGCACCTGCGCGTCCCGTTCCTCCTCGTCGTGGTCCTCGGTGTGGTGACGGCCCAGGTCGTCCTGGTCTGCGTCTGGCGGCTGGTGACGATGGCGCGGCGCGGCACCGTCTTCTCCCACGCCGCCTTCCGCTACGTGCACACCGTCATCGGCGCCTTCGTCGCCGCCGCGCTGCTGGTGTTCGCGCTCGGAGCGCTCCTCGCGCCCGGCGAGGCCGTGGCCCCGGGCATCGTGGCACTGCTGGGCGGGGCCGGTCTGGCGATCCTGGGCATCGCCCTGGTCGTACTCGTCCTGCGGATGCTGCTGGCGCAGGCCGTCGCGCGCGACGTCGAGGCGTCGCGGATGCGGGCCGAACTGGCCGAGGTGATCTGATGCCGATCGCCGTCGACATCGACGTGATGCTGGCCAAGCGGAAGATGTCCGTGGGCGAACTCGCCGAACGCGTCGGCATCACACCGGCCAATCTGGCGGTGCTCAAGAACGGCCGCGCCAAGGCGGTGCGCTTCACGACCCTCGCCGCGCTCTGCGACGTGCTCGAGTGCCAGCCGGGCGACCTGCTGCGCTGGGAGCCCGACGACACCCGGCCCTGACCCGTCACCCACGCCCCTGCCTCGGCAGCGGCGCCGACGACGCGCCCGTACCAGGACGTCCGTACCGCTCGGACCCCACGTACCGCTCCAGGCCGCAGACCGTCACCAGCTTCTCCTCGGCGAACAGCCGGGTGCCCCGCGCGCACAGCCGGAGGTCGGCGCGGGCCCGCGCGCAGAACTCCTCGGGGGAGACGCCGAACAGCTCCCGCAGTCCGGGCACGTTCACGAGCAGATCGGCGAGCAGCGCCCGCTGGCCCGGATGGCCGCGCGGGACGCCGGTGCCGTCGTGCAGCACGCCGTGGCGGTTCACGTACGCGTACGCGCCGGGGAGCGTGGAGCCGTCGGCGAGTTCGACGCGCACATCGGGGGCGGGCAGCCAGGCGCGGTGGAAGTTGCCGTCCGGCCGCGGTACGCCCTCGCTCGCGTCGATCACCGCGAGCTGCCGGGCGTCGAGCCAGAGGACGAACAGCTCCCGCACCGTTTCCGGGGCGCGGACCGGCGAGTTGGACACATAACCCATACGGCTGACGTGCGCCGAGACGCCGATGTCGACGCCCGTCACCCGCGTCCGCACCATCGGCACCGGTGTGATGATCCCGGACTCGGCCATCTTGTGCCGCAGCTGACCGGGACAGGCGTTGGAACCGACCGCGAGCACGGGCACGCGGTCCTCGTACACCAGGCGGTCCAGCGGCAGCAGCCGGTCCCCGTTCAGCAGCCCCGAGTCCCGCGGCCACGCGCCCGGGTACAGCAGCGGGTGCTCGCGCGGCGCCTTCTCCAGGCCCAGCGCCCGCAGGGTGCGGTCCTCCTCCGGCGGCACCGCCCGCTCAGTCCGCCGGGGGCAGCTCGCCGGAGCCGCGGGTGATCAGCCGGGTGGGGAGCTCGATGCGCTCCGGGGCGAGCAGGGTGCCGTCCAGCTGGCGGAACAGCCGCTCGGCCGCGGTCCGGCCGAGGGCCGCCGCGTCCTGGGCGACGACCGTGACGCCGGGCTGGAGCAGATCGGCGAGCTCGATGTCGTCGAAGCCGACCAGGGCGACCCGGCGGGCGTGCCCGGCCAGTACCCGGATCACGGTGACCGTCACCCGGTTGTTGCCCGTGAAGATCGCGGTGACCGGGTCCGGTCCCGAGAGCATCTCCTCGGCCGCCCGGCGCACCCGCTCCGGGTCGGTGACGCCCAGCGACATCCAGGAGTCCGCCACCGTTATCCCCGCGTCCTCCATGGCGGTCCGGTAGCCGCGCAGCCGCTCGGCCGCGGTGTGGATGCGGGGCATGTCGCCGATGAAGCCGATCCTGCGGTGACCGTGCGCGATCAGGTGGCTCACGCCGTCGTGGGCACCGCCGTAGTTGTCCGACACGACGACGTCCGCGTCGATGTGCCCGGCCGGACGGTCCACGAAGACGGTGGCGACGCCCGCCTTGATCTCCGGCTCCAGGTAGCGGTGGTCGTCGCCGGCCGGGATCACCACCAGACCGTCCACCCGTCGGGCGCACAGCGCCAGCACCAGTTCCTGCTCGCGGTCGGCGTCCTCCGCGCTGGATCCGTTGATCAGCAGGGCGCCGTGCGCGCGGGCCACCTCCTCGACCGCCCGGCTCAGCGGCCCGTAGAACGGGTCCGCGAGATCCTCCAGGACCAGACCGATGCTGGCGGTGCGGCCCTTGCGCAGCACGCGGGCACTGTCGTTGCGGCGGAAGCCGAGCGCGTCGATCGCCTCCTGGACGCGGCGCTCCGTCTCCGGCGTGACACCGGGCTCGCCGTTGACCACGCGGGAGACCGTCTTGAGCCCGACCCCGGCACGCGCGGCCACGTCCTTCATCGTCGGACGGTTGCCGTAACGGGTCCCTGGGATGCGGTCGGTGCGGCGGGTCGTCTCCGGCACGGTGCGGTGTCCTGTCCTGTCGGCCACGGGGATGCGTAGGTCCATGGGCTTGTATGAGGATGTGGCGTCGAGCATAGAGCCTGGACAACGTTGTCAGGCTCGGGGGACACTGTCCGACGCACACTCCGGCCCGCACCTCGCCGCGCGATCGGGCCGTTGTTCGTACTCCATGTGTTGCCTCGTGGTCGCACATGGTCGTTCTCGGCGATTTTCTGATGTTCCAACGGGGAGATCCGACACTGATGCACACCGACCTCGTGGCCGCGCTCGACATCGGCGGCACCAAGATCGCCGGCGCGCTGGTGGACGGCCAGGGCCGGATCCTGGTCCGCGCCCAGCGGCCGACGCCCGCGCAGGAGAACGGCGAGACCGTGATGCGGGCGGTCGAGGCGGTGCTCGGTGAGCTCATCGCGTCCCCGCTGTGGCACCGCGCCGGCGCGGTGGGCATCGGCAGCGCGGGCCCCGTGGACGCCTCTGCCGGCACGGTGAGCCCGGTCAACGTGCCCGGCTGGCGCGACTACCCGCTCGTCGCCCGGGTCCGGGACGCGGCCGGGGGCCTGCCCGTGGAGCTGATCGGCGACGGGGTGGCGATCACGGCCGCCGAGCACTGGCAGGGCGCCGCCCGCGGCCACGACAACGCACTGTGCATGGTCGTCTCGACCGGGGTCGGCGGCGGCCTGGTGCTCGGCGGCCGGCTGCACCCCGGGCCCACCGGCAACGCCGGCCACATCGGTCACATCAGCGTGGACCTCGACGGCGACCTGTGCCCGTGCGGTTCGCGCGGCTGTGTGGAGCGCATCGCGAGCGGCCCCAACATCGCCCGCCGCGCCCTGGACAACGGCTGGCGTCCCGGCCCGGACGGCGACACCTCCGCCGCCGCGGTGGCCACCGCCGCCCGGTCCGGGGACCCGGTGGCCGTGGCGTCCTTCGAACGGGCGGCCAGGGCGCTGGCCGCCGGGATCGCGGCCACCGCGACACTCGTCGAGATCGACATCGCCGTGATCGGCGGGGGCGTGGGCAAGGCGGGCGAGGTCCTCTTCGCCCCCCTCCGCAGGGCCCTCACCGAGTACGCCACCCTGTCCTTCGTCCAGCGCCTCGCCGTGACCCCGGCCCGCATGGGCACGGACGCGGGCCTGGTGGGCGCGGCGGCGGCAGCGCTGGCGGGCAGGACGGACACGGCGGTGGCGGGGGTCTGAGGGCCGGGTCCGGGGGGCCGGGCCGGGAGCGGGCGTCCGGCATCGGTGGTCCGGGTGCCGGAGTCGTGGGCGGCGCGCGGGACGCGGGGCCTTCCGGGCCGGGCGCGGGCGTCGTGACGTCCGGCCGTCGGTGTCTGCCGCTCACGGCCGGTCGCCGACCGGCCGGGGCTTCTCGCGGCGCGGCCCGTCGTGCGCGACGCCGTGACGGCCGCCGGGCGGTACCGGGAACACGTGCGTGACCCCGAGGCCGTTCCGGCCGTTGTGGCGGGTATGAAGAAGCGCAGCATGCTGGCCATCGCCTCCCTCGCCACCGGTTTCGTCGTCGCGGCCGTCACCCCGTCGCACGCGCTCGCCGACGGTGTCGCCCCGTTCGGCGTCGACGACACCCTCAGCACCCTCGACCGGGCCGTCGCCGAGGGCAACACCCTGGACCTGGACGTCGACCGGGGTGACAAGGACTGACGAGCCCCACGGCGCGGCCGTACGGCGCCGGTGCCCCCTGGAAGACAGGGGGCACCGGCGCCGTTCTCGTGCGTTCTCTCCCGGATCTGGTTTCCGTGGCAGGGTGGAGCGGGCAAGCCACAGGGGGCCAACAGAAGAGGGGGAAACGTGATCGTCTGGGTCAACGGCACGTTCGGTGCGGGAAAGACCACCACCGCGCGCGAACTGATCGAGCTGATCCCGAACAGCACGCTCTTCGACCCCGAGGTCATCGGCGGAGCACTGGAGCGACTGCTCCCGCCCAAACGCCTCGCCGAGGTCGGCGACTTCCAGGACCTCCCGATCTGGCGACGACTCGTGATCGACACGGCGGCCGCGATGCTCGCCGAGCTCGGCGGGACCCTCGTGGTCCCCATGACCCTGCTGCGCCAGGAGTACCGCGACGAGATCTTCGGCGGGCTCGCCGCCCGGCGCATACCGGTGAGGCATGTCCTCCTCACCCCGGCGGAAACGATCCTGCGCGAGCGCATAGCCGCCCGCGAGGTCCCGGCGGACCTCCCCGACGGCGAGATGCGCGTCCGGCAATGGTCGTACGACCACATCGAACCGTACAAGGCGGCCCTCGCCGCCTGGCTCACCGCCGACGCCTACCCGGTCGACAGCGGAACCCTCAGCCCCTACGAGACCGCCCTGCGGATAGCCGAGGCGGTCGGCAGCGGGGAGGCGCCGGCCTGCGACATCGTGCAGACGCCCGAACCCACCGCCGAGACGGTCGCCGCCGGTGTGCTGCTCTTCGACGAGCAGGACCGGGTCCTGCTCGTCGACCCGACCTACAAGCCGGGCTGGGAGTTCCCGGGCGGGGTCGTGGAACGCGGCGAGGCCCCCGCGCGTGCGGGCATGCGCGAGGTCGCCGAGGAGACCGGGATCCGCCTCGACGACGTACCGGCGCTCCTCGTCGTCGACTGGGAGCCGCCCGCGCCGCCCGGATTCGGCGGCCTGCGGCTGCTCTTCGACGGCGGCCGTCTCGACTCCGCGGCTGCCGGAAGCCTCCTGCTGCCCGGCCCGGAACTGCGCGGCTGGCGCTTCGCCTCCGAGGCCGAGGCCGCCGATCTGCTGCCCCCGGTCCGCTACGAACGGCTGCGGCGGGCCCTGCGGGCACGGGAACGCGGCAAGGCGATGTACCTGGAGGCCGGAGTGCCGGTCGGCTGAGCCCGGACCGGCGGACGCCTCTCACCGGCCCGCCGCCGGCCGGGGCCGGGCACGCCCGGCGGTACGGTGCCGTCGACGGGCGGGGTGCCCGAGGCGGACGGTCCGGACTCCTCCTTCGGGAGGGTCCGGACGCTCGGCCACGTCAGGGAGTTGTCCGTCCCGGGCGGGGCCCCACCCGTGGTCCGTCGCCCCGCCCGCGGGCGGGGCGACGGACCACCGGCGATCAGCTCGCGCCGGACGCGTAGTTGCGCAGGAACAGCGCTTCCGTGACCGACAGCCGCTCGAGTTCGTCGGGGGACACGCTCTCGTTCACCGCGTGGATCTGCGCCTCCGGCTCGCTCAGGCCGATGAGCAGGATCTCCGCCTTCGGGTAGAGGGCGGCGAGGGTGTTGCACAGCGGGATCGAGCCGCCCTGGCCGGCGTACTGCATCTCCTGCCCCGGGTACGCCACCGCCATCGCGTCGGCCATGGCCCGGTAGGCCGGGCTGGTGGTGTCCGCGCGGAACGCCTGCCCCTGGCCGATCTGTTCGGTGCTCACCCGAGCACCCCACGGCGTGTGCGTCTCCACGTGCGCCCGGAGGAGCTTCGTCGCCTCGGCCGCGTCGACGCCCGGCGGCACCCGCAGGCTGATCAGCGCGCGGGCGCTCGCCTGCACCGACGGCGTGGCGCCGACCACCGGCGGGCAGTCGATGCCGAGCACGGTCACCGCCGGGCGCGCCCAGATGCGGTCGGCGACCGTGCCGGAACCGATCAGCTCCACACCGTCCAGCACCTTGGCGTCCTTGCGGAACTGCTCGTCGTCGTACTGCAGTCCGTCCCACGCCTCGTCGCCGGCCAGCCCGTCGACGGTCGTGCTGCCGTCCTCGGCGCGCAGCGAGTCCAGTACGCGCACGAGCGCGGCCAGCGCGTCGGGCGCGGCCCCGCCGAACTGGCCGGAGTGCAGGTTGCCCGCCAGGGTGTCGACCTGCACCCGGACGAGGGTCATGCCGCGCAGGGTGGAGGTGACCGTCGGCAGACCGGCGCGGAAGTTGCCCGCGTCGCCGATCACGATCGTGTCGGCCGTCAGCAGGTCGGGGTGGTCCTCGGCGTACCGCTCCAGGCCGCCGGTGCCCTGCTCCTCCGAACCCTCGGCGATCACCTTGACGTGCACGGGGACGCCGCCGTTCGCCTTCAGTGCCCGCAGCGCCAGCAGGTGCATGATGACGCCGCCCTTGCAGTCGGCGGCCCCGCGCCCGTACCAGCGGCCGTCGCGCTCGGTCAGCTCGAAGGGCGGGGTGGCCCAGCCGGCCTCGTCCAGCGGCGGCTGCACGTCGTAGTGCGCGTACAGCAGCACGGTCCTGGCGCCCTCCGGGCCCGGCAGGTAGCCGTACACCGACTGCGTGCCGTCCGGGGTGTCGAGCAGCGCCACGTCCTGGAAGCCCTCGGCGGTGAGCGCGTCGGCGATCCAGCGCGCGGCGCCCTCGCTCTCCTCGCGCGGGAACTGGCCGAAGTCCGCCACCGACTTGAAGGCCACCAGCTCGGTGAGCTCCTCCTTCGCCCTGGGCATCAGCGAGGCGACGGTCGCGGCGACCGGATTCGACGACATGGGCACGCTCCTTGTGGGTGCGACGTTGTACTTCTGCGAGCTTCTGCGTACTACTTCGTACGAGATGATCGTGCGGTGTGCGTGAGGGCCCGTGTACGGGGCACTTACGCCGCCGATCCTCCCACAGTGGCCCGAGGTGATCGCCGCCGTAGGATGCGGGAGGACATCAGCGGCAGGCGGCTGGATCGGGAGCAGTAGACCATCGTGAGCAGCGAGAACTCTTCGGCGGACGACGTACAGCAGGTGTGGGACGTCGTCGTGGTGGGCGCGGGACCCGCGGGGGCCTCGGCCGCCTACGCGGCGGCGGTCGCGGGGCGGCGCGTGCTGTTGCTGGAGAAGGCGGAGCTGCCGCGCTACAAAACGTGCGGCGGCGGCATCATCGGCCCCTCCCGCGATTCGCTCCCTCCGGGCTTCGAGCTTCCGTTCAAGGACCGGGTGCACGCGGTGACGTTCTCCCACAACGGCCGCTTCACCCGTACCCGCCGCTCCCGGCAGATGCTGTTCGGGCTGATCAACCGGCCCGAGTTCGACCAGCAGCTCGTGGAGCACGCGCAGAAGGCGGGCGCCGAGCTGCGTACCGGCGTCGCCGTGCAGCGGGTGGAGCAGCACGGCTCGGCCGTACCGGACCGGCGCACGGTCGCCGTCGTCCTGCAGGGCGGCGAGACGGTGCTGGCGCGGGCCGTGGTCGGCGCGGACGGCAGCGCGGGCCGCATAGGGGCCCACGTCGGAGTCAAGCTGGACCAGGTCGACCTGGGCCTGGAGGCGGAGATCCCGGTGCCGGAGACGGTCGCCGAGGACTGGAAGGGGCGGGTGCTCATCGACTGGGGCCCGATGCCCGGCAGTTACGGCTGGGTCTTCCCCAAGGGCGACACGCTCACCGTCGGGGTGATCTCGCGGCGCGGTGAAGGCGCCGCGACCAAGCGCTACTTGGAGGACTTCGTCGGGCGGCTCGGCCTCGCCGGCTTCGAACCGAGCATCTCCTCCGGCCACTTGACCCGCTGCCGCGCCGACGACTCGCCGCTGTCGCGCGGCCGGGTGCTGGTGTGCGGGGACGCGGCGGGGCTGCTGGAGCCGTGGACCCGCGAGGGCATCTCCTTCGCGCTGCGCTCGGGCCGGCTGGCGGGGGAGTGGGCGGTGCGGATCGCCGAGGCGCACGACGCCGTGGACACGCGCCGGCAGGCGCTGAACTACGCCTTCGCCGTGAAGGCGGGGCTCGGCGTGGAGATGAGCGTCGGCAAGCGGATGCTGGCCGCGTTCGAACGGCGTCCGGGGGTGTTCCACGCGGTCCTCACCGGTTTCCGCCCGGCGTGGAAGGCGTTCAAGGACATCACGCAGGGCTCGACGACGCTCGGCGAGCTCGTCCGCACCCACCCGTTGGCGCACCGCGCGCTGATGGCGCTGGACCGGCGTCCCGCGGGCGACGAGGTCAGCTCCTGACCGTGATCCGGAAGACCGGGTGGTCGTGGGCGGCGGCGACGATCTCCTCGTCGGAGGACCGGGCGGTGACCCCCTGGAAGTACTGGTTCACCTCCCAGCCCCACTTCTCCAGGTAGGTCCGCAGGATCGGGAGCTTCTCCTCGTCGGGAAGCTCCACGGCGGTGAAGGCGCGGACCTTGCGTCCCACGCGCAGTTCCCCGCCGCCGGCGGCGCGCATGTTGCGCACCCACTGGGAGTGACCGCGGGCCGAGACCAGGTACTGCCCGCCGTCGTGGGTGTGCGGGTTGACCGGGATGCGCTGCATCCGTCCGCTCTTGCGGCCGCGGACGGACATCTCCGCGGTTCCGGCGAGGCTGACGCCGTGCCGGGCCAGCCAGCCGATGACGCTGTTGAGCCGGATGGCCATGGGGCTGCCCTTGAGGTAGTACGGCGTGGACGACGACATCGGTGACCCCCGGGTCGGAGTGATTGTGAGAGCGTTGCTCTCTTTTGTGAGCACTGCTCTCGCGGTGTGCCTTCAGTCTGCACGATGCCGGCGTGGCAAAGCAAGAGCGCTGCTCTCGTTTTTGTGCGCCGCTCTTGTTTGCGCGCACCGCTCTTTCTTGCGCTCATCGCTCTGGTTTGAGTACACCGATCTCGTTTGTGTGCACTGCTCTGGATTCGTGGAACACTGGTCCGCATGAGCAGCACCGCACACGGCGCCCGCGCCCGGGCCAGGATCGAAATCACCGCGGCCATCAAGGAAGAGGCCCGCAGACAGCTCGCGAAGGAGGGTGCCGTCAAGCTCTCGCTGCGGGCCGTCGCCCGCGAGCTCGGCATGGCCTCCTCCGCGCTCTACCGCTACTTCCCCAGCCGCGACGACCTGCTGACCGCGCTCATCATCGACGCCTACGACTCCCTCGGCGCGGCGGCCGAAGCGGCCCGGGACGCGGCCGCCGACGCCGGACCGGTGCGGCGCTGGACCGCCGTGTGCGAGGGCGTGCGCGGCTGGGCGCTCGGGCACCCGCACGAGTACGCGCTGATCTACGGCACACCGGTGCCCGGCTACACCGCGCCCGAGACGACCGTTCCGGCCGCCGCCCGCTCCGCCCTCGTCATCATCGGCATCCTCCGCGACGCGCACCAGGGCCTCGGCCTCGCCAAGCCCCCGCTGCCGGCCGAGCTGAGGCCCGAGGCCGTCCGCATGGCCGCCGACCTCGCCCCCGATCTGCCGCCCGAGGTGGTGGCGACGATGGTGGCCGCCTGGGCCCAGCTGTTCGGGCTGATCGGGTTCGAGCTGTTCGGGCAGTTCAACCGGGTGGTGGAGGACCGCGACACGTTCTTCCGCCACGCGGTGGGACAGCTCGCGCACACCGTGGGCCTGGTGTACCCGCAGCAGGGCCCCGTGGCCGCGCCGGGCGGGCCCGCCGCCGAGCCGTCGTAGGAGGCGGGGCGGACGGACGTACTCCGCCGGGAGTACGCGTGATCACCACGCCGGGCTGACGTCGCACCGGGCGTCCGGCGTCTAGCGTGACGGACATGGACGAGCAGCGCGGACCCGGCGGCCGGCGGCCGGGGTGGTGGCGCCCGGGGCGGCCGCTCCGGCACGGCCCGCCCGGCGGGATCCGTCGGGCCCACGAGGACGACGGGGCCCACGAAGCCGCGGGCAGAGCCACCGACGACGACGGTGGCGCCGCCGACGGCCAGGACCGGCGCTCCCGGTGGCCCTGGCGTTCCACCGTGCTGCTCACGGTGTTCGTGCTGGTCGGCTCCGGCTTCGCCGAGCACGCCCAGGAGGGCGAGCGGGTCGCCCTGGACCCCCTCGGGCGGGTCCTGCTGTTCCTGGCGGGCGCGCTCCTGCTGTGGCGCAAGCGTCACCCCGTGCCCGTCGTGTTCGGCACCGTGGCCGCCGTTCTGCTCTACGCCGGGGCCGGGTATCCGTACGGACCGGTGTTCCTCACCGTCGCCGTCGCCTGCTTCAGCGCCGTCGTCTCGGGGCACCGGCATGCCGCGTGGGCGGCGATGGGGACGTTCTGGGCGGGACATGCGCTGATCGCCCATGCGCTGTACGGATGGCTGCCGCCCTCCGGTGACCGGGCGCCCTCCTGGAACCAGGAGATCGTGATCGCCACCTGGGTGGTGGCGCTCGTGGCGGTGTCGGAACTGGCCCGGACCCGCCGTGAGCAGTGGGCGCGGGAGCGGGCCGAGCGGGCCCGGGCGGCACGGCGGCGCGCGGACGAGGAACGGCTGCGGATCGCCCGCGAACTGCACGACGTCCTCGCGCACAGCATCTCCGTCATCAACGTGCAGGCGGGCGTCGGCCTCGCGCTGCTGGACAGCGACCCGGAGCAGGCGCGCAGCGCGCTGACCACCATCAAGGCCAAGAGCAAGGAGGCGCTGGGGGAGGTGCGGCAGGTGCTCGACACGCTGCGCGCGCCGGGCGCCGCGCCGCGCGCCCCGGCGCCCGGCCTGGACCGGCTGCCCGAGCTGGTGGAACAGGCCGCGAGCGCGGGCCTCACCGTGACGGTCGAGGGGGAGCCGCCGCGCCTGCCGCCCGGCGCGGACCTGGCCGCCTTCCGCATCGTCCAGGAGGCCCTCACCAACGTCGTGCGGCACTCGGGCTCGCGCGAGGCGCGGGTGCGGATCGAACGGGGCGAGGGGCGGCTGCGGCTGTGCGTCGACGACGACGGGCCCGCCACCGGCGCCGACGCGGGCGGCAGCGGGAACGGGCTCGCCGGGATGCGGGAGCGGGCCGCCGCGCTGGATGGCACCATCGAGGCGGGCCCGCGCCCGGACGGCGGCTTCCGGGTGCTCGCCGTACTGCCGATCGAGGCCGAGGAGGACCGGTGATCCGTGTACTGCTCGCCGACGACCAGTCACTGGTCCGGGCGGGATTCCGCGCGCTGCTGGACGCGCAGCCGGACATCGAGGTGGCGGGTGAGGCGTCCGACGGCGAGGAGGCGGTGCGGCTGATCCGCGAACTGCGGCCCGACGTCGTGCTCATGGACATCCGGATGCCCGCGCTCGACGGTCTCGCCGCGACCCGCCGGGTCACCGGGGACGCGGGGCTGGGGGACGTGAAGGTGGTCATGCTCACCACCTTCGAGCTGGACGAGTACGTCTTCGAGGCGATCCGCTCGGGAGCCTCGGGCTTCCTGGTCAAGGACACCGAGCCGGAGGAACTGCTGCGCGCGGTGCGGGCGGTGGTCGACGGTGACGCGCTGCTGTCGCCCGGGGTGACGCGCCGGCTGATCGCGGAGTTCGCGGCCCGTTCCAAGGAACCGGCCGCCGCCGACGCCCTGTCCGGGCTCACCGAGCGGGAGCGGGAGGTCATGGCGCTGGTCGGCATCGGCCTGTCCAACGAGGAGATCGCCCGCCGTCTGGTCGTCAGCCCGCTCACCGCCAAGACCCACGTCAGCCGCACCATGGTGAAACTGGGCGCCCGCGACCGGGCCCAACTGGTCGTACTGGCCTATGAGTCGGGCTTGGTACGGCCCGGCTGGCTGGGCTGATCCGCCCGCCGGAACCGGACCAGCACGGCCACCGTGCGGACGGCGAACAGCACCGTCGCGAGCAGTGCCCCGGTGCGGCGCAGCACCGTCTCGAAGGGGCCCGGCAGCTCGAAGAGCAGTGCCGGTCCCGCCACGGCCCCGAGGACGACCGCCGCCGCGAACGCCGCGCTGCACAGCGCGTACCCGGTCTCCACGGTGATCGCGTCCCGCTCGGCCGGACTCCGTCGTCCCCCGTACCCCGTCACGCCCGCCCCCCGCATCCGGTCCCTCGAGGAGTCAAACAGGCGTGCACCCCGGCGGGCAAGGAACCAGACCGGGCCCGGCGTCCGGGGACGGAGGCGGTGAGCGGGGAGAGCACGCTCGGGAGACTCCTGCGCACATGCCTGCTACGGTGCGCCCATGGCGGCGAAGCAGGCCGAACAGGCGCTCGTGGAACGGTGGCGGGACGTGCTCGCGCTGCACGCGCGCACCCAGTGCGAGATCGACCGCGCCCTGCACGGACACGGCCTGTGCGCCAGCGACTTCGAGGTCCTCGACATCCTCGCGCAGGGCCCCGGACCGGGCGGCTGCTCCTACCGCGTCCAGGAGATCTCCGAGCACGTCCATCTGAGTCAGAGCGCCCTCTCCCGGCTGGTCGCCCGGCTGGAGAAGGAGGGCCTCGCCGAGCGCGGGACGTGCCCGGAGGACCGGCGGGGAGTGCGGGTGTCGCTCACCGCGAAGGGGCGCGCGCTGCACGGCGAGGTACTGCCCGTGCAGCGCGCGGTGCTGGCCCGGATGCTCTCGGACGGCTGAACGGCGGGACCCTCAGACCACGGCGGACGTCTCCCGCCAGAGCGCGGCGAGCTCCGGATCACCCGACACCGCCGGTATCGGCACCCGGTTCCACAGCGCGAGGTACAACTGATCGGCGGGGCCGGCGAGTTCGCACTCCGCGTCCCCGTCCGCGCCCCGGCTGGTCACCGGCGGCTCCTGGGACAGCCGTACGGTCCACACCGCGTCCGCGTCGGTCGCGCGCACCCGCAGAACGCGGGGTGCCGGGGTGCGCACCCGGCTCTTGGGCCGGGCGTGGAACCCGCGCAGCAGCTCGTCGACGCCGTCCACGGCGAAGTCCGTGGCGACCGGCGACGGGGTGCCGCCGCGTGCCGACTCGGCGTCGAACCGGTGGACGGTCGTCTCGTGCGCCTGCCGACGGGTCCAGAACGCGAGCGCGGAGGGCGGCCCGGGCAGAAAGGTGAAGCACTCCACGTCGGGCGCCGCGCCGGCCAGGGTGTCCACCAGGAGGCGATGACCGTCGCGGTACCAGGCCATGAGTCCGGTGCCGTCCAGTACGGGGTCCTCACCCATCGGGCGCGGCTCGGTGTGCCCGTCCGCGACGAAGGCCGCGGCCCACCGGTGCACCGCACCGGTGTGCCGGACCAGGTCCCTCACATGCCACCCCGGGCAGGTCGGCACGGCGGCGTCCGTGCCCGCCCGCTCCGCGGCATCGGCCAGCAACTGGCCTTCTTTCTCCAGTGTTTCCAGGAACAAGGCACTCTTCATGTGCAGGAGTCTGCCGTACGGACGCCCGTCCGGGCCTAGGGGAGCGGGGTCCCGCCCGTCGCGTTCACGATCTCCGCGGTGATGTACGACGCCTCCTGCGAGGCGAGGAAGACATACGCCGGGGCCATCTCGGCCGGCTGGGCCGGGCGTCCGATGGGCGCCTGCTTGCCGAACTCCGCGGTGTCCGGCAGGGTCGCCGGGATCAGCGGCGTCCACACCGGCCCCGGTGCCACGGCGTTGACCCGGACGCCCCGCCCGATCAGCATCTGCGCCAGCCCCTGGGTGAACGTGACGATGGCGCCCTTGGTGGTGGCGTAGTCCAGCAGGTGCGGGCTCGGCTTGTAGGCCTGTACGGAGGCCGAGTTGATGATGCTGCCGCCCTCCCGCATGTGCGGCACGGCCAGCTTGCACAGCCAGAACATGCCGTACAGGTTGGTCCGCATCACGCGGTCGAACTGCTCGGTGGAGATCGCCTCGATGCCGTCGGGCTGGGACATCTGGTACGCCGCGTTGTTCACCAGGACGTCGATCCGGCCGAACTCCGAGACCGCGCGGTCGATCAGCGCCCGGCAGTTCTCCTCCTCCCGGACGTCGCACGCGACGGGCACGGCCCGCCGGCCGGCCTCCTCCACCCACCGCGCGGTCTCGGCGGCGTCGTCCTTCTCGCTGTCCAGGTAGGTGAAGACCACGTCGGCGCCCTCGCGGGCGAACGCCAGGGCGACCGCCCGGCCGATCCCCGAGTCCCCGCCCGTGATCACGGCCTTGCGGCCCGCCAGCCGGCCGCTGCCCCGGTAGGAGTCCTCCCCGTGGTCCGGCGGCGGATCCATGGGGCCGGTCCAGCCGGGATGCGGCTGGTCCTGGGACGGGAAGTCGGGGGTCGGGTGCTGCTCGACGGGGTTCTGCTGCTCGGTCACGGTCTCTCCCATGTCCGTGGAGGGGCGGTCGTGCGGTCGGCGCCCGCCGACGGAGGACGGCGGACGCCACCGCCCGGGTACCCCGGCACCGCGCACCCGATCCGCCCCGCCGCCACCCGTCTCCCGGACGGCCGGGGGACCGTACGGAATCAGTCCGCGCGCACGTGGCGGGTGGCGAAGCCGATGACGGTGGCCACCGCCGCCAGGACCGCCACGCTGGTCAGCGCGGCCGGGAGGCTGAACCAGTCCGTCATGAAGCCGATCGCGGGCGGACCGAGGAGCATGCCGCCGTAGCCCAGGGTGGAGGCGGTGGCGACCCCGCCGGCGCCCGCGAGCGCGCCCGCCCGCTCGACGGCCACGGGGAACAGGTTCGCGAGCCCGAGGCCGGTGACCGCGTAACCGAGCAGGGCCGCCCACAGGGACGGCGCGAGCGCGCCGAGCAGCATGCCGGCCGCCGCGGTGGTACCGCCGGCGAGGACGGTACGGGTCCGGCCCAGCCGTTCCAGCAGCGTCGTCCCGGAGAGCCGGCCGACCGTCATGGCCAGCGCGAAACAGGAGTACCCGACGGCCGCGGCACCCGGCGAGGCGCCGAGGTCCTCCTCCAGGTGGAGCGCGCCCCAGTCGGCCAGCGCCCCTTCGCCGTACGCGGTGCACAGCGCGATGAGCCCGAAGACGATCACCAGCGCGCGGGTACGGCGGTCCGGCCGGCGCGGGGCGCCCCGCTCGGTCCGTCCCGCGTCCGCCGGGGTCAGCGGCTCGCACCGCATCAGCGCCCGCCCCGCGACCGCCGTCACGAGCAGCCCCACGGCGGCGAGCCCCCACAGGTGCCGGGTGGGCGACAGCGAACCGGCGACCAGGGCGCCCAGTCCCGCGCCGGTCATGCCGCCCAGACTGAACGCGGCGTGGAAGCTCGGCATGACGGGCCGCCCCAGCGCGGCCACCAGATCGACGGCGGCGCTGTTGAAGGCGACGTTGATCCCGCCGTACGCCGCGCCGAACAGCAGCAGTACGGTGCCGAGCGCGAGGGCGGAACGGGTCAGCGGGGGCAGCCCGACGCTCAGGCAGAGCAGGACCGCGCAGACGACGGTGACGAGATGGCTGCCGTACCGGCGGCACAGGCGGCCGGTGAGCGTCATGGTGATCACGGCCCCGGCGGAGACGCCGAGCAGGGCCAGGCCGAGGGCGCTGGCGGAGGCGCCGGTCTGTTCCTTGATGGCGGGGATGCGCACCACCCAGCCGGCGAAGACGAAGCCGTCGAGGGCGAAGAAGGCGGTCAGGGCGAGACGGAGTCGGACGAGGTCGGTACCCGGCACCACACTGTGCGAACGGGTTTTGTTTATCAGTGGCACAAAGTCAGGCTAGGCACCGTCGTGGCCCGCGGCAAGAGAGGCCGGACGGGGGCGGACGCGGCCGGTGTGCCGCCGGAGGAGTGGGGACGTTAACCCGTGTGATCGTCCCGGATGGTGGGACCGGGTGCCGTGAACGAGCGTGGATCATGCCGGAGACCGGGACATCCGTGCTGACGAGGAGTCAGCTGCCCGGCCTCCCGCGGAAGGACTCTCAGATGCGCTCTGCCCGCATGCTGCTCGCCACCGCGACGGCCACGGCGGCCCTCGTCATCGCCGCGCCCGCGGCCTACGCCGGCCACTCGGACGACGGGGGCTACGACAAGTCTTCTCAGAGCAAGGAGTACGACAAGGAGAGCAAGGACGGCAAGGAGCACGACAAGCCGCACGGCGGCATGCACACGGGCGGTGGGGCCCTGACCGTCGTGGGCGAGGAGGACTGGGACACCGCCAAGGACCCGAAGTACGACCCCGAGACGTACAAGGAGAAGGACGACTCGGGCAGCGAGGAGTCCTACGGCGGCAAGCAGGACAAGGAGTGGAGCAAGGAGGAGAAGCCGCGCGGCGGGATGCACACCGGTGGCGGCGGGCTCGCCGAGCCCGGTGTCACCACGGGCGGTCTGGCCGCACTGGCGGTCCTCGGCGCCGGCGCATACGCGCTGCGCCGCAAGAAGGCCGCCGGGAGCGTGGCCTGAGCCATGCCCGGCTCCATAGACGGGGCCGTCGTACGTGCCTCGCACGTCATGACGGCCCCGCTCGCTCGTCCGTGTGCCGTGTCCGAATGAGGTGGTCCCCCCGATGCCGGCCAGTCCCCCTTCCCCCCTCGAAACCGATCAGGCGTCGCCGACGCGGCGGAGGCTGCGCGCCGCCATGACGGCGGTCTTCTGGAGCGGAGCCGGCCTGCTGCTGGCCACGACGCTGATGGGCGGCGGGGAGGACCCTCCCGACGACGCGCACGGGCCGCGCGCGGCATCCGCGGTCTCCGCCGCGCCGTCCACCCCCGCCGCGAGCACCCCGGCCGCCGGCGAGCCCGCCACCCGCGAACCGGCGGCCGGGCACCTGCCGCGCTCCGAGCCGAAGCGGCTGCTCATCCCCGCCATCGACGTCGACGCCCCCTTCACCGACCTCGCCATCGGCGGCGAGGGCCGGCTCGAACCGCCGCCGCCCCACGACACCAACCTGGTCGGCTGGTACGCCAAGGGCGTCTCCCCGGGCGAACGCGGTACGGCGATCATCGCCGGGCACGTGGACACGACGACGTCCCCGGCCGTGTTCGCGCGGCTCAGCGAACTCGAGAAGGGCGACCGCTTCCGGGTGCTGCGCGCCGACGGCAGCAAGGCGACGTTCGTGGTGGACGAGGCGGAGTCCTTCGAGAAGGACGACTTCCCCGACGAGCGCGTGTACGCCGACACCCCCGACGCCCAGGTGCGGCTCATCACCTGTGCCGGGGACTACGACCGTGCCGCCAAGGACTACACCGAGAACCTGGTGGTCTTCGCCCATCTCGTCTGAGCCGGCCGGGACGGCCGGCTGCCCGGAAGGAGGGGAGGACGCCTTCCGGGCAGCGGTCCGTCAGGCCACGGAGCAGTCCGCGCCGTTCAGGCCGAACGCGGTGGGGCTGGGGTTCGCGCCGGTCCGCGAGGCCGTGAAGCCCAGGGAGACCGAGCCGGACGCGGGGATCGACGCGGTGTACGAGGCGGAGGCGACGCTGACCTCGGAACCGCTCTGCGTCGGCGTGCCGCCCCACATGTTGGTGATCCGCTGGTCGGCCGGGAAGGTCCAGGTCAGCGTCCAGCCGTTGACCGCGGAGCTGCCGGTGTTGCGGACGGTGACCTCGCCCTGGAAGCCGCCGGGCCACTCGCCGGTCACCCGGTAGCCGATCTCGCAGGCGCCCGTCGTGCCGCCGGAGGACGTGGTGACGGTCACCGTGGCGGAGCGCTGCGAGCGGTTGCCGGCGGCGTCCCGGGCGTAGACGGCGAAGGTGTAGGCCGTGTCCGCGGTGAGGCCGGTGACGGTGGCGGAGGTGCCGGCCGTCGTGGTGACGACGGTCTCCGCGCCGCCGTCGATCCGTACGACGTCGTAGCCCGTGACACCGTTCGCGTCGTCGGCGGCGCCCCAGGTGAGGGTCGCGGACGTGGCGGTCACCGCCGAGGCGGCCGGGGTGCCGGGAGCGGTCGGGGCCGTGGTGTCGTCGCCCGGGCCGGATCCGTAGACCGCGGCCTCCTCGGACGTGGCCGCGATGCCGTCGGCGCCGTTGAAGAGGCGCTCGCCCCAGCTGGTGAGCTGGTCGGGGTCGAAGTTCGTGACCATGTCGAGGTATTCGACGCCGCCGCCGTTGCCGCTCCAGGACCAGCCGAGGTAGCCGAGGCCGAGCTGCCGGGTGACGGCCAGGATGGTGTCCTCGTCGGGGTCGCCGTCGGAGTGGTTGTGGCCGAACTCGCCGACCACGATCGGGAGTTTCGCCGAGACGAAGCGTCCCAGGTAGTCGCTGATCTCGGCGGCGGTGTCGAAGACGCCGTACATGTGGATGGAGAACACGGTGTTGGCGTCCGGGTCGGCGGCGAAGACCGAGGCGGCGTTGTCGCGCATGGTGAACGCCCAGTCCTGGCCCCAGTTGGGGGCGTCGACCATCAGCGTGTGGTCGAACCCGGCGTCGCGCAGCTTCTGGATCGCCGCCTTGGTGTCGGCCGTCCAGGCCGTGTAACCGGTGTTGCCGTACGGCTCGTTGCCGATGTTGACGATGACGTGGTCCTCCTGGCCGGCCAGGGCGCTCTGGACACTGATCCAGTAGTCGGCGGCCTGGGAAAGGGTGGCCGCTCCGCTCTGCTCGCCGTAGCCGGTGGTGTCGTGCACCTCCAGGACGCAGATCAGCCGGTTCTGCTTGCACTGCGCGACGACGTCGGCCACGTCGGCGGCGTCGTTGCGGGTCCAGCGGTCACCGCTGGAGAGGACGACGCGCACGGTGTTGGCGCCCTTGGCCTTGATGTGGGCCAGCGAGCTGATCCGGTCGTCGTACCAGGTGTGCGCGTGGTTGACGCCGCGCATCACGAAGTCGTTCCCGGACGCTTCGAGGAGCCGGCCGTTCTCGACGCGGAACCCGGTGGGCGCCGCGTGCGCCGGAGTGGTGAAGGCGAGGAACGGGAGGAGGAGTCCCAGAAGGGCGGCGAGAAGGCCGACGGCTCGTGGGGAGGCGGGCGTACGGGGTCTCATGGCGGCTCCAGTGGGGGTGCGGTCGGTTGTCCTTGCTGTGCGCCGTGCGGTCAGGAGGCGGCCGTGCAGTCGACGGTCGCCGCCGGGGCCGAGGAGGTTGCCGGGGCGGTGGCGATGAAGCCGAAGGAGGTGCTCGCGTCGGGGGCGAGGGCCCCGTTCCAGCTCGCGTCGGTGACGGTGGCCGTGCCGTCGGCGGCCGTGCTCAGGGTGCCGTTCCAGAGCTGGCCGACGCGTGCGCCGTCGGCCGGTACGACCGTCACCGTCCAGCCCGTGACGGGGACGGCGGAGGTGTTGCGCACCGTCACCTCGGCCTGGTAGCCGCCCTGCCAGGTGGAGACCGCCCGGAAGGAGGCGGTGCAGGTGGCGTCACCGGGCTCGTCCGGGTCGCCGGGGTTGCCGGGGACGCCCTCCTCCAGGAGTGCGGACAGGGCCGGGAACCAGCGTGCGGCGATCTTCTCGTTGCCGGCGTCGTTCGGGTGCACGCCGTCATAGGTGTCGGTGGCCGTGTCGAAACCCGTCCACTGGTCGACCACGGTCACCGGGGAGCGGTCGGTGCTCGTCGCCGCGGCCCACGCGGGAATGCGGGCGTTGAAGTCGACCACGCGCTGGGCGCAGGCGGCGCAGGTGCCGGGGTTCATGGGGATGATCTGGGCGACGAGGACCTGCATGTCCGGGTTGGACTCCCGCATCTGGCCCACGAGCTCGGTGTAGGCGGCGAGGATGCGGTCGGGGGAGACGCTGCTCCAGACGTCGTTCGTGCCGAAGTGCATGACAACGATGTCCGGCAGCGTCGCCGCCAGTCGTGCGGGGAGCAGGTTCCGGTCCGCCACGTCGGTGACCAGTTCGCCGCCGTGCCCTTCGTTGTCCCCGTCGTGCGCCACGCCGCAGCCCTGGGCGGGCAGGGTGCCGACGAAGTCGATGTCCGTGTGCCCGGCGTCCAGCAGTCGGTTCCACAGCAGGGCCCGCCAGCAGCCCGGCGACCCGGTGATGGAGTCGCCCAGCGGCATGACGCGCACCGGGTCGGCCGCCGGTGCGGCCGCGGCGCCCGGCGCGAGGGTCAGCCCGAGGGGGAGGAGCAGGGCGGCCAGCAGGCCGAGGAGCGGAAGCGTGCGTAAGCGCAGGAGGCGGGTGTCGCGCATGGTTTCCCCTTCCTTTGACGAGGTGGGAGCGCTCCCATGCCGGACATCAAGCCACTGTTGTCATTAACGCGTCAAGGGGCTGAACGGATTACGGTCCCGGCGCCCCGATGCCCGTACGCCGTCGGGGCGCGGCCTTCGCATGCCGCGCCCCGACCGGCGAACGACGCGTTCGATCAGGTCCGGGCGCCCTTCCGGGGCAGCGCCTTGCGCACCAGCGGCCAGGCCAGCAGCAGCACGACGACCGCGTAGACGATCACCGAGAACGGCGTGTCGACCAGACCCGTGACACTGCCGTCGCTGATCTGCAGGGCGCGGCGCAACTGCTGTTCGGCGGCCGGGCCGAGGATCACCCCGATGATGGCGGGCAGCACCGGCAGTCCGTACCGCCGCATGCCGAACCCGATCAGGCCGATGATCAGCAGGATCACCAGGTCGATCACCTCGCCGCCGACCGCGTACGCGCCCACCGCCGCGAAGAACATGATCCCGGCGTACAGGTACGGCCGCGGGATGCGCAGCAGCTTCGCCCACACCGGGGCCAGCGGCAGGTTGAGGGCGAGCAGCAGCACCATGCCGACGAACAGCGAGGCGATCAGGCCCCACACCAGGTCCGGTTCGCGCTCGAAGAGCAGCGGGCCGGGCTGGATTCCGTACTGCTGGAACGCGGCCAGCATCACCGCCGCGACCGCCGTGGTCGGCAGGCCCAGGGTCAGCATGGACACCAGCGTGCCCGCCGCCGAGGCCGACGCCGCCGACTCCGGGCCCGCGACGCCCTCGATGGCACCCTTGCCCCACTCGTCCTTGTGCTTCGACAGCCGCTTCTCCGTGACGTACGACAGGAACGTCGGGATCTCCGCGCCGCCCGCCGGGATCGCGCCGAACGGGAAGCCGATGAACGGGCCGCGCGCCCAGGACTTCCAGGTGCGCCGCACATCGGCGCGGCCCAGCCACGGCCGGCCCACCGGGATCGGGTCCGGCGGCCGGCGCCGCAGATGCGCGGCCACCCACAGCGCCTCACCGATCGCGAACAGACCCACCGCCACGATCACCACGTCGACACCGTCGGCCAGTTGCAGCGAGCCGAACGTCAGCCGCTGCTGGCCGGTCATCTGGTCCAGGCCCACCAGGCCGATCGTCAGCCCGATCAGCAGCGAGGCCAGACCCCGGATCCGGGACGAACCCAGCACCGACGTCACCGCGATGAACGCCAGCACCATGATGGCGAAGTAGTCCGGGGCGCCGATGTCCACCGCGAGATCGGCGACCGTCGGGGCCAGCGCGACCAGCAGGACCGTGCCGACCATGCCGCCCGCGAAGTGCCCGATGGCGGCGGCCGCGAGGGCCTGCGCGCCCCGTCCCGACTTGGCCATGGGGTTGCCCTCCATGGCCGCGACCACGGCCGCGCTCTCACCGGGCGTGTTCAGCAGGATGGAGGTGGTCGAACCGCCGAACATCGCGCCGTAGTAGATCCCGGCGAACATGATGAACGCGCCGGTCGGCTCGAGCCCGTACGTCACCGGCAGCAGCAGCGCCACCGCCATCGCCGGGCCGATGCCGGGCAGCACACCGATCGCAGTGCCGAGCAGTACGCCCACGGCGGCCCAGAGCAGATTGAGCGGGGTGAGGGCCGTACCGAAGCCGTCCATGAGGGAGTTGAGGGCGTTCATGTCACAGTACTCCCATCAGCGGACCGCCGGGCAGCGGCACTCCGAGCAGGTTGTTGAACACGGCGTAGGTGACGAAGGAGACCACCGCCGCGATCAGCGGGTCGCGGTCGGTTCTGCGGCTGCCGAGCGCGAAGGCCGCGCCCCAGAAGAGCAGCGCGCCCGCGACGGGGAAGCCCAGCGGCTCGATGAGCACGGCGGCGCCGAGGAACACCCCGGCGAGCAGCAGCACCGTGCGCCAGTCGGCGGGTTCGGACAGGTCGACGTCCTCGCCGGTCTCGGCCTGCCCCCGGCCGCCGCGCAGCACGTCGACGGCGAGGAGCGCGGCGATGACGAGCAGACCGGCACCGACCACGATCGGTACGGTCTTCGGGCCCACGGGCCCGCGCTGGGTGATGTCGACGTCCATGGTGAGCGCGTCGGTCAGGACGAGCACGCCGAGGGCCAGCAGCAGGGCGCAGACGCCGAGTTCGGAGTGGTCGCGGAGCCAGGAGCGCCGTCCGGGGGCGGGCGCCCGGGTCGTGTCCGTGGTCGAGGTCGTCACAGTCCGAGCTCCTTCAGCACCGAGACCACGCGCTTGTCCTCGGAGTCCAGGAACGCGCCGAACTCCTCGCCGGCCAGGAAGGCGTCGTCCCAGCCGTTCCGCTTCATCGACTCCCGCCACTCATCGGAGTCGTGCAGCTCCCGCACCAGGCGTACGAGCTTGTCGCGCTCGGCGTCGGTGAGGCCGGGCGGGGCGACGAGGCCGCGCCAGTTGGTGAAGTTCACGTCGTAGCCCGCCTCCTGGAGGGTGGGCGCGTCGAGCCCCGCGACGCGTTCCGGGCCGGTGACCGCGAGCAGCCGCAGCTCACCGGAGTTGATCTGGTCGAGGTACTCACCGACACCGGAGACACCGAAGGCGACCTTGTTGCCGAGGATCGAGGCGAGCAGCTCGCCGCCGCCGTCGAAGGGGATGTAGTTGACCTCCTTCGGCGCGATGCCGGCCGCCCGCGCCATCAGCATCGGCGCGAGGTGGTCGGGCCCGCCGGGGGAGGACCCGCCACCCACCGGGAGCTTTCCGGGGTTCTCCTGCCAGGCGCCGATCAGATCGTCGATCGTCCTGTACGGGGAGTCCTTCCCGACCACGACGACGTCCTGCTCCTCGGTGAGCCGGGCGATCGGGGTGGTGTCCGCGAGGGTCTTCGGCGCGTCGTTGGAGCGGACGGCGCCGACCACGCCCAGACCCATCGACATGGCGAGCTTGCCGTTGCCGTGCTCGCTCACCAGCCGGCTCAGGCCCACGGTGCCGCCGGCGCCGGGCAGGTTGAACACCTCGATGGAGTGGGTGAGCCCGGCGTCCTCCGCGTTCTTCGCGGCCGTACGGGCCGTGATGTCGTAGCCGCCGCCGGGCGAGTTGGGAACCATGAAGCGCAGACCCGGGATCTGCGTGCCGGTCTCGGTGCCGCTGCCGGTCGTGAGCAGCGGGGGGCCCACGAGTACGAGCACGGCGGCCCCGAGCAGGGCGAGGGGTGTGCGCAGGCGCACGGATGCCACCACCTGTCGGTCGGTCGTCTGGGATCACGCCAGGCCCTGTGGGGGAGGGTGACGCGGGCCACATGGTGCCCGCGTGCCGCCGGGCTGTCGCGCTTGCGGAACCAATGGAGGTTGTGGTCATTGCGTCAGCGCGGGTGCGCCAGTGGCGCACGTCTCTTTCCCCAGCCGCAGGTGGGGGCCATGATGGGCGGTTCCGGTCACCTCACCGACGCGGTGGCGGAAGGAGCAAGCCGATGGACAGTGGTCGGGGCGATCGTTCCGTGCCCACGACAGCCGACGCGATCGACGTACTCGTGGTCGACGACGACTTCCGGGTGGCCCGGGTGCACCGGGCCTACGTCGAGCGCCTCGACGTGTTCCGGGTCGTCGGTGTCGCGGGGACGGGGGAGCAGGCCATCGCCGCCGTGGACGAACTCCGTCCCGATCTGGTGCTGCTCGACCTGTATCTGCCCGATCTCTTCGGTCTCGATGTCATTCCCCGGCTGCGGACCGCCGGGCACGACTGCGACGTGATGGTCATCAGCGCCGCCCGGGAGGCGGACGCGGTGCGCGGCGCGGTGCGGCACGGGGTCGTCGACTACCTGCTCAAGCCGTTCGACTTCGAGGACCTGCGGGGGCGGCTGGAGCGTTACGCCGTGCAGCGGGGACGGATGCTCGACACGGTGGTGCGCGGTCAGGCGGACGTCGACCGGGTGCTGGCGGGCGGCGCGGCGGGGCCGGTGTCCCCGGTGCTGCCCAAGGGCATGAGCGCGGAGACCGCCGGGCTGGTCGAGCGGACCCTGCGCGAGACCGACGGCACCCTGTCGGCCACCGAGTGCGCCGCTCTGACCGGGGTCTCGCGGGTCAGCGCCCGACGGTACCTGGAGTACTTCCACACCGTGGGCGCCGTGGAGGTGTCGCTGCGGTACGGGGCGACGGGGCGGCCCGAGCGGCGGTACCGGTTCCTGGGGCAGGGCGGAGGGCTGCGGTCGGGGGGCGGGGTGCGGGCGTAGGGGTGGGGTTCCGGTTTCGGCTCCGGTTTCGGCTTCGACTTCGGCTGATCTCGAATACGGGGCACGGGGTTGTCCCTGTCTGCGGGCGGGCCTAGGGTCGACCATGAGAGTAAGCGCTTTCTGAGGTGCTTTCCGGTCTGTCTTCGTCGTCGTTCCGAGGAGCGCCGCATGTCCTTGCCCCCCGTCCGCCGCCGTGTCGCCGTCGTCGGCACCGGCGCCATCGTCAGCGGCGGCCATCTGCCCGCGCTGCGCGCCCACGCCGACCGCACCGAACTGGTCGCCGCCGTCGACGTGGACCAGGGCCGGCTCGACGCCTTCCGCGCGACCGCCGGGGAGCAGGTCGCCGGGTTCACCTCGATGAGCGCGATGCTGGACGCCGTACGGCCGGACCTGGTGCTGATCGGGACCCCGCCGTCGTTCCACCGGGAGCAGACGGTGGCCGCGCTCAAGGCCGGCGCCTGGGTGCTGTGCGAGAAGCCGCTGTGCCTGTCGCTCGCCGAGTACGACGACATCGCGGCCGCCGAGGAGGCCTCGGGGGCGTACGCCTCCGTGATCTTCCAGCACCGCTACGGCTCCGGCGCGGTCCACGCCCGTGAGCTGATCCGCGGCGGTGAGCTGGGCGCCCCGCTGGTCGCGCACTGCCAGACCACCTGGCACCGGGACGGCGCGTACTACTCCGTGCCCTGGCGCGGACGCTGGGCCACCGAGGGCGGCGGACCCACCATGGGGCACGGCATCCACCAGTACGACCTGCTGCTGCACCTGCTCGGCGAGTGGGAGGAGATCCGGGCCATGGCGGCGCGCCTCGTCCACGACACCGAGAGCGAGGACGTCTCCACCGCCCTGGTCCGCTTCCGGGGCGGCACGCTCGCCACCGTCGTCAACAGCGTGCTCTCGCCGGACGAGGTGAGCCGGATCCGTGTCGACTGCGCCGACGCGACGGTCGAACTCACCCACCTGTACGGGCACGTCAACGACGACTGGGCCTACACCCCGGCCCGGCACGTCCCCGCCGAGCGCGCCGCGGCGTGGCGCACGCCCTCGCAGGACGTGCCCAGTTCGCACACGGCGCAGCTGGGCACCCTCCTCGACGCCTACGACGCCGGTACGCGACCGCTCGGGAGCGGGGCGGAGGCGCGGAGCACGCTCGAGTTCGCCGCCGCCCTGTACAAGGCCGCGTTCACCGGGCTGCCGGTGCGGGCCGGGGAGATCGGCCCCGGTGATCCGTTCTACGCGGCCATGCACGGTGGCCACTCCGACTGGGCGCCCGAGGAGCACTGATGACTGTCCGCGTCACTCATGAGGTCGGAGACGCCGTGGTGGTGACGGCCGCGGGGGGTACGGAGATCCTGCGGTACGTCTACCGGCCCGATCCCGAGGAGTTCGAGTCCCGCAAGCCGTACGCCCATCCGGTGCGGACGCTGGGCGGGCGTACGGTCACCGGGTACCGGCCGAACGACCACCGCTGGCACAAGGGCCTGCAGATGACGGCCAGTCACCTGTCCGGGCAGAACTTCTGGGGCGGCAACTCGTATGTGCACGGGCGGGGTTACCTGCCCCTGCCCGAACGCATCGGGTCGATGCGGCACGACGGGTTCTCCACGTTCGAGGCCGGGGCCGACCGGTTCGACTGCACCGAGGACCTCACCTGGGTGGAGAACGGGGGCGCCGAGTGGGCGCGCGAGGAACGCGGACTGAGTGTCCACTCGGTCGACGAGGAGGCCGGGGCCTGGGTGCTGGACTGGTCGATCCGGCTCACCAACCTGCGTGACGTGGCACTGGAGTTCGGCTCACCCACCACCGCCGGCCGTGAGATGGCCGGCTACACCGGGCTGCAGTGGCGCGGGCCGCGCGACTTCACGGGAGGTACGGTCCTGGTGCCGGACGTCGGTGCCGGTGCCGAGGAATTCATGGGTACGCAGGGGCCGTGGCTCTCGTTCAGTGCCGAACACGACGAGCACGACGGTCACTCCACGCTCGTCTTCGCGCACGCGCCGGAGAACCTCGACGGGAGCGCCGTCCACCCGTCGCACTGGTTCGTGCGCTCGCAGCCCATACCGTCGGTCGCGTTCTCGTGGGCGTTCTTCGAGGAGTTCGCGCTGCCGCCGGGGGAGTCCTTCTCGTACCGCTACCGGATCGTGGTCGCGGACGGTGCGTGGGACCGGGAGCGGGTGGAGGCGTATCTGGGCGGGCTGCCGTGGTGAGCGGGGACGGTGCGCCGCTGCCGGGGGCCGTGGGGCTGTCGCACCTGAGCGCGTACGAGTGGGAGGCCGTGGACGGGGTGTGCGGGGGGAGCCCGCACCTGCACACGGTGTGCACGGAGGCGTACGTCGTCACCGGCGGCCGGGGTGCCGTGCAGACGCTGAGTTCCGACGGATACCGGGACGTCCCGCTGCGGCCGGGGACGGTCGCGTGGTTCACGCCGGGGACCGTGCACCGGATGGTGCAGGGCGGTGATCTGCGGGTCACGGTGCTGATGCAGAACAGCGGGCTGCCGGAGGCCGGGGACGCGGTGTTCACCTTCCCGGCAGAGGTGCTGGCCGACCCCGGACGGTACGCGGACGCCGCGACGCTCCCGGCCGGTACGGGCACGCGGGTGGAGGCGGCGGCGCGGCGGCGGCGGGACCTCGCGGTCGAGGGGTACCTCGTGCTGCGGGAGGCGCTTTCCGCCGGGGACGACGGACCGTACCGGGAGTTCCTGCGGGCGGCCGCGCGGCTGGTGCGGGAACGGGTGCCGGTGTGGCGGGAGTTGTGGCGGGCGGGCGCGCTGGCGGCCGCGGAACGCACGGGTGCGCAGTTGGACGCCCTGGCGGACGGTGACTTCGCCCATCTGACCGGTGCGACGGCGTACGGGGCGGAGCCCAGCCGGCGCGGTGGGTACGGGATGTGCGGGCGGCGGGACGAGTACGCGCTGCCGGGGGTCACCGTGCCGTACGGCGGTGAGTGAACTCGCCGCTCACCTGCGGGCGGACACTCCGCTCCGTCCCTCGTGGGTGTGCGCGATGACCGGACCGTGAGTGCCAGGGGCGGAAGCACGGCACGTCTGAGCGCGTACGGCGCCGTCTCCGCCTCGCTGGGCCTGTGCGGTGACCGGGCCCGGGCGAGCCCGTGGACGCGGCGTCGCCCACCGGAGCCGGTATCGGCGGGACGTCGGCCCTGAGGGGGGTCGCCGGGGTTCCGGTCTTCGTGAAGCGCTCCATCTGGCCGGCGCGCTCCTCACCCGTGCCTTCGGCGAGGCGACCTGTCCGCAGTGCGAGAGGCGCTGCTCCGTCGTCGGACAGGTCATCGCTCGTTCGGGCTGATCCCGCGGGCGCGGGAGCGCGGCCGACGGACCGGGCGCGGTCCCCGTCACCGGCGGCCGCGGAACGGGCCGCGCCGGCGACCGCGGGTCACGGCCGGCGCAGGGACCGTATCCGGTGCGGGGCGTACGACGCCGGAAGCCGGGCCGCGCCCACGGCCAGCGCGGTGGCCGCACTGGCGATGCCCAGGATCGCCCCGGCGGCCACATCACCCGGATAGTGCACACCCGTGTGCACCCGCGAGTACCCCACCGCACACGCCAGCGCCCCCAACGGGACCGACGCCGCGGGCAGCACCGTGCCCACCGCCGTCGCGAACGCGACCGCCGACGCCGTGTGCCCCGAGGGGAACGACGCCGACGTCGGCATCGGCACGTGCCGGTCCACGGTCACCCGCGCCGCCTCCCGGTCCGGCCGGGCCCTGCGGACCAGCCGCTTGCCCAGCAGATTGGCCGACGCCGAGGCCACGGCTATGGCGCCGACCCCGGCCAGCGCCGCCCGCCGCGGCCGCGCCCCGCTCAGCGCGAGGGCCCCGGCGATGGCGAACGAGATCTTGGAGTGGTCGGCCGTGTGGGACAGCCTGCGCAGCGCCCGGTCGAGCGTGGGCGTCGGCGTGGCGGCGACCGCCGCGTACAGGGCGCCGTCCACGGCCCTGAGATCGCCGAGGACCGCGGAGGCGACCCTGCGCAGTCCGTCGGCGGGCGGTACGGGCTTGGTGAGCGGACGGGTGACGTCCGGGTGGTCGGTGGTGGGCGGCTCGCTCATCTGTCTCTCCCGCGGTGGCATCGTCGACGAATCACCAGGTGCCCACGGTACGCATGATCCATCCGCGCGGGCTCGCCCACCCCGGCCGGCCCGGAAGGCGCGCGGCCGTGGCGAGCCGGACGGCGTCCCGCCACGGCGGTCCCCCGCACGGTCACCGCACCTCATCCCAGGGCCCGGTCCAGATTGAACGCGGCGCTGATCAGGGCGAGGTGGGTGAACGCCTGCGGGAAGTTGCCCTGTTGCTCCCCGGTGTGGCCGATCTCCTCGGCGTACAGGCCGAGATGGTTGCCGTAGGTCAGCATCTTCTCGAAGGCGAGGGACGCCTCGTCGAGGCGCCCGGCGCGGGTCAGCGCCTCGACGTACCAGAACGAGCAGATGGAGAACGTGCCCTCGTCGCCGTGCAGTCCGTCGGGGCTCACCAGCGGGTCGTAGCGGTAGACCAGCGAGTCGGACACCAGGTCCTCGGTGAGGGAGTCGAGCGTCGACAGCCACTTCGGGTCGGTCGGCGCGATGAACTTCGACAGCGGCATCATCAGGATCGAGGCGTCCAGCACCTCCCCGTCCTCGTGCTGGACGAAGGCCCGGCGCGACGCCGACCAGCCGCGGCTCATGATCCGCCGGTAGATGGTGTCGCGGCTCGACTGCCAGCGGGGGAGGTCGGCGGGCAGTCCCCGCCGGTTGGCCATGCGGATGGCGCGCTCGATCGCCACCCAGCACATCAGGCGCGAGTACAGGAAGTTCTTCCGTCCGCCGCGCGTCTCCCAGATGCCCTCGTCGGGCTGGTCCCAGTGCGCGCACACCCAGTCCACCAGCGCCGTCACATGGTCCCACTGCTCGCTGGAGACGGGCTCGGCCCACTTGTCGTAGAGGTAGATGGAGTCGATCAGCGCCCCGTAGACGTCCAGTTGAAGCTGGTCGACCGCCGCGTTGCCGACGCGGACCGGTGCCGAGCCCTGGTGGCCCTCCAGATGGCCGAGTTCACGCTCGGGGAGTTCGGCGCGGCCGTCGATGCCGTACATGATCTGCAGCGGGCCGGAGGCCTTGCGGTCGCCCGGACTGATGTGCCGGGAGACGAACCCCATGAACGCCTCGGCCTCCTCGGTGAAGCCCAGCCGCAGCAGCGCGTACACGCAGAACGCGGCGTCGCGCACCCACACGTACCGGTAGTCCCAGTTGCGTTCCCCGCCGAGCTCCTCGGGCAGGCTGGTCGTCGGCGCCGCCACGATCGCCCCGGTCGGCGCGTAGGTGAGCAGCTTCAGGGTGAGGGCGGAGCGGTGCACCATCTCCCGCCAGCGGCCCCGGTACCGTGAGGAGGACAGCCACCGCCTCCAGTACGCCACCGTCGCGGCGAACTGCCGTTCCGCCTCCCCGCACTCGCAGCGGCTCGGCGTCACCTCCGGGCCGACCTGGTCCAGGGCGAACACCGCCGTCTCCCCCTCGGCCAGCTTGAACCCGGCCCGTACGTCCGGCCCGTCGGTCTCCATCGGGACGGTCGCGGTGAGCGCCAGGGACAGTTCCTCGGAGTCGAAGACCGCGATGCCGCCGGTCAGCCGCACGGTGTGCGGGCGGGAGCCGTAGTCGAACCGCGGCGCCACCAGCGTTTGGAACGGCACGGAGCCGCGTACGCACAGCACCCGCCGGATCAGCCGGTGCCGGGCCTCCTCGACCGGCGTGCCGCCGACCGGCATGAAGTCCTGCACCTCACCGACGCCGTCCTCGGTGAAGAACCGGGTGATCAGGACATTGGTGTCGGGGAAGTAGAACTGCTTGGTGCGGGCCGGCACGGCCGCCGCCAGCTCGAAGCAGCCGCCCCGCGCGGTGTCCAGGATCGCGCCGAACACGCTCGGCGCGTCGAAGGACGGGCAGCAGTACCAGTCGATGGTGCCGTCGGTGCCCACCAGCGCCACACTGCGCAGATCGCCGATCAGCCCGTGGTCGGCGATCGGCACGTACCGGCGCGCCCCGGACCCGTCCTGTTTCCTGGCCGTCGCGTCCATCGCAGCCTCCCTGGGCCGGCACGCCGTGCTCATGTGCCAGCTTAGGCAGCTTCGGCCGGACCGGCTCAGGTCACCACGACCCGCAGTCCCGCCTCCTCGAAGCGGCGTACCGTCTCCGGGTCCGCTCCCGTGTCCGTGACCAGGGTGTCCACCTGCCCGGCGGCGCAGATCCGGGCGAACGCCCGCCGGCCCAGTTTGCTGGAGTCGGCGGCCACGATCACCCGCTCGGCCCGCTCGCACAGCAGCCGGTTGACCGCCGCCTCCGCCTCGTCGTGGGCCGCCGCCCCGTGCACGGCGTCGAAGGCGACGACACCGAGCACCGCCACATCGAGGGTGATCTGTCCCAGCACCCCGTCCGCGAGCGGCCCGACCAGCTCGTACGACTGGGCCCGCGCCACCCCGCCGGTCAGCACGATCTTGAACTGGGGACGCACGGCCAGCTCGTTGGCGATGTTGAGCGCGTTCGTCACCACGGTCAGCGCGGGTGAGCCCGAGGTGAGGTCTCCGCGTACGGCCAGCGCCCGAGCCACCTCCGTGGTGGTCGTACCGCCGGTCAGCCCGACCGCCTCGCCCGGCGCGACGAGATCCGCCACCGCCTTCGCGACGCGCTGCTTCTCGGAGGCGTGCCGCGCGGTCTTGTAGCGCAGCGGCAGCTCGTACGACACCCCGTGCACCACCGCGCCGCCACGGGTGCGCACCAGCATCTGCTGTTCGGCGAGCTGGTCGAAGTCGCGCCGGATCGTCGCGGCCGACACCGCCAGCTCGCCGGCCGCCTCCTCGACGTCCAGCCGGCCGCGCTCGACGAGCAGCTCCAGCAGCGTCTTCCAGCGGGCGTCCCGCGACATCCGCCCTCCCGTCGTCTCCCCGGGGCTCCTTCGGTCTTCGGCGACCCTAACGCACCCGGCCTTCGACCGGATGCTTGATTTTGCTCGAAACCTCGCCCAATGTTGCAAGAACAATCACCGAGCCTTCGGGGGTGCGGCATGATCCATGTCGAGGACGAACTGAGCAGTCAGCCCGAGTGCTGGAGCCGCGCCGCCGCGCAGGCCCCCTCCCACGCCCCGGTCCTTCCGGCGGCGGGGGAGCGGGTCGCGGTGGTCGGCTGCGGGACGTCGTACTTCATGGCGCAGGCGGTCGCGGCCCTGCGCGAGGACGCGGGCCAGGGCGAGACCGACGCCTTCGCCGCCTCGGAGTTCCCGCACCACCGGGCCTACGACCGTGTCGTCGCCCTCACCCGCTCCGGGACCACCACCGAAGTCCTCGACCTGCTGGGCCGGTTGAAGGGCCGCACCCGTACCACCGCGGTCACCGCCGATCCGGCCACCCCCGTGATGTCACTCGCCGACGAGACGGCCGTCCTCGACTACGCGGACGAACGCTCCGTCGTCCAGACCCGGTTCGCCACCACGGCCCTCACCCTGCTCCGCGCCCATCTGGGCCTGCACACCGACGCGGTCGTCGAGGACGGGCGTACGGCACTGGCCGACCCGCTGCCCGAAGGGCTGGTGGACCGCGCCCAGTTCACCTTCCTCGGCCGCGGCTGGAGCGTCGGCCTGGCCAACGAGGCCGCACTGAAGATGCGCGAGGCGGCCCTCGCCTGGACGGAGGCCTACCCGGCGATGGAGTACCGGCACGGACCCATCAGCATCACCACCTCCACCACCGCGACCTGGATGTTCGGCGACGCGCCGGAGGGGCTGGCCCGGCAGGTGCGGGACACCGGCGGACTGTGGATCGAGGGCACCCTCGACCCGCTCGCCGAACTCGTCCGCGTCCAGCGGCTGGCGGTCGCCGTCGCCGCGGCCCGCGGCCTGGACCCCGACCGGCCCCGCCACCTCACCCGCTCGGTCGTCCTCGCGCCCTGACCCCATGGGAAAGGACGGAACTCCGCAGGAAAGGACGGACCGTGCCCCTCACCACCACCGGCGAGCTCGTCACCCGCGCCGCCGCCCACCGCTCGGCGGTCGCCTCGTTCAACATCATCACCCTCGAACACGTCGAGGCCGTCATCGCCGGCGCCGAGTCGGCGGACGCCCCCGTCGTCCTCCAGGTCAGCGAGAACGCCGTGAAGTTCCGCCAGGGCCGGCTGCTCCCGCTCGCCCGCGCCGCCGTCGCCGCCGCAGAACGCGCCGCCGTCCCCGTCGCCCTGCACCTCGACCACGTACAGAGCGACACCCTGCTGCGCCAGGCCGCGGACGCCGGATTCGGCTCCGTGATGTACGACGCGGCCCGGCTGCCCTACGCCGACAACCTCGCCGCGACCCGGGCCGCCGTCGACTGGGCGCACGCCCAAGGGCTCTGGATCGAGGCAGAGTTGGGCGAGATCGGCGGCAAGGACGGGCAGGCCGTGCCGGACGCCCACGCCCCGGGCGCCCGTACCGACCCCGACCGGGCCCGCGCCTTCGTCGCCGACTCCGGCGTGGACGCGCTGGCCGTCGCCGTCGGCACCACCCACGCCATGACCACCCGCACCGCCACCCTCGACCACGCCCTCCTCGAACGGCTGGCCGCCACCCTGGACGTCCCCCTCGTCCTGCACGGTTCCTCCGGCCTCCCCGACCACGAACTCGCGGCGGCGGTCACGGGCGGCATCGCCAAGGTCAACGTGGGAACGGCCCTGAACATCGCCATGACCGGCGCGATCAGGGAGTTCCTCACCGACCGCCCCGGGGCGGTCGACTCCCGCGGCTACCTCACGGTGGGCCGGGAGGCGATGACACGGGCGGTGGTGGGGATCATCGAGGCGCTGGGGCCGGTCCCCGCGGAGTCCTGAGCTACCGCTTCACGGCCTTCAGCACCACGAACTTCGGGTCCGAGGCCACCACTTCACTGTTGCCGAACAGCCGTCGCAGCTTCACGTGGTAACCCAGGTGGCGGTTGCCGATCACCCACAGTTCGCCGCCCCGGCGCAGGGTGCGCCGGGCGCCGGTGAACATGCGCCAGGCCGTGGCGCCGGTGGTCGCCTGGTGGGAGTGGAAGGGCGGGTTGTTCAGGACCAGGTCGACACTGCCGGCCGGTACGCCCGACAGGCCGTCGCCGACCCGGAACTCGGCGTGTCCGGGCACGCCGTTCTCCCGGTACGTGGCCTGCGCGGACGCCACCGCCTGGAACGACTCGTCCACGAACAGCACCTCGGCGCGCGGATCCGCCAGCGCCATCGCCGTACCGACGACGCCGTTGCCGCAGCCCAGGTCCACCACCCGTCCGCCGTCCTTACCGGCGGGCAGGTGCTTCAGGAAGAACCGGGTGCCGATGTCGAGGCGGTCGGCGCAGAAGACGCCGGCGTGGTTGACGACCGTCGCGCCCGACACCGGGCCGATGCCGTCGGGCAGCGTGTAGCGGTACGGCCAGGGGTTCGCGGGACGCTCCCGCGCGGGGTCGGGCGAGCAGAGGATCAGCCGGGCCTTCTTCTCGGCGAGCGAGGTCCTGGTCGGGCCGAGGATCCGCTCGAAGAGGTCCAGCGTCGAGGTGTGGATCTCCTTCACCATGCCGGTGCCGACGACGACCGTGCCCTCGTGCACCGCCGGCGCCAGCCGCAGCAGCTGGTCCTCCAGCAGCGCCAGGCTCTTCGGCACCCGGACGAGCAGCACGTCGATCCGGGCCGGCGGGGGATCCTGCGTGGTGAGCAGCCGGACCGCGCCCGGCTCGACGCCGTTGCGGGACAGGTTCGCGCGGGTCGCCTCCTGCCCGAGCCAGGAGTCGGTGATCTGCGTCGGCCGGTGCGCGGCGAGCGCCGTCACCAGCGCGCCCCAGCGGTCGCCGACGACCACGACCGCGCCGGACAGCGGGACCTGCCGGTCGGCGAGATGCCTGAGGAGATATTCGTCGGACGCGTCCCAGGCCCGCAGCCTGTCCCGCGGATCTTCGGGGAACCTGGCCAGCACCGGCTCGCCCCACGCAGTCGTCATACGGTCGTTCATCGTCCGACCAGGCTAGCCCAGCCGCAGCTCAGGGTGCGTCCGGCAGGATGGGAGGCATGGACGCCGAGCTGTTCCCCCGGACACGGAGCGAGATCGCGTCCGGCGCGGTGCACGTGCCGGACTGGCTGGACGCGCGGGAGCAGCGCGGGCTGCTGGACGCCTGCCGGGACTGGGCGAGGCCGCCCGCCGGACTGCGCACCGTCCGCACGCCCGGCGGCGGCACCATGACCGCCCGGCAGGTGTGCCTCGGCCGGCACTGGTATCCGTACGGCTACGCCCGCACCGTCGTCGACGGTGACGGCGCGCCGGTGAAACCGTTCCCCGCGTGGCTCGGCGAGCTGGGCCGCCGCGCGGTGACCGACGCGCTGGGCGCGGACGCCGCGCGCGGTGCCGCGTACGACATCGCGCTCGTCAACTTCTACGACGGTGACGCCCGTATGGGCATGCACCGCGACAGCGACGAGGAGTCGGACGCGCCCGTGGTGTCGCTGAGCCTCGGCGACAGCTGCGTCTTCCGCTTCGGCAGCACGGCGACCCGGAACCGCCCCTGGACGGACGTGGAGCTGCGCAGCGGCGACCTGTTCGTCTTCGGCGGGCCCTCCCGGCTCGCGTACCACGGCGTTCCCCGGGTGCACGCGGGCACGGCACCGCCCGAGTTGGGACTGGCCGGAAGGCTGAACATCACGCTGCGGGTCAGTGGTCCGTAGTCCGCCTCCGGTTGCGGATCATGGGAGACTCGCCTTCATGAGCGGGAAGGCGGACCCCCGGCCGGCGGGGGAAGGGACCACCTCGAGGACGCGGCTGGACCGGGGGCGCGGCGCGCTCGGACCCGCGCTGGAGCTCGTGCACACCGGACGCGCGCCGACCCGCGCGGTGCTCACCGCCGAACTCGGCGTGACCCGGGCGACGGCCGGCGCGGTCGCCGCCGAACTGGAGGCGCTCGGGCTGATCCGGGTGGACGCCCGGCCCGGCGCGGCGGCCGGTTCGCAGGGGCGCCCCTCGCACCGGCTCTCGGTCGCCGAGGACGGGCCCGTGGCGCTCGCCGCGCAGGTGCACTCCGACGGTTTCCGGGCGGCCCTGGTCGGGCTCGGCGGCCGCATCGTCGCCACGGCGCCCGGCTGCGAGGTCGTCGACGCCGACCCGGCGAAGGTGCTCGGCTCCGTCGTCGCGGCCGGCGCCGAACTGCTGGAGGAGACCGGACGGCGGTGCGTGGGCGCCGGGCTCGCCGTGCCGTCGGCGGTGGCCGAACCGGAGGGGCTCGCCCTCAACCCCCTGCACCTGGCCTGGCCGGCGGGCGCCCCGGTGCGGGAGATCTTCGCCGAGCAGGTGCGCGCGGCCGGCCTGGACGGGCCCGCCTTCGCGGCCAACGACGTCAACCTCGCCGCCCTCGCCGAACACCGGCACGGCGCCGGGCGCGGCTCCCGCGACCTGCTGTGCGTGGCCACCGGACACCGCGGGGTGGGCGGCGCGCTGGTGCTCGACGGCCGTCTGCACTCGGGCAGTTCGGGCCTGGCCCTGGAGGTCGGACACCTCGCCGTCAACCCCGAGGGCCGCCCCTGCCACTGCGGCAGCCGCGGCTGCCTCGACGTCGAGGCGGACCCGCTGGCCCTGCTCACCGCGGCGGGCCGCGCGCCGGGTCCCGAGTTCTCCCTGCTGAAGCAGGCCGAGGACCTGGTCCGCGGCCAGTACGACGACCCGGAGGTGCGCACCGCCACCGAGTCCCTCATCGACCGCCTCGGCCTCGGCCTGGCCGGACTGGTGAACATCCTCAACCCGGACCGGATCATCCTCGGCGGACTGCACCGCACCCTGCTGGAGGCCGACCCGGACCGGCTCCGCGCCGTCGTCGCCGACCGCAGCCTGTGGGGCCGCAGTGGCGGCGTCCCCATCCTCCCCTGCACCCTGGACCACAACAGTCTGGTCGGCGCGGCGGAACTGGCCTGGCAGCCGGTGCTGGACGATCCTCTCGGGGCACTGGTGCGATAAGGCGGCCCGACCGACAGAAAGCGGAGTCATGACCGACAAGCTCACCGTCAGCGTCCTGGGTACCGGCATCATGGGCGCGGCGATGGCCCGCAACCTCCTGCGCGCGGGGCACACCGTACGGGCCTGGAACCGTACCCGCGCGAAGGCCGAACCGCTCGCCGCCGACGGCGCGCACGTCGCCGGCACCCCCGCCGAGGCGGTCGAGTCCGCCGACGCCGTGCTGACCATGCTGTACGACGGCCCGGCCACCCTGGAGACGATGCGTCAGGCCGCGCCCGCCCTGCGCCGCGGGACCGTCTGGGCGCAGTCCACCACCGCGGGCGTCGAGGGCGTCGCCGAACTGGCCGGCTTCGCCCGCGAGCACGGCCTGCTCTTCTACGACGCCCCGGTCCTCGGCACCCGCCAGCCGGCCGAGGCCGGACAGCTGACCGTGCTCGCCGCCGGACCCGCCGAGGGCCGGGACACGGTGGCACCGGTGTTCGACGCGGTGGGCGCCCGCACCGTGTGGGCAGGCGAGGACGGCGCGACCGCCGCCGCGACCCGTCTGAAGCTGGTCGCCAACAGCTGGGTGCTCGCCGCGACCACCGCCGCCGGTGAGGCACTCGCCCTGGCCAAGGCCCTCGACGTCGCACCGGACGGCTTCCTCGACCTCATCGCCGGCGGCCCGCTCGACATGGGCCATCTGCACGCCAAGGCCCGGATGATCCTCGACGGGCGGCTGACCCCGGCCCAGTTCGCCGTGACGACCGCGGCGAAGGACGCCAGACTGATCGTGCGGGCCGGCGAGCAGCACGGCGTCCGCCTGGACGTGGCCGCCGCGAGCGCCGAACGGTTCGAGCGGGCCGGCGCCCGGGGCCACGGCGACGAGGACATGGCCGCCGCCTACTACGCCAGCTTCGACGACGACCCCACCACCTGATCGGCCGAACCGCGAGCACGAAGGAGTCCGCAGTGTCCAAGCCCCCGCTTCCCCCCGAGGCGCAAGACCTGCTGCGCAGGGCCAACCCCTGCGTCATGGCCACGCTGCGCTCCGACGGCGCGCCCGTGTCCACCCCCACCTGGTACCTGTGGGAGGACGGCCGCGCGCTGGTCAACTTCGACGAGGGCCGGGTACGCCTGAAGCACGTCCGCCGCGACCCCCGCGTCACCCTCACGGTCCTGGACGGCGACGGCTGGTACACCCACGTCACCCTGATCGGCCGGGTGACCGAGCTCTACGACGACGAGGACCTGGCCGACATCGACCGCCTCTCCCGCCACTACACCGGCAACCCGTACCCGGACCGGGAGCGGGCGAGGGTCAGCGGCTGGCTCGAGGTCGAGCGCTGGCACGGCTGGGGCGCGATGAAGGACAGCGACCAGGCGGGCGGCTGACCACCGGCGCCCGGCCGGACGCCGACGTCGGCCCACGGCGAGGACCCGGCCGGAATCCCCGCCGAGGACGCGCCCCACCGCCTCCTCACCCACGGCGTGCGCGAACCGGACCGGCGGATACGCGTTCCGGGACCGTCGTTCACCGAGCGGGCGGCGACGGTCGCGGTGTCCCCGCCGAGCCGTCCCGCTCACGGAAACACGGCCGGCTGCGCGACTCCTCACCGAGGAGCCGGGGCCACCGGGGAGCAGCCGGGCGGGACGTCGCCGAGGGCGGTGCGGACCGGGCTCACCACCGGCGTCCCCGGGGCAGCGCGTCCCGCTCCGGCGCCGACAGGTGCAGCACCTGGAAGACCTCGCCGTCCGCCCCGGGCGCGTCCCGCGCCCAGAGCGAGAAGTGCACCAGTTCCCAGCGGGCGGTGTCCACGGCGACCGCCGTGAGCACCGCGCCGTCCCGGCCGGCCAGCCGCCCGCACTCCTCCACCGCCTCCTCGGCCGTCTCACCCACCCGCACCCCGTCCGGCACGGGACGCCGGTGCCGTACGGCGACGGCGGCCGGAGCGTCCGCGGCCACCCCCTCCTCGTACGCCAGGCCGGTCCACTGCCGCACCGGGGGACGCCCGAAGTCGTCGGCGATGCCCTGGAAGCCGCCGCCCCACAGGAAGGCGTTCATGCCCTCCACGGTGTTCCACAGGTAGAAAGGCGCGTACTGGTTGACCGGCGAGCCGTGCACCCCGCGCTCGCGCACCAGGTACGCCTTGACGCCGAGGCCCGGCCACGCGTCGAGCAGGTGCCCGCGCCGGGCCACCCGGTCCCGGACGATCCCCATGTCGTAGTCGGCGGGCAGGGTGAGTTCGTACTGCAGGGCATGCAACGGAGGTCTCCTCGACGGAAGTTGACGGAGTCACCGCTCCCGCGGCGCGAGCAGTGCGAGCAGACCGCGCACCCCCGCGTCGAAGGCGGCGGGGGAGCCGGAGGCGCGGGCCAGTACGTAGCCGCCCTGGACGGTCGCGACGACGGCCGCGGCGATCTCCGCGCTGTCGAGCGCGGGCGCGAACTCGCCCCGCTGCCTGCCCTCTTCGACGATCCCGGTGAGCCGCGTGCGCAGCCAGTCCAGGGTCTCGTCCACCGGGGCGCGCAGCGCGTCGTCGGCGATGACGTCCGGGTCCATGGTGAGCCGCCCGACCGGACAGCCGCGCAGCACGTCGCGCTCGCGCAGCAGATACGCCTCGATCCGCTCGTACGGTGTGCCCGGCCCGGCGAGGACCGCTTCGGCGGTGGCCCGCATCTCCTCGGCGGTCCGCCGGATCGCGGCCAGCGCGAGGTCGGGCTTGCCCTTGAAGTGGTGGTACATGCTGCCCTGGCCCGCGCCCGACCGCTCCAGGATCGCCTTCGGGCTCGTGCCCACGTAGCCGCGCTCCCACAGCAGCTCGCGGGTGGACTCGATCAGCCGCTCCGAGGTGCTCATCCCCGCACTGTACATACCAGTAGTTACAGAAGTCGAGCCCTCCTCGGCGGGACACGGCCGTCCGCGTACTCCCCGCGAGGTACGCACAGTGCCGCCGGCCGTACGACGCCCCGGCCCCCCTCGCGGGACGACGCTCGGAGACGTCGCGCAAGGAGCGACGAGACAACGCATCCGAGGAGATGGACGATCATGCAGACCCTGGCGCACTTCGGCGACGGCGGGCCCGGCCCGTGGATCCTGTTCTTCCCCGTGATCTGGGCCCTGGTCATCGGCGGCGGCATCGCCCTGCTGCGCCGCACGGTGTGGCGCGGACGCCGTGGCCCCGGGCGGCCCACGGTGGAGGACACCTCGCCCATCGCGGTACTCGGCCACCGCTTCGCCTCCGGCGAGATCGACGAGGACGAGTACTGGCGACGGCTGTCCGTCCTGGACGAGCAGTTCGGCCGGCACGGCAAGGGAGGTGCGCGATGACGGTCTGAGACGCCTCGCCCCCGCTCACGCCCCGGCCGCGTCCGGCTCGTCGAGCAGGGCCAGCTCCTCCTCGGCCAGCCGCAGGGCGCCGGCGGCGATGTTCTCGGCGAGGTGCGCCGGGTTCGCGGTGCCGGGGATGGCCAGTACGTGCGGTCCCCGGTGCAGGGTCCAGGCGAGACGGATCTGCGCGGGCGTGGCGCCGTGGGCGCGGGCGACCGTGTGGACGCGCGCGTCCCGCTCAGGCGCCGCGGCCGCCTCACGCCGGAGGCCGGAGAGGGCGAAGTAGGGGACGAAGGCGATGCCCAGCTCCCGGCAGAGGTCCACCAGCCCGCTCTCGTCGGAACGGCGCCGGTCGAGCCCGTACGCGTTCTGGACGCAGACCACCGGGGCGATCTCCCGGGCCTCGGCCAGGTGTTCCGGCCGGACGTTGGAGAGCCCGAGGTGCCGGACCAGACCCGCCTCGCGCAGCTCGGCGAGGGCGCCGAAGTGCTCGGCCACCGAGGTCCCGGGGTCGTTGACACGCAGGTTGACCACGTCGAGGTGGTCCCGGCCGAGCTGGCGCAGGTTCTCCTCGACCTGGCCGCGGAGCCGGTCGGGGCGGGCCATGGCGAGCCACTGGCCGGAAGGGTCGCGCCCCGGACCGACCTTGGTCACCACGACCACGTCGTCGCGCCAGGACGCGAGGGCCCGGTTGACGATCTCGTTCGCCGAGCGCAGCGGCGAGAAGTAGAAGGCGGCCGTGTCGATGTGGTTGACGCCCCGCTCGAACGCGCTGTGCAGGATCCGGACGGCGGCGCCGCGGTCGATCGGCCTGCCGTCGGAGTTGCCCCTCATGCCGTTGCCGGTCAGCCGCATCGCGCCGTAGCCGACACGGTTCACCTCCAGGTCCCCGAGTCTCCAGGTCCCCGCTGCCGCCGCTGTGCTCACCGTGCTCCCTCACCCATCGGTCCGTCAGGCTCCGGAGGGTAGGGGCGCGCGGGGTGCCGCGACAGGCTGGCGGGCTGGACGAAATGTCACATCCGTATCGGGAACGAACCGTCGGGGGACGGTCGTTGGAACTGTCGAAGCGCTCGGCCGGTGGCGGCGTGCCCGCTGCCGGGGATCCGTGGGCCGGGAGGGAGCCGGGGGTTCCACGACCGGCTTCCCGCCGACCCGCCTCGCCCGTGTCAGCCGGGGACGGTGGAGCGGGCGGGGGTCCGTTCGGTGTGGTGGTCTTCGGTGGTGGGTTCCATGAGGGCGACCTCCGCGAAGCGGTGGTCGGCGGGCTCGCCGGCCGTGAGCCGCGGTTGCCGGTCCCAGGCGGGCGCGGCGGTCGTGGACGGTGTCGGCAGGGTGAACCACACGATCTTGCCGGACTCGCCGTCCGGCACCGCGCCCCAGCTCTCGCTCATCGCGGCGACCATCGCCAGCCCGCGCCCGCACGTGGCGAGCGGGCTCGCGTCCGCCATGACCGGCAGGCGTGGGTCGTGGTCGTGCACCGACACCTTGAGCCGGTCGAGCAGCAGCTCGATCTCGACGGTGCACGTCTTGTCGGGCTGGGCGTGCCGGTGGACGTTGGACAACAACTCCGTCACACCGAGCGCTGCCCGGTCTATCAACGGGTCCATATGCCAGTAGCGCAACTGCGCAGATACGATTCTGCGGACTTGGCCGATCCGCGACGGCAGGGCTTGGAGCTCCACCGCGCAGTGCCTGCTTGGGTGAGTGATCACGGCTGCGACTCCCCGACGTGAGGTCCGGAAGAACACGGAAGGCGGATCCAGCAGGGCGCCTGCGTGACGCTGCCGCCTGCTGTCATGGCCGGCGGGCTGGTTCGCAGCGTTATCGCCGGTAAACCCAGAGTGACGTGAGACCAGCGTGACGTAAGAGGTGAAGTGACGCAAGTCACGGACATCTCAGGCGCCGCGCCCCGACGCCCGGCGCACGGCCTCGATGAAACGACTGGCGGCGGGCGGACCGGGTTCGCCCGGCGCGGGGTCGTGATCGCCCAGGGTCAGCGAGTACCGGTTGCCGTTGAGGTCCGCGAGCGCCCGGTCCTCTGGCGCGAACCAGGGCCTGGACGCCCGTACCGCCTGTACCGGCGCGCTGTCGATCTCGCTGCCGTAGCTGGTGAGCAGCTCCAGCCGGCCCTCGCTGATCCGGACCTGGCCGGCCCGGGTGAGCGAACGCAGCCGCTTGCCGATCCGCACGCCCGTGGCCGTGAACTCCGGCTCCGCCATGCCACCCGCCCCCTTGTGCGCGTCGGTGCAGCCGGACCGTGCTCCACGGGCCGGCTCCTGCCCAGCTCCAGTGTGCCCCCGTACGGGGCCCTGCTCACGCCGGTGCAGTCTGCCCCCACCCGCCGCCGAGCACCAGTGCGCGCGCCGTCGTTCCCCGGCGCCCGGGGTGCACTCGCGCCAATGCGCCCCCCTGTCGCCACGCTGCGCGCCCCAGGGTGCCTTTGAGTGGCTCAAAGGTGTGTTTATGCAGGTGGGAGGTGGTGCGGATGGTGCTTATGATCGGGGTGCCGGCCGCGTGAGACGCCGTCGGCGCTCAGTGTAAGGAGCCCTGCCGTGAGCACTCCCCGACAGACCCTGACCGGTGCCACCCTCGACGTCGACCACAGTGACGCCGCCTACCGGGCCTGGCTGAAAGAGGCCGTGCGCAGGGTGCAGGCCGACGCCAACCGCTCGGCCGACACCCATCTGCTGCGCTTTCCGCTGCCCGAGCGGTGGGGCATCGACCTCTACCTGAAGGACGAGTCGACCCACCCGACCGGCAGCCTCAAGCACCGGTTGGCCCGTTCGCTCTTCCTCTACGGGCTCTGCAATGGCTGGATCCGTCCGGGCCGCCCGGTGATCGAGGCGTCCAGCGGTTCCACGGCCGTGTCGGAGGCGTACTTCGCGAAGCTGATCGGCGTGCCCTTCATCGCCGTCATGCCGCGCACGACGAGCGCCGAGAAGTGCCGCCTGATCGAGTTCCACGGCGGTCGGTGCCACTTCGTGGACGACCCCCGCACGATGTACGAGGCGTCCGCCGCCCTCGCGGCGGAGACCGGCGGCCACTACATGGACCAGTTCACCTACGCCGAGCGGGCCACCGACTGGCGGGGCAACAACAACATCGCCGAATCGATCTTCCGCCAGCTGGAGTTGGAGCGGTTTCCGGAACCCGCGTGGATCGTCGCCACGGCCGGCACCGGCGGCACCTCGGCGACCCTCGCGCGCTACGTCCACTACATGCAGTACGACACCCGCGTCTGTGTCGCCGACCCGGAGAACTCGTGTTTCTTCGAGGGCTGGACCACCGGCGTCCCGGACGTCGCCTGCGACCGCGGCTCCCGTATCGAGGGCATCGGCCGGCCCCGTATGGAGCCGAGCTTCGTGCCCGGCGCGATCGACCGGATGATGAAGGTGCCCGACGCGGCCAGTGTCGCCGCGGTGCGGGCCCTGGAGCGGGTCATCGGCCGCAAGGCGGGCGGCTCCACCGGCACCGGGCTGTGGAGCGCGCTCAAGATCGTCGCGGAGATGGTGGCGGACGGGCGGCGGGGGAGCGTGGTGACGCTGCTGTGCGATCCGGGGGACCGGTACCTGGACAAGTACTACTCGGACGCCTGGCTGGCCGGACAGGGCCTGGACATCGCGCCGTACACGGCGGCGATCGAGTCCCTGCTGCGGACCGGCGTCTGGCCCGACTGAGGGCCGGGGGGTGTCGTTCGGGTCTTGCCGGGGTCGTGGGGCCCGGCACGCACTCCCCCACTGCCTGAAAGGCGTGGGAGGTGCCCCCAGCCGCGTTGTCGTCGGTCGCCAGGGCTCCGCCCTGGCGTCCTCCTCCGCCTTGCGGCCGCACGCACCGGACCCCGCTCGGCTCGGCCGCAAGGCGCCGTCGCCTGAAGCCGGCCTGATCCGGACGGCACCCCCTACCCCGCGAGCCGGCGGTCCAGCGAGGTCACCGCGGAGCGGAACGCCCGCCCCAGCCCCGGCCGGGCGGCCTTCAGCACGAGCCGGAAGGGCGCGGTGCCGTCGGCCGCGAACGTCCACCGCACCCGCGTGCCCGTCCCGGCGGGGGTGAGCCGCCACTCCTCGGCCAGGGCACGGGCGCCCGGCGCGTTCGTAACGTCGACGCGATAGGCGTACACCCCGGGCCCCTCGGCCACGAGGACCGTCTCGCGGAACCGGGTGCCGCCCCGGAGCCGGATCTCACGTCCCGCGCCGCCGTCGAGGGGGCGGGACAGCGTGACCGCCCCGAACCACTCCGCCCAGCCGGTCACGTCCTCGGCCAGCGCGCGGTACACCCGCTCCGGCGCGGCGGCGATCTCCCGCCCGAAGACCAGACGTACGGGCGCCGCCCGGACGAACTCGTGCCCCACGGGGCGCAGACGGTGAACCATGGGCGTACCCCCTCGACGAGTTCCCCGGACCCGGTGGCCGGGCGGCCGGCTGCCGGGCCGTCAGATGTCCGCGGCCTCCGCCTCTTCCGCCGGCTCGCCCGCCACCACCAGCCGCCGCAGATGCTCGGACACCTCCGCGCGTGCCCCCGCGGGCAGCCCGGAATCCGTCACCAGGGTATCGACCTGTTCCAGGGACGCGAACGAACTCAGCCCCACCGTGCCCCACTTGGTGTGGTCGGCGACCACGACCACCCGCCGGGCCGACTGCACCAGACGCCGGTTGGTCTCCGCCTCCGCGAGGTTCGGCGTCGACAGTCCCGCCTCCACCGATATGCCGTGCACCCCGAGGAACAGCAGATCGAAGTGGAGCACCGCGATCGCCTGGTCGGCCACCGGACCCACCAGCGAGTCGGACGGGGTGCGCACCCCGCCGGTCAGGACGACCGTGGCCGCGCCCTGCCGGGGCCCCGACGTGCGCTGCGCCGCGTGGAACACATCGGCCACCCGCACCGAGTTGGTGACCACCGTGAGGTCGGGGACGTCGAGCAGCCGGTGCGCCAGCGCGAAGGTCGTCGTACCGCCCGAGAGCGCGATCGCCGCGCCGGGGGAGACCAGTTCGGCCGCCGCCCGCGCGATGTCCTCCTTGGCGGTCGGCTCCAGGCCCGACTTGGCCTCGAACCCGGGCTCGTGCGTGCTTGCCTCCACCACCGGGACCGCGCCGCCGTGCACCTTCTCCAGCACGCCCTGCCGGGCCAGCGCGTCGAGGTCGCGGCGGACCGTCATGTCCGACACGCCGAGCTTGCGGGTCAGCTCGTTGACCCGGACCCCGCCCCGGCGCCGGACCTCGTCGAGGATCAGGGTGCGCCGCTGCTCCGCGAGCAGGTTCTGATTCTCGCTCACGTACGCTCCGGTCCTTTCGCCGCAAACCGTCCGACACGCCCCGCACCCTCTGCGACGAGCGGGTTTCCCACCGTCATCGGTGCGCGGACGTCCCATCCTCGCATGCCGTGCCCCGCGCGGCTCCACCGGTGGCTCGTCGCGCACATGTCACCGATTCTCCGCATGCCGCTTGCTTGTCACACGGACCGGGGAGATTACGTGACGAGAGGTGTGAGCCGTTCCGCCATGGGAGATCCTGTGCCCGCACGGACGGAGCCGACGGGGCGTCACGGGGGAAGTGCGAATCGGTGGAGAACGCGCAGAGACACGGACCGGCCGAGGGCGCCGACGGGACCGCCCTGGAACTCCTGGTCCACGGGGTGGGCGGCACCACCCCCGAGGAGATGCTCGACGACCCGCGCACGGTACGGATCACCGGTGACGACATCGCCGCCGTGTTCCGCCGCGCCGACGACGTCGACGCCGAGCGCGGGCCCGCAGGGCGGCGCGAGGGGCCCGTCCCCGAGGCCTACGTCTGGTGCAACCTCACCTCCGGGAACGGCACCCGCGCCCTGTGGCTGCTGCTGCTCCCCTTCATGGTGGTCAACCTCGCCCACTGGATGCGCCCCACCGCCCACGGCCGCCGGCGCGCGGTCCGGTTGTACGGGCTGCTGGTGCGGCTGGCCGGACTCAGCCTGACGGTGCTGCTCGTCGCGGCCGCCTGCGAGGTCGCCCTCGACCTGGCCGCCTGGCAGTGCGCGGGCACGCGCGCGTGCGCCGAACGGCACTCCTGGCTCGGCTTCCTCTCGCCCGGGACGTCCGACGGCGGCTGGTGGAGCGCGCCGGGCCGCAGGCTGGCGCTCGCCGCCCTGGTGCCGGCCGCCCTCACCGGCCTGCTGTGGTTCTTGTCCCTGCGCACCTGGAGCGTGTACGAGTCCCAGCAGCCGATGACCCACGACCACGGGCCCGAGGAGGACGACGGGCGCACCGCACTGGGCCGGCCCGGCTTCTGGTACGGCCGGCGCCTGGTCGCCCGGCTGCGCGCCGCGCACACCGCCGCCGGACTGCTCACCGTCGCCGCCGCAGTCGGCTCCGCCGCCGCCCGCCACGACCGCGAGCCGGGCGGCCCGGCCGTCCTGGACGTCCTCGGCGTGCTCCTGGAGGCGGCACTGGCCGCCGGGGCGTGCGTCGTGGTGTGGGTGGTGTGCCGCCGGGGCCGCTCCGAACGCCGGCTGGACGCCGGACTCGACCGGCACCTGGTGCGGTACCTGCCGCTCGCCGCCCTCGTCCTGCTCGCCCTCACCCTGCTCTACGCCGGGTGGGAGCGCCCCGGCTGGGAGTCGGCGGGCAGGCTGCCGGGCGACGCCGCCTTCGGCGCCCTCGCCCTCGCCCAGGGCCTGCTGGTGATCGTGCTCGCCGGAGTCGCCCACGGCCTGCACCGCACCGACCCCGACCGGCGCGCCGCGATACGGGGCCTGGCCGGACCGGCGGTCGCCATGCTCGCCTGCGCGCTGGGCGGCGTCATGTCCGGCGGTGTCTCCCAGCGGGTCTCCGACTGGCTGGACGGCACCGGGACCTCGATCCCCGGCCCGCCCGTGCTGCTCACCTGGCAGGCCTCCGTGATCCCGCCGCTCCTCCTCCTGCTGCTGGTGCTGTGCGTGCGGCTCGCCCGGCGCGCCTGGCGGCTCGCACGCGCGGAGCGCGCCGCCGTGGAACGCGAGCACCCCGGCGAGACGGGCGACCCCGGCCGCACCCGCCGTATCGCCTCCGTGCGCGCCATGGCCGCGCTCACCGACCGCGCGCCGCGCGTCCTCGCCGTCACCTCCGCCGCGACGCTGCTGCTGGGCGCCGGCGCCCTCGTCGGCGCCCTGACCACCGACAAGACACCCGGCGAGGCCGCCCGGGGCTCGTACGCCGTCGTCCACGGCGCCGCCGAGACCGCGCAGGCGCTGGGCTCCTGGCTGATCGGACTCGGCTTCATACTCCTCGTCGCCTCGGGCCGCCGCGCCTACAAGGACGCCTCCGCGCGGCGCACCATCGGCATCCTGTGGGACGTCGGCACCTTCTGGCCGCGCGCCGCGCACCCCTTCGCGCCGCCCTGCTACGCCGAGCGCGCGGTGCCCGACCTGACCTGGCGCATCGCCACCTGGACCCGGGCCACCGGCGGCCGGCTGGTGATCTCAGGCCACTCCCAGGGCAGCGTCCTCGCCGCCGCCACGGCCTGGCAGCTCGCGCCGTCCACCCGCGGACGCGTCGCGCTGCTGACCTACGGCTCCCCGCTGGAGCGGCTCTACGGCCGCTGGTTCCCGGCCCACTTCGGACCGGACGCGCTCGGCTCCCTGCACCGGGAGGTCGACTGCTGGCGCAACCTCTACCGGCGCACCGACCCCATCGGCGGCCCGATGCGGCTGCCCGGCGACGGCGGCCCCGCAGTGGACCGCCCCGCGCTCCAGGACCCCCTCGCCTACGGCCGCACCGAGGCCCACCCCCTGCCCTCGCCGATCCTCGGCCACTCCGACTACCAGGCCGACCCGGCGTTCGCCGAGGAACGGCACCGGCTGCTCGCCCGCCTGCGGCCGGACGTACCGGCACCCCGGCAGGTGGTGGGGGAGCCCGACGGTGCTCAGGACAGCGGGGGCAGGTCCCCGGCGTAGAGGAGGGTCAGGTCGTCGGTGGTCGGCTCGTCGAGCTGGGCCACCCGGCTCGCGTGCCGCTCGACCATCGCCTCGAAGGTCTGCCGCGCGGTGCGCCCGTTGCCGAACGCGGGCCCCTTGGGGATGTCGGTGAAGTACGCGAGTACCGCCTCGTCGGTGCCCGGCGCCAGCCGGTACTCGTGCTCCTCGGCCTGCTGCCGCACGATCCGCAGCAGCTCCTCGGGGCCGTAGTCGCCGAAGGTGATCGTCCGCGAGAAACGGGACGCCACACCCGGGTTGACCGACAGGAACCGCTCCATCTCGGCCGTGTAGCCGGCCACGATCACCACCACCGCGTCCCGCTGGTCCTCCATCAGCTTCACCAGCGTGTCGATGGCCTCCTTGCCGAAGTCGCGCCCGGCGTCCTGAGGGGAGAGCGCGTACGCCTCGTCGATGAACAGCACACCGCCGCGCGCCTTCTCGAACGCCTCCTGGGTGCGGATCGCCGTGGAGCCGATGTGCTCGCCGACCAGGTCGACCCGGGACACCTCGACCAGATGCCCCTGCTCCAGCACCCCGAGCGAGGCGAGGATCTCGCCGTACAGACGGGCCACGGTGGTCTTGCCGGTGCCGGGGGAGCCGGTGAACACCAGATGCCGCTTGACCGACGCCGCCTTCAGGCCCGCCCGCTGCCGACGCCGGCCCACCTCGATCATGTCGGTGAGGGCGCGCACCTCGCGCTTGACGCTCTCCAGGCCCACCAGCGCGTCGAGTTCACCCAGCACGGCCTTGGAGGTGCGGGTCTCCCGCTCCGGCTCGGGGGCGGGCGGTGCCGGCTCGGTCGTGCGGGCGGCGGGAACGGCGCTCAGCAGGCCGGTGGTGTGGCTCACCGTCCGCACGGCGGTCGGCTCCGGTGCCGTCGCCGGCTCCAGGCTCCCGCTCTCGTCGCTGGTGCAGTCCTCCACGACGGGACCGCCCGAACCGGACACCGCGTCGCCCTCGGCGAACTCGTACCCACCGCGCGCGCAGCGCTCCGTACGGCACTTCCGCAGCGTCGTACGGCTGCCGTCGATCACATGGAAGCCGTAGCCGCCGCTGCCCGTGACCCGGCAGTTCACGAAGGTGCCGCGGCCGCCGGCCGAGACGTAGACACCGGCCTCGGCGGGGGAGTCGACCGTGCAGCGCTCGACGGTCGGGTCGGCGCCCTTGGTGACGATCACGCCGGTCTGCACGCCCTCCAGGGAACAGTTGTCGAGCGTGCCGCCGCTGCCGTGGTCGCGGAACCAGGCGCCCGTCGCCGCCTCCCGGATCCGGCAGTCGTCGAGCTGCGCGGTGGCGCCGTCGCTCACCGACACGGCCGTGTTGCGCACCTGCGTCAGATCGCTGTCGACGACGTCCGCGCGGGAACCGCGGTCGAGCACGAACAGGGCGTCCGGCACGTCGTGCACCCGGCAGGAGTCCAGTACGGCGGTGGCGCCGTCGCTCACCCACACCGCCGGGTAGTCGCCGGTGCTGTCGAAGATCTCGCACTGGTTGGCGTCCACGCGCGTGCCCGGGTCCCACACCGACAGACCGTTGCGGCCGAACCGCCGCACGCTGGTGCGGGTCAGGGTGAGCACCGAACGGGACCGCAGGTCGACCGCGTTCTCCGGGATGTCGTGGATCCGGCAGTCGGCCAGCGTCAGCACCGCGTCCGTGTCGAGCGTGACGCCGTCCCCGGTCGTACGGTGCACCTCGCAGTCGGTGAGGTGCGCGGTGGCGCGGCCGGTGACCTGGACACCGCTGCCCCGCACCTCGTAGACCTCGCAACCCACCGCCTCCAGCGCCGAGTTCTCCCCGGTCGCGGTCAGTCCCGAACCCGAGGCGTGGTGCACCCGGCAGCGCTCGAGGCGGGGGTGGGCGCCGCCGCGCACCGCGACCCCCGCCTGCCCCGCGGCGACCACCTCGCACTCCTCGAACACCCCGCCCCCGCCGCCCAGTACGGCGATGCCGGCGCCCGCCGGATTGTCGACCGTGCAGCGGCGCACCGTGGGCCGGGCGCCGCCGCGCACCTCGATGCCGGCCGCGGACCGGGTGACCACGCGTATGTCGCGCAGCTCCGGGGTGCCCCCCTCGACCAGCACGGCCGGGGCGGTGGCGTCCTGCCCCTCCACGTGCAGGTCCTGGACCACCGCCGAGGCGCGCACGGTCAGTGGAACGCCGTCCGGGGGCGCGATGCGCACCGAGCCGGGTGAGCCCTCGGGGCCGCGCACGGTCACCGCCCGCTGCACGACGAGGTTCTCCCGGTAGGTCCCGGGAGCGACGGTGAGGACGTCGCCCTCGGCCGCGGCCTCCAGGGCGGCGGCGAGCGATGCGTACTCACCCGTGCGGCGCCGCCACCTCGATGTGCCGGTGTGCGTCACCTGGACCGTGCCCTGTGCCATGGCGTAGCTGTGCCCCCACCTTGTCGTACGTGGCTCGTTCACGCGCGTGTTGCCGCCGATCGGTTCGGCCGGACCACCGTAGCGTGCGCGCGGGCACCGGGTTGACCAGAGCCGTGACGTCGGTCAGCTGCCGGTCCCGGTCCTGCCCCAGTCCGGGCCCGCCTTCTCCCATGCCCGGTCCCAACGCGCGTACCGGCGGCGGACCATGTGCCGGACGGCCAGCCGCCTGAAGCCCTCGACGAGGGCCGCGGTCGCCAGGGCGGCGCCGACGCCGGCGAGCACGGCGTGCGTCGTGGCCGTCATGGTGTCCAGGGGGCGGGCCACCGTGGTCCCGTGCCCGTCGGTCCATATCCGGAAGCGGTCGCCCGGCCGGGGGTCCTTCAGGCGCGTCGGCACCGGCCCGCTCCGCTCGGTGCCGTCCGGCGCGGTCCAGTGGGCGAGGACACGGTGGCGCGGATCCCCGCCGGCGGACGTCTCCGGGTCGGCGGCCGACGGAGACGGGTCGAGCCCGCGCACCACCGTGGCCGTCACCAGGTGCCGGGACTGGTGCTGTGCGCGGACGGAACGCTGCAGGGCGTCCTGGGCGGCGCCTCCGGTGAGGAAGCCGGCCACCGGTGCGGCGACGAGGACGAGCAGCAGCGTCGTGAACGCCACCCAGGCCTCGGCCAGGTCGGTCCCGCGGCACAACGGGTTGTGCCGCCAGCGCCAGAGTCCGCTGATCGCTCGCACGGTCCGCGCCCCCTTCCCCCGCGGGTCCTTTCACGGATCTCTCATGAAAGGCCAACGCGCGAGCCCGGGGCCCGGTTCCCGCGCCCGCGACGGGAACGGCGCCGTCGCGGACCTCCGCGACGGCGCCGCTGTGCGCGTTCCCGCCGCGGACAGCGGGACGCCGCCGGTCAGAAGTCCGGCGGCGTCCCGTACGGAGCGCGGTGGTCGGCGCCGTCCGAGGCCGGAACTGCGTTTCCCGCCCCGCTGGGCAGAAGTCCGATTCCCTCCCCAGGGACGGCCGGAGGCGGCCTCGGGGCCTCCGGCGAATCGGGTGCGGACGGGCATGCCCGCGGGGCCGTCGTGCCGTACGGCACCGACAGCCCCGGGCAGGCTCAGTACCCGCGGTACTGCTGACCGTTGTACGGGTCCTGGTAGGGAGCGGGACCCGGCCGCGGAGCCGCGGGGCGCATCGCCTCGTAGCCCGCGGGCGGAACCGGACGCGGCGGCTGCGGCTGGGGGCCGGGGTAGCCGCGCGGCGCGGTCGCCTGCTGCGGGATGTACGCCGCGGGCGCCTGCTGGAGCGGGGCGGGCTGCGGCATCTGCGGGTAGCCGTAGGAGGGCTGGGACGGGGCCGCCGGGAGGGCGGGCAACGCCGAGGGGAGGGCGGGCAGATGACTGGCCGGCGCCTCGTACGCGGCGGGGACCCGGATCGGGGCGATCTGCGGGGTACCCCGCTCGGCCACGAGGGAGTCGTAGATCGGGGTGTCCGGGAAGGCAGCGGAATAGTAGCCGCCGCCATAAGTGGAGCGGGGGGAGGTCATGGCACATAAGTTAAGCCCACGATGTGCTGGTTGGGGAGACCGATAAGAGGGTTGTTTTCCGTGCCCGGCGTGACTGGGGATCCCCAATACGAGCGAACTTATGGAAAACGGGCACATCGGCAGGCGTATTTCGTGTAAAGGCCGAGTTCCGGGCGGGTTACCGGCGGTCGGCCACCGGTTCCCGCGCACTCCCCATGGGAGTTCCCCGCGCGGGGGAATAAGTTGTGCGCACGAACACCGACGGATGCCGGGGCCCGGCCCGGCGCGGCGACCCGTGATGGGGGCGGACATGTCAATGCCGAAGGGATCGAACACACCGGTGCCGACGACGGCACTGCGGGTGGACGTGGGCCGGCGCTCCGGCCCCGGCGTACCCGACGCGGACGCCTCGGCCCTCCTGCTGACCGGCGGGAAGGTCCGCTCCGACGACGACTTCGTCTTCTACAACCAGCCCGCCCACGCCTCCGGCGCCGTACGCCACGAGGGCAAGCGGGACGCGGGAGGGCGGGTCACCGACACCCTGCTCGTCGACCTCACGCGGGTGGAGCCCGGCATCGAGACGGTGATCCTGGCCGCCTCCTGCGACGGCGGCACCTTCGGACAGGTCCAGGACCTGTACATCGAGGTCAAGGACGCCGCGAACGGCACCGTGGCGGCCCGCTTCGACAGCACGGGCGCGACCACCGAGACGGCGTTCGTCCTCGGCGAGTTCTACCGGCGCCAGGGCGCCTGGAAGTTCCGCGCCGTCGGCCAGGGGTACAGCAGCGGACTCGAGGGCCTCGCCACCGACTACGGCATCACGGTGGACGAACCGCGGCACGCCCCCGCGGCACCCGCCGCCCCCACGGCCCCGGTGCCGCCCGTCGCGCCCCCGGTCACCATGCCCCCTCCGGTCGCACCGCCTCCGCCGTCCGCGCCCCCCACGCCGGTCCGGCTGACGAAGGTGACGCTCACCAAGGCGGCGCCCTCCGTCTCCCTGACCAAGCAGGGCGGCACGTCGGGCGCCCTGCACGTGAACCTCAACTGGGAGGTCCGCAAGCAGTTCTCGGGCTGGGCCGGCAAGCTGGGCCGCCCGGTCGCCATGCACTCCGACCTCGACCTCGACCTGTGCGCCCTGTACGAGCTCACCGACGGGCGCAAGGGCGTCGTCCAGGCCCTCGGCAACGCCTTCGGGGCACTGCACCAGCCCCCCTTCATCCACCTGGACGGCGACGACCGCACCGGTGCCGTGAGCAGCGGCGAGAACCTCACCGTCAACCTCGACCACAAACACCTCCTCCGGCGCGTCCTCGTCTTCGTCACCATCTACGAGGGCGCCCGCTCCTTCGCCGACCTGCACGCCACGGTCACGCTCCGGCCGCAGCACGGCGCGCCGATCGACTTCTCCCTCGACGAGTGCACCGTCCCCTCGACGGTGTGCGCGCTCGCCCTGATCACCAACACCGGAGGCGGCGAGCTCGTCGTCCAGCGCGAGGCCCGCTACCTGGTCCCCGAGCGGGGAGTGAGCCCGCAGCGCACCGTCGACCACGCCTACGGATGGGGCATGAACTGGACCCCCGGCCGCAAGTGAGGGCTGTTCACCCCTCGTCCGGCACGGCGTCCGGACGTGCGTAGGTGCGGCCCTTCCAGGCCGCACCGCGCCCCCGGCGGTGCTGCACCGCCGAGTCCACCGTCATCAGGAGGTACAGGAACGCGGTGAACGGCAGCAGGGGAGCGAGCCACAGCGGCTGCCGGCAGTACCGGAGCATCGGCACGTACGTCCCCGACATCACCAGCCAGGCCGCCGCGCCGAGGACCACCGCGGCCCCGCTCCCCGTCACCGCGCCCGCGACCACCGCGACGGGCGGCACCAGATACACCAGCACCAGCCCGGCGACCGTACCGGCCAGCAGCACCGGACTGTGCCGCAACTGCGCGTACGCGCTCCGCGACACCATGCGCCACAGATCGCGCAGCCGCGGATACGGACGCACGCTGTCCACCCGGTCCGCGAGCCCCAGCCAGACCCGTCCGCCGCTCCGCTTCACCGCGCGGGCGAGCGCCACGTCGTCGATGACGGCCCCCCGGATCGCGTCCGGGACCCGCGCCCGCTCGGCCGCCTCGGCGCGCAGCAGCACACAGCCGCCCGCCGCGGCGGCCGTACGGGTCCCCTCCCGCCCGATCCGGCGGAACGGGTACAGCTGCGCGAAGAAGTAGACGAACGCCGGTACGACCAGGCGCTCCCAGAGGCTCGCCACCCGCAGCCGGGCCATCTGCGACACGATGTCGAACCCCCCGGTACGAGCCGCCGCCACCAGCCGGCGCAGACTGTCCGGGGCGTGCGCGATGTCGGCGTCCGTCAGCAGCAGGTACTCGGGGTCACGCGCGCGTGCCAGTCCCATGCCGTGCCGCACCGCCCACAGCTTGCCGGTCCAGCCGGCGGGCGGCTCGCCCGGAGAGCCCACCGTGAGCGGCAGCCCGCCGTGCCGGTCCGCGAGCTCCCGCGCGAGCTCCCCGGTGCCGTCCGTGCTGCCGTCGTCGACGAGGAAGACCTCGGCCCGGCCCGGATAGTCCTGGGCGAGCAGCGAGGGCAGGCTCGCGGGCAGCACCGCCGCCTCGTCCCGCGCGGGGACCACGACACACACCGACGGCCAGGTACCCGGGTCGCGGGACGGCGGGAGCCGCACATCCGTACGCCAGAAGAAGCCCTGGCAGAACAGCAGCCACCACCAGGCGGCGAGTGATCCGGCGGCACTCCACACAATGGCGCTCACCTGCCGCAGTCTGCCCCACGGCAGGGGCCCGAAGCGGCTCATCGTCTATCGTGGCCGGGTGAAGATCGCGCTCATGGACTCCGGAATCGGGCTGCTGGCGGCCACCGCCGCGGTACGGCGGCTGCGCCCCGACGCCGATCTCGTCCTCTCCCTCGACCCCGACGGCATGCCCTGGGGACCCAGGACCCCGGAGGACCTCACCGAGCGCGCCCTCGCCGTCGCCGAGGCCGCCGCCGCGCACCGGCCCGACGCGCTGATCGTCGGCTGCAACACCGCCACGGTGCACGCCCTCACCGCGCTGCGCGCCCGCCTCGAGCCCGGTCTGCCGGTCATCGGCACCGTCCCGGCGATCAAACCGGCCGCGGCCGGCGGCGGACCGCTGGCGATCTGGGCCACACCGGCCACGACCGGCAGCCCCTACCAGCGGGACCTGATCGAGAACTTCGCCGACGGCGTCACCGTCACCGAGGTGCCGTGCTGGGGGCTTGCCGAGGCGGTGGAGCGCGCGGACGAGACGGCGATCGACGCAGCCGTCGCCGCGGCCGCCGAACTCACCCCGGACGACGTGACGACCGTCGTCCTGGGCTGCACCCATTACGAACTGGTCGCCGAGCGCATCCGGGCCGCCGTGCAGCGCCCCGGCCACCCGCCGCTCGCCCTGCACGGCTCCGCCGGAGCGGTGGCCGCCCAGGCCCTGCGCCGCCTCGGCGAGCAGCCCGCCCCCCAGGCGCCGGCGAGCGGCACCCTGACGGTGCTGCTGAGCGGACGCGAGGGCGCGCTGCCCACGGCCGCCCTCACCTACGCGGAGGGCCGGCTGCTGCGGCACGCCGCTGCCGCCCGGACGGCCCAGTAACGCAGCGCCACGCGGTACCCGCGGAGCGGATCCTGAGTAACCTCGAATCCATGAGGGACCACCGCCGCGGCGAGCATGCCCCGTACCCCGAGGTCTGGACCGGTCGCGCGACCAACCGCTTCCAGTGGTTCCTGGCGCTGATCGGCGTCGCCTGCCTGGCGCTCGGCATCGCGCTGGCCGTCGACTCCAAGTGGACGTCCGGCATCGCGCCGCTGGCCATGGCCGTCGTCGGCTGCATCGCCGCCGGGCTGCTGGTCCTGTTCGGCACCCTCGCCTTCGTGCATGTCGCGCTGCGGGTCGACGAGGACCACCTGGAGGTGCGCTGCGGCCACATCGGCGTGCCCCGCCGCCGCATCCCGCTCTCGCACGTCGCGGGCGCGGAGTTCGCCCCGCACGTCACCCCGCGGCACTGGGGCGGCTGGGGGTACCGCTGGCGCCCCGAGAAGGGCACGGCGGTCGTCGTGCGCCGCGGTGAGGGCATCGTCCTGCGCCTGTGGGACGGCCACACCTTCACGGTGACGGTGGACGACGCGGAAGCAGCGGTGACAGTGATCCGAGACCGCCTCCGCCCCCACAAGCACTGACCACACAGCCATGCCGCGTCCCTGCCCTCCGCGGGCAGTCGTGCCTCCCCCGCTCGAGCGAAGCCGAGAATGGGGGAGAAACCGGGAGTGGGGGAGGCACCCCGCAAGCGCCGGGCAGCGCGACTCCCCCCGCGAGCACCGAGTCACCCGCGCGAACACCCCCGTGAGCGCCGAGTCACCCGCGCGGACGCGCATCACGGCGCCCCACGTCCTCCGTGAACGGCCGCGACGTGGCCAGCCCCGCCAGCACCCCGCCCCCCACGGACACCGCCGTGAAGCTCAACGCGTTGCCCACCGCGGCGACGACAGCGAGCACCGTCAGAGAAACCCCCGCACTGAGCACCACCGGCGTCCCCCGAGGACTGCGCCACAACGCGTACAACAGCCACCCGAAGGCCACCCCCAACAGCACCACCCCCACGACCCCCTGCTCCGCCGCCAACTGCAACGGCGCGGAATGCGGTTTGCCGTCCGCCGACGGCGACTGCCCCGACGCCGTGCTCAGCTCCCCGAAACGCCCCGGCCCCACCCCCAGCCACGCATGCTCCCGGACCATGCCGAGCGCGTCCCGCCACAGCCCCACGCGGTGCGCGGTCAGCCGCCCCTCCAGCGACGCTGCGACCCCTTCCGGCACAGCGCCGTCGGCCACCGCCCAGATCAGCCCCGTCACCCCGGAGGCCACCACGGCCAGCCCGGCGAGGGCGGCACCCCGACGCCGTATCCGGCCCACAGCGAGGGAGCACAGCAGCACCGCCGCGCCCGCGACGCACCCGGAGACGGAGCCCAGTACGGCCGCGGCCACCACGACCCCCGCGGCCGGCAGGCACAGCGCGAACCGCACCGCCCGCGCGGAGGCCGCCCAAGCCGCACAGCAGGCGGCACCGGCCGACAGGGCCAGCATCGCGGTCGTCGCGCCGGCGTGCCCCAGCGGAGCGGTGATCTGCGGGCCCGGCGCCAGATGCGGCACCGTCACCGTCAGGCCGACGCCGGCCAGGGCACCCGCGCACGGCGCCGCCACCGGCAGCAGCGCACCGCCGATCCGGCCCGCCGCGTAGCCCGCGGTCACGGCGAGGACCGCGAGCAGCATCCCCTCGGGACGGCCGCCCCGGACCGCCGCCGTGATCAGTGGCCAGGCCGCGCAGGCCCCCAGCACCGCGACCCCCGCCGCGTCCGCACCGATCCGTCTCTCGCCGTCCGCATCCGGACCGGCGGAAGCCATCCCTGTGGAACCCACCCCGCACCCCGCACCACGTCGTCGCCCCCGACCTGTGACGGGCCCCGGCCGCCGCCGGCGCCGCGACGGGCCGCACGACCAGGGCACCGGCACACGGTAACGGCTGGTGCCCGGTTTGGGGATGTGTGGTGACAAGTCGCGAGGAAACGATGCTGCACACAGCCCGCACACAGCCCGCGCACCCGGGGGCGGCGAGGGCCTGCCCGGCCTACCGCACCCCGCCGACCGTGCTGTCGGCCGCCAGGTCACGCGCCGTAGACTCCCGGAGTGACCGTCACCGCAACCTCCGTCGACGAGTCGGACCCGATGCCGCCGCAGACCGCGCCCCCGGCGCGGGGCGGGCGGCTGGTGCGCCTCCTCCCGGCCGCCGCAGCCGCGCTCTCGGGCCTGCTCCTCTACGTCAGCTTCCCGCCGCGCACCCTGTGGTGGCTGGCCCTGCCCGCCTTCGCCGTCTTCGGCTGGGCGCTGCGCGGCCGGAGCTGGAAGGCGGCGCTCGGCCTCGGCTACCTCTTCGGCCTCGGCTTCCTGCTGCCGCTGCTGGTGTGGACCGGTGTGGAGGTCGGGCCCGGCCCGTGGATCGCCCTCGTGGTGATCGAGGCGGTCTTCGTCGCGCTGGTCGGCGCGGGCGTCGCCGCGGTGTCGAAACTCCCCGGGTGGCCGGTGTGGGCGGCGGCGCTGTGGATCGCCGGTGAGGCGCTACGCGCGCGCGTGCCGTTCAGCGGCTTCCCCTGGGGCAAGGTCGCGTTCGGTCAGGCGGACGGCGTCTTCCTGCCGCTCGCCGCGCTCGGCGGCACCCCGGTGCTGGGCTTCGCCGTCGTGCTGTGCGGCTTCGGCCTGTACGAGATCGTCCGGCTGACCCTGCGGGCCCGGCGCACCGGAACCGTACGGCGGGCCGCGGCGGCCGTCGGCGTGCTGAGCGTCGCCGTGCCGCTGGTGGCCGCCTTCGCCGCCCGGTCGCTGGTCAGCGACAAGGCCGAGGCCGGCACCGTGACCGTCGCCGTCATCCAGGGCAACGTGCCCCGCCTCGGTCTCGACTTCAACGCCCAGCGGCGCGCGGTCCTCGACTACCACGCGCGGGAGACGGAGCGCCTGGCCGCCGACGTCGCGGCCGGCAGGGCCGAGCACCCCGACATCGTGCTGTGGCCGGAGAACTCCTCCGACATCGACCCCTTCACCAACCCCGACGCGCGCACCGTCATCGACAGGGCGGCCAAGGCCATCGACGCGCCCATCTCGGTCGGCGGGGTGGTCGACAGGGACGGCGAGCTGCTCAACGAGCAGATCCTCTGGGACCCGGAGAAGGGCCCCGTCGACACCTACGACAAACGGCAGATCCAGCCGTTCGGCGAGTACCTCCCGCTGCGCTCGCTGGTGGGGGCGATCAACGAGAACTGGACGTCGATGGTCAGCCGGGACTTCAGCCGGGGCGGCGAGCCGGGCGTCTTCACCATGAACGGTGCCGGCGTCGGCCTGGTCACCTGCTACGAGGCCGCCTTCGACTGGGCGGTGCGCGACACGGTCACCGCCGGCGCCCAGATGATCTCGGTGCCCAGCAACAACGCCACGTTCGGCCGCAGCGAGATGACCTACCAGCAGCTCGCCATGTCCCGGGTCCGCGCCGTGGAGCACAGCCGCGCCGTCACCGTGCCGGTGACCAGCGGGGTCAGCGCGGTCATCATGCCCGACGGGGAGATCACGCAGAGGACCGGCATGTTCGTCGCCGACTCGCTGGTGCAGGAGGTGCCGCTGCGCACCTCCCGGACCCCCGCCACCCGCCTCGGCATCCTCCCGGAGATCGCCCTCGTCCTGGTCGCCGCGGGCGGACTGGGCCGGCCCGTCGTCGCCGGGGTGCGCGGGCGACGCGCCGGTGACGTGCGGTAGTACGCCCGCCGCACGCCCCCTGAAGCGCCGGGGAGGACCCTGACCGGCCGGTTAGGGTCGGGGCATGGCTACTCCTGACTTCATCCGCACCCTGCGCGCCTCCGCCGGTCATCAGCTCCTCTGGCTCCCGGGGGTCACCGCCCTCGTCTTCGACGACGAGGGCAGAGTCCTGCTGAACCGCCGGACCGACACCCGCAAGTGGTCGGTGATCGGCGGCATCCCCGACCCCGGGGAGCAGCCCGCGGTCTGCGCCGTGCGGGAGGTCGAGGAGGAGACCGGGGTGCGCTGCGCCGTCGAGCGGGTCGTACTGGTCCAGGCGCTGGACCCGGTGACGTACGGCAACGGCGACGTCTGCCAGTACATGGACATCACCTTCCGCTGCCGTGCCCTCGGCGGCGAGGCACGGGTCAACGACGACGAGTCGCTGGACGTCGGCTGGTTCGCCGTGGACGCGCTGCCGGAGCTGAACGAGTTCGCGCACTTCCGGATCAAGCAAGCCATGTCCGACGCACCCACATGGTTCGACCCCACTGGAACTGGCTGAACTGTAGGGCTTGCCCACATGGGGCGCCGTGGGGGTGGTGCCTAGGGTCGAGACATGACCGCGCCCCGTGCCCTTCCGGCCCCCCACGCCACCCCGCTCGACCTCGGTGGCCGTACCGCCCTCGTCACCGGCGCCGCCGGCGGCATCGGCCGCGCCTGCGCGCTGCGGCTCGCGGCCGCCGGGGCCGAGGTCAGAGCCGTCGACCGGGACGCCGCGGGCCTGGAAGCGCTCGCCGAGGCGGCCCGGGACGCCGGGGGCGCCGTCGAGCCGCACGTCCTGGACCTCACCGACCTGGACGCCGCCGAACTCGCCGCCGCCGGCACCGACGTGCTGGTCAACAACGCCGGGCTGCAATTGGTCCGCCCCATCGAGGAGTTCCCGCCCGACGTCTTCCACACGATGCTCACCGTGATGCTGGAGGCACCCTTCCGGCTCATCCGGGGCGCCCTGCCCCACATGTACGGCCAGGGATGGGGCCGCATCGTCAATGTGTCCTCGGTCCACGGTCTGCGCGCCTCCGCTTACAAGTCCGCCTATGTGGCCGCCAAACACGGCCTGGAGGGACTGTCCAAGACCACCGCCCTCGAAGGCGCGCCCCACGGCGTCACCTCCAACTGTGTGAACCCCGCCTATGTGCGCACCCCACTGGTCGAGAAGCAGATCGCCGACCAGGCCCGGACCCACGGCATCCCCGAGGAACGCGTCCTGTCCGAGGTGATGCTGCGGGACAGTGCCGTCCGGCGGCTCATCGAACCGGAGGAGGTCGCCGAGGCGGTGGCCTATCTGTGCGGCCCGCGGGCGTCCTTCGTGACCGGCACCTCACTGGTCCTGGACGGCGGCTGGACCGCGCACTGAGGCACCGGCCACCAGCGGCCGGCCGTCGGCCGACAGAGTTTTCCACAGGCCTGACGGGGCGGCCGAGGGATGAGGAATCCTGTGAGCATGTCCCGCGATCACGTGCAGCCCGCCGAGCGTCCCGCCCTCGCTGCCGGAGCGCCGGGGCGGGCCCGTCCCGACGCCCGTCCCGCCTCCGGCGGCGCCGAGACGCCGTTCCTGGAGCTGCTGGCCCGCGGCGCCTCCGCCGAGGCGTACGAGCAGCCGGTGCTGCTCGCCCGCGCCGAGGGACTGCCCGCCGAGCGGATCGCCGCCCTCCAGCAGGCCAAGGTGCTCGCCCTGCGGGTGCGCGCGGAGCTGGAGGGGCGCCGCCGCCGGGAGGCCGAGCTGTCCGCCCTCTTCGAGACCGCCCACGACCTCGCCGGACTGCGCGACCTGGACGCCGTGCTCCAGGCGATCGTGCAGCGCGCCCGCTCCCTGCTCGGCACCGACGTGGCCTACCTCAGCCTGAACGACCCGGTCAGGGGCGACACCTACATGCGGGTCACCGAGGGCTCGGTCGCCGCCCGCTTCCAGCAACTGCGCCTCGGCATGGGGGAGGGGCTCGGCGGCCTCGTCGCCCAGACCGCCCGCCCCTACGTCACCGACGACTACTTCCGCGACGACCGCTTCCAGCACACCCACAGCATCGACACCGGCGTGCGGGACGAGGGACTCGTCGCCATCCTCGGCGTGCCGTTGATGCTGGGGCACCACGTCATCGGCGTCCTGTTCGCCGCGGACCGGCGGGCCAGGGTCTTCGAACGGGAGCAGATCGCCCTGCTCGGTTCCTTCGCCGCCCTCGCCGCGGCCGCCATCGACACCGCCAACCTGCTCGCCGAGACCCGCTCGGCCCTCGCCGGCCTGGAACGCGCCAACGAGATCATCAAGGACCGCAGCGCGGTCATCGAGCGCGCCTCGGACGTCCACGACCGGCTGGCCGAGCTGGTCCTGCGCGGCGGCGGGGTGCACGACGTGGCCGCCGCCGTCTCCCAGGTCCTGGACGGCACGGTCGAGTTCACCGAGGCCACCGCGGCCCCCGCCCAGGCCCTGGAGTCCTCACGGGCGGAAGGCCACGCGGTACGGCACCGGGACGACTGGATCGCCGCGGTGGCCGCCGGCGACGAACTCCTCGGCGCGCTGGTCCTGCGCGGCCACCCCGGCCTCGACCCCGTCGACCAGCGCACGCTGGAACGCGCGGCCATGGTCACCTCACTCCTGCTGCTCGCCCGCCGCTCCGCCGCCGAGGCCGAACAGCGCGTCCGCGGCGAGCTGCTCGACGACCTGCTCGACGCCCGCGACCGCGACCCCCGCCTGCTGCGCGAGCGCGCGGACCGGCTGCGCGCCGACCTCGACGCCACCCACGCCGTGCTCGCCGCCCGCCTGGAGGGACCCGCCGCCGACGCCGACGAGGAGGCGGACGCCCGCAGACGGCTGTGGGCCGCGGCCTCCCACCTCGCGGCCACCCGGCAGGGCCTCGCCGCCGCACGTGACGGCGGCACCGTCCTGCTGCTGCCCCTCGCCCCCGGCGACACCGCCACAGAGCTGGCCCGCCGCACCGCCCGCCACCTGGGCACGGCCGTCCACGAACCGGTCACCGTCGGCGCGTCCGCCCCGGTCGAACACCTCACCGCCCGCCCCGACACCGTGGCGGCGGCCTACGCGGAGGCCCGCCGCTGCCTGGACGCCCTCCGCCTCCTCGGCCGCGCCGGTGACGGCTCCGCCGCCGAGGACTTCGGCTTCCTGGGGCTGCTGCTGGCCGGCGAGCGGGACATCGCCGGCTTCGTGACCCGCACCATCGGCCAGGTCGTGGCGTACGACGAACGACGCGGCACCGAGCTGCTGCGCACCCTCGACGCCTACTTCGCCTGCGGCATGAGCCCCGCCCGCACCAAGGACGAACTGCACGTCCACGTCAACACGGTCGCCCAGCGGCTGGAACGCGTCGGCCGCCTCCTCGGCGACGACTGGCAGGGCCCGGCCCGGGCCCTGGAGATCCAGCTCGCCCTGCGCCTGCACCGCCTGTCCGCGGGAACGCCGCCTCCCGCACGGCACTGACCCCCGTACGCGGGGCGTGTACGGGGGCCGGTGCCGTGCGGGATCAGACGGTGCGCGCGTCCTGGGCCGCCTCGACCGGTCCGTCCGCGTCACCCGACGGGTCCGCGTCCGACAGGTCCCGGTGCCGGGTCTCCTCGGCGGCCGCCACGGCGACGACCGTCAGCAGGCTCGCCGCGATGACGTAGAGCGCGATCGGCGTGGAGCTGCCGTGGTCCGAGAGCAGCGCGGTGGCGATGAGCGGCGCCGGCGCACCCGCGGCGACGGAGGCGAACTGGGCGCCGATGGAGGCACCGGAGTAGCGCATCCGGGTCGCGAACATCTCGGAGAAGAAGGCGGCCTGCGGCGCGTACATCGCCCCGTGCAGTACCAGACCCACGGTCACCGCCAGCAGCAGGCTGCCGAAACCGCCGGTGTCGATCAGGGCGAAGAACGGGAACATCCACAGCCCCACCCCGACCGCGCCGATCAGATACACCGGACGCCGGCCGAGCCGGTCGGACAACGCGCCCCAGCCCGGGATGACGGCGAAGTGGATCGCCGAGGCGATGAGCACCGCGTTGAGCGCGGTCTGCTTCGAGACCCCGGCGGACGTGGTCGCGTACACGAGGATGAACGCGGTGATCACGTAGTAGCTGATGTTCTCCGCCATACGTGCCCCCATCGCCACCAGCACATCACGCCAGTGGTGCCGCAGGACCGCCACGACCGGCATCCGTTCGGCGCCCGAGTCCGCCTTGCGGGCCTCGGCCCGCTCCAGCGCCTGCTTGAACACCGGCGACTCGTCGACAGAGAGACGAATCCACAAACCCACGATCACCAGCACCCCGGACAGCAGGAACGGGATCCGCCACCCCCACGCCTCGAACGCGGAGTCCGACAGCACGGCGGTCAGCAGCGACAGCACACCGGTCGCCAGCAACTGCCCCGCCGGCGCGCCGGTCTGCGGCCACGAGGCCCAGAACCCGCGCCGCCGCGCGTCCCCGTGCTCGGACACCAGCAGCACGGCACCGCCCCACTCACCGCCGAGCGCGAACCCCTGGACCAGCCGCAGCACGGTGAGCAGCACGGGCGCGGTGCTGCCGATGGTCGCGTGGGTGGGCAGCAACCCGATCGCGAACGTCGCCCCGCCCATCATCAACAGGCTCAGCACCAGCAGCTTCTTGCGCCCGAGCCGGTCCCCGTAGTGCCCGAAGACCAGCGCGCCGAGCGGCCGCGCGGCGAACCCGACGGCGTACGTCAGGAACGACAGCAGCGTGCCGACCAGCGGATCGGAGTCCGGGAAGAACAGCTTGTTGAAGACGAGCGCGGCGGCGGAGCCGTAGAGGAAGAAGTCGTACCACTCGATGGTGGTGCCGATGAGGGACGCGGCGACGATGCGCTTGAGGTTGTTCGGGGCTGGTGGAGCGGTTGCGGGCGACGACATCGGCACCACTTCCTGGGGTGTGACGGGGACGTTTGCGTGTCGCCACACCGTAGGAATCCGCAGGTCAGGCGCACATGTGGCGGGGCAACATAGTTCGGGGGTCGGCTATGCGTGCGGCCACCATGCCGACTCGTGGAAAGGCGGTTCAGGAGATCGGTGGTGGTCGAAACGAGTGCCGTCCGGGACGCGTAGTTCAGTACGATTTGACGGTGCGGTGCTGACTCCCGTGCTGGTTTGGTGCTGACTAAAATCCCACGTCATCACCCGTCCTCACCTGTCCCGTGCTGACTTGGTGCTGACTACGCTCCGTTGAACTCGGGCATCTGGGATTGATCGACTCAGAGTCGTTGCGCGGCAGGTGACCGGACTGAGAGACCGAGTCCGGCCTTGCCGCTCAGCCGCCGTCAGCACTGGCAAAGGCGCTGAGTCTGGGCACGGTGCATCCTGGTCCCAGGAGGTTCTTCGTCTGCTGGCGGTACATCATGAGAAAGGGTCTGTTGCGCGATCGGGTGACATCTGAACTGGCTTGCCCTGTGGGGCGGGTGGGAAGGATGTCGCTGTGCCCAAGCCTTATCCGGAAGAGTTCCGCGAGGATGTCGTACGGGTCGCGAGGAATCGCGGCCCGGGCGTGACGGTCGAGCAGGTAGCCGCCGACTTCGGGGTCCACGCGATGACGCTGTAGAAGTGGATGCGCAGGAGTCCGGGCGTCCACTGAGAGAGGTGGTCGACGATGGTGGTGGCGTAGGCATGGGCAGTGCCGACGTATGCCGAACGCGGTGATCATCCGTGGGAGCGTGTCGTCGAGACGACGAACGAACTGCTTGCGGCCGTCGGTGACATCAAGAACACCACCCGGCTTGAGACGGCCCTCGAAGCGTTCGGACAAGCCGTCGTAGCGGTATCCCAGCCCCGCTCATCCATGTGGGCGCGCCTCCGCGGCCGGGCCTGACGGCGCAGGAAAGGGCCCGGTACCGACGGGGGATGCAGTACCGGGCCCCCTCGACCACCGTAACCGCGCGGAGGGCGCGGGGCGGACGTTCCTGCGTACTACCCCTCGGCCGCGACCGCCAGATCGTGCACCGGAACCCGCTGGAAGACGTCCCGGTTGGCGTCCTGGACCGGGCGTACGTACCGCTCACGGGGGATGGGTGAGCCCTTCTTCCACCGGCCGGCCTCCCAGAGTTCCTCGTCCGTCGCGCCGCTCACTCCGAGGTCGGTAGCGCCGCCGGCGCGAAGGCCGTGAGAGGAGACGGGACGCCCGTCGCTCTTCAGCCCGGCTGCCGCGAACCACAGCTTCACCCGGTCATTCACGGTCTGCGGGCGCAGGTAGATGCCCCGCTTGGTGGCCCCGCCCCCCTTCGTGGCCCGGGTCTCCGGCGTCGCGACCTTTCCACTCCGCAGAACCTCCCGGAACAGGGGCCCGGTCGTGATGTCCTGCTGCTCGAGGTAGCCGACCCAACGACGCATCCGAAACACCAGGTTGAGGTCCGCCCGGTCATGCAGGGCGATCGTCTGCTCCTCACCCTTGTGGGTCTTGTCCTCGGCAAGCCACACCAGCACCCGATCGTCGAGGATCATCACGTCCTCCAGGTCCAAGCCGACGTCCTCAGCGCTGCGGCCGAGGAACCGGTACCCAAAGGCGAACATCGCCGCATCCCGCCAGCCGATCGGCCGGCCGTCCGCCTCCGCCTTCTCCATCATCGGCACCAGGTACGGCAGCGTGATCGGGAACGCCTCCTTCCTGCGCAGCGCCCGCTTGTTCTTCCGCCGGTACTGCGCCAACAGCGCCAGATACAGGCTGTTGTCCGGCTTCTTCCCCGCCGGCATCGACGTACGGATGAGAGACATGTAGTGCCGGATCGTGCTGGCCTTCAGGCCCTTCGCCATCAAGTGCCGGCCGTACTCGGTGTACGTCGCCGTCGTGCACGGCTTCGCCACCCGCCCCTGCTCCGCACACCACGCCTCGAACAACCGCATCGCGGTGCGCCGCTGCGGCGATCCCTCCGCGTCGGCCTCCTTGATGGCTTGGGCGGTCTCCTCGCTGACGTACAGGTCCCGATCCGTGTACGTCGTGCGCGGATCGCCGGTCGTCGGGATGGCCTCGCCGGGCATCAGCACCGTGTGCTGGTCGACGAGCGGGAGCCCAGCCGCCGGAGCGACGGGCACCAGCTCCCCATCCTCGACGAGTTCGGCGTCGACGATCTCGTCGGTTTGACCGCGCAGACTCATGCTGACGATGCATCCTTCTCCGGGGCGGGCCGGGACGCGCCGCCCACGTCACGCATCTCCCTGTTCTTGCAGGTACTTGCTTACTTCGTTGGCGAGGGAATCCTTGGCGCGGGTGGCCTTCTTGGAGGTGCGGGTAGCTGCCTCTGGCACGTCGGCGCCGCCGACCCACACTTGCGGGTCGGACGGCTCGTCGTCGATGCGCATGCGGATCTGGATGTCGAGGATGTCGAGGCGGCGGGCGGGAGCGGCTGCGTAGAAGGTTGCTGAGGCGCGACGCAGCGGATACAGCTTGAAGCCTTCAATCTCCCGGGAGTTGTAGTCGAGGTACACGGAGTCCCCGTCCCTGCCGGCCCGGACATCGATGTGGCGCCGTTCCAGCTTGATCTCGAACCATTCCTCAGCACGGTTCTCAACCGTGACGCGGAAGCTGAAGTAGGTGAGCCCCTTCGCGTCGCTGTCCCGGCCTTCGGGCGGGATGTCCCCCTTCTTGAGCGAGTGGACGCGGACCCGGATTCCTTTGTGGTCGTCCTCGTACTCGCGCCAGTCACCGATGACGTTCGGCTGATGCATTCCCACCCCTGGTGTCTCTCGCAGCGTCGCGTGCAGGAGGCAAGATTACCGACAACAATCAGAATTGTTGTCGGTTACTGATTAGTAGCAGCAATCCCCGCCGCTGCAGGACGGCGGTCGACGACCTTCACGGCGCCGTCGACCATCTGAGTAGGGACCAGCTAGACCTCCGGGACCCAATTACGCCGTACTGCGCCTTCAGTCAGCAGTTGAAGTGCTCCACAGGGGTCCGCCTCCAGCGGGAGCATTGGCCCCTCATCTTCAAGAACCCCGGGCTGGCCACCGCAAGAAGTTCGAAGTCAGCGACTTCGACAGTTGCAGCACACGAAATCTGGGACCGCCGAAATATGGGAGTTGCCTGCGTGTGCGGTACCACATGGCACAGGTTGTAGAGACCGTCCAGGGGCGTCTACGGCAGTCCACTGCGGGCATGAAATTGCAGGTCAGAGCCTCTTGGTCCGAGGCGGTCTGCCTAGTTGCTGATGGCTGTGTGACACGCAGGTGATATGACGAGGTCCCACCGAGGTCGGTCCTGGTGGGATTTTTGCCCGGTTCCGTGAGACGTCGAAGCCGCACCGGAGCGCTCCGGTGCGGCTTCGACGTGAGGTCGAACGCACTGGCGCGCATGATGCGGTCGGTGCCTCGAAGGAGTCCGTGTGCCCGTGGCTCTCTCAGCTGCCTGATTTGCGATCGCACCCGCTCAACCGTCCGTACGGAGATGCGTTTCCCTCCCAGCGCGGCCGGGACGCGTGAGTTCGGGAGCGGTTACGGCCGGACCGACTGGCTTTCCACCAGTAGCTGAACTGGCCATCTCGGCTAGGGTCTGTCTCTTGGATCCGTCCGTGAGATCGTCGTGCTCGTGATCGAGTCATGGGTGATCAATGACGACAGCCCAGCCCCTGTGTCGTCGGCGGGGGTGGTGGGGGCTCTTCGGTCGAGGATCGACAGCGGGCTGCTTGAGACGTGGCTGACCAGTTCGTCTGGACGGTTGCTGGTCTTCGTGACGAATGCCGAGCGAGCGATGGTGGTGCTGTTCGAAGGTGAGGGTGATCCCGGCGAGCACGCCGTGGACCCCGGAACTGCGGGGTCGAGCGACGGGTTCGTCCTCTCCAACGGGCAGGGCGACGAGTATCCGGATGAGGACACCGTCCCCATCCGTGAGGCATTCAGGCTCGTGGAGCACATCGTTGGCACGGGCTCTTGGCCTGCGGACGCATGTTGGGTGGTCGATCGCTGAGCGGTCTATCGCCGTGCCCAAATGAGGATCGCGGCGAGGTGGAGCGCGGCCTGGTAGGCGATGGCGAGCTTGTCGGTCCGCATGGCCAGGCCGCGCCATTGCTTGAGCCGGTTGATGCAGCGTTCGACTGAGTTGCGCTGCTTGTATGCCTCGGCGTCGAAGGCGGGCGGCCGGCCTCCGGCACTGCCTCGCCGCAGCCGGTGGCCGATCTGGTCGGAGGGCTGGGGATGACAGCGTGGATTCCGCGTTGGCGGAGGTGACTTCGGATCGCGCGGGATGAGTACGCGCGGTCCGCGAAGACGGCATCGGGGCGGGTCCTCGGTCGTCCGGGGCCGCTTCGCGGAACGCGGATGGCGGCCATGACGGTCTCGAAGGCCGGGGCTTCGCCCGCCTGGCCTGCGGTGACGCGGAGGGCCAGGGGCCATGCACGGGCGTCACTGGCGAGATGGACCTTCGTGCTCAGGCCGCCGCGGGAGCGTCCGAGCGCGTGGCCGTCGGGTTCGGCCCGGCCTGGAGCCCTTTTTTCCTGGCGCCGGCGGAATGCTGGTGAGCCCGGCAGACGGTGGAGTCCACCGACACGGTCCAGCCGATGTCGTCAGCGTCGTCGGCGCTGCCAGGACCGCGGCAAGGATGCGTTCCCAGGTGCCGTCCACGGCCCACCTGAGCAGCCGTTTGTGGGCGGTCTGGAACGAGCCGAGTTCGTCGGGCAGGTCCCGCCAGGGCGAGCAGGTGCGGCACTTCCACGCGATGGCCTCCAGGGTTCGGCGGTGATCGGCCGACCGCCGACCGCCGACCGGATCGGCCGGCATCAACGGCTCGATCCGGTCCCGCATCACATCAGTGATCACTAACCGGACGGACACATCCGATCAACTGACCAATGAATCAAAGAGACACGCTCTAGCTGTGTCGTTCGGAGAGGTTGGTGCCGCGGCTGGCGGGTGTGTGGCCGCCGATGCCGGTGTGGGGTCGGTGGTAGTTGTACCAGTGCAGCCAGTGGGTGAACACTTCCCTGCGTTCGTGGTCTGAGGTGTAGGGCTTCTGGTAGGCCCATTCGTCGAGCAGGGTGCGGTGGAAGCGTTCGACCTTGCCGTTGGTCTGGGGCCGCCAGGGCCTGGTCCAGCGGGGGCTGATGTCCAGGTCGCGACAGGTGTTCCGCCAGGTGTTCTTGCTGTAGGCCTAGGCGTTGTCGGTCAGGACCCGTTCGATGCGGATGCCCAGGGATGCGAAGTAGGCCGTGGCCCGGACGAGGAAGGCAGCGCAGGTCGGGGCGGTCTCGTCGGGCAGGTCCTCGGTGTAGGCGATGCGGCTGTGGTCGTCGAGGGCGGTGTGCAGGTAGGCCCAGCCGGCGCCGTTGGTCCGGCTGCGGTGGCCTTCGGCCCGACCGAGAGTCTTGTGGCCGCCGCCCTCGGGGATCCGGCCCAGCTTCTTGACGTCGATGTGGACCAGTTCGCCGGGTCGGGCGCGTTCGTAGCGGCGGACGGGCTCGCCGGTGGCCCGGTCCAGGGCGGCCAGTGGCGGCAGGCCGTGCCGGACCAGGATGCGGTGGGCGGTCGAGGCGGCGATGCCGCATCGGACGGCCAGTGGCAGCGGCCCGATCCCGTGCTCGCGTCGCGGCCGGAGAACTTGCTCCTCGACGGCGGCCGCGGTCCTGCGGGGCTGGTGGTGCGGGCGGCTGGAGCGGTCGCTCATTCCGGTGACGCCGAGCTGCCGGTAGCGGCGGGCCCAGCGGCTGGCGGTGGTGTGGCTGACCTGGAAACGCTCGGCCGCCCGCCGCACGGACCATCCGTCCTCGACGACGCAGCGGGCCAGGCGGAGTCTCCCGGTCTCGGTCAGCGGGGCATTACGGTGGACCACGAGGGCCTCCTGAACTCGGTGGAGATGTCGCAATCCACACCGAACCCGGAGGCCCTCCCCCATTTCAAGAACCCAGCACGCATGTCACCAACGTCCCAGGACAACACATCTAGCGGGGCGCTGCGCCGTCAGTGCAAGTCGTTCGAGCGGGTCGACAGGGTCAATCCGCCTATGACGCAAGAGACTTCGAACTATGGGTCCGGCAGCACGCACTCGACGCGAAGCCGCGAATTGAGGAGGAGACTCTCGCCATGGACGGCGCAAGGACGGCCTCTGGCATCCGCCGGCAACGCCAACGCGAACAGCTCCTGCTCGACACGCGCCGAGCAGTGCGCGAGATTGCGGCCGCGGAGGGCATTGACGGGCTGACGCTGGCAGCGGTGGCGAGTGCGGTTGGCGTGAGTCCCTCCCCGCGCTCTACCGGTACTTCGACGGGCGCGACGGACTGGTGCCGGGCCCTCTACAGCGATCTCACCACCGAGTTAATCTCCACCGTGTCGGTGGCTGTGAACCGACAGGACGCTGACGACCTCAGAACTCACCATCACGCGTTGCTGCTTCTCACCGGCACAATCAGCAGGGGGACGGCAAGGAGGGTGGTGGCCGCCGGGTGGTAGGGGGGTCAGCACCACCTCCGTCCGGGCAGCCAGCCGGATGGTCCGCGGCGCCGGCCCTCCGTAGCGTTCCGGCCATGGAGATCACGAAAAGTGCGCGGTGGGGCCGGTCCGGACGGTGGCGTGCGGGGCTGGCCGTGGCCGGGGTCGCCGCAATCGGGACCGCATCGCTTCTCGGGCCGGGCACCACGGCGGAGGCCATGGGCACCGGCAGGGACACGCGGTCGCGGCTGCAGCGGGACGCGGACGCGGTGCGAGACACGGGAGCCACCGGGCTGACGGTGCTCGCCCGGGACGCGGCCGGGCGCGAGACGCAGGCCCGGTCCGGCACCGCGAGCCTGAAGGACGGGGGCCGGGTGCCCTTCGACGCCTACTACCGCATCGGCAGTGACACCAAGACCTTCACGGCCGTGGCCGCGCTCCAGCTCGTCGGCGAAGGCACGCTGAGCCTGGACGACACCGTCGAGCAGTGGCTGCCCGGGGTGGTCGCCGGCAACGGCAACGACGGCAGCCGCATCACCCTGCGCAACCTGCTCCAGCACACCAGCGGCCTGGCCAACTACACGGACATCACCTTCGAGGACCCGGCGGAGCTGACGCCCGAGCGCTTCCACGCACAGCGGTTCCGCTCGCAGACCCCCGAGGAGCAGGTCGCCGTGGCGATGGAGCGCGCCCCCGGCTGGCTGCCGGACGCGGACGATCCGGGCGCCGAGACGCAGTGGGCGTACTCCAACACCAACTACGTGCTGCTTGGGATGGTCATCGAGAAGGCCACCGGCAACCCCTGGGCGCAGGAGGTGCACGACCGGATCATCGAGCCGTTGGGGCTGCGCCGCACGCTGATACCAGGCACCTCGCCGTACGTGCCGATGCCGACGGCCGCCGGGTACACGCAGTTCCCCGGCCGGGACGACCTCACCGACACCACGCTGGCCGTGGGCGGCGGTGCGGACGGCGGCATCATCAGCACCACCCGCGACATGAACACCTTCCTGCGCGCCCTGATGGGCGGTCGGCTGCTGCCGCCGGAGCAGTTGGAGCAGATGCGCACCACCGTCCCGGCGCCCGGCTATGCCACCGGCGGCAGGACCCGCTACGGGCTCGGCCTCGCCTGGCGCCCGGCCGAGGGCTGCGGGGGCGGGATCTGGTACCACGGCGGTACGTCCTTCGGCACCGCCTCCGAGACCGCCGTCACGCCCGACGGCCGGGTGTCGGCCGCGGCCGCTGTCTTCACCACGCGCTTCGGTGACGAGAAGCGCTTCCTCGAGCAGGTGGAGGCCGCGGTCCGTCTGCTGGACCGGGCGGTGTGTGGCGACCGGAAGCGCGGGTGACCAGGGGCGCACGCCCGCAGAAGACACCGCTTGATTTCTTCGATAGGAGTCGCGTAGTCGGGAGCGTGGGCCCACAACAGGTCCACTCGATCGTTTTTCAGACGTCGCAGGCTCGCCTCCAGCGATTCGCGTACTGCGGCGCGGAGGGCGGTCAGGGCCCGTATCCCGCCGGCGGCGAGGGTGTCGACGAGCCGGGAGACGGTCGAATCGGAGGTGACCGGCCCGAACGCGGCCGGCTCGGCCCGCAGCATCGCGACATCGGCCAGGCAGTCCCCGCCCAGCGTCACCGCGAACGCCACATCCAGCAGCGCCTTGCCCGGATCGTGCACCGTCCGGGCCTTGCGCCACGGCGCGAACGCCGCCGATAGCGCCTGGTGCAGGCCGGTCTTGCGGACCGTCTCCACCAGCAGCACGGGCCCGGCCTGCGAGACCGCCCCACGACCGCCGCCCTCGACGCGGACACGCGGGTAGCACCGATACGCTTCTCCACCTGGGAAGCGCTTCTTTCCTTGCAGCCGACAGGCTCCTCAGCAAGTCCCGTCGTTGCAGTTCACAGGCACTTCCCGCCTTTTTGATCAACCCTCGGACAGCCCGCTTGGTGAAAGCGCGAGGATGGAAGCTGCAGCGAAAGTACGGCAAATCAGCATGTCAAGCGGCCTTACGATCCATGCATGACACAGCAGTGGATATCTGCCTTGAGCTTCGGCTCCTTCACCCCACCCATGACCGCTGGTGGGAAGCCGCCGACGACCGATCCCCGCAAGGACATCGAAGACATCGCCATGCGTTGGCAGTCGCACAGTGGCAAGGGATCAGCAGCAGGGATGGCGTCAATGGCACTGCTGCGAAGGACCAACGTCACAAATTACGGCCTGTTGATCAACCGAGTGGTGGAACTTCATGGCCTCGCGGGAAGCATCGGTGAGCAGTTGACTCTCGCCTGGGCCGCTGAGCAGGATGCACAGCGCTGGCGGTCACCCGATATCGAGCGAGATCGGCAGCACGTGCAGGCTATCGAGTACACCCAGCGCATGGCAGTGCGAGCGCTATGCGAGATGAGTTCCCACTTCCTGCTGGGAACAGCACACAGCCTGGCCAACCTCGTGCTACGCATCCTGCTGTGCAATCCGGCTGCCGCGGTGGTCATCAACAGTGCCAAGAATGTCAAGTCCGCTCAGGGTTTCCCACCCGGGTCTGTTGCGAAAAGCGCGTGGCAGACTTTCTCCCCCACTCGGGAGCTTTGGTCGAAGACGCTGCCCCAGGCAGCCAAGCAAAGCGAGCTCAGGCCCTTGGAGGCCCTCGTGAAGCACCTCGTCACACTTCAGCGCGATCACCGGTTCATCGCGCTGGACGACCGGCGCGGCATGGACTATCACCGGCATCGGCCACAGTCCCTTGACCAAGCTTCCCCCGCAGAAGGCACCTGGTCCTACGACGAGTCCACCAAAACCTCTCGTGTGGAACTCGCCGGTGTACGACCGGATCCTCGCAGTGACGAGGTCGCCGTCCATAACGTTTGTGTAGACGCCTTGGTATGCATCGCTGACGCGGTGCACACAGCGGAGCCGTTGATCGAGGATTCTCTGGCAGCGTGCCACCTGGCTTGGTCGCCGAAGAGTACGCGGCTGCTGTAGTTGAGAGCGAGGCGTTCCGGTTCCTTGGACGGTGAAGGGGAGAGCGGGGGGACTCGCGGTGGACCGGTGCCGGACGCCTGGACGTTGCTGCGCCCGGACGGCACCCGCTTCTACTTCGGCTGCGACGGCTATCTGACCTCGGTGGTCGACAAGAACGGCAACACGCAGACGTACACGTACGAGGAGCGCAAGTCCAACAACAAGCCGACGAAGTTCCTCACGTACATCACCGACCCGGCGGGCCGTCAGTCCCTCACGGTCGACTACTACAAGAAGGGCGACGCGTCGTACGACTACATCGACGACACCGGCGCCAAGGTCACCGGCTCCAACCTGACCAACTCCAAGATCTACGACCACATCAAGTCCGTCACGGACATCTCCGGCCGGAAGATCTCCTTCTACTACACCGACAAGGGCCTGCTGGGGCAGTTCACCGACGGTGACGGCGCCGCGCAGCCGAAGATCTTCAAGTTCACCTACGACGCCACCCAGGGCAACAAGAACGTCAAGCTGGTCAAGGCGACCGACCCGCGCGGCAACGCCACCCAGCTCGCGTACAACACCCCCACGGCGGGCGACAACCCGAAGTACCACTGGTGGACCAAGACCATCACCGACCGCCTCGGCGGCGACACCGGCTTCACCTACGCGGCCGACACCGTGAACACGGGCTTCACCAGGACCACGGTGACGGACGCCGAGAACCACGCCACGCGGTACGTCACCGACGACTTCGGTCGCGCCGTCGAGACGACGAACGCGAAGTCACAGGTCACGAAGATGGTGTGGGATGCCGACAACAACGTCACGTATCTGGAGGAGGACAACGGCGCCAAAACCGCGTACTGCTACGACCAGAAGACGGGTTACTCGCTCTGGCAGCGCGACGCGGAGAACAACAGTACCGGCGTCCCGCCGCAGTCCGACTGCGCGCCCGGCACCTACCCGGCCAACGCGGCGAAGTTCGAGTATCAGACCCGCGCCGACGGCTACTCCGCCGACCTGTTCCGCAAGACCTCACCCGAGGGCCGCGCCTGGCAGTTCGGCTACGACACCTTCGGCAACCTGAAGACGGTCACCGACCCCAAGGGCGTCGCCACGACGACCGCCGGTGACTACACCACGTCGTACGAGTACGACTCCTACGGCCAGCTCGCCAAGGCGATCGACGCCAACGAGAACTCGACGTCGTACAGCGGCTTCGGGCCCACGGGCTACCCGGCGACGATCACCGATGCCCTGACCAACGAGACGCTGTTCGAGTACGACGACCGCGGCAACGTCACCAAGGTGACCGACCCCAACGAGAAGGCGACGACCCAGAAGTACGACACCTTCGGCCGTCCGCTCGCCAGCACGACGCCCAAGGAGCAGGACAAGGGCGTCCTGGTCACCGTCCCGGCCCCGGAGTACGACGCCAACGACAACGTCACCAAGTCGACGGTCCCCAACGGCGCCGTCTCCACGGCGGTCTACGACGCGGCCGACCAGGTCACCTCGGCCACCGCGCCCAAGGACACCAGCACGTCGGCCGAACGCAAGTCGGCCTACACCTACGACAAGGTCGGCAACCTCAAGACCACAACAGAGCCCAAGGGCACGCTGACCACCACCGACACCACCGACTACGTCACCACCCAGCACTACGACGCGATCTACCAGCTCACCTCGGTCGTCAACGCCGCGGGTGACAAGATCTCCTACGAGTACGACAACGTCGGCAACCTGGTCACGGTCGTCGACCCCAAGAAGAACGCGACCGCCGGCACCACCGACTACACCACCAAGACCGCCTACGACCTGAACCACCGGGTCACCAAGGTCACCGACGCGGCCGGGAAGACCACCGAGCGGACCTACGACAAGGACTCGCTGGTCGTCTCCACCACGGACGCCGAGAACAACACCACGACCGTCTCCTACGACGAGCGCGGCAAGGTCTCCGCGATCAAGGTCCCGCACTCGGGCACCACGTCGATCACCTACCGGACGACGAAGTACGAGTACGACGAGGTCGGCAACCGCACCAAGCTGATCACGCCGCGTGCCGTCGCGGCCGGGACGACCACGGCGTTCACCCAGCGCACCGAGTACGACGCGCTGAACCGCCCGGTCAAGCAGTACCAGCCCTACGATCCGGCGGACACCCGCCACAACGACCCGAACGTCTACACCGAGACGGTGTACGACGCGGTCGGCCGGGTGGCGAAGACCTCGCTGCCGCCGTCCGACGGGCAGACGGTCCGCAACGACACCACCTACAGCTACTTCGACAACGGCTGGGTGCGGTCGACCACGGACCCGTGGGACATCGTCACGACGTACGACTACAACGACCTCGGCAAGCAGACGGCCAGGACGCTGACCTCGGCGGGCGGTTCCTCGGACCGCACCATGAGCTGGACGTACTACCCCGACGGCAAGCTCAAGTCGAAGTCGGACGACGGTGTTCCGGTCGGCAGGAGCGTCGTCCTCGTCGACAACTCCGACACCCAGAACACCTCCTCCACCGGCACCTGGACGAAGGGGGACCGCACCGGCCAGCAGGGCTACGACCACGTCACCCACGCGGCGGGCACCGGCACCGACGCCTTCACCTGGACGCTCAACGTCCCCAAGGACGGCACCTACACCGCGTACGTGAAGTACCCGGAGGTGACGGGCGCCGCGACCACGGCCAAGTACACGCTCACCCACGGCACCACCACCGAACCGTCGGTGACCAAGGACCAGACCGCGAACCCGCGGACCTGGGTGCAGTTGGGCTCGTACAGCCTCAAGCAGGGCGAGGACACCGAGCTGAAGCTGGACCAGAACAGCGGCGGCGTCGCCGTCGCCGACGCGGTCAAGCTGGTCCGCGACACCAGCGGTGAGACCGACGACGAGAAGAAGACCTTCGCCTACGCCTACGACGTCAACGGCAACCTGACCTCGATCGACGACACCTCGTCCGGGGCCAGGATCGACGCCTACTCGGTCGCCTACACCGGCCTCAACCAGGTCCAGAAGGTCACCGAGGCGCTCGCCGGGCAGGAGAAGAAGGCCACCTCGTACACCTACGACGCCAACGGCCAGCCGGAGACGGTCACCCACCCCGACCAGTTCTCCCGGTACACCTACGACCTGCGCGAGCTGGTCAAGACGGTGTCGGTCGGCAAGTCGGCGACGGACGCCGACCCGAAGGTGACCTCGTACACCTACACCGACCGCGGCCAGAAACTGAAGGAGACCAAGGCCAACGGCAACACGGTCGACTACACCTACTACCTCGACGGCTCGCTGAAGACCTCGGTGGAGAACAAGGGCAACGGCACCCTCGTCGCCTCGCACACCTACGCCTACGACGCCAACGGCAACAAGGCGCAGGACGTGGCCGAGAAGATGAACGCCGACAACCACACGGCGTACCTGTCCTCCACCACCGACTACACCTACGACCCGGCCGACCGGCTGCGGGAGTCGGTGAAGACCGGAAACGGCGCCGCCACCGAGACCTACGTCCACGACGACAACGCCAACGTCATCCGGCAGACGGTCAAGGGCAAGGAGACCGTCTACGGCTACGACCGCAACCGGCTGCTGACCGCCAGCACCGGTGGCGTCACCGCCGACTACAACTACGACCCCTTCGGCCGTCAGGAGTCGGTCACCTCCGACGGTGAGATCGTCGAGCGGAGCGTGTACGACGGCTTCGACCACGTCGTGGAGTCCCAGAAGATGGACGACACCGGCGCGCTGAAGTCGACGAAGTACACCTTCGACCCGCTGGACCGCACCGCGTCGAAGACGACGGACGGCAAGACCACCGACTTCGCGTACCTGGGCCTGTCGACCGAGGTCCTGGACGAGAAGGTCGCGGGCGAGCTGACCAAGTCCTACCAGTACAGCCCGTGGGGCGAGCGCCTGTCGCAGGTCAAGCACAACGGCGACGGCACGACCGAGGACGGCTACTACGGCTACAACAGCCACACCGACGTCGAGACCCTGACCGACGACACCGGCAACACCAAGGCCACCTACGGCTACACCGCCTACGGCGCGGACGACGACTCCGAGTTCACCGGCGTCGACAAGCCCAGCGCCACCGATCCCACCAAGGAGGCGTACAACCCCTACCGCTACAACGCCAAGCGCTGGGACGCCCACTCCGGCACCTACGACATGGGCTTCCGGAACTACGACCCGGGGCTCAACCGCTTCACGACCCGGGACATGTACAACGGCGCCCTCGCCGACATGGGTCTCGGTACCGATCTGATGACCGGTAACCGCTACGCGTTCGGCGGCGGCAACCCGTCCACGTTCATCGAGTACGACGGCCACCGCCCGGTCGAGTGCAACGAGTCCGGGTACAGCTGCCGGATGAACAGCGCGGGCGGCTGGGACATCGACTACGTCGAGCCGAGCGCCGATCTGGACCCGGCCCCCGGGACGGACTCCTACGGCGGAAGCGAGGCCGACGCGCAGAAGCTGAGCAGCCAGACCGTCGCCTGGGGCCTCGCCTACGCGAAGAAGTACGGTGTCGACGAGCAACTGGTCGTCGCCCTGCTCATGCAGGAGCAGCCGTTCTACACGACGTGGCCGGAGGGCCTGGACGAGATGGCGAAGTGGGGGGTCTCCACTGGCGGCGCGTGGACCGCGAGGCTCATCGACAGGGACCCCAGCTCCGGCTCCGTGCAGATGAAGGCGGCGACCGCTCGCCAGACGCTGATCGACGCCGGTTACGATGAATTCGAGGGCACATCGCTCGATGCCATCCGTCACGCGCTGAATGTGAACGAGGAGTTCGCCGTCTCCGTCGCGGTCCTGAAACTGAAGGTGGACACCACCAGGGGCAGCAACGCCAAGCAGGCGTATCTTGGCTACTCGCTCAGCGACGACGAGGCGGCCCGTCTGCGCGTCCCGGGTGACAACCTGGCGCAGAGCAGCTCGATCATCTCCAGGAGATCGGCGCGGTTCGACGCGAACATGGCCTACCTGTCCGGAACCGGGCAGTCCATGTCCGACCTGTTCGGGCTGTCGTCGCTGCCGGCCACTCAGTACGGGGATCCGGGCGGCTTCTGCTCCAACGTCGTGAGGAACTGTGGATGATCCTGCAATGGACAAGAACGCTCCGCCTGACGGGAGCGGCCGTGGCCGTCGTCGTGTTGGCGGCCGGGTGGATTCTCATCCGTGAGTGGATGCAGCTGCCCGGTGTGCCGGACGACGTGGTCGAGTCCGCCGCTTCCGGGAATGTGCGCATCCTGGCCGAAGGGCACTCCTCGAACCCGGGGAACGACTGGGAGGAATCGCTCGCCCTCCTTGCCGTCTCCCCGGTGTCCGCGGACGGCGATCCCGTCGAGGACATCGCCAAGTCCCTCCGGTCGGCGGGCTGGAGCACGCGAGCGGGCGGAGTCGGTCCGCTGCTCTTGTCCGGGGACACTCCGGCGGAACATCCCGAATACGGGGTGACGGTGCAGAGCTACGAGGACTTCCCCTGCCTCGCTCGACCCGAGGTCTGTGAGGAGTTCGAGAGCGCGGCGGAAGACGGCGACGAGAACCTGTTCGTGGCCACCTTCATGCCGTACGTCTGAGAGTCCCGTCCACAGTACCGACGAGGGGCCCCGGTCAGCCTGGCGCTGACCGGGCCCCCTCCGCGGTCCACCGGAACTCCTCCAGGGCCGTCGAGTGTGAGACATGGCACCTCCGGGGTGTCCGAGTGCACCGGTGTGCGGGTGTGCGCCCGGATTCGCGCCCCTGATGCCCGCTTGTCACCACCCCCGGGGGCCGATTACTGTCACCACGCCTTGGTGAACGGGAAATCCGGTGTGATGCCGGTGCGGCCCTCGCCACTGTGATCGGGAAGTCCGGCTCCAGCCCTTACGGGCAGCCACTGGGTCCTTCGGGACCCGGGAAGGCGGGGCACGGGCGGTGGTACCCGTCAGCCAGGAGACCGGCCAAGGCGCGTCAACCATCCACGAGGTGCTGGAGAGGGTCTGCTGAGCCATGCACATAGCCGAGGGTTTCCTGCCTCCGGCGCACGCGATCGCCTGGGGTGCCGCGTCCGCTGATGGCGGTCCTCGGCACCATCACGCTGCTGTTCCAGGCGCTGCTGCTGGCGCACGGCGGGCTGACCACGCTCGGCGCCAACGTCTTCTCCATGGCGATCGTCGGCCCCTGGGCCGGATACGGGGTCTACCGGCTGCTGCGCCGGTACGACGTGCCGCTGATGGGCGCCGTCTTCGGCGGCGCGTTCGTCGCCGACCTGTCCACGTACTGCGTCACCAGCGTCCAGCTGGCGCTGGCGTTCCCCGACCCGGGCAGCGGGTTCCTGGGCGCGCTCGGCAAGTTCGGCGCCATCTTCGCCGTCACGCAGATCCCGCTCGCGGTGAGCGAGGGCCTGCTGACGGTGCTGGTGATGCGGCTGCTGGTGCAGTCCAGCAAGGGGGAGCTGACCCGGCTCGGGGTGCTGCTGGCGAAGCCCGCGAAGCGTGCGGCGGTGGCCCGGTGAAGCGCAACACGAAGATCAATCTGCTGCTGCTCGCGGTGGCTGCGCTGGCGGTGCTGCCGCTGGCGCTCGGTCTGGGCGACCACAAGGAGGAGCCGTTCACCGGCGCCGACGGCGAGGCGGAGACGGCGATCGTCGAGAACGAGCCGGACTACGAGCCCTGGTTCTCGCCGCTGTACGAACCGCCGTCCGGGGAGATCGAGTCGGGGCTGTTCTCCCTCCAGGCGGCGATCGGCGCGGGCGTCCTCGCCTACTACTTCGGCCTGCGCCGGGGCAGGCGGCAGGGCGAGGAACGGGCCCGCGCGGCGGCCTCGGCCGATGCCGGGGAACCCGCCAAGGGCCCGGCAACGGACGGGGACTGACCTCCCGTGCTGCCCATCGACGCGGCGGCGCACGGCAGTCGCTGGCGCCGCCGCCATCCCGTGGACAAAGCCGTGCTCGGGCTCGGCCTGACCGTGCTCGCGATCTCGCTGCCGGCCTGGCCGGGCGCGGCGCTGGTGCTGGTGACGGCGCTGGTGCTGCTGCTCGGCCCGGCCGGGGTGCCGGGCCGGGGGCTGTGGCGGGCGTACAAGGTGCCGTTGGGTTTCTGCGTGACGGGCGCCGCGACGCTGCTGGTGCAGGTCGGCGGACCTGAGGGGTTCGTGTCGCTGGCCGACGACGGGCCGTCGCGCGCCGGGGAGTTGCTGCTGCGGACGTCGGCGGCGTCGCTCGGGGTGCTGCTGTTCGCGTTCACCACCCCGATGTCCGATCTGCTGCCGCGCCTGGTGCGCGCCGGGGTGCCCGCGCCCGTGGTCGACGTCGCCCTGGTGACGTACCGGATGAGCTTCCTGCTGCTCGACTCGGTGCGCCGCATCCGGGCGGCGCAGGCCGCGCGGCTCGGGCACACCACCCGGGCCGCGGCCTGGCGGTCCCTGGCGGGGCTCGGCGCGACCGCGTTCGTGCGGGCCTTCGACCGGGCGGCCCGGCTGCAGGCGGGGTTCGCCGGGCGTGGCTACGACGGCTCCCTGCGCGTGTTGCTGCCCGAGGCCCGGGTCTCCGTCCGGTTCACCGGGGCGAGCCTCGCCCTGCTGGCGGCGCTGGCCGCCCTCACCCTCGTACTCGAAAGGCCGCTGACATGAGCGAGCCCGCACTGGTCTCCCTGCGGGGTGCGTCCTTCGCCTACGAGGACGGGCCGACCGTCCTCAGCGGCCTCGACTTCGACGCCCACGAGGGGCGCGCGCTCGCGCTGCTCGGCCGCAACGGCAGCGGCAAGACCACGCTGATGCGGCTCTTGCCGTAGGAGGCGAGGGCCATGACCTTGTACTCGTCGCTGCTGCGCAGGAAGCCCAGGTGCTCGGTCAGCTCCTCGTAGACCAGGCCGAGGGAGTCGGGCAGCGACTGGGCGGCCAGGGTGCGGAGCCTGCCGTCGTGGTAGCGCCCGGCGAGGTGGGAGGCGGCCTCGCCGCGGCCGTCGAGGACGAGGACGGCGCTGTCGGGGTGCGGTGCGGCGGGCCCGGCGGAGGCGGCGTGCGCCACGTGCACTTTCGCAACAGACCCTAAAGGGTGTTGCACAAGGCTGCGTTTGGGCAGGTCAGGGTCCTGATCGCAGTCTTCTGGTCATGATGTGAGTGCGAGGTTGTGCATGTGGGCGACGGCCTGGACGGCGTGGTGGAGGCCGTCGCCGTGCTGTCGGCAGTCGCGGAGGATCTTGTAGTTCTTCATGCGGCCGATCACATGCTCCACTCGGGCACGCACCTTGCGGTGGGCGGCATTGTCGTCCTCCTCGCCCGGCAGCAGGGGCCGGTGAGGGCGTTTGCGGTGCGGCACGACCATCCCGCAGTTGAGGTAGGCGCCATCGCCCAGGACGGTCACGTCATGGCAGTGTTCGGCGAGGCCGGAAGCGCGCCAGGCGTGGACGTCCGCGGTGGTGCCCGGTGCCGGCCGGGCCGCTGCGATCACGAGACGGGTGTCGGCATCGACGATGACCTGCACGTTCGCGGAGAAGCGGTAGTTGCGGCTGGACGCGCCGACCTTGCGGTCGCGGACCGGGACCAGGGTGCCGTCCACGATCCACAACCGGTCCGCCGCATCGGCCGGACGCGAGACGGGCTCGATCGCCAGCAGCGGCCCGAGACGTTGGATCACCCGGCACACGGTGGACGAGGACACTCCGAACAGCGGTCCCAGTTGCCGCATGGTCAGGTTCGTCCGGTAGTAGACCGCGACCAGCAGCACTCGCTCGGCCAGCGGCAGGCTCCACGGCCGGCCCTGCATCGTGCCGTTGCCGCCCCGCTCCCGCACTGCCTTGAGCAATCGCGAAAACTGCGTCACCCGCAGCCCCGTGAACGTCTCCACCCATACCCGCTCGACCCTCAACACCCCAGCCATGCAAGGAAGATGCCCAGTTCACAGCCTTGTGCAACACCCTTTACAGAAGGCTTAGTCTTGGGCATTTTCCCTGTATGGGTGGGGTGTTGAGGGCTGAGCCGGTGTGGGTGGAGACGTTCACGGGCTTGCGAATCGACCGGTTCGTGAAGCTGGTGAAGGTGGTCCGGGAGCGGGGCGGGAACGGTCCGGGCGGCGGTCGGCCGTGGCGTCTGCCGCTGGCGGATCGGGTGCTGCTGGTGGCCGTGTACTACCGCACCAACCTCACGATGCGGCAGCTCGCCCCGCTCTTCGGGATCTCCCCGGCCACCGTCTGTCGGGTGATCCAGCGTCTGCGGCCGTTACTGGCGTTGGAGCCGGCGCCGCAGCCGATCGCCGATGTGGATCGGTTGTGGATCGTGGACGGAACCTTGATCCCGGTCCGGGACCGCACGGTCGGTGCTTCGTCGAGGAACTACCGGTTCTCGGCGAATGTGCAGGTCATCATCGACGCGGACAGCCGCCTGGTCGTCGCGAGCGCCCGCCCGGCGCCGGGCAACAAGGCCGACGCCCACGTCTGGCGGGACTCGGACCTGCCGGCCACGGCGGTCGGGACAACGGTCCTCGCGGACGGCGCCTACCTGGGCACCGGATTGATCGTCCCGCACCGCAGAAGGGCCGGCCGGCCCCTCCTGCGCGGCCAGGAGGAGGACAACGCGGAACACCGCCGGGTCCGGGCCCGCGTCGAGCACACCTTCGCCCGCATGAAGAACTGGAAGATCCTCCGCGACTGCCGCCAGAAAGGAGACGGCCTTCACCACGCCGTCCAGGCCGTCGCCACCATGCACAACCTCGCCATGACACGGTGAAACAGCAGGTCAGACACCACTGCGACCTGCCTGGCACCGACCTTCTGCAACAACCTTTAGGGGACGTTTGCGTGTCGCCACACCGTAGGAATCCGCAGGTCAGGCGCACATGTGGCGGGGCAACATAGTTCGGGGGTCGGCTATGCGTGCGGCCACCATGCCGGCTCATGGAAAGCCGGTTCAGGGGATCGATGATGATCGAACCGAGTGTCGTCCGGGACGCGTGGTTCAGGGTGATTTGACGGTGCCGTGCTGACTCCCGTGCTGGTTTGGTGCTGACCAAGAGGGCGTTAAGTTCCGTTTCCGGTGATGTGGTGTCACCCGTTCGTGGGTGATTGGGCGGTCCTACGCTCTTACGGGTCGTGCCGCACCGCCTTCTGGAAGGGGGTGTAGGCGGCCGGGGCCAGGCTCATCGCCGTACCCGGATGGCCGTTGCCGACCTTCCGTACGGCATCGGCGGCCAGGACGCGTGCGGTGTCCACCGCCCGCTGGTCCAGCTCGGTCCACTCGAGGGCTGTGGTGGTCGGTTCGGTGCTCACCCGGTCAGGCCCTTTCCGGCGAAGGGCGGGCGGCCACCTCGCCGTAGGCGGCGAGGAGCATGGCCGGGTCGGGGCCTTCGAGGACGGTCGGCTTGGCCAGTCCGTCGAGGACGATGAAGCGCAGCAGGTCCCCGCGGGACTTCTTGTCGACCCGCATGGCCTGCAGCAGCTTGGGCCACTGGTCGTAGCGGTAGCTCAGCGGCAGGCCCACCGACCGCAGGATGCTGCGGTGGCGGTCGGCGGTGGCGTCGTCCAGGTGGCCCGCCAGCCGGCCCAGCGCGGCGGCGAAGTGCATGCCGACCGAGACGGCCGCGCCGTGCCGCCACTGGTAGCGCTCGTTCTTCTCGATGGCGTGGCCCAGGGTGTGGCCGTAGTTGAGGATCTCCCGCAGCCCGGCCTCCTTCAGGTCCGAGGAGACCACCCGCGCCTTCACCCGGATCGACCGCTCGATCAGCTCCGCGGTGTGCGGGCCGGCCGCCGAGCGCGCCGCCCGCGGGTCGGACTCGATCAGGTCCAGGATCACCGGGTCGGCGATGAAACCGGCCTTGACGACCTCCGCCAGCCCCGACACGTAGTCGTTGACCGGCAGTGACTCCAGCGCCGCCAGGTCGCACAGCACCCCGGCCGGCGGGTGGAAGGCGCCCACCAGGTTCTTGCCCTCGGTGGTGTTGATGCCGGTCTTGCCGCCCACCGCGGCGTCCACCATCGCCAGCACCGTGGTCGGGATCGCGATCCACCGCACCCCGCGCAGCCATGTCGCCGCCACGAACCCCGCCAGATCCGTGGTCGCCCCGCCGCCCACACCCACGATCACATCGGTGCGGGTGAACCCGGACTGCCCCAGCGCCTTCCAGCAGTACGCGGCGACCTCGGCGGTCTTGGCCTCCTCCGCGTTCGGCACCTGGATCGCGACGGCCTCGAAACCCTGCTCCGCCAGGTCCGCCCGCAACGCCTCACCGGTCTCGGCCAGCGCCTCGGGGTGGATCACCGCCACCCGCGCCGCCCGCTCACCGACCAGACCCGCCAGCTCACCCAGCAGCCGACGCCCCACCAGCACCTCGTACGGCGCGGTCCCCGCAGAGCCCCCGACCTGGATCCGCGTCGTCATACCTGCTTCGCCTCCAGTGCGTCGAGGACGGCGCGGGCCACCTCGGCGGGCGTACGGCCGTCGGTGGCGACCGTGGCGCGGGCGACCTCGGCATAGAGGTGCCGACGGGCCTCCGCCAGCCGTCGCCACCGCTCATGGGGGTCGGCCGCAAGGAGCGGCCGGTCCGCGTTCAGAGCGGTGCGCCGGGCGGCTTCCGCCGCCTCCATGGACAGACAGACCACGTGCTGTCCGGCCAGCAGCGCGCGGGTGTCCGCGTCGAGCACCGCGCCGCCGCCCAGCGCCAGGACTCCGTCGTGCTCGGTGAGCGCCCGGCGCACGGCCCGCTTCTCCAGGGTGCGGAAGTGCGGCTCGCCGTGCTCGGTGAAGAGCTCGGCGATCGTCCGGCCCTCGGCGGCCACGATGTCGTCGTCGGTGTCGCGGTAACCGACGCCCAGGCGCTGCGCGAGCAGCTGCCCGACGGTGGACTTGCCGACGCCCATCGGCCCGACCAGGACGACGACCGGGCCCGTGCTCCCCCGCTCCAGGGCGCGCTGCCCAGCCGCGCGCATGGCGTCCTGCGGCGCGGGGCCGCGGCCCGTCATCCGGGTCACCTGGAGCGCCGCCTGGTGGACCAGCAGATCGAGTCCGCCGACCACGGCACCGCCCCGTACGGACCAGCGCGCCGCGAGCCCGGTCGGCCAGGGGGCGTAGACCACGTCGAAGAGGGTGGCGGGGTGTTCGGGCACGGCGGGGGCGAGGGCGTCCGTCGCACCGGCCGGGGTGGTGGCGACCACCAGCGGGGCGCGCAGGGCCTCGGCCGCGTCCGCCCAGGGAGCCGTACGGACGTCGACGCCGAGCCGTTCGCCCCACTGCCGCATCTCGGCGGCCCGGTGCGCGCCGCGGGCGTAGGCGACGACGGGGCCCGCGCACAGCCGGGAGAGGGCGGCCAGCGCCGACGCGGCCGTCGCTCCGGCGCCGAGGACCGCCGCCGAGTCGACCCGCTCGACGCCCCGTTCCCGCAGCGCCGCCACCATCCCGGGAATGTCGGTGTTGTCACCGAGGCGCCGGCCGTCGTCGGTGAGGACGACCGTGTTGACCGCCTCGACCGAGGCGGCGGTCTCGCTGATCTCGTCGAGCAGCGGAATGACGGCCCGTTTCAGCGGCATCGTCAGGGACAGGCCGGCCCACTCGGGTCCGAGCCCGGCGAGGAAGCCGGGCAGCCGCGTCCCGTCGACCTCGAAACGGTCGTACGACCAGCCGGCGAGGGCGAGTTCCCGGTAGGCGGCGCGGTGCAGCACGGGTGAGAGGGAGTGGGCGATCGGTGCGCCGAGCACGGCGCACCGCGTACGGCGGGCAGCCGGGGCGTTCACCGGAGGTGGAGGTGGTCGAGGTACGAGCGGACGTTGCGGCGGGTCTCGGTCACGCTGTCCCCGCCGAACTTCTCCGCCACCGCGTCCGCCAGCACCAGCGCCACCATCGCCTCCGCGACGATCCCGGCCGCCGGCACCGCACACACGTCCGACCGCTGATGATGCGCGGCGGCCGCCTCACCCGTGGCCACGTCCACCGTCCGCAGCGCCCGCGGCACCGTCGCGATCGGCTTCATCGCCGCCCGCACCCGCAGCAGCTCACCCGTCGTCAGACCACCCTCCGTACCACCCGAGCGCCCCGACGTCCGCCGAATGCCCTCACCGGTCGTGACGATCTCGTCGTGCGCCTTCGAACCCGGCACCCGCGCCAGCCCGAAACCGTCCCCGACCTCCACACCCTTGATCGCCTGAATCCCCATGAGCGCCGCGGCGAGCCGGGCGTCCAGACGACGGTCCCAGTGCACATGCGAACCCAGACCCACCGGAACACCGTAGGCCAGCACCTCGACCACACCACCGAGGGTGTCACCGTCCTTGTGGGCCTGGTCGATCTCCGCGACCATCGCCTTCGACGCGTCCGCGTCCAGACACCGCACCGGATCCGCGTCCAGCCGCTCCACATCCGCCGGCGTCGGGTACACACCGTACGGCGCCCTCGCCGCCGCCAGCTCCACCACATGCGAGACGATCTCGATACCGGCCGTCTCCCTCAGGTACGACCGCGCCACCGCGCCCAGCGCCACCCGCGCCGCCGTCTCCCGCGCCGACGCCCGCTCCAGGATCGGCCGGGCCTCGTCGAAACCGTACTTCTGCATCCCCGCCAGATCCGCATGGCCAGGGCGCGGACGCGTCAGCGGCGCGTTGCGCGCCAACTGCCCCAGCACCTCGGGGTCCACCGGGTCGGCGGCCATCACCTGCTCCCACTTCGGCCACTCGGTGTTGCCCACCATGACCGCGACCGGGGAGCCCAGCGTCAGACCGTGCCGCACACCACCGAGGAAGGTGACCTCGTCCCGCTCGAACTTCATCCGCGCACCGCGCCCGTGGCCGAGCCGCCGCCGCGCCAAGTGACCCGCCACCATCTCCGTGGTGACCGGGACACCGCCCGGAAGGCCCTCCAGTACGGCCACCAGGGCCGGACCGTGGGACTCCCCACCGGTCAGCCAGCGCAACCTGCTCACCGCCGCTCCTCACTGCTCGCCGGAATGGAATGGCCGGGGAACAGCCGGTTCAGTTCGGCGTGGAACCCCGGGAAGGTCTTGCTCACACAGGCCGGGTCGTCCAGTTCCAGGCGGACGCCGGAACCGAGGGCGAGGACCGCGAAGGACATGGCGATCCGGTGGTCCCGGTGACAGGCGATCCGGGCCGGGCCCGGTGTGCCGGGACGCACCGTGATCCAGTCGTTGCCGTCCTCGACCCGGATGCCGCAGGCCCGCAGGTTCGCGGCGACCGCGGCGATCCGGTCGGACTCCTTCAGCCGGGCGTGCCCGATGCCGTGGATGGTCACCGGGGCGTCGGCGAGCGGGGCGATCGCCGCGAGGGTCATGAACGTGTCGGAGACGTCCCCCATGTCCACGTCGAAGCCGCCGCGCAGCCTGCCGTCACCGGTCACGGTGGTGGACTGCGCGCCGACGGTGACCCGTGCCCCGCACCGCTCCAGGACGCGGACGAAGCCGAGGTCGCCCTGGGAGCTGTCCGCCCCGAGGCCCGGCACGGTCACGGTCCGGCCGGTGACCGCGGCGGCGGCGAAGACGTACGACGCCGTGGACGCGTCCGGTTCGACGACCACGTCGGCGGCCCGGTAGCCGCCCGGCCGCACCTCGATGCGGCCGCCCGTCTCGTCCACCTCGAACCGCGCGCCGAAGTGCCGCATCAGACGCAGCGTCATGTCGAGGTAGGGGCGGCTCACCAGCGACCGGACGTCGAGCGTGAGGCCCCGCCGGGTGAGCGGGGCCGCCATCAGCAGGCCGGAGACGTACTGGCTGCTCATCGATGCGTCCAGGGTGATCTCGCCGCCGTCGAGCCCCGAGGTCTCCAGGTGCAGCGGCAGGCGTCCGCCCTCGTGCGCCCGTACGTGGGTGCCGAGCCGGGTCAGCGCGTCGGCCAGCGCCTTCTGGGGCCGTGCCCGCAGTTGCTCCGACCCGTCGAAGACGAACGTGCCCCGGCCCGTCGCCGCGAACGGGGGCAGGAAGCGGGCGGCGGTGCCCGCGTCTGCGCACCACACCTGGGCCGGTCCGACCGGGCCGCGCCCGGTGCCGGTGACCGTCCAGCACTGGTCGGCGTCGTCGGCCTCGACGCGCGCGCCCAGTCCGTTCAGGGCCGTCCGGAAGGCCACGGTGTCGTCACTGACCAGCGGTGCCCGCAGGCGGCTGGTGCCGGGCGCCGCCGCGGCCAGCAGCAGCGCGCGGTTGGTCAGGCTCTTGGAGCCCGGGATCCGGGCGACGAGTTCCGCGTCGGCCACGGCCTGGGGCCCTCCCGTCTTCATGAATACCGCTCCTGTCTGTCGTGCCGTGCCGTGAGCGTGAAGTCGTCAGACCCCGTGCTGGGAGCCACCGTTGACCTGGAGGATCTGCGAGGTGATGTAGGCGCCTTGCGGTGAGCAGAGGAAGTGGGCGAGCCCGGCCACGTCCGCGGGGGTGCCGGGCCGGCCCAGGGCGGTCTGCCGGATCAGCAGCGACTCGCGGGCCGGCGTCATGCGGTCGCCGAAGAACTCGGTGTCGGCCACGTAGCCGGGGGCGATGGCGTTCACGTTGACGCCGCGCGGTCCGAGGCGGGCGGCCAGGTGGTGGGTGTAGGAGTGCAGGGCGGACTTCGCGGCCCCGTAGGCGCCCGAGCCCGCCGAGCCGCGGTAGGCGGCGATGGAGCTGTAGAGCACGACGCTCGCGCCGTCGGCCAGCAGGGGCGTTAGTGCCTCGACGGTGAGCACCGCGGTCAGCACGTTGCTGCCGTACGCGTCCAGCCACTCGGCGGCGACGGACTTGAGGCCGCCGTCGCCGGCCGTGGCCGCCGGGGCGCCCGCGCAGCAGACGACACCGTCCACGGGCCGGCCGAGCGCCTCGACGTGCTCCCGCAGCCGGAGCGCGCCGGCCTCCTGGGACAGGTCCGCCGCGACGCAGTGGACGTCGGCACGGGTGGATGCGGCGTCCGGTCCGTCGGGCGGGGCGGTGGGAACTTCGGCGGGGGCGCGAAGCCCGTCGGCCGGGGCTGTGGCAGCGTCGGCGGAGGCGCGGAGCCCGCCGGCCGGGGCCGTATGCCCGTCGGCCGTCGCGCGGAACCCGTCGGCCGGGGCCGTGGGACCGTCGGCCGAGGCTGTAAGCCCGCCGGCCGGGGTCTTGAGCCCGTCGACCGTCGCGCGGAGTCCGTCGGCCGTGGCGCGGAGCCGGTCGGGTCTGCGGCCCGCGAGCAGCACGGTGTCGCCGTGCGCCGCGAAGCGCTCCGCGGTCGCCCTGCCGATGCCCGAGCCCGCGCCCGTGACGATGATCAGTCGTGGCATTGCATCCCTTTCGCGCGGTCGCGGCGCCGGCCGCGGCCCTCTGCTCGGTGGGTCGGGCCGCAGGGGTGTCCGCGGCCCCTCCTCAGTCGGTGGCGGCGGCCTGGTCCGCGGCCCGGGTGAGGGTGTCGGCCCGGAAGAGCCCGAGCACCTTCCGGATGGCGTCGTCCAGACGCCGGTCGCGGTCCGTGAACGGCACCGCCGCGCGGACCACCCGGTGCACGGCGCGGGTCCGCGGGCTCATCCCGTCCGGGCCGCGCAGGTCCAGGGCCTGGCAGGCGGCCAGCAGATGGATCGCGGCAACCTCCTCCGCCAGCGCGACGACGGAGCGCGCCTCGCGGGCGGCGATGGGCGCCAGGCTCACCTTGTCCTGGTTGTGCGCCTCCGTGGAGCGGGAGTGCAGGCTCGCGGGCGAACTCCCGCTGAGCGCCTCGGCCGTGAGGGCCGACGCGGCGATCTGCATCCCCTTGAAGCCGTGGTGGAGGCCCGCCTCCCAGGAGTCCTCGGCGAAGCGGGGGATGAGGTTGGGGGTGAGCCCGTTGTTCAACTTCTCGTCGACCAGGAGTTCCAGTTGCCGGTCCAGCAGGTCGGCGACGTTGGCCACGGCGACCTTCAGCGCGTCCATGGCCTGCGCCACGTGTCCGGCGTAGAAGTTGCCGCCGCTGTGCACCGAGCTGTTCGCCGCGTCGAACAGGGGGTTGTCCGTGGAGGCGTTGACCTCGGTGGTCAGCCACTCGGCGACCCAGCTCAGGGTGTCGCGCAGGACCCCGTTGACGTGGGGTGCGCAGCGCAGGGAGTAGCGGTCCTGGATGCTGCGGCGCAGCACCGCGTACCCCTGGCCGTCCAGGGAGCCGGCGGCGTCGACGATCTGGTTGTGCGGCCGGGAGAGGTCCGACCCTTCCAGCAGGTCGTGGATGCGGCGGGCGCTGGTCCGCTGGCCGGGGTGGGGCCGCTGGTCGTGGATGAAGGCCGCGTAGTGTCCGCGGTTGCCGAGGAGCGCCTCCGACGCCAGGGCCGTGCAGATGTCGGCGAGCGCGGCGAGCCGGTGCGCGTCGTGCGCCGCGAGGACGGCGTAGGCCGCGCTGAAGGACGTGCCGTTGATGAGCGCCAGGCCGTCCTTGGCTTCGAGGTCCAGTGCCGTCAGGCCGAGGGCGGAGAGCACGTCGCCGGTCGGGCGCAGGACTCCCCGTTGGCGGACCTCGCCCTCGCCGATGAGGGCGGCGGCCACGTAGCAGAGCGGGATCAGGTCGCCGCTGGCTCCCACCGATCCGCGTTCCGGTACGGCGGGCAGGACGTCGTGCCGCAGCAGGTCCAGCAGGTGGGCCGCGACGGCCGGCCGTACGCCCGAGTTCCCCCGCGCCAGGCAGTTGGCGCGGATCAGGAGGGTGGCGCGCACGACCTCGTCGGGGGCGAGGGGGCCGGTACCGTTGAGGTGGTAGAGGATCATGTTCCGTTGGAGGGCGGCCGCCTTGTCCGCGGAGATCTGCCGGTTGGCGCTGTCCCCGAATCCGGTGGTTACCCCGTAGAGCGGGGCGCCCGTGGCGATGAGCCGCGTCTTCAGTTCGCGGGAGGCCCGCATGGCCTCCGCGGCCTCCGCCGTGCACTCGACGTGGGCCCCCGGGGTGCGGGCCACGGCGTGGACGTCGTCCAGGGTCAGCGACCGGCCGTCGATCTTCAGCGTGGTCAATCCGGTTCCTCGTGTGGGTGTCGTGCCGCGGGCCCGCGCCGCCACCGGAGGGGGTGGTGGCGGAGCGGGCCCGCGGGCGGTCACGCCGGGCGGGGTGGTGCGGTCCGCGCGGCCGGGTGCGGGTTCAGACGCCGTCCGGGGTCAGCAGCGACAGGCCGCGGATCCCCGGCAGGGTCAGGCGGATGACGACGGCGGGGCCGGGGTCGCTCAGCGAGGTGCCGAGGTGCCCGGTGACGAAGACCTGGTCCAGGTCGGGGCCGCCGAAGACGAGGTTGGTGATGCAGGGGCACCGGGAGTCCAGCGAGCCGAGGTCGCGTCCCTGGGCGTCGTACACCCGCAGCAGGCCCGTACCGAAGTGGGCGACGTAGAGGCGGCCGTCGGCGTCGAAGGCGAGGCCGTCGGGCATGGCCTCCCCGTTGGTCCAGGTATTGGGCTGGGAGGGCAGCGCGGCGAAGAGCCTCCGCTCCCCGAGGCTGCCGTCCCGGCGCACGGGGAACCGCATCACGCGGTTGCGGCCCCCCTCGGAGACCATCAGGAACCGCCGGTCGGGGGTGAGCGCGAGGCCGTTGGGGAAGTGGAGGACGCCCTCGTCCACCACGGTCCGCAGCTGCCCGCGCGGGTTGTCGAGGTAGTAGACCCGGCCGGGCTCCGCCGTGGCGAAGCGGCCCGGGTCGGAGATCCAGCAGGCGCCGGTGCGGGGGTCCACGGTGACGTCGTTGGGGGCGCGCAGGGGGCGGCCCCGGTCGTCCTCGGTCAGGGTGCGCAGGACGTTGCCGTCGGGGTCGAGCCACAGGACGGCACCGGGCGGGCCCATCTGGGCCACCAGGTGGGTGCCGTCGGGCAGCACCTTGTGGCCGTTGGGCGCGCCGGTCAGGCCACGCGACCAGACCTCGGACGAGCCGTCGGGGCGGATGGACAGGATGTCGGTGCCCAGGGTGTCCGACATGAACAGCCGGCCGGCGCGGTCGAAGACGATGCCCTCGCATCCGATCGGTCCCATGCGGGCGATCTCGGCGACCTGGGGCACAGGGAGGGCGGGCGTGGTGCCGGCCGCCGGGGCGGCGATCGCCGGTCCGCCGGCCGCGAGGGGGGCGGCGACGGCGGCGGTGACGGCACCGAGTCCGGCGCCGAGCAGACGACGGCGGTTCAGGCGCTGGTCCTCGGCGGGCAGCACGGAGGTGACGGACATTGCTGTCGGCCTCTCGTTCGTTCGGTGGGAGAAGTCGGGAGGTGGGGCGAGGTCGAGCGGTAAGGCGAGGTCGGGACGTGGGGCGAGGCCGGGAGCATCACGCGGTGGGGCCCACGGCCAGCGAGGCGGCGAGGCGGACGACCTCCGCGGCCTGTGCGGGGTTGAGCCGGGGGTCGCACGCCGACTCGTACCGGGGCAGCGGGGTGTCGACGGCGAGGTCCTCGGTCCGCAGCACGCACTCGGTGACGTCGTCCGGGGCCGATTCCAGGTGCAGGCCGCCCGCGTGCAGGCCGTGCGCGCGCATGACGGTGAAGAACGTCTCGACCTCGGAGAGGACGTCGGTGAGGACCCGGGACTTCTGCCCGGCGGCGGTGGTGCGGGTGTTGCCGTGCATGGGGTCGGTCATCCAGACGGCCTCGGCGGCGCGCGGGCCGAGGCCGGCGAGCAGCGCGGGCAGGGCGACGCCGATCCGCTCGGCGCCCATCCGCACGATGAGGGTGAGCCGGCCCGGCTGGTTGCCTGGGTTCAGCCGGTCCAGCAGGGCGGTCACGTCGGCGGGCGACGCGTCCGGGCCCACCTTGACGCCGACGGGGTTGGACACGGTGGCGGCGAGGTCGATGTGGGCGTGGTCGGGCTGGCGGGTCCGTTCGCCGATCCACAGGAACGGAGCGGAGGAGGCGTACCGTCCGCCCCGCGCGTCGGAGCGCAGCAGGGCGTGCTCGTACTCCAGCAGCAGCGCCTCGTGGCTGATGTAGGTGGGGGCGAGGACGGCGGACACGGTGCCCGAGGCCGGCGGCGCGGTGCGCAGTTCGACCAGGGCGCGCTGTGCCAGTTCGTAGGCGCGCAGCAGCCGGTGGGGGTCCGGCTGCCGGGCGGACGCGGTCGCCTCGGCCCCGTTGACGGCGTCGCCCCGGTAGACGGGGACGCGGGTGCCGTCGGGCAGTTGCTCCCAGGGGTTGGAGCGGGGCTTGGCGTACTGGCCGGCGAAGCGGCCGATGCGTACGACGGGGAGCTTGGTGAGGGACTCGAAGAGGTCACCGAGTGCGTGCAGGGCCGTGGCCTTGGCGCGGATGCGCTCCGGCCCGCTGTCGGAGAACAGTTCGGCGCAGTCTCCCGCCTGGATGACGAAGGCGGTGCCGCGCGCCACGAAGGCGAGCTCTTCGCGCAGGGCGGCGGTCGTCTCCTCGCTCACGAGGGCGGGCCGTCTGGCCAGTTCGCCGAGTACGCGGTCCAGGTCGTCCCAGCGCGTCCAGTCGGGCTGCTGGGCAGCGCGCGACGGAATGAGCAAACGAGTGTTGGACATGACTCCTCAACATGGGTGTCCGGCGGGTGTGGTCACAGCGGCGGGACCACGGGGAGGGTGTGCTCGCCGTCGTGTTCAGGCGGATGTGCCGAGTTCGGGGACGCGCGGTGCGGTGGCGCGGGGTGCGGTCTCGCGCGGTGCGGCGGGCCGCGGTGCCGGGGCGCGCGGGGCCGGGGCGCGTTCGGGGGTGCGCAGTTCGGGGATCCGTACCTTGCCGACCGCCGAGCGGGGGATGCGGTCGACCAGGTGGACGGTTCGCGGACCGGGTACGCCGGGCAGCAGGCGGGCCAGCGTCCGGCGGACCAGCCGGGGTCCGGCGACGGCCGCGTCGCCGTGCCGCCCGGGGGCGGCGCAGTAGATCTCGTAGTGCTCGCCGCGCACTCCGTCGGGCACGGGCAGGCACGTGACGTCCAGGCCGGGGAGGGCGCCGGCCAGCGCGGCCTCCACCGCGTCGAGCCAGACGCGCACGCCGTTGGCCTTCACCAGCCGTGAGGCGCGGCCCAGGTGGTCGAACTCGCGGGGCGCGCGGCGGCGGATCAGGTCCGCGGTGCGCCAGGAGTCGGGTGGTGCGGGCAGGTCGTGCCGCCGTCCGATGCGCGGGCTGATGACGTGGAGCGGCTGGACGGCGTCGGCGGCGGCGTCCGCGGCGGGGGCGGCGGCCGGCTCCGGCACCAGGGCGACGTCGGGCAGCAGCCGCCACGGGCCGTCGTCGGTGCCGGCCGGCGCGACGGGGCGGTGGGCGACGGCTCCGGTCTCCGTGGAGCCGAGCAGGGCGTGGGCGGTGAAGCCGGTGCCGCGCAGGGCGTGTACGACGTCCTTGGCCGCCTGTGGTGCGGCGGCCGTGCTGTGCAGGGCGACCACGCGGGGCAGGGCGCCGAGAGCGGGCAGCAGCCGGCGCAGCAGCGGCCACGCCGAGGGCAGGCACACCAGCAGGGTGCGGGCCCCGGACCGCAGCGGCGGTACGTCCGTCACCGCGTGCCGCCAGGCGTGGTGGACGTCGACCCCGCGGGTGCGGGGCAGCACCTCGCCGAAGAGGTGCCCGAAGAGGTGCCGGGTGGGAGCGAAGTTGACCACGTGGTCGACCTCGCCGACGAGCAGGTCGGTGACCAGGGCGGCCTCGTAGGCGAGCTGGTCCGCGCCACGCCACCACGACACGGGTGTGCCGGTGTGGCCGGACGTCGCGAACTCGACCTCCGTGCGCGGGGCGGAGCCGGGGCGGCCCTCGGTGGCTGCCTCAGGCATCGGGCGCCGCCCCTAAGGCCGCGTCGTCCTCCAGCCGGCCCTGCACGAACTCAGCGATGCGGGACAGCGTCGAGAAGACGTGGCGTACGTCGTCGGCGACGAAGTCGACCTCGACGCCGAAGTGGGTCTCCACGGTGGTGATGCACTCCATGGCGGCGAGGCTGTCGTAGCGCTCGCCCAGCGTCTCGGCGAGGTCGGCGTCGGGGTCGACGCCCCGCACCGCGTCGCCGAGCGGGACGGTCAGCGCGGTCCGCAGCCGGGTGAGGATCTGGTCGTTGTCGGGGATCACGGGGGTCGTGGTCATGCTGCGGGCTCCTTGATCTGTTCGGGGGCGGCGCCGAGCAGGTCGGCGCGGCACAGTCGGCCGTCGACGGCCACGTAGACGTTGCCGCGGGCCGCGGGCTGCATGTCGAGGTGGAAGAAGGCGGTGCCGGGTCCGACTTTCAGGGCGGCGCCGATCTCGTCCGCCAGGGCGTCGCGGAAGGCCTCGTCCCGGTCCACGCCGATCTGGCAGACGACACCGGCGTGGTGGATCGACTCGCCGTCACCGGGGGACGGCAGGGCCTCGACCGGCATGGCACCGGTGTAGAGGCTGCCGGGCGGCTCGGTGACGAACCGGATCACGACGTGCGAGAGGACGACGCCGCGGGCGGTCAGCCAGCGGGTCAGCCGGACGGCGACGGCCCGGCGGGCGGGTGGGGACAGCTCGGGCGTGGTGATGGTGATGGTGGGCATGCGGTACCGCCTCAGGAGATGGTCAGGGCAGGCAGTTCGGCGATGTCCGCGCCCACCCACTGCCGCAGCAGGTCGCCGACGCACTCGGCCAGCAGGTCGCGGCCGTCGGCGGGGGCCAGGGGCGTCCAGGCCGTGCCGTGCTCCTGGGTGACCCGGTCGCAGAACCGGCGGATGTGCTCGCGGTCGAGCGCGATGCCGTGCCGGCCGGCGGTGAGCACCGCCTCGTACGTGCTGAGCAGGTCGGGGATCCGGTTGCCGGTGTTGGCGAAGCCGCCCCCCGACACCTGGTGGCGGGCCAGGGCCTGCGCCACGGCCTGCGGGTCGGCGTCACCGAGGAGCTGCCGGGCGCGCAGCGCCTGGAGGGTGGACCGCAGGGTGGGCTCGCCGCCCGGGACGTTGCCGGCCTGCCACGGCGTTCCGTCGGTGGGTCCGGGGGTGCGGCAGGACTCCAGGAACCGCAGCAGCGCCGAGGGCTCCAGGGGGCTGCCGTGGCCGTCGCCGAGGATGCGCCCGATCTCGGCCGCGGCGACGCTGGAGACGACGTCGGAGCCGCGGCCCTCCCAGTAGCCGAAGCCGCCGTCGGGGTTCTGCAGTCCGCGCAGCCAGGGGGCGATGCGCCCGGCGAGGTGCCCGGCGCCGTGCAGCGCGCCGGCCTCCAGCGCCCAGAGGGTGCAGCGCACCTCGCTGCCGCGCGCGGGCATGTACATCACGCCGCCCTCGTTGGGCAGCAGGCAGCCGCGCAGCCAGCGGCGCCGGGTGTCGATGTCGGGGCTGTCCGGGCCGCCGTGGGCCAGGTCGGAGAGGATGCTCGCCGAGGTGGACAGGGCGTCGGCGGCGAGGGCCGGTTCGCGGTAGGTGTAGCCGCCGTCTGCGCAGGCGAGTTGCCGCATCCGGGCCACGACGGCGTCGGCGTACGGCCCGGTCGGCGCGCGCAGGGCGCGCAGCGAGCCGATGGCGCAGAACGACGCCCACACGTCCTCCACCGGGTAGCCCTCCCATCGGACGAAGGCGCCGGTGGCGCCGCGCATGCGCGCGATCCAGGACACGCAGGCCCCGGGGTCGGCGGGACCGCTGCCGAGTGCGTCCAGGGCGACCGTCGCCCGGTAGGTGGCCCACATGCAGGGCACCTCGGCGTCGGGCGAGAACCGGAAGCCGCCCTGCGGCGTCTGCTGGGCGCGCAGCCAGTCCACCAGCCGGCCGGTGTCCCAGGGGGCCGGGTGGGTGCCGAGCCGGGCGAGCGCGCGCCAGGCGAGCACGCCGTAGAAGCAGGCGCGGGCGTCGGCCTCGCCGCGGGCGGCGTGCTCCGGGGTCCAGGCGAGGCCGCCGTCGGCGGTCTGCAGGCCCGCGAGCCACTTCAGCAGCCGCTCGGCGTCGACGGACTCGCCGTCCACGCAGATCTCGACGGCGGTGCGGGTGGAGAAGAAGGTCGCCCAGACGTCCGGGGCCTGTCCGGGCATCATGGCGAAGGCGTCGCCCGACCAGGTGGTGCGCAGCCAGCGCGTGGTCCGCTCGACGTCGGACGGCGTGGCGTCGGCGACCCCGAGACGCAGCAGGTCGGTGAGTCCCTGGGTGCAGTAGTACGTGGCCCAGGCGTCGGAGGCCATGCCGCGGCTCCAGGCGTATCCGCCGTCGCCGTTGCGGCGGGAGGCGAGGTACCGCGCGGTCCGCTCCGCGTCGACGAATCCGTCGGGCCGGCCGAGCCAGGCGATGGTGCGGATGGCGGCGTAGGTGCACCACAGATCGGGCTGGCCGCTCGCCGTGCCGACGGCCGAGGGGTCGACCACAAGGTCCTTGGAGACTGATATGTCGGAGACCGATATGTTGGAGACCATCATGCGACCTTTTCCACGACGCGTATGTTGGTGCGCTTCCAGCTTTTCTGCGAGCCGCCGCTTTTCGTCGTCGCGGGCAGTGTGTTGACGAATGCGACGGTGTCCCAGGAAAGCCGGAGCGAATCCTTCGATGCGGTGCGTACGGCTTCCGCCATTTCTTGTTCCCGACTCCGGTCGGAATCGCTGTCGCGTTCCAGCAGAAGACGCAGGGGCGTGCCGTCGGGGTCGATCTCCATGAGGTATCCGGTGGCGCCGGTCACCCCGTACACGACCTCTTCGAGGTCCCGGACGGTGACCTTGGCGCCGCCGAGGACGAGCGCGTCGCTGCTGCGTCCGTGCACGACGACGGACGGGGCCGGCGAGCCGCAGGCGCAGCCGTCGGTGATGGTGACCTCGTCGCCGGTGTCCAGCCGCAGCAGCGGCCTGGCGTGCATGTTCAGCGGGGTGACGACCAGGCGTCCGCGGACGCCGGCGCGCAGCGGGACGACACCGGCGTCGGTGGCCAGCTCGAAGTAGTTGGTGGCCGGCATCAGGTGGTGGCGGCCGGCGCGGCAGGAGGTGGCGAGCGTCCCGGTCTCGGTGCTGCCGTAGCTGGCGTCGTACACGGAGGCGCCCCACCAGGACCCCAGCCGGAGACGGAAGGGTTCGGTGTTCACCTCTCCGAGCAGCATGATCCGGGAGACGCTCGCGCTCAGCTCGTCGAGGTCGCCCCGCCGCTTGAGCAGCCGCGTGAGCTGCTGGGCCACACCCGGGGCGACGAAGACCGTGGTGGGGCGCAGGGTGCGCCAGATGCCGGTCAGCCGGTCCCAGTCGCAGATGCCGGTCGCGAAGGGGTAGGCCCGGGTGTGGACGAGGCCGAGGTATTCGCAGACCTGGGCGATGAGGTCGCCGACCGGCACGACGTCCGAGGGCAGCAGGCTGAGCACCCGGTCGTCCTCGGAGAGCAGCGGACGCCAGGCCTCGGCGACGGAGACCGCGTTGCGGATGACGTCCGCCGCCAGGCGCGGGGTGGGGGTCGCCCGGCCGGTGGTGCCGGTGGTCTCGTAGTACTTGTCCGCGTCGTCCGGGGTGACGGCGCAGAATTCCAGCGGCCGCTTCTTCAGTTCGTCCTTGGGCGTGATCCGGAGCCGGCGGAAACGCTCCATGGAGAAGGAGCCGAGCATCCCGTAGGCCGCTACGCCCGATGCTCTCTCCCAGACGCGCCGGAGCTTTTCCTCGTAGAAGGATTCGGTGGGGGTTCTGTCAAGATGGTCTTTGGCTTCTGCCTGAGCTTCCAGAAGTTCCTGGAGCCGGTCTTGACTGTTGATTAGCAAAGCTCCTCCGGTTTCCGTGCGCATCCCGGCACTCGGCCGTCACACTAGTCCGCGCGGAGTCAACGCATCAACAGGTAAAGAGAAATTAATGCCGCGCCTTTATTCGACCATGACAACGTAATCGCGAAGGCGTAAAGCGAAATTAACGCTACCGTCACTGAGAACTCGGAGTTCTCAGATGATGAGATACCGGTCGGTTGGAATTGGGCGCGCACACAGGCGAAGCCCTCCCCGCTGAGGGGAGGGCTTCGCCTGATGGGGAAGTCGGAGCGGGGCGCGGGCCCGCGTCTCAGGTGTAGGCGAGCAGACGGCCGGCCACGATCACCGAGCACCACACGAGGATCGAGACGGTGGCCGCGATCCTCGCTCCCACCGGCGTCGGGACGTCGACGTCCCAGGCGTTCACCCCGCGGTAGACACCCCGGTGGAAGACCGCGATGTTGATCCCCGCCACGATCAGGAGACCGAGTTTCCAGGGCGCCGCGCCGCTGTTGCCGACGGCGACCGCGCCGGCGACGAACATCACCGCTCCGGTCGCGACCGCGAGCGCGAGTCCGAAGCGGGACAACGGCAGCAGATGCCGGGCGGCCGCCGTGACGGGCAGCATCTGCCGGCCTACGCCGAGCAGCCGCAGGTCGAAGGCGAGCGCGGGACCGACGAGCAGCGCGATGCCGAGGATGTGCACGCTCTCCAGCGAGGAGTACACCATGGGCGTCGTGCGGACGGTCTCGCCCAGGCCGGACCGTTCGAGCCAGGAGAAGAAGTCGTCCACGGATCAGGCCCTGTTGCCGCGGCGCACCACGTAGTAGCCGCCTGCGACGAAGAGCAGCAGGACGGCACCGCCGGTCACCAGCCAGACCGTCGTGTCGGAGGAGTCGTCGGACTCGGACGCCACGGTGTCCGTCGCGCCGTCCGCCGCGCCGTCCCCGCCACCGTCACCGCCGGTCGCCGACCCGCCCGGCGCCGCCGCGGTGTCGTCCCCGGACGCGGCCTCGGGCGCCACCGGCAGGGGCACGGAGCGCTGACGGATCGCCTGCCCGTCCTCCAGCACGATCAGCTCGGGGCGCAGCTCGTCGTCGTGCTCCCGGTCCAGGTAGCCGACGACCTCCAGCTTCTCTCCCTCCTCCACCTCGCCCTCCATGCCCCAGGCGGACAGCCGCTCGATGGGGGCGAGGAACAGGGTCAGCTCGTCACCGGACCCGGAGTAGTCGCGGGTTGCCTCCATGACCTGCCGCCCGCCGATGTCCTCCAGGTCCGAGGGGATCTCCCGGTCGGCCCAGCCGTCCGGGACCTGCTTGTCCTCGACGCGCAGCGTCACCTCCGGATGCGGGTTGCCCCACCGCACGCCCGTCACGGTGCCGGATACGTAGTAGGCAGTGGTCGTGTCGTAGTGCTCCCAGCCGTGGTGCGCGGCCGCCGGACCGGCGGGCACGAGAGCGACGGCGAGTGCGGCGACGGTCATGGCCAGTGCGGAAACGGAGGATCGAAGTCGCATGCTTCACAGTGTCGTTGATGGATTCGGGCGCTCCGTTGACTGTTCATCGGATTCAACCCCTGTGATTGCATGGAGGTATGAATCTTGAACAGATGCGCTACATCGTGGTACTGGCGGAAGAGCTCCACTTCGGTCGCACCGCCCGGCGTCTGGGTCTCCAGCAGCCGACGCTGAGTCAGCAGGTACGGAAGCTGGAGGACGAGTTAGGCGTCTCCCTGTTCGACCGGACGACCCGGGAGGTCAGCATTACGGCGGCGGGCGAGAGTTTCGTCGCCGAGGCCCGTCGCGCCCTGCACCATGTCGAGAGGGCCCAGCTCACCGCGCGGCAGACGGGCCGTGGCGATGTGGGCGAGCTGTCCCTGGGCTTCGTCGGCTCGGCCGTCCCCGAGCTGATCCCGCGGCTGCTGCGCCGCTTCCGGCGCGTCTACCCGGGCGTGGAGCTCCAGGTGCGGGAACTGCCCAGCGCCCGCCAGGTCGACGAACTGCTCGCCGGCCGGATCGACATGGGCATCCTGCACGCCCTGGGCGAGAGCGAGATCCCGGAGGGCCTGGCCAGCCAGGAGATCTTCCGTGACGTCCTGGTCGCGGCGCTGCCCCGCCGGCACCCGCTGGCGCCCATCTCGCCGCTGCCGACGGCGAAGCTGGCCGGCGAGCCCTTCATCATGTTCCCCCGGCGGATGGGACCGGCGCTGCACGACCGAATAACCGGCCTGACCCGCGCCGCGGGCTTCGAGGTCCAGGTCTCGCAGGAAGCGGGTCACATGCAGACCATCATCGGGCTGGTCGCCGCCGAGGTGGGGGTCTCCATCGTCCCCCGCACGATGGCCGCGCTGCGGCAGCCCGGGGTCGAGTTCCGCCAGCTCACCCCCAGACCCGAGCCGCTGCCCATCCAGCTCGTGTGGCGGCGCGGCGAGACGAGCCCCGTGGTGCGCAACTTCCGCACGGTCGTCACCAACGACTTTCCCGCGCTCCGCGCCCGCCTCGACGGCTGAGACCGCGGCGAACCGGCGGCCGCGGCACCCGCGTCAGGCGCAGGCGTCGATCAGCGCCGCGGCGTGATCGAGGAACCGGTGCAGGGTGGGCAGCGTGCTGTCGCTCCGCCAGGCCAGACCGAGCGCGAGCGTCGGAACCGGCCGGGCGAAGGGCCTGATCGCGACGCCGGGCACCGACAGCCGGCCGGCCCGTCCCTCCCCGAGGACGGTGATCCCGTGCCCATGGGCGACAGCGTGCAGCATCCGCTCCTCCTCGGGCTCCCAGCGGGAGATCTCCGGACGGCTGCCCGGCCCGAACACCTGGTCGAGGATGCTGTCCCACATCCCCGGCCCGTTCTCGCGGGGCCACCACACCAGCGGCTCGCCGGACAGGTCCCCCGGCGCCACGGTGCGCCGCGCGCTCAGCGGATGCCGCTCGGGCAGGGCGACCACCAGCGGCTCCTGGGCGACTTCCCGGCTGACCAGCTCGCCGGTGTTCTGTATGGGCAGGCGCACGAACGCCACGTCGATCGCGCCCGCGCTCAGCTCCTGCTCGTGGGCGGCCGTGTGCCCGCTGGAGAGCCGCACCTCCACCCGGGGCGAGTCCGCCATGAAGCTCTCGACCAGGACGTCGGTGATGCCGCCCGCCGCGGACCGGGCGATCCCGATGCGGAGCCGGCCGACCTCGCCCGTGCCGTAGGTGCGGATGACGTCCTGGAGGTTGCGGCACCTGCTCAGCACATCCCGCGCCAGGGGCAGCAGGACGCGCCCCGCCTCGGTCAGTTCCACCCCGCGCCGGTCGCGTTCGAAGAGCTCGGTACACAGGCGCCGCTCGAGTGCCTTGATCTGCTGGCTCAGGCCGGGCTGCGCGATGCCCAAGCGCTCCGCCGCACGCCCGAAGTGCAGCTCCTCCGCCACCGCAACGAAGTACTGAAGGTGCCGTAACTCCACGAGGACGGATTCTACAGAGCGCGGACCCGCCTTCGACTGCCGCTCGTGCGTCCGCCTTTCACTTTCCCGCACACGCTGTGCGGCCGCTGTGTGAACTCCCGGCGAACCGCGAACGGTCCGACGGCCGTCGGCTCCGGACCGGCCGGATCAGGCTCCGGCGGGTTCCGGTCGCCGCGCGGCGCCGGAGAACAGCCGGTGTACCAGGAACCCCGCCACCACGCACACCGCCAGCACCACCAGGGTCGTGGAGGTGGCGGCCCGCGCGTGGTCCGCCGCGGAGTGGGCGCCCGCGCCGGGGTCCCCGCCGAGGAGGGCGCTGAAGACCGAGCCGACGACCGCCACCGAACCGGCGTGCGCGAGCTGGGTGACCGTCAGCAGGACGGCGCTGGCCGCGCCGCTGTCCTCCTGGGGCGCGGTGCTCAGCACCAGCGAGATCAGCAGGCCCGCCACCAGCCCCTGCCCGAGGCCCAGCATGCCCAGCGCGCCGGGCATCACGGCCAGCTGGAGGGAGACCGGGGCCCAGCACACCACGGCGGCGAAGACCGCAAGGCCAGTCGCCATCAGGGCGATGCCGCCCAGCGCGGTCCTGTGTTCGGAGTGCGCGGGGATCCGCCCGCCGACGGCGCTCGCCAGCGCGAAACCGGCCGACAGGGGCGCGAAGAGCAGGCTCGTCGCGAGCGGACTTCGTTCCAGGCCGTCCTGAACGTAGTAGGCGAGCAGGGCGAGGAAGCCCTGGTTGCTGGCGTAGAAGGCCAGGACCGCGGCCAGGCCCCGGGCGAAGCGGCGCTGCCGGAACAGGTCCGGCGGGACGACGGGCGACAGCGCACGCGCTTCGAGTCGGCGCTCCCGCGCCCAGAACACCGCCAGCAGCGCCCCGACCGCCCCCAGCGCCAAGGCGAGCCGGGCCGGGGCGAGTGCGAGGGAGCCGCCCAGCACGGTCAGTAGCAGGAAGAGGGCGGCGCCGAGGAGCACCGCGCCCGTCACGTCGAGCCGCTTGCGCGGCCCGTGGCTCTCGGGCACCCGCTTCCAGGCACCGGCGATGATCAGCACGCCGATGGGCAGGTTGACCAGGAAGGGACCGCGCCAGCCGAGGCCGTACGGGTCCCACGCCATCAGCGCGCCGCCGCAGACCGGTCCGGCGACCCAGGCCAGCCCGATGGTGGCGCCGTAGAGCCCGACGGCCCGGCGCTGGACCGCGGGGGGCAGGGAGGCGCGGATGATGGCCAGGACCTGGGGCAGCATCAGCGCGGCGGTCAGGCCCTGGGCGACGCGGGCCACGATGAGGACGGTCGGTGTCGTCGCGAGGGCGCAGACGGCCGAGGTGAGGGTGAAGCCCGCGGCGCCGCAGAGGAAGACCCGCCTGCGGCCGAAGACGTCACCGAGCCGGCCCCCGGTCATCAGGGCGACCGCGTACGCCGTCGTGTATCCGACGACCACGAGCTGGGTCTGGGCGAAGGACGCTCCGAGCGCGCTCTGCAGCGTGGGAGCCGCGAGCAGCATGATGCTGGAGTCGAAACCGCCGATGAAGGTCGCGGTCAGGATGGACACGAGCACCGTGCCATATCCCGCCCCCGCGCCGTCCGCGGCTCCGCCGGAGTCCAGGGTTCGCCGAAGAGTTCGCATGCACTGATTGATCCATGGTGTTCTCTTCGCGTCCAAGTCCGATTGCCTTTCAGCAGATAAGCCGGAATTCTCAGACGCGGTCCACCGCGCGACCGGGGGCGACGGGCACAGGCGGGTGGGAGCGTCCCGGGCGACGGGTTCCGGTCCGTCGCAAGGACGCCGACGGACGCACCACCTCCTACGGCTACGATGACCTGGACCGGCTGACCAAGGTCACCGCCCCCGGTGGCGCGGTCACCACCTACGGCTACGACAAGCTCGGCAACCTCACCAAGTCCGCACTCCATGCTCCGGCAGCAGGGCTGCGACGCGCTCGCCGACCCGTACGCAGAGACCGCCGACGAACTCGCCCAGCGGCTGGTCCTCACCGGGGTCGGCGGGCTGACCGGGTGGCGGCGGACCGCGGTGGCCACGGAGCGGGAGCTGCAGTCCGGCGGTTCGTCCTTCCGGCGGCCGCGCAGCGAGATGGACTTCGAGCTGGAATGGGCGGACCACTTTCGAGAGGCGGATCGGTCACCTGTCTCCGCCCGTGACGATCACGGCGCCCGGGAAGTCGCTGAGGGACGCCAGGTCCTCGGGTGTGTCCACGTCCACCCCGTGCGCGCGCAGGGCGTCGAGTGCCTCGGCGCACCCGCTCGTCGACCAGGGTGAGCGGGCCGTCCGGCTGGTGGTACCGGCCGACCTCCACGCCGGATCCGTCCAGGACGAGGATCCGGGTGTGGTGGAAGACGGACCGGGTGACGGCACGCAGGCCGCGGAAACCGTGTGGCGAGCTTTGGTACGTCTCCCAGGCGTGCAGGAGCGGCTGTGCCTCGGCGTCCCGGCGCTGCCGTGCGCGGTCACGCTCGGTCTCCCGGCCCCAGGCCCCGCCGGCGGCGCGATGGCTCAGACCGGTGCGCAGCCGGACGGTGAGCTCGTTACGGTGAGTGACCTGCTTCGGGGTCCGTGGCCGAGTTCCGAGCCGGCCTGGGCGTACTTTCCCGCTCTCTCACCCGGCACGAGAATCTCCGGTGCTGGTTCGGTGCTGGTTCGGTGCTGACTTCGAAGGGGCAGACTCGGCAAACGCGCAGGTCGCAGCTCTGATCTGATGAGTTGTCGTACCACTCGATGGTGGTGCCGATGAGGGACGCGGCGACGACGCGCATCAGGTCGCGGGCCGGGAGCGGTCCGTCGACGCCGTGCATCATCAGCGGCGCGGGACTGCGTCCGGCGGCGGTGACGATACCGGGGACGCCGTCGACCCCGCCGTCGCGCACCGCCTCCGGCAGCGGCGCGATCGCCGGCTCGCCTTCGCCCCGGACCACCGCCCCGGCCGCCTGCTCCAGCACGTCCTCGGCGACGAAGGAGACGCTGTGCCCGCCGAAGGAGACGAAGCAGTCCGGGACCTCCCGCTTCACCTTCACCGCCAGCTCGATCGCCATGTCCGTGGCCATGGTGCCATGCGACCGCTGCAGGGCAGTGAGCCACTGTCAGACCCGGGTGGCAGCATGACCGAAGTGAACGCCCTGAGGCGTTCTCAACTCACGTGCCCGGCCGACCAAGAGGAGCTTTACCCTTGCGACTGCATCGTGTAGCGCCCGGCATCGCCGCGGGCATCCTCGCCCCGGCCCTCCTGCTTGCCACCCCGTCCTTCGCCGCTACGGCGGCACCGACTGCGGCGACGGTGCCCGCGGCGTCCTCGTCCGCGGACGAGCCGGACGCAGACGACCTGAGAGTGGCCGTAGTCCGGATCCTCGCCGACCCGGCCGCCAGCCCGGCCCTGCGTGCGGCAGCCAACGCCGCCCTCGACGACAACACACCCGAAGCACTGCGCCACTTCCTGGAGGTCGGCAGGTACCAGGTCGCCTGACCGGCACGGCGCCGCACCACAGCACGTCGCCCGGCGGCACCCCCGCCCGGCAGGCCCTGCGTCGGCTCGGCGCCTTCCGCAGAACTCTGTCGTCTCGCTCCTCCGGCGCGGCACGAACCACGGACACCACCGACAGCAGAAAGCACATTCTTCGATGACCACACAACGCCCACGCACCCAGCGCAGCGGGCCGCAGACCGCTTCCGTCGTCACCGACCTGCCGTTCAAGCCTCAGCTCGTCAAAGCGGTGTTCAGGGACGTGACCTCGTTGCACGTCTCTCGGTCAGCCGCGTGGGCCGCCGCGTCGGTGACGCGGACCGTGCTGACGGAGATCATCGACGCCGCGAGAAGCGCGGCGGCCGAGGAGGCCAGGAAGAGGCTGATGCCCAAGGACCTGATCTCGGCGATCGAGCGGAACGTCGAGGTGGAGTTGGGATCGGCGTGGTACCTGCACAGTCCGACCTTCCACGGCCTGCTGGGCGAGGTGCGCAACGCCGACGGTGCGCTCGTGTCTGTCCGTGAGCGCCGCGGGGCGCGCACACCGAGTGGTGTGGCCGGCGCCCACCGGTTCGAAGCCGGTGTGAGAAGGCTGCTGGGGAGCCGGGGGGTGAGGGCGGTCCCGGTGATGGTCCGCGACCTGGACGGAATCGCGAGCGTGTTCCTGACGGATCTGGCCCGGGACGCGGCCAAGGTCGTCCGCGAGGGCGGGGTCAAGCGGTTCGGGACGGTCAGTCTGGTGGTGCCCGGCGAGCCGGCCCTGGCCCCGCTGTTCAAGGACCCGCTCCTCGCCCTGTCCACCCGCCGCGGGGACAGGCGGACTGTCGGCGGGGACGACGTCCTGGCCGCCGTCACGATGCAACTGTTCGGCGACCTCAGACAACGCGCCCTCACCGAGGCAGCCGAGATGACACGGAACACGTCAGCCAACTGATCGGACCCGCTTCAGCGCTCTGCCCACCGCGCACGGTTCCCACACGTGCGCAGCTCCCGGAAACCACCGTCCGCAGGCACCCCACGGGGAGGACCTGGCGGGCGCTGCCGCTCGGGAAGATCGCCGCCCTGGTGCTGGTGGAGCTGCGCTGTGACCGGCGGCCTGGCGTTCTGGCCGGTGGAAGCGGGGTGCGTCGCATGACCGCCACCCGCCAGGTGCGCGAGGTCGCCGGCTTGTTGGCCGCCCGTGCTCAACGGCTGGATCGCGCGCTGAGGAAGATCACCGGGACGGTGGCGGCATCATGCTGCCGGACGGTTCACTGATCCGCACCCGACGCTGCACCCGGAAGGGAACCGGTACGACTGCTCGGGCAAAGGTGTGTGCCACGGCCTGCTCGTGATCGCCGTCACCGACGATCGTGGCCGACTGCTCTGGGTCTCGGCGGCCCGGCCCCGCTGCCATCGCCGAAATGGGCTTCATCGGTCTCAACGCTCACGATCTCGCAGAGTTGAACATGTTCAAATTTCGTGGCATCGTGAGCGCGCTTGCCGATCCGGCACGAGCGTCGACCAGGTGCGACGTACGCAAGGGGGAGTCATGCGTGATGAACGAGGGCGAGTCGCTGCGGTGAGGTTGCGTGCGGTGGTCTCGACGGTCGCGGTCGTGGTCGCGGTGTCGGTGTTCGCCACGGGGTGCATGTGGCAGCAGCAGAGACTGGCTCGGGCCGACATCCCAGGCACCTGGACCGGTGGCGAGGCCGGGACCCTGCACTTCAAGGACGATGGCACCGTTGTCGTAACCAACCTTGCCGAGTACAACCGCGACGGCGACAAGGTGTCCGAGTGCAGCGGCTCCGGTGAGTGGGGCTTGTATCCCGACGACAAGGCGGCGAAGCAGCTGTCGATCAGCGTCTGCGATGGCAACCCGTGGGAATTCGGCGGCTCGAAGGCGCATCCGAAGATGCGGCGCAGCGTGGGCAATCCTGATCGTGGAAACTTCCAAACCCTCAGCCGCGAGGAGTAAGGGCCTGCCGGAAGCGCGGCTGAAACTACCGACGTCCCAGCCTTCGGGGTTGGGACGTCGTGTTGAGTCGCGTCAGCCTCACTCAGGTCCGTTCCTCCTTGTGGTGAGCGGCCGCGTGGCACCAGAAGGACGACTACGAGCAGCGGCACGCGGTCGAATGCGGGATCAACCGGCTCAAGCGCCATCGGGCCGTTGCCACTCGGTACGACGAACTCGCCGTCCGCCATGAAGCGACCGTGCTGGTCGCGGCCGTCAACGAGTGACTGTGACCAGCACTTTCACCACAGACCCTAGGTCTGTGGTGCCAGGGTGCGTAGGACGCAGAACTCGTTGCCCTCCGGGTCTGCCATGACCACCCAGTTTCGGTCTGACCCCTGGCCCACATCCGTCTTGGTGGCGCCGAGGCCGAGTAATCTGGTCACCTCGTCCTCGGTGCTGCCGTCGATCGGGCTGACGTCGAGGTGAAGCCGGTTCTTCACGGTCTTGCCCTCGGGTACCTGGATGAACAGCAGGGTGGGCGGCATCTGACGGGCCCGAACGTCCTCGACGGTCGGCACCCAGGAGCCGATCTCGACCTTGCCCTCGCTCCGGTCGATCACCTTGAAGTCCAGGACCTCGCACCAGAAGGCCGCGAGCCTCTCCGGATCATGGCAGTCAACGGCCAACTCGGTGAACCTGCTTGTCATGACTCTCCCCAGGTAGTGCGGACGGGGCTCAGGGTATTGGCCACGCCGCCCGTCCGACAGATCCGCGATCTTCCTGGCTGACCAGGGCCGTCAGACGGGCTCGACCTGGCAACAGATACGCGAGAAGCCCCTGGTAGGAGCTGGTCTGCGAAGATCACGTTCCGGAACCCGGAGGCTTCACGGGTTGACCAGTATCACCTACACCGCAACACTCGACGTCGGCAGGAAGACAGCCGAGACTCTCGCCCAACTCTTGCGCAAGCACCACGAACGGCTCGGCACCCGCAGGGGGACCCGCGCTCTGGGCGTCTTCAAGCAGGGTGTCCTGGTGCTGCGGTGATTCGTCGACGGGGCCCGGCTGGCCCAACTCGCCCGGGGCAACCGGGTTTCGGTGCCCACCGCGTACCGTTACCTGCACGAAGGGCTGACGGTGCTCGCCGACCACGCCCCGGATTTGTCCACCGCGCTGGAACGGGCGGCGGCCGCCGGCTACACCCATCTCGACCTGGACGGCACCGTCATCCGTACGGACCGCGTCGCCGCCCCCGGGCCCAAAGGCGCCGACCTCTGGTGGTCCGGGAAGCACAAGCACCACGGCGGCAACGTCCAGGTCATCTCCGCTGAAGGCCCTCTGCCTCGAACTCGCAGGCGCCAGGCCCGCGATCGTCAGCCGGCACGACCGCGGCCTTGATACATGTGCCCACGCCGACCGGGCGACTCAACGCAGACACGGCACCAGTGGGGAACAGCATGGAAGGCCGAACCACCCGCACCGGTCGCATGCGCACGAGCGACGCCCCCGACGACTACGACGATCTCGCGCAGGGACGAGAACGGGGACAGGCATCGCCGGCTCGGGTGCCTCACGACGTCTTCGCTGTTCACCTCGGTGGCGGGTCCGATGATCCGTTGACGCCCGCTTATGGGCCATTGCCACTGTCGGGCGTTCCGTCGGACTGCTCGGGCCTGCTGTGCCCCGGAAAGGAGTGAGTTTTGTGCCCCGTGCCCCGTGCCCCGTGCCCCCGGCCCTTGCCGTGCGTCTTGCCGCACGGCTCCAGCCGTCACGTCCTCCTGACCCGTCCCACTCGGACGGCTACCGGACGGGGCTTTCCGGTGCTGTGACCTGCCCGCACTCGCAGCACGCTCTCGACCATGAGCCCTTTCCGATCTCAGGCCCGTGCGATGTGAGGTGCGAGGACGGCCTGCCGGCCGATGGAGAGGTCGCGGTGCTTGCCACGGAAGGCACCCGTACGGTGCCGTCGGCACCCTGGTAGCCCTCGTCGCCGTAGCGAACCAGGCCGACCTCGGCCAAGGCGTCGATGATGCCGTGGGTGCGGGCCGCCTTGATGTCGCGCATGGCGCCGGGCAGTGCGGCGGCGATCCGGTCGATGGGCAGCAGCGTGCCGTCCAGGATCACGAACGCCTTGGCCACCGCACGGTCGAGGGTCTGTCGAAGCGTGGGAACCAGCGCGGCCAGGAGGTCCACGCAGTCGGCGCGAGGTCGGATGATGCCGTGTACCGATCAATCCTCGTCGGGCCGCCACAGCCAGCGCAGAGCGTCCGGCAGCAGGACACCGCCGTGGTTGGGGCTGTGTCCGCCGTCTCCCAGGACGAGGCGGAAGTCGTAGCCCGCTTCAGCGAGAGCGGCCGCCACCCGCAGGTTCTCGGCGAGCCAGTTCCACTGCGGCTCATTCCAGCGCAGGTCACGGTGGCCGCCTTGCATGAAGATGCGCAGCGGCTTGCGGGGGACGCGGGAGACGAGGTCCGGGTAGGGGTTGCCGCCCGGCATCTGCGCGAAGCTGGACAGGTATCCGATGACGCGGCGGAACTTGTCCGGACGCAGCCACGCGGCGGTAAAGGCACAGTTGCCGCCGCTGCTCCCGCCGCAGATGCCCCACTGTTCGGGCGATTGGGCGATGGTGTACCGCTCCGCGACCTGCGGGATGATCTCGGTGAGGAGGAAGGTGACGTACCGGTCGTCGAAGGCGTCGTACTCGTTGTTGCGGTTCTTCGGCTTCTCGGCATCGGGGAAGACGCCAGGATCGACGAACACGCCGATGGTGACGGGGATGTCACCGCGGTGGACGAGGTTGTCCAGGACGATCGCGCCGCGTACCTCCCCTGCGGGGTCCAGGTACCACCATCCGTCCTGGAAGACCATCAAGGATGCCGGTTCCGCCGGGTCGTACTGTGCAGGCACGTGTACCCAGAACTTCCGGAAGGTGCCCGGGTAGACCTCGCTGTCCCTCCACTCGAACGCGACCGTCTCACCAGCGGGCACGCCCAACTGTGGAGCGGAATCGGGTCCATGGACGTAGCGCACGTCCGACTGGTCGACCGGAAGTGACTGGTAGGGCATCTCGATGGTCACGGGGAGCAACCGTAGGGCGATCGCCTCCCCCGGCCGCAAGGGGTTTTCGTCCGAGCGCTCCGCCTCGCAGCTTCGGCGCGAGGTTGAAAAGGGCTCCTTGTCCTGGAGGACGAGGAAACCCACCGCGTGCCCTTGAGCGGTGATGGCCGAAGTGGGGAGATGCCCAGCGGCCGTGGTTCGTTTTGCGCGGCCCGCACCCGGCAGCCGCCTCCCGGGCCTCCAGCTCCTCGATCAACGACACCATCGGCACCGCCCCCTCCACCGTCACGGCAGGAGATCAGGGACAGACGGCTGCTCGAACACCACCGTCGGACTCCTCGAAGTAGGTGGCGCTCTCCGCGTCCGCCGGGTAGTAGGACTCGATCGCGACCTCGTCGAGCGTGATGTCCATCGGGGTGCCGAATGTGGTGATGGTCGAGAACAACCGCAGCTCTCGTCCGTCGAAGCGAAGGATCATCGGGATCAGGACATCGGATTCGACCGATCGGCTCGGCGCGTCCTCGGAATCGGGCTCCAGCAGTTCCTCGTAGAGCGCGGTGAGCTCAGCGTCGGGAGCGACGGCGAGCTGACGCCTGATACGGGAGCGGAACACCACACGCACGTCGTCCAGGTTGACGACCAGAGGGGCGAGCCCGCGCGGGTCCAGTCCCAGCCGCACCAGGTTGACCGGCGGCCGTAGCAGGTCGGGATCGACGTCCGCGAAGAACGGCTCGACCGCGCGGTTGGTCAGCACGATGTTCCACCGGCGGTCGAAGGCCACCGCCGGGTACGGCTCATGTGCGCGCAGCACCCTCTCGACCGCGTCACGGGCCGCCGACAGCGCGTCGTCATCGAGGGACCGCTCGGCGTACCGGGGTGCGAAGCCGGCCGCGAGCAGCAGCCGGTTGCGATCACGCAACGGCACATCGAGCCGGTCCGCGAGCCGGAGCACCATGTCGGCGCTCGGGTTGGACTTGCCCGTCTCGACCAGGCTCACGTGACGAGCCGAGACGTCGGCCGCGATCGCAAGATCGAGTTGGCTGAGTCGTCGGCGATGCCGCCACTGCCGCAACAACTCCCCGACCGTATACACGTCATCGAGGGTACTCATCGTGGAGCCGCGCGCCATGAAATCCGACTTCATCGACAACCGTTGCGACCGCGGAAACACTGCGTCCATGACCACAGACAACAAGAGCGTCGTTCAACGGGCACTGGCGGAACTGATCGAGACGGGCGGCGTCGACGCGCTCGAACGGTCGCTGAGCGATGACTTCGTCCATCACAGGCCGGACTCGACCTCCTCGACCAGAGCGGAATGGCTCGCTGCCGTACAGGCGGCACTCACCCCGCTCGCCGATATGCGGGTCGACGTCCACCACCTGCTGGCCGACGGCGATCACGTCGTGATGCACTCGCGGCGGCGGCTCCCCGACGGCGGGCCGGAGATCGCGGTCGTCGATATCTGGCGGATCGACGAGGGGCTGATCGCCGAAGGATGGGAGATCATCGAGCCGGTGGCCCGGGCAGCCGCCAATCTCATGTGGTGGGAGCCCGCTGAGCACTGACCGGTGCTGTCGCTTCCGCCGTCGAACGACCAGCGGGTGGGTGCGACTCCTTCTCAAGGAGGACAGGTACCCGCGTCCACCGGCAGTTCGGAGTGGCTGCGCCGGTCGTCCGGGGGCGAGGCGAGGCCGTAGCGGTCCAGGAAGGGCCGGGCCGCCTGCACCGGCTTCTCCCCGAGCGGCGGCGCGTGTGGCGGTCCACGGGAAAGGACACCACCGCGATCTCAGGCTCGGTGCCCGGTCGCGACGGGCCCCGGTACAGCTCGCCCGGAGCGCCGTGGCAGACACCCGGCACGGTGTGGCCCGAAGGATGGTGTCCCCGGCGGGTGCGAATGCCGGGCCCCGGCGCCGTCGGCCCCGGCCCACCGGCCAGCGCGTCGGCCCAGGCAGGGACGGTGTGCCCGAAGAGAACCGGCTGGGTGACGCACACACTCCTCCTCCGTCCCGGTCCTCGGACACCGGCAGGGAAGGAGGCGCGGCCACACGCACGACGTACGACCGTCCATGCCGCCGACCCGGTCCACGAGGTCACGTGCACAGCCCGCGGGACGCGGGAGCGGTGGCAGGTCGACGGCTTTCGTTCCCGCTCACCGCCGCGGACAGCCCCGGATCCGCGCCGGGTCCCCGCTTGCGTCGCGCCACCGGGCGTCGGTGCGGACGGGAGGCGCGAACCGGCTGCGTGTATCAGCGCGGAGGCGCTCGTGTTCCTGCGACAGCGGGGCTCCGGCGGTTGACTTGAATGTGGAGGGAGGCGGAAACCAGGTGTGCCCCGCGCAGTTCTCGTGGTGGTTCTGGCCGGATAACGCCTCTGGGGATCGCTGCCCCATCAGCCAGACTCGTTGCCTCACGACACATGCGCACCGTTATGCGGTGGCCCGTGCCCCGGAGGCCCCTGATGACGTCAGACGCGAGGCCGGACGAAGACGGGGCGGCAGCCCCGCCCGAACGGCGACGGCCCCCTGGTGACCGCGTCGCGCTGCGCGGCGACCTGCGGGCCGCCCTGCCCGACGCCACCGCGGCGATGGTGGTCACGGCGCTCGTGTTCGCCCTCCTGTGGGCGCGCATGGAGTCCGGCGAGTCGGACACGGTCGCGGTCATGCCGTTCATGGACGACCCCGGCACCTACTGGATGTACCTGCTCAGTCAGGCGTTCGGGTGGTCGGGCCTGCTGTGGGCCTGGGGCACGGTCATGCTCGGTCTGCTGCTGTCGGGGCCGCGCCCCGCCCGGCTGCCGGTCTCCCGGCAGGTGCTGGAGCGCTGGCACCGCACCACGAGCCTGACGACGACGGCGCTGATGTTCGCCCACGCGCTGATGTTCGCGGCGGAACTCGTCCGCTACGAGACGAAGGTGGACTGGGCGGAACGGCTGTGGGTGGCCTTCGCGGACACCTTCGTGCCGGGCTGGTACGACTCCGGGACCGGCCAGGTCGCCATCCCGATCGGGCAGGGTGCCCTGTACCTGGCGATTCCGCTGGGGCTGCTGTTCTACGTCCGGCACCGCATCGGAGCGAACACCTGGCGACGGCTGCACCGTTTCGTGATCGTCGTCTACGTGCTGAGCGTGTGGCACACGCTCCTGTACGGAACCAACGTCTGGTACGGGGAGTGGCCGCGCACCGTGCTGTGGCTACTGCAACTCCCGGTCGCCGCGCTGCTGTTGCTGCGTCTGCTGAGACCTGCCCGGCGGGCCGGACGGCTGGGCTCCCCCGGCGGGGGAGCGGCCCGTCCGGGGTGGTGGGTGCGGGCGGCAGGACGGGTCGCGGTCGGGGCCGTCGTCGTAGGGCTGGTCGTCGTGGTGGTGTCGGGCCGTGACGGCGGACGGGACCGTCCGGCCCATCCGCCCGCGACGGCCCCCCACGCCCAGGAGACGGACTGACGGTCGGCACCGGGCGGGCGGGACGGTGTCCCGGGAGGGGATGGTGTCCGGCGACAAGGCGGCGGCGGAACGAGGAAGCCGGTCTGAATCCGGCGCGGTCCCGCCACTGTGATCGGCGAGCGCTTCCCGACAGGCCACTGCCCGGCAACGGGTGGGAAGGCCGGGACGAGCATCGACCCGAGAGCCAGGAGACTCACGCGGTCGCCTCCTCGACGGACCACCGGGGCGGATCTCCCCGGAGAGAGGGACGGCACCGCATGCCCGCGACGCCGACCGGACGAACGACGGACGACGGACGACGCGAGGACCGAAGCGGCGGCCGGCCCCGTGCCGTGCCGCGTCGTCGGGTGCCGCGACTGCTGCTGCGGCAGCCCCGAAGTGACCGGAGCCGACCACGCGGCCCGGACGGCACGTCTGCGCGCTCAGGTGCCGGTGCGGGTGTCCGCCTGCCTCGACGTCTGCGAACACGCCGACGTCATCGTCGTCCAGCCCTCCGCGGAGGGCAGGGCCGCAGGCGCCCGACCCGTCTGGCTCGGACTGGTCAACGACCCGGACGCGACCGAGGACGTCGCCGCCTGGGCACGCGCGGGCGGACCGGGCGTGGCACCTTCGCCGGACGTCCTCGACCTGTACGTCATCACGCCGCCACGACGGCGTACGGCTCCCTGACCGTACGGACGGAGAGTCGGAAGGAGACAGGAACCGTGCACGAAGCCCCTGCCTCGGCGGCGTCCGTCACCGCCGCCCTGCACGACGTGGCGGACCTCGGCGACTTCTTCGCCCCGCGGGCCGGCGGACGGGACGACTGCCGGCCTCCGGTCGCTCGTTCCTGCGCGGTGGGGTTCACCGACCTCGCCGAAAGCCGTCGCACGCCGCCACCGCACTACGGAGCCGCGCGTCGACGTCTCCACCGCCCCGCTCGGTCACGCCGGGAGATGCCCCGAACACGAAAGCGCCGTCGCCGAGTTCCGCCGACGGGCCCGGTCGCCCGGGTCCCTGGTGAACATGGGCACGGACCGCAGACCCGTTCGGGTGGTTTGAGCGGCACGTCCGTGTGAAGGCGCTACCCCGAGTGCCGCTCGCGCACCAAGAGTGATGCGCGATGAACACTCAGAACGCGAACACCTCAGACGTGAGCACTCCGTCGACACACCAGGACGCCGCTCCCTCCCGGCGCACCGTGGTCACGGCGACCGGCGCCTCGGCGCTCGCGGTCGGGCTCACCGCGGCCTCCGCCACCCCCGCGACCGCGCTCAGTCCCGCCACCGCGCCCGCCGTCAAGCCGGGTGCGGCCCCGCCCGGCACCGATCCGAAGGCGTACCGGACGGTCGCCCGCGCCGTCGTGGTCCACGACGAACACGACAAGCCCCTGGTCCCGGCCTACGTGAAGATCGTCGACAACGGTCTGCCGACCGGCAGGGGGAAGGCCACCAAGCGGGTACTGGTCGTCGGGGCGGGGCCGGCCGGCCTGCTCGCCGCCGACCTGCTCAACCGGGCGGGCCACGACGTCGTCGTGATCGAGGCCAACGGTAACCGGGTCGGCGGCCGGGTCAAGACCTTCCGCAAGGGCGGCCATGAGAACGGCGCGCAGCCGTTCGCCGATCCCCGGCAGTACGCCGAGGCCGGTGCCATGCGGCTGCCGGACAGTCACCCGCTCCTGATGGCCCTGCTGAAGAAGTTCGACCTTCCCCGCCAGGAGTTCTACCTGGTGGACGTCGACCCGGACGACCCGGCGACGAAGACCAATCGCACCTGGATGCACGTCAACGGCATCCATGAGCGCCGGGCCGACTACGAGAAGAACCCGGAAAGGGTCAACGACACCTTCAACGTCACCGGCGCGCACCGGAAGAAGACCGCCGCCGCCATCCTCGCCGACGCGCTCGAACCCGTACACCGACTCGTCCGGGGCAAGGAGGGGACCGCCCTTGTCGACGGGTGGGCCGAGGTGCTCGAGAGGTACGGACACTGGTCCATGTACCGCTACCTCACCGAAGCCGCGGGGCTCGACACCCACACCATCGACCTGGTCGGCACCGTCCAGAACCTCACCTCGCGGTTGCACCTCTCCTTCCTGCACAGCTTCCTGTCCAGCGCACTGATCTCCCCGGGGACCAAGTTCTGGGAGATCAAGGGCGGGACCGCGCTGCTCGCCGACGCGCTGTACGCGCCCGTGAAGGGAAAGGTACGGCTCGACCGGCGCGCCGTACGCGTCGAACGGGCGGGCGGCAAAGTGCGGGTGCACACCGTCTCGGAGGACTGCCAGACGGGTAAGGGCGGCACCACGGAGGTCTTCGAGGGCGACGAGGCGATCATCACCGTGCCCTTCTCCGGACTGCGGCACGTCGCGTTCGACCCCCCGCTGTCGTACGGCAAGCGCCGGGCCATCACGGAGTTGCACTACGACTCCGCGACCAAGGTGCTGCTCGAATTCTCGCGGCGCTGGTGGGAGTTCACGGAGGCACAGTGGAAGCGGGCCCTCGACACGATCGAGGACGGCCTCTACGAGAAGTATCGGGCGGGCAAGGTCAGGGACGCCGGATATCTCGGTGCCCACAAGTCGGTGAAGGACCTGGGGGTGACGATCCCCGATGACTACAAGCACTGCTTCACCGCCTTCAGGCCCGCCATGGAGGGTGAGGTCGAGGCCGCCCACGTCCGCGGTGGCGGCGCCGTCAGCGACAACGCCAACCGCTTCATGTACTTCGAGCACGCCCAGCCCATGGAAGGCAGCGACGGCGGCATCGTGCTCGCCTCCTACAGCTGGTCCGACGACGCCCTCAAGTGGGACGCCTACGCCGACGAGGAGCGCTGTCTGCGCGCCCTCGCCGGAGTGCAGGCGGTCTTCGGCCGCCGCTGCGAGGTGTTCTTCACCGGCAAATGCCGGACCCAGTCGTGGACGCGGGACCACTACGCCTACGGAGAGGCGTCCGTGCTCTTCCCCGGCCAGCACACGGAGCTGTTTCCCGACATCCCCACCTCCGAAGGACCCCTGCACTTCGCGGGGGATCACACCTCGATCAAGCCGGCCTGGATCGAGGGCGCTCTGGAATCCGCCGTCCGCTCCGCTCTGAAGGTCCACACCGGCTGACCGAGCCGGGCGGCATCCCCGGCTCCGGGTCGCGGCCGCGTGCCGTGGACGCGCCCTGGAGCCGGGGGACCTCGGACACCGAGCGGGACCACCGAGTGCGCATCCACCTGCGGTCCGGCGGCCCTTGGCCGAACGGCTGCGCCCCATGACCTGTCCGACCACGCCATGGTGCGAATGACATGGCGCTATGCCACCTCGTGCACCGGGAGAAGGCCGCCCGTGGCACGCGGGGACGGCGCGCCCGCACCGTCGACACCCTCTCAGTCGCCCTTCCTGGAGCGCTTGTTCCGCAGCGGGGAGCGGTGGCCGTCTCAGCCGGAGACGTGAATCGCGTGAGCATCGAAGGTCCCGGCGGCGGTGAGGAGTTCGCCCGGTTGTGGGCGGCCCACGACCTGTCGGCCGAACCTGCCCCACGCAAGACCGTTCGGCACCCCGTGATCGGTCCCCTCACGCTCGACTGCCGTCCCGGACATCACCGATCAGGACCAGCGAGTCGTGATCTGCACGGTCACCCCCGGCTTCCGAGCGGAGAGAGCCCCGTAACCGCTGTCGGTCGTCGGCGCACAGCGTGTGGACGTGCCCCGCTGACCCGCTTCCAGAGCCCGACGGCCTTGGCGCCCGCACCGAAGCAAGGCTGTCATGGGCTCACCAGTTGTCACTCGATCCCATCCGGCGCACGATTCCCCAGCCGCCGAGCAACAGCACCACGCCGCCGCCGAGGCAGGAACTTCCAAGGATCAGCGAGTTACGCGGCGTATCTTCGCGGCGTCGTATCATCTCGTCGTAACCGGCCGATGAGCGCTGCCCGTTGATGCTGACCATGCACTGGTCGCCGGGGCGCATGACCTTGCCGTCACATGTCGGAGGTCCGTCTTCGGAGCCGGCCAGCAGCCCGGCGATCAGCGCGAACGCTCCGGCGAACGATGCCCCGAACCCGACAATCAGCATCAGCGGCGCGACAAGGAGCGCGCACAGTTTTCCGAGAGTCATGCCGAGTCCCTTCGCGGGGGGGGTGTACAGGCCGTCGTACCGCTCGGGAAGAACGCGGCGGGTTCATGCTGCCCGGTTCAGCGCGCCTTCCACCGTCGACGGGCCACGAGGCCGCGCTGCGAGAGAGCGTTACCAGGACCCCGCCGGTGGCCTGTTGACCGCGTGCGCGCTGCCGTGATGCCCGGCCGACGGCGGACGATCAGGGAGTCGATCACCGTGTCCGAGGACGCCACCCCGGGCGACGACGGCTTTCTACCCGGTACTGTCAGCGGTCCCGTCCGGGAGAGCGGTGTCGGCCGGCATGCGTCTTCCTGGCAGGGCGCGTGAGACCGGCGCGGTACTCGCGTGATCAAAGGCCAGGCAGGCTCCGGCGAGCATCACGGCGTTGAGGCCGTGGGACTGGCCGCTGCCCGGGAACTCGGACGTGCCAGGTGTGAACGTCTGCTCCAACGCCCTTCGGGCAGCCACGACCGCGTGTTCACGCAAGGTGCCATGGCTGAGTGCCAGGCTGTGGGGGCTGTTCGCCGGGCCCTCGGCGGGAACCACGACCGCGAGGTCCTCGTCGGCGCGGCTCACCACGTCCTGGGCCTGGGGCCAGAGTCCCATCTGGGTGAGGAAGTCGGGGCCGACCGGGACGGCGGTCGTGTCGCCCGTCTCGACGCCGTCGACCTGCGTGGTGTCGTGAGACGTGAAGACCAGTCGCGCACCGCGGGCGTCTCCGCGAGGCCGTGCCGCGGCCGACTCGGTACGGGGGTACATCGGCAGGACGATCGCCCCGACACGCAGAGCACCGAAGTAGAGAACGGGAAAGGCCGGAGCGTACGGCACCATCATCCCCACCCGGTCACCCGCACGCACGCCGTGGGCGGACAGCCCGCCCGCCACCCGGGCACTCAGCTCGTTCAGCTCGGCGTAGCTCAGGATCGTCTCCCGCAGCCGGACAGCAGATCGGAGTGGGAATCGTACGGCCGCTTCCAGCAACAAGGCGGCGAGATTGGTCACGTGGGTTCGCTTTCGGGTAGGCGGTGCCGGATCGGAACAGGGCGAAGCGCATCAGGGATGCCGAATCGCCGCGTGCCGCCGGGCCCTGCGGCACCGACGACTATGCCCTGTGCCACCTGCCGCCCATGTGAGTCCCGCGCAAGATCGGTATCTGCGCGGGAGGAGATACGTACGGGTGGGGCGGCACGTAGGTGCACCTAGGCAGGTCGAGCGTCGGCCGCGGTGGCCGCCTGCATGCCGGGCCACGAGGGGGCGAACGCTTGACCGCACACGTGGTCCGCGTCCGCAACTCCGGTACGTCGGTCGCTCGTTGCGTGCGATGCTCTTGGTTACGCAGAGGGAGGAATTCGTGACGCAGTGGAAGTGGGCTCGAGTCGGCGCCCGGAACGAGACAACCGGGTTCATCGGCCGCGCCTCCGAGTTGGAGGCCGTCCGCAGGGCGGCGACGGAGGCCCGGGTGGTGACCCTCACCGGGCTCGGCGGTGTGGGCAAGACCCGGGTTGCGATTCGGGCCGCCCACCAGATGGCCGTCGACTTTCCCGACGGCGTCAGCATCGCCGAACTGAGCGGACTGCGGGACGCCGAGTTTCTGCCCAACACGGTGGCCTCCGCCGTCGGCCTGCCGGAGGTCGCCTCGACGGAGCCGATGGATCAGCTGATCGACCACTTCTCGGACAAGCAGGCCCTGCTGGTGCTGGACACCTGCGAGCACTTGGTCGAGGCGATGGCCGTGTTCGTCGACATCCTTCTGAGCCACTCGTCGGGGCTGGTGTTCCTGCTGACCAGCAGGCAACCCGTCGCCCTGCCCGGCGAGTTCGTCCTGCCGATCCCGCCGATGCCCAGCCCGGACACGGACGCCGACGAACACGACAACGACGCGCTGGCCCTGTTCGTCGCCCGGGCCAAGGCCGCCCTGCCGTCCTTCGCGCTCACCGCGGAGAACCGGTCCGAAGTCATCGCTCTCTGCCGGCGCCTGGACGGCATTCCCCTGGCCATCGAACTGGCCGCCGTGCGGCTGAGGACCATGCCCCTCGAACAGATCCTTGGACGTCTCGACGACCGGTTCCGGCTCCTTGCCGGAGTGCGGACCGCACAGGCCCGCCACCACACCCTGCGCACCACGATCGAGTGGAGCCACAGCCTGTGTTCGGCAGCCGAACGGGAACTCTGGGCAAGGCTCTCGGTGTTCGCCGGAGGCTTCACCCTGGCGGCTGCCGAGGAAGTCGGGTCGGGAGGCGAGTTGGAAGGGCGGGACGTACTCGACCTCCTCGGTGCCCTGGTGGACAAGTCGGTGGTGCAGCGAGTGGAAGGCGTCGTCGAGTACCGCTATCGACTGCTCGACACGGTCCGGGAATACGGAGCCGAGAGACTGGAGCAAGACGGCCACACCGAGGAGTACGCGCGGCGTCATCAGGAGTTCTTCCTGCGGATGGCCGAGCGGGCAGGCGAAGAGTGGCTGGGCGACCAGCAACTCGAGTGGGGAGGGCGGCTCACCGCCGACTTCGACAATTTCCGGGTCGCCATGGACTTCGCCATCGCCCGTCCGGCAGATGAGGCCGCGCTCCGGATCGTGAACGGACTGTGGGGGCTGTGGCTGGGCAGAAGCAGGCTGACCGAGGCGCGACGCTGGATCGACAAGGCCCTGGCAGCCGAGGCGGAGCCGACCGTCGAGCAGGGCGTCGCCCTGTACTACGGGTCCTATTACGGGCTGCTCCAGGCGGACCGGGCGGCGCAGGAGATGGTGCGGCGCTGCCGGGCCGTGGCCGAGTCCCTGGACGACGACTTCCTGCGCGCCCGCGCCCTCTACGTCGAGACCTACGAGATGCTCATGTGGAGCAGGGACGTCGAGCGCGTCATGGCGTCGTACGAGGAATCGCGGCGGCTGCTCAGGGCGTCCGGCGACCTGTTCCCTCTGGTGGCCGGCTACATCAACACCGCGGTGTTCCACGCCGCCCACGGCAGTCCCGCCAAAGCCCTGCGGGAGGCGGAGGAGTGTCTGCGGGAGTTGGCGCACCTCCCGCGGGAGCGATGGGTACGCAACTACATGACCATCACCCGCGTGCTGGCGCTGTGGGCGGACGGCAGGCTCACGGAAAGCCGGGAACTGGGTCGCGAGGTGCTGCCGTCCGCCCTCGACCAGGGCGAGACCATGAGCCTGGCGGCCACCGTGGAATTCCTGTCCTGGGTCGCGTGCGCCGAACAGGAATACGAACACGCCGCGACGCTCCTGGGCGGTTCCACGACACTCTGGCGGCAGGTCGGCACCACCTTGTGGGGAGTGCGCGCGCTGAGCGCCCTGCACACCGAGACCGAGAACACCCTCATGCTCAGTCTGGGCGCCGAGCGCTTCACCCACGTCTACGCGTACGGAGCCAAGCTGGAGGTGCCGGCCCTCATCGACATCGCCTGCGGGCGTGGGCACCGCAGCACGTCCGCGCCGCCCCCGGACGTGGACAACGGCAGCGCTCTGGGCCCCCTCACTCCGCGCGAACGCGAGGTCGCCGACCTGATCGCCGAAGGACTCACCAACCGGCAGATCGCCGAACGCCTCGTCATTTCGAAGCGCACTGCCGACACCCACGTCGAGCACATTCTCACGAAGCTGGGAGTCACCTCCCGCGTCCAGGTCGCGGGCATGGTCGACAGCCGGAAGGCGGCAGAGGGCGGGACGGTACTCGGTTCGTGAGTCCGTGCTTCCCCACGTACCGTCCTGTCCGCGGCCAGGCGGTCCCCGTGGCTTCCCCGCGGCGCGGACCGCACTGCCCCGCGCCGACGGGATCGACTGACGGAACCGCTCGGCCGGGCGGTTGCCCGCCGACAGGGCAACCGCAGTCACTGCCCGCCCGTGGGCGGGCGCACGGCGGCGGACCGGTGCGGCCGGTCGACCGTAACGCCGCGCGGACCCCGCGTGACGCTCCAGCACGTCATGCGTCCGCCCGCGGCGAACAAGCGATCCTTGCGAGGATACGTATACGGAGTGCTCGGCGTTCGCGGGTTGAGGGCCGAGACCGACGAGTGGGAGGCCCCGCCGGAGCTGAACGGGCCTGGTCCTCCCCGTCGTCACCTGCGTGAACCGCAGCCGCCGTGGGGCGTCTTGTCGCTCGGCCGCGTCCTGGTGCACGCGGCGTTCGGCGAGGGCAGCGGGATGGGAGCCCTGGTCCGGACGATCCACGAGGGTGCGGACCTGACAGGCGTACGGTCCGGCCGACCGCGAGCCGGGGCCGGCCGGCGTCGGGCGGTGCGATCCTGCGCGGCGCGAGCGGGGCGGCGTCGTCCGCGCGGTGCGGCGGGCCGTCGGGACGTGCGACGAGGGCTTCGGCGCGGACGTCGGGTTCGTCGCGGCCGGGAGCCGGAGCTGTGATCCGGAAGGAGAGCGCGGAACCAACGCCCGCGCCACGCGGGAACCGATCGAGGCCCTGGCCGTCACGAAGCCATGCCCCGCCCGACCGATCGCCCTGTGGGGCACGGCGGCGACCACGACCCACTCTCGGTGTTGTCCGAGGGCGGTGGTCGTGCGGGCGGCGCCGATCGCGGTCCGGATCGGCGCGGCCGTCTGCCGGGACCGGAGAACGTGCTGTCAGTGGTGGAACGGCTCCTCGACACCAGCCGTGCCGATTACGTCCAGCATCCGCGTCGGTCGTTCGCGTCATCGCCGGTACTCCGACAGGGGCCCGGTGGGTGGGTCAGCTCTGCCGGGCGTGCACCGGGCTGTTCGCGACCTCCTCCGGGCACTTCCGGTGAGGGTCGCGCGCTCGCCGGTCGCGCCGCCAGTCGAACGCCGCCAGGGCCAGCGACGCCAGCATCGCCGTGAGGGCGGCGCCCAGCGCGACGACGAGGGCGCCCTGGTAGTCGTCGCTCCTGGCGAGCACCAGGTAGAAGAGCCCCGGCAGGGCGGCGGTGCCCACCGCCGCGCCGAGCCGCTGCCCGGTCTGCAGGGCGCCGCCCGCCGCGCCCGCCATCCGCACGGGTACGTCCCGAAGGGTCATGGTGATGTTGGGGGAGACCACGAAGCCTCCGCCGACACCGCCGAGGAACAGGACGGGGGCGGCGATCCAGGGAGCGATGTCCAGGGGCGCGAGGCGCAGCAGCAGAGCGGTGCCGCCCAGGCCGACGATCACACCCACGAGTCCCCACACGGTGAGCAGGCGGCCGAGCCGGTCCACCAGCCGGCCCGCGACCACGGCCGCACCCGCCGAGCCGAGGGCGAACGGAGTGACAGCGAGGCCGGACCGGAGGGGCGAGAAGCCCAGCCCGTGCTGGTAGAAGAGGGCGAAGACCAGCCAGACGCCGCTGAAGCCGATGAAATAGAGGGTGCCGACGCCGGCGCCGACGGCGTAGCCGCGCACCGTGGTGAACAGGCGCGGGTCGAGCAGCGGTCCGATGCCACGGGCGACGAGGCGGTGCTGTCGGCGGACGAAGACGGTGAGGATCAAGGCGCCCGCCGGGAACATCCACCACAGTCGGCTCAATCCGCCGGACTCCGCCTGGACCAGCGGATACATGAGCGCGAGGACTCCGAGACCGAGGAGCAGGACGCCGGGCACGTCCACATGTCCCCGGCCGGACCGTCGGGTACGTGGCAGCAGACGGCGTCCGAGCAGGACGGCGAGGATGCCGATGGGGACGTTGACGTAGAAGATCCAGCGCCAGCCCTGCTGATGATCGGCCAGCGCGAGGATCACGCCGCCGATGACGGGGCCCGAGGCGGAGGAGATGCCGACGGTGGCGCCGAAGTAGCCGAAGGCCCGGCCGCGTTCGCCGCCGCGGAACAACTGCTGGATGAGCGCGGAGTTCTGGGGCGCCATGAAGCCCGCCGCCAGGCCCTGGGCGAGGCGGGCCACGACCAGCAGGGTGATGTCGGGAGCGGCCCCGCAGGCCGCGCTGAAGAGCACGAAGCCGCCGAGGGCGAGCAGGAAGATCCGGCGGCGGTCCAGGGCGTCACCGAGCCGGCCGGCGGTGACGAGGGCGAGGGCGAAGGTGAGGGTGTAGCCGGACACCACCCACTGCACCTGTGCGGGAGAGGCATGCAGGTCGTTCTGGACGGTGGGCAGCGCGACCGCCACGATCGTGACGTCCAGCAGGCTCATGAAGCCGGCCACCAGAGTGACCCACAGGGCTCGCCACCGGCGCGGATCCGGCCGGTACTCGTCCTCCCGGGCACCGGGGTCCCGGTCGCCCGCCCCTGACGCCGACGCAGTCACATGGAGTCCTCTCGCAGGCCCGTACTCCGGCTCGGGCGGCGGTCAGGGCAGCAGCCGCTGTTCCTTCGCCACCGCGACCGCGCCCGCCCGGGTGTCGACGCCCAGTTTGCCGTAGATACGGCGCATGTGGGTGAGGATGTCGCGTTCGCGGTCGGTGGGGGAGGGCCGCGGGCTGCGCAGGCCGGCCATGACCCGGCTGGCGACCGGTGGGAGAGCACGGCACGCGGCCCTCGCGGCCCCGCAGGCTACGGGGAGCGGGTTGCGGTGATCCGTCGGTCCGGTGCCGGGACCGTGTCGATCAAGGGCGCGGCAGGTTCTCGGGAACGGGGGTCCCGCTGTGTCGGCGGGCTTTCAGGACGACACCCCGTACCGAGTGGCCATCGCGGTGGCGCGGTCGCGCAGGGAGGCACGCAACCACTGCGGGGCCAGGGCTTCCGCGTGCGTGGCGAGCTGCCACAGCGCCCATTCGGCGTGCCGTGCGTCCTGGAAGGTCACCTCCAGCCGCAGTCGGCCGTCCGCGTCGGCCTCTTCCGAGAGGACGGCCAGCGCGGTGCCCACCAGGTCCTCCCGCCGCGCCGGGTCCACCCGTACCAGCACGGCGACTTGGTCACCGCCGGCCCGGAACCGGGTGCTGCGCTCCTGCCAGGCCCGGTCCAGATCGACCCGGTCCGGCCGCTGCGCGGGTTCGTCGAGCTCCTCGGCGGCCAGCACCCGGGACAGCCGGTACGTTCGGTCCGTGCCGGACCTCGTGGCCAGCAAGTAGCCCTGGTCGCGTACGGTGACCAGGCCGATCGGGTCCACCGTGCGCCACTTCGGGGCCTGGTCCGCGGCCGCGTAGTGGATGCGCAGCCTGTGTCCGGCGAGCACCGCGCGCCGGACCTCGGCCGCTATGGCGTCGGGCACCTCCTCGGCGACCGTGCGGCGCGCGAGGAGGTCGGTCTCCGGGTCGATGAGCAGCCGCTGCGCCGCGTCGGCCGCCGTGTCCCGATGGCTCTCGGGCAGCGCGTCCACCACCTTGAGCATGGCCGAGGCGAGCGCCGAGCCGAGGCCGAGCACCTGCCCGCCGCGCCGTGAACCGGCGACCAGCAGGGCGAGCGCCTCGTCGTGGTTCAGCCCGGTGAGCTCGGTCCGGAAGCCGGGCAACAACGCGAAGCCGCCGTTCCGGCCGCGTTCGGCGTAGACCGGGACGCCGGCTGCGGACAGCGCCTCCATGTCGCGCAGCACGGTGCGGGTGGACACCTCCAGCTCGCGGGCCAGCGTGGCCGCGGACAGCCGGCCGTGCCGGCGCAGCAGCAGCACGAGCGAGACCAACCGGTTGGCGCGCATCCGAAAACACTACCGAAATACATGACACAAGGTGTCACGCTTTTGCTGCGAGGCTCTCCGCACGACGTCAGAGGTGAACGGCTGCCGAGCCGATGGACGTTCGTACTGTCGATGAATCGATTGGAGACATGTGGCCATGGAGCGTACGACGGTCAACCCGTGGACGTGGTCGGCGGAGCTGGGCTACAACCAGGGCGAAGTCGTCACCGGGCACACCCGGACCCTGTACTGCGCCGGACAGACCGCGATGAGCGGCGACGGCGAACCCCTGCACGACGGTGACATGGCGGCGCAGTTGGCACTCAGCCTCGACAACCTGGAGGCCGTCCTCGGCCGGGCCGACATGACCCTGGCGAACCTCGTCAGGCTCAACGTCTACACCACCGACGTCGACCTGCTCTTCCAGCACTACGGCGTGCTGGCGTCGCGGCTGGGCGCCGCCGGAGTGGCGCCGACCACCACGATGCTCGGGGTGACACGGCTGGCGATCCCCACCCTGATGGTCGAGATCGAGGGCACCGCCGTCGCGTGACGTGTCCCCGCCCCCGCTCGTGCCGCCGGCACCGGCACGAGCGGCAGCGAGGCGACCATCAGGCCACCTCCCATGTCGCGAAGATGTGCAGCGCCGCCTCGACCTGCGCCGCGGTGCGGTCGTCGGACACGCCCGCGACTCTCACGAACACCACGGACGACCCCGGATCGGCTGCGACGAACAGAGTGAGAGGCACGTGGCCGAGCAGGGGGTAGTCGTACCAGGCGTCTCGCTCGACGTCCGTCGCGGGCAGCGCGGTCTCGACGGCCTGCCAGTCGGAGTCGCCGAACTCGTAGCCGGCGAAGGCTCCCACCGACTCGCACAAGGGCCGCAGGTTCGCGTCGATGATCCAGCAGTCGTCCGCGAGGTACTCATGATCCGGGGTGGTCATCCGTGTGCTTCCGTTCGTCTGCCGGGGCCGCGCCGGGCGATGGCACTGCCATGATGGCAGCAGCCCTCCGCCGGCGGGCCGGGACGATCGTCGTCAGCCCGGTCCGCGGCCGAGGCTGATCTCGTTGCCCTCCGGATCCCGGTAGAGCACCTTGGGCACACCACCTTCGTACGTCTCGCGGCCGACGGCCTTGATGCCCCGCTCGGCGACCTCCCACACCGCCTCGTGCCGGCGAAGAGGTCCAGGGACATGCCGTCCTCCACGGGGAGTCGACGTGCCGTACGTACCGACTCCCGCGGCGTCGGGGGTGCGTGTCGTTTCCGTCCAAGACGGCTGTTGCGGCGCCGTCTACGGTGAACCCCGATGGCTTGCCCGAGCAGGAGGAGGACAACAGCATGCGTGACCTGGTCTACACCGGTTTCATGTCGCTCGACGGCGTCGTGGACTCGCCCGGCGGTCCGGAGGAGGGGCACCGCAGTGGCGGCTGGGTCTTCAAGGACCTCGAGTTCGTCGAGGAAGCCTGGTCGCTGAAGGGCGAGGAGCTCGCCGACACGACGGCGCTGATGTTCGGCCGTCGCAGCTACGAGGCGTTCGCACCGGTCTGGCCCGGCTCCGAGGACCACGCCGCCTACAAGGAGCTGCCCAAGTACGTGGTGTCGGGCAGCCTGTCCGAGGACGCCCTCGTCGACGGGTGGGGGCCGACGACGATCCTGCGCTCGACCGAGGACGTCGCCGCGCTCAAGGAGGGCGAGGGCGGCGCGATCTTCATCCACGGGAGCGCGGAGCTGGCCCGGCGGCTGTCGGACGCGGGCCTGATCGACCGGTACAACCTGCTCGTCTTCCCCGTGCTGCTCGGTGCCGGCAAGAGCCTGTTCGGCCGGGCCGACCGGGACAAGCAGATGCTGAGGCCGAGGGAGTCGGAGACCTACTCGAACGGGATCCTCAAGCTGGTCTACGACGTCAAGCGCTGACCCGTGTCGAGGGCGATCGCACCGCCGGCGCCGTCGCGCAGCTGCCCGGCGGTGCGTCCGACGTAGGAGCGCAGCGCCCTGGCCAGGTGCGGCTCGTCGAAGTAGTCGAGCTTGGCGACGACGTCGGCGGCCTGCTCGCCGGCCGCCAGCAGCTCCGCCGCCGTGCGCGCCCGCTCGATCTGCCTGACCGCGCCCCGCGTCAGCCCGGTCGCGGCACGGAACCGGCGCTCGACCGTGCGCCCCGAGACGGCCGGGCACCGTCCTCGCAGCACCTCGGTGACGAGCGGGTCACGGACCACGGTCCCGGCCCGGACGAGCCGCTCGACCAACGCCTCGGCGTCGTCGGGCCCGGGTGTCTCCCAGCGCGCGCCGTCCAGCCGGAACGAACGGCGGGAGGTGTCGGGGAGCCCGATGCCGCCGTCGACCAGCGCCGACGTGGGCACGGCCCGCAACGACGTGCCCACGGCGAACTCGATGCCCGTGAACGTCGCACCCTCCGGCACCGGCGCCGTCCCGCTCCGGGTCTCGGGACCGGTGACGCCCGCGTGCGCCTGCCCGTCCTGCTCCCAGAACACCAGGCCCAGCCGCACCCCCGCGACGGACGTCATCGCCGCGACCTGCTCACTCGTGCACGTCCACACGGCGTCGACCCACGGAGAGTCGGACCCGCGCGTCTCGAACCGTAGCCCCACACGCGCAGGATACGCCGTGGCGTCCACCGACCGCCGGTCGCGCACGGCGGTCAGGCGGGCTCACGCCGCTGTGCCACGATGACCGCCGAGGAGGCGGGATGCAGTATGTGGTGCTGGGGACGTTCATCGCGTTCGCCCTGGCTGTCGCGGCAAGTGGTGTGGTGGAGCTTCTCACCGGATGGGTCCATCCCTGGGAGCGGGCTCACGTCGTGCGTCCTGTTCCTCATGGGCTCGGCCAGATGCTCGCGGGGTGCGGTCTCAGCTGCGTTCTCGTCGTCTTCGCCTTCGCCCTGTCAGGGAACGTGCTCCCTTGGCTCATGGCAGTGGGCGCTGGGCTCTTCCTCACTGGAACCGTCCTGATCGGTGTGTCCCGCTTTCCGGACCGCTGACGCCGCTCACCACCGGAACCCTGCGGTCGGCGGTTTCTCGGCCTGCCGGCCGCCCACGCGGAGGAGCGGGCGGGGCGCCGGGCGGCCGTCGCGGTGCGCGGCGGTGACACCCTCTACAGCACCGGCATCCGCTGCACCGTGGGCTTCAACGCCCGCTCCGGCTCCACGCTGTACGCGCTCGTCCCGGGCTGGTGCGCCCAGGGAGCCCGGACCTGGTAGGCCGACGCCGCCCTGACCATCGTCGTCGGTGTCGCCGCGGGAGTGAGTTTCCCGGGCAACGACTACGCGACCGTTCGCTACACGAATACGCAGGTCGCCTACCCGGGCGAGGTCTCCTTGGGCAGCGGCACCGGCGTCCGGGACATCACCGACGCGGCGAATCCCGTCGTCGGTCAGTCGATCTGCCACGTGGGGCCGGCATGTCGGACCCCTCAGCCGCCGTCGACGGCGTGGACGCCCGGCCCGCAAGGCCGCATGGTCGTCGACCTCGGTAGCCGACTCCGGGTCCACGACATCCGCACGGACTGGACGAGCGGCCATGTCCCCGCACTCCGAGTGGAGTTCAGCAGCGACGGCCTCGACTACACACCGGCCGGCAAGCTCACCGGCCACGGCCGCACCCGCCGCCTCGCGACGGACACGACCACCCGCTACGTGGCCCTGACGACCGACACGGGGGAGGGAGGGAGCGCCCGCCTGATCCATCTCTCGCTGCTGTGACCTCAGCAGGACGGCTCCGGGACGTTCACCGAGGCGGTACCGCCGTCCAAGCGGAAGCGCTCACAGAACCTTTGGCCACGAATATTCTGTGGAGATGCCGAATCAGTCGGTGGCGGCGGGAGTCGGTCTCGCCGGCGTGATGGCGCACTGCGGCGGAAGTCCGGTCGGCGCCCTGAAACTTCTGGTGGGGGCGATCGCATCGGCACCGGCAGCCCCGGAGCCGTATGCGGCCCTCGCGGAGCTGTGGCGGGACCGCCGCTCGGAACTGGAGGAGAGCCTCGAAGGGGACATGGACGACGCGGTGATGGCCCTCGGTTCGGTCACGGGCGCGCGACCCGAGGTGGCACGGGGTGCCGCTCCCTGGTTCGGCGACGAGCGTTTTCTCGACGCGGTGAGTGCCGAGGCGCCGGCCGCCATGGCCCGGCTGCCCCGGGCCTGCGGACGCTACGAGCCGGCTTTCGCGCTGTGCGACCGCGCCGATGCCGTCGATCGGGTCATGTGGACCGCGGTCGCGCGGGCGACCACCTGGCGCGTGATGGGCGATCTGGACCAGGCTGCGGCAGCCTTCGAAGACGCCTTGCGCTTGGACTGCGTCAACTGGTCCCTCCACCTGGACCTGGCGGATGTACGCGCCGAGCAGGGCGACTTCGCCGCAGCCGCACGCCTCGCCGCGCAGGGCCTGGAACACGAACCTCACGAAGTCTTGCTGCGCGCGGCGGCCGCCGCCTACCGCACCCGCCTCTCCGGCTCGTCCAACGACCTCAGGGACCTGATCGCCCTGGCGCCGGGACTCGCGAACACCACCTACCGGAATCAGTTGATCGACTACGCATGTGCGGGGCCGAAGCTGCCCCGCAGACTCGTGGCCGAGGCGCGCCGCATCCGCAAGAACTGAAAGGGCTGTCCTGGTCAGCGTTCGGCGGCTGCCGGCCGCCTCGAAGCACAGATCAGAGCGCATGCCGGACGACGAGAAGAGGTCGGTCGGCCCGTCCTGCGTGAGGTGCCCGAGGATCACGCGCTCTTCCCACGATCGCCGCAGCCGCTCGTACGCCTCCCGCTCCCGTTCCACCGTCAGCAGATGGTCGATCAGCATCCGAAGGGCGATCTCACCCCCGAACGTCTCCGGCGCCCTCAACGCCCTGTTCAATTGCTCGACGAGACAGGCGTGGATCTCTTCGGCCGACGCCGGCCCACGGGAGTCACCGGAATCGCTCACCCGTACAGTTTCCTCCTCCTCCACCAGTTCGAGGAGGCGGAACCATCCTGGTGCGGTGGTGTCCTGCCGTTCGGATGGAAGCGGGTCGGCGGCTGCGCCTTGGTGCCGTTCGCGATGCACCCGCAGAGATCGCGGGACGAACCCTGACCGCCGGGCCGGCGTACGGTTCGCGCCGAGCGGCTACGGTGGTCCCACCGCCTCCCGGGACGGATCAGGGGCAGGGCGGCGATGCCGGAAAGGGGCGGACGGGGTGGCCGGACGGGCGCGCTACTGGGCCGGGGTGGTGGCCTTGACGGGGGTCGCGGTCCTGATCGGGCTGCTGGCACGGTCCTCGGGTGGCGACGGCGATACCGGCGGATCCGCCGCGACCCCAGCCTTCTCCATCGCCCCGGGATCCTCCGGACGGCCGGTCACTCCGACGGCCTCCGTGCCGGAAGGACCCGTGGAGACGCGCCTCGGCCTCTTCTCGTTCGGCGGCCTGTGCCAGGAGGACGGGAGCCGCCCGGTCCCCCGGGCGGCACGCGTGTCCGCGTCGGGACCCCACCCCATGGTCGTCCATGTCAACGGGCTGCTGCACCAGTTCGAGGGCTCCGGCGGCCACGACCGCGCCGACCCGTTCACTCCGCTGCCCGAGCGGGTACAACTCGTCGCCTGCGCCCAGTACATGGGGATGGGCAAGCTCCTCAGGGTGTGCCGGTACGAGGAGCCCGCCGAGGCGAGCCGGAAGATCTCCCATTACGAGGGCCGGTACGAGGTACGCGTCCTGGAGGCCCGTACCGGCCGCCTGCTCGGCACCCACGGCATGGTCGGCCGCACCGCCGCCGAGTGCACACCGTTCGTCGAACGCGGCCCGGACACCAAGGAGTTCGAGCCCCCCGGTGACGCCGAGTTCCGAGCTCTCCTCGGCCCGTACGCGCGCGGCGAGAAGCCCTGAGGGGACTTTGGCCGAGGACGCCGAAGCCACTGCCGGTGGCGACGTTCGTGGTCACTGACCGCGCGATCCTGATCGTGGGCCGCGACGGTGCACCGGCAGTACTACTCGGAGATCACCGCCGCACTGCGCGACACGCAGACCCGCGGCGACCCGCCGGAGAGCGAGGAGCACTGCCCCTGGCTCGCTCGCCGGTGCGTTGCGCGCTCTTCTCCCCGACACACCATCGATCCGATGCCGACAAGGGACCCCGCCACCCGCGTCCAGCGGTCGAGCGCTGCCGGGGTCCTCGTCGCGGGAGAGCAGGTGCGCGGAAGCAGGTGGCTCGGTCGGATGTCGTGCAGGTACGCCACCGCGTCCGCCGCCCTGAGCAGGTTGACCGGGTCCGGGTCCCGGGGCCAGTGCGTGCCGATCTCGCGCTTGGGCCGGGTCGTGCCCAGCCAGTCGCGGACGGCGGGTGGTGCGGTGCGCAGGTCGAGATACCAGTCGTGGTGGCTCACCCGGTCCAGGGTGTGCTCGACCGAGCCGGCGGCGATGGGCCCCGAGTGGAACGTCTTCACGTCCTCGTCGCGGGGTTCGGCGACACCCCGGTCGGTGGCGAGGAAGGACCCGTGGCCGAACGCCAGACCCACGACCCGGTAACCGTCTCCGAGCACGCCGCGCAGCAGGCCGCCCTGGGTGACGGGGTAGTCCGGGTCGAAGCCCTCCAGGTACGCGTGGCCGTTGTGGGCGGCCAGCATCGTCCGGTCGCCGGTCTGCCGGAGCCACCAGAGGGTGTTGTCCGTCATCGCGAAGTCGCGGTGGGCGAGGGCCTCGCGTTCCTCGGCCGGGTCGTCGTAGTCGAAGGCGTACTGGCGCGCGACCTGGTCGACGACCTCCGCGTTCCGCACCGCCCAGGCGTGGTCGTCCCCGGCCTCGCCGCGCTCGGCGGGCTTTTGGGCGCGCAGCAGTTCCAGGACACGCCCGGTGCGTTCGGCCTTCTCCCGCCGCACGGCCGGAGGCGCCTTTATGTAGGCCTCCATGTACTCGCCCGCGGGCAGGGTGGGACGCAGTCCCCGGTAGAGCTCGGTGACGGTCGGCAGCAGGTCGGGGTGCGCCTCGCGGACGTGCCCGACGACCCGGTCGTACAGATCGGGACTCGCGTAACTGCTGTCGTTGCCCGCGAATTCGAGCGGGTCGTCGGGGTGGACGATGTTGTACGCGCGCATCCAGCGGATCAGGTCCAGGACTTCGCGGGTGTGCATGAAGAGATAGGCGTTGTGGTACTCCTCGGACATGATCCGGGCGGGATCGCCGCGCCCCGTGCGCAGATAGTCGTTCAGGCGGAGCCCGGCACTCCAGGGTGCTTCGAGGACGAGGGAGCGGAAGCCCTTCTCCTCGACCAGGTACCGGAACGCACGATGCTGGAAGGCGAGGAACTCGTGTCCGCCGTGGGCGGCCTGTCCGATGCCGACCAGTCGGGCGTCGCCCACCGTCCTTCCCAGGGGCCGCAGGTCGTCGAAGGGACCGGTGGGCTCCACGGTGCGCAGGGGGTGCGCGGCCTTTCGCAGGTCGGGCAGCGGGGCGGCGGACCCGACGGGCGCGTGGGGCCGCTGTTCGGACACGTCCCGGTCGAGCCTTCGGCTCGGCCGGATCTCGTCCAGGTGCACCACCACGTCCGCCGATCTCAGCAGGTCGACCTGGTCGCCGGGCGGAGGGAAGTCCGTGCCGATCTCCCGTTTGGGCCGGGTGACGTCCAGCCCGTTGCGGGCGGCGGGCGGCGCGGTGCGCAGGTCGAGGTACCAGTTCGGGTGACTCACCCGGGCCAGGGTGTGTTCCACCGAGCCCGGAGCGGCGGGTTCGACTTCGAACCGCCTGACATCCTCGTCGACCGGATGCTGCAAGCCCTGTCCGGTGGCGTGCACGGCGCCCCGGTCGAAGGAGAGTCCCACGGCCAGGTAGCCGTCGCCCAGCCGCCGCCGGAGCACCTGTCCCTGTACGAGGGGGAGGCTGGGGGTGGAGGAGGCGGTGTACAGGTGGCTGTTGTGCCCGCCGAGCACCAGTCGGTGTCCGGTACGGCGTTGCCACCACAAGGTGTTGTCCGCCATGACGGTGTCCCGGTAGATCATGGCTTCCGGCACGGCGTCGGGGTCCGTGAAGTCGAAGGCGTACAGGCGCGCCACCTGGTCGATGACGGTGGCGTGCCGGACCGCCCAGGCGTGCTCGTCCCCGGCCCCGGCGGCGTCGCGGGCGCGGAGCAGCGCGAGCACGCGGCCGGTGCGCTCGGCCCGCGCACGGCGCTCGTCCAGGGGCGCGGCGGTGGTGGCGCGGATCCACTCGCCGACCGGCAGGGTCGGACGCAGGCCCCGGTACAGCTCGGTGACGGAGGGCAGCAGGTCGGGGTGGGTCCGCCGGACGTGGTCGACGACCCGGTCGTACAGCTCCGGGCCGGCGTAGCCGTTGTCGTTGCCGGCGAACCTGAGCGGATCGTCGGGGTGGGCGACGTTGTAGGCGCGCATCCAGCGGATCATGTCCAGGTACTCCTGGCTGTGCAGCAGCACGAAGGCGTTCTGGAACTCCTCGGACATGATCCGGGCGGGATCGCCCCGACCGGTGAGCAGATAGTGGTCGAGGCGGGCGCCGGCGCTCCAGTTGGCCTCCAGGACGAAGGAGCGGAAGCCCTTCTCCTCGACCAGGTACCGCAGCACCCGGTGCCTGAAGGTGACGAAGTCGTGGGAGCCGTGGGCGGCCTCGCCGATGCCGACCACCACGGCGTCACCGACCGCCTTCCCGAAGGCACGCAGGTCCTCGAAGGGGCCCGAGGGCTCGACGGTGCGCAGCGGCCGGGCGGCCTTCTCGAGCGCCGGCAGTGGGTCGTCGCCGGCCGGGACGGGGCCGCCTGAGACCGCGGACCCCCCGCCGGCCGGGGACAACGCGACCGTTCCGGGGACGACGGTGAGCCAGACGAGTAGCGCGACGGCGAGCCGCCTTGACGCGGAGGGGGTCATGACGCCAGCATCCCCGCCCGGGTGCCGGGCCGCGCTCCGTATGTCACCCGCCCGGAGCAACGGTGCGAGCAGGGGCCGTCACCAGCTGATGGCGGCCCCGCCGACCCGACGGCGCGTCAGTCCGCCCAGGCCCCGGCGTCGTCGGCCGGCCGGAGTCCGCCGAGCACCGAGGAGCCGTGGAGGCGGCCGCCGATGACCTCCTGGCCCGGCACACCGCCGACCAGGCCCACGATCTCCCGCACTTGATTCACCGCGCCGGTGTCTCTCGTTGTCCGGTGGACCGCACGGCATCTCGCCGAAGGTCCGGCCACCGTTCGCGCTCAACGGTCAGCGGCTCAACGCCCACTTCCACAACCACCCGAGGCGGTGAGCACCGTGGCCAGCCACATGACGACCAGGGCAAGACCGAGCATCACCGATCGGAGCGCGCGGTCGTCCCGGGCCGCCGACATCGGATGATCTTCCGGCACGTGATTCCCGGAGCCTCCGGGAGCGCCTTCAGGGCCGTGCGGCACGTCCGGACACCATGGGCAGTCGCGATATTCGTCGGTTTCTTCCGGTGGGTCGAAGGCCGCCGCACCTCCTTTCGGTTTCTCATACACATGGCCACTGGCGATTCGATCGGCTCCGGTGGTCCACACGCGCAAACTCCTGTCGCTCATCGGTAATCAAAGAGAAGAGACGTCTTTCCCGCGGTACCACGGCAATCACAACGCCCTACCGGTTCCCATGGTGGCGCCCTCGCATGCCGGACCGTGCAGATATCGGCATTTCGGCTGCCGGCTAGGTATGCCGGGCCCGGCAGATCCGTATACGTATTTCACCCGAGGGTCGGCCGAACCAAGGGAAAGTCGCGTGCGTTTGTCGCCGCGCATTGATATGTCCGGCAGTCGGCGCGGTATGTGGGTATACCCATCTCTCGGTGTCGCGGTGACGTCGCCTTCCTCCCGCACGTTACTTTCGGGAGAGGCGTTCAGGTCTTCGGGAAGGCCGCTCTCGAATAGTTGGGGTAAATCATGAAGAAGCCCTCCGGCGTCCCCCCGCGGCGCTCGAGCGTGTCGCTGTGCACGACGCACCTGCTGATGCACGACATGACCGGCGGTCGGAGAGTTCCCGTCCCGATCTGCCTGGCCTACTCCACCGAAGACCCGTACACCGTGTACCTGGACAGCCACGCCCGTGCGGAAACCCAGGTCACCTGGGCCGTCTCCCGTGATCTGCTCACCGCCGGCATCAGAGGCCGGGCCGGTGGCGGTGATGTGTCGGTCTACCCCGGCCACGACGGCGACGCGGGCAGTGTCCACCTCCTGCTCGCCGGCCACGGCGGAACACCCGACGGGGATCCGGTCCTGCTGCGGGCCCGGACGCCGGACATCGAGGCCTTCCTCCAGTGGACGGAGCACGTCGTCCCGCCCGGCCGGGAAGGCGAGTACCTCGACCTCGACACGCTCATCGGGCACCTTCTGGACCACGGTCCCGGCGCGTGACCGGTCGCACCCCCTTCCCGAGCCCACGAAAGTCGCTTGCGTGCCTGACGACCTGTACACGCGGTACATGGCCGCTTCCACCGCTCACCGCCGGCACACCCGCACCTGCGCGCAGTGCACCACCGTTTTCCACTGCACGACCGGGACCCGGCTCTACGAGGCGTTCAGCCGCCTTCAGGACGCCTATCTCACCCATCGCCGCAACCAGTGCGGAACGTGACCTCGATCGGGAGACCGAACGGCACATGGGCACTACCGGTCAGCCGGCGAACAATTTCCGGTTACGCGCGACGGATTCACGTCATGCGTTCCCGCGCGGCACCACGGTTCCTACGATGATCCACCGCACCGCGTGGCTCAGAACACGCGCCGAACGAGGAACGAGGAGGTGAGGCATGGCCATGGGGTACGCCCAGACCCGGTGCGGACTGCCGAGCGCGGTGACGTCGTTCGTCGGCCGCAGCGTCGAACTGGGTCATGTGCGACGCCTGTTGAACGATGCCCGGCTGGTCACCCTGACCGGTCCCGGAGGGGTCGGCAAGAGCCGGATCGCCCTACGGGTCGCCAGTGACCTCGCCGCCGAGTACCCCGACGGCGTCTGCCTGGCGGAGCTTTCCGGACTGCACCAGGGTGACCTGCTCCCGCAGTCCCTGGCGGACCTGCTCGGCATCCGCGACCTCGGGACCGGCGATCCGCTCGACGCCGTCGTGGCCCACCTTCGCGGCCGCCGCATGCTGCTGGTGCTGGACACCTGCGAGCATCTGGTGGATTCCTGCGCGCTGTTCGCCGACCTGGTCCTGCGGGAGACCCCCGACGTACGGCTGCTCGCGACGAGCCGTCAGCCGCTGGACGTCCCCGGCGAGCACACCGTCGCCGTCCCGCCCCTGAACGTCGAGTCCGGGGACGCCGCCGAGTTGTTCGCCCAACGTGCCGCGGCCGTCGTCCCCGGATTCCAGGTCACCGACGACAACCGCGACGACGTCCGGGCGCTCTGCCGCCGGCTCGACGGCATTCCGCTCGCCATCGAGCTCGCGACCGTGCGACTGCGCGCGATCCCGCTGGAGCAGCTCGCCGCCCGCCTGGAGGACCGATTCCGCGTCCTGACCGGTGGCCGCCGCACGGCCCTGCCGCGCCACCAGACGCTACGCACCACCATCGGCTGGAGCCACGAACTCTGCTCCCCGGAGGAGCGGTTGGTGTGGTCACGGCTGTCGGTCTTCGCGGGCACCTTCGACCTGACCGCCGCGGAGCGTGTGACCGCGGGCGGCGACATCTACGAGGAGGAGGTCGTCGAGCACTTGATCAGCCTGGTCGACAAGTCGATCGTGCTGCGCGTGGACGACCCCTCCGGCTCGGGAACGCGATACCGGCTGCTGGACACGATGCGGGAATACGGAGCCGAGTGGCTGGAACGCGTCGACGAGGAGGACACCACCCGCGACCGCCATCTCGCCCACTACACCGACCTGGCCGCCCACTTCCACCGCGCCGCCTACACCGACCGCCAAGTGGGCCTGGTGCACGCGCTGGCCCGCGACTGGGCGAATGTGCGTACGGCACTGGAACGCTCCCACGACCGCGGTCACGCCGCTCCGGTCGACGCGCTGCGACTGACACTCTGTCTCGTCCCGTACTGGCTGTGCACCTCCCGCTTCAGCGAGGCCCGGCTGTGGCTGGAGCGCGGACTGGAACTGGTCACCGACCCGGTGCCGGAACGCGCCGAAGCCCTGGCCCACTACGCCCACTTCTCCTTCGTGCAAGGTGACCGCACGGTCGGCGAGGAGGCGAACCGGCAGTCGCTCGACCTGGCGAACGGGCTCGGTGACGACCGGCTCCGCGGCTACGCCCTCCAGATCGTCGGCTTGGGTCACATGCTGGCCGGACAGGACGTCACGGCCGACGCCCACTACGCCGAAGCCCGCGAGTTGCTGCTGCCCAGCGGCTACGAACTCGGAATCGGCTTCGTCCACATGCACGACGCGATGATCGCCGGCTTCACGGGAGACTCCCGGCGGGCGCTGGCCGCCGAACGCGCCTACCAGGAAGCGTTCGGCTCCACGGGAGAGTCCTTCTACCGCTCCTTCATCCAGGAGTTCATCGGACTGGCCCTGTGGGTGGAGGGCAGGCACGCCGAATGCGGCCCCGTGATCCGGCGGGCCGTCCGCCTCAAAGCCGGCCAGGACGAGGCGGACGGCATCGCCACGTGCCTGGAGATCCTCGCCTGGGAAGCCGCGGCCGCCAACCGGCCGGTGCGGGCGGCCTGGCTGCTGGGCGCGGCCGACGCCTACTTCCGCGCCGGAGACGTCGTTCTGATGTGGTCCCGGCCCAGCCTGGCCCAGACGCACGAGCAGATCATGGGACAGGTCAGCGGGCAGCTCGGCCAGGCGCGGTTCAGCGAACTCTTCCGGCAGGGGGCGGAACTCGACGAGGACCTCGCGGTCGCCCTCGCCGCCGAGGACGCCGAGGAGCCCACCCCCGAACAGCCGGCCGGGCCCGGCGCCGCCACCGGCGTGGACACACTGACCAAGCGCGAGCGCGAGGTCGCCGAGCTCATCACCAAGGGGATGTCCAATCGCGAGATCGCCGAGCAGCTCGTCATCTCCAAACGCACCGCCGACTCCCATGTCGAGCACATCCTCGACAAACTGGCGGTCTCCCGGCGCGGCCAGATCGCCGCCGTCCTGCACGCCGCGCCCGCCGGCTCTCCCGGACGCCCCGCCCCCGCGGACGATTCACCTTCCGCCGCCCTCTCCTCGAACAACCTTTAGTGCCTGTGCCTGTGCCTGCGGCGGCGGGTCGATCCCGAGGACCGGCGGACACTCGGCGACGGCGACGAGTTCGATGCCGTCCCGCCGCAGCTCGACCCACTCCTCACGGGTCAGCCGCCGGCATCCGATCTGCGCCCGCTCGCCCCGCCGGCTGTCCCGGGAGACACCGTTCGGCGCACCTCCTTCCCGAACCCGGCACCGCGTACATCGGGGCTGAGCCAGGAGAATGCGGTGACCGTTCCGAATCCGTCGAAGTCGACGCCGATCAGATCCTGCACGCCCACCGGCTCCCCGTCGACGACCACGACGAAGGAGAGACGCCATGAGCCGGCACTGACCCGGCCCCGGCCGGACCGTATTCCCCGCAGCCGGCGCCACTCGCGCTCCGGACTGTCCTCGTACGGGGACATCGGATCGTCGAACGGCCGGGGAGGGCCCGTGGCCGCCCCCTTGCGCGCCGTCGGGACCGGACGGTTCCAGGAGCTCGTCGGTCGCTCCCGGCAGGGACAGCCGAGGCGTGTGAACCTGCACGTTCAACGGGGGACACGCGGACAGCGGCGTGGCGGGCGTCGGCACGGACGCAACCCCAGAAGCGAGCCCTCACCCCGTGCATCACCGCTTCCGCCCGGACCGGAGCACGCCGCACCTGTCATGACGGCATGGCCGTCGACCTCTTCGCAGGCATCCCGGTCAACGACTACGCGGCGGCGCCGGCCTGGTACGAACGACTGCCCGGCTCCCCGCCGACGTTCGTCGCGAGCGACACGGAGGCCGTATGGGAACTCGCGGAACACCGGTCCCTCGCCGTCGAACAGCGGCCCGAGCACGCCGGCCACGCCCTGCACACCGTCTTCGTCGACGACTTCGACACTCGCGTCGCCCTCATCGCTGATCGGGGACTGGAGCCCACGCGGCGCGAGACCTACCCGAACGGCGTGCGCAGGTGTCCTCGGGGGACATGATCGACGCCTTCGAACAGCACCGGCTTGCCCTGCCCGTCCGGCTTCCCGTAGTCGCCGGTGACCGGCGTCATGCCGTCCCGCATCTCGCCGGGGCCGACAGGGGTGTCCGCCACGGCCGTCAGGCCCGCTCTCGCCGCAGACGCACGCTTCATGACATCCCCCGTTGTTCCCTCGCCCGGTGTCTCCCGCCGCTCCGGGCGGCAGGTGGTGATCGGTGACGAGTGGTGCCGGCCGGATGGTTCCCGCCCCGGGCGGAAGGATCCGTGGACTTCCGCCGTCCCGACGGCCGCTCAGAACACCCAACGGGTATGGCTGTAGACCCCGTTGTCCCGCCCGAAGCCGTACGCCGTGACCGGGGCCACCGCGTACACCACATCGTCCCCCTTCCGGAACGCGTCCCCGATCCCGTGGAAGGTGCCTTCGGGCGAGGTGATGTGCGGCCCGTACTTCGCCTCGAACGCGGCGATCACCTCCTCCAGCAGCGCCGGATCCGTGACCGGCTCCGCCCTGCCCTCCACCACGAGGTCGAGCCCCTCGGTGAGCGAGTTCCCGCCGGTGGTCAGGGCGCAGTGGGCATCATGAGCGAGGTTCCTCGCCTTCTGTTCACCCCGGCCGGTGGAGAAGTACGCCACACCGCCGTACCAGGCGGCGATCACGGGTGTGACGTGCAGCCGCCCGTCGGGCCGCACCGTGGACACCCAGAAGATCTCCGCGGTCTCCAGCTGCCGTCGGGCCTCGGCCCACTCGGTGGCGGCGACCTCCGCGGCACCCGGGCGGGGGTTGAGCGCGGAGCTGTAGCGGGCGTCGAGCTCGGCAGTGGGTTGCTTTTCGGATCCCTGTGTCGGCATGACGGATCTCCTTTCCCACCCCCTCCTAACCACCGGCGGTCCGGGCCGAAACCCGCACCGCACCCGTTCGTGTCCCGCCGCCCGCCCGATCACCCGTGAGGGCGGGGACGTGCGGGCGGCTGGTCGGTGCGGCGTGCGGCGCTGAACATCAGGAATCCCACCAGGAGGGACACGGCGTTCAGGGAGCCGCTGATCATCGTGATCTCGTCCCCGCCGGCGCGCAGCCAGGTGCCGGTGGCGCGCAGCCGGAAGGGGAACGTCCTGGGTGCGGTGAGGGTCTTCGCCATGGTCAGCAAGGCGAGGACCAGGTCCGGCTTCTGCAGGGTGCCGCCGCTGAGGACTTTCACCGGCGTGTCCAGACAGCCGGCCGCGGAGAGCGCGTCGATCAGCCGCAGCGCGCGGCCGGGGTCCGGGAGACGGTAGGCGATCTGGAAGAGGCGCAGGTGCTGGCGCACGGTCAGCTCCTCGTCCAGGACCGGGTGCTGCGGGCGGTAGCCCCGGGTGCCCACCAGCTGCCCCGCCCGCGCCTCGAAGCCGACCCCGCGCAGGACCTGCCGGGACCCGAAGCCCTTGCGGACCGCCGTCACGCGCAGCACCACCGCCGGCCGCCGCCTCACGTCCGGGGCCGGGCGCCGGCGTGGACACCGAGTCCGCAGGTCCGCCGCGTCACGGCGGCACCGTGGCCTACGGCTCGGACGACGTGCGCGCCTTCGGCACACGGACACCGGAGGGGCGGCCGGCCCTCGTCAGGGGCGACGGGCAGCGGGCCCGAACTGGCCACGAGGGCTCCTCGAGGGCGGTGGGGTGCACAGGCTCCGACCAGCCGACGACGCACGGGTCCGTTGAGACACGTCAGGAACGGTCCCGGCATGAGCCGGGTGCTCATGACCGTGCGGTGACCCGTCACTCCCCGCCGGCGGGCGCCTTCGTTCGCTGCTTGCGCGCCGCCATCACCGCGTAGACCAGTACGCCCGCGAGCAGGAACAGCACGCCCTGGTAGACGGCCGCGTATCCGGCGCCCGCGACCAGCCACAGCGAGAACGCGGCCGCGACCGAGGCGATCACGGCGTCGCGTACCAGCCGCGCGCGGTCGACGCGGTCGCGGTGCCCGGAGAGGAGGTGGAAGAGCTGTGCGGCGGTGGCCAGCAGGTACGGCACGGTCGCGGTGAACGTCGTGACGAGGACCAGGACCTCGAAGACCTTCGCCGAGCCGGAGGTGTAGTTGTAGACGGTCAGCAGTGAGGCGAGGACGACGGTGACGCCGACGCCGACCGTGGGCACCCCGCGCCGCCTGCGCGCGAACGCGGCGGGGAACAGCCCGTCCTTCGCCGCCGCGTACGGGGTCTGGGCGCTGAGCAGCGTCCAGCCGTTGAGGCAGCCGGTCATCGACACGAGCGCGGCCAGCGCCACGGCCCAGCCGCCCCAGGCGCCGCCGAACATGGTGTTGACGGCGTCCGAGAAGGGCGCGCTGGAGTCGACCAGGCGGTCGTGGGCGACCGTGCCGAAGACGGAGAGCGTGCCCAGCAGGTAGACGAGGGCCGCGCCCGCGGTGCCGATGACGGTGGCGCGTCCCACGGTGCGCCGAGGATCCTTGACCTCGCCCGCGCTGACGGCGGCGGACTCCACGCCGAGGTAGGAGAAGAGCAGGATGGCGGCCGAGGCGGACACCGCGCCGATCGCGCTGCCGCCTCCGGCGTGGAAGGGGCCGAGGTTGTCCGGGTCGAAGAAGAACAGCCCGCCGACGGCGACGAGCAGCAGCGGCGCGAACTTCAGCACGGTGGACACCAGCTGTACGGCGCCGACGTACCGGGTGCCGGCGAAGTTGGCGAGTGCGGGCAGCCACTGCAGGACGAGGGCGGCGAGGCAGGCGGTCCAGCGGTGGTCGTTCACCGGGATCAGGACGTCGAGGTAGCCGACGGCGGCGACGGCGAGGGCCGCGTTGGACACCCAGGTGGTGATCCAGTACGCCCAGGCGGCGAGGAAGCCGGCGAAGTCGCCGAAGGCCTCACGGGCGTAGACGTACGGGCCGCCGGTACGCGGGTCCCGTTCGGCGAGCCGGCCGAAGACCAGGGCGAGGGCGATGGCGCCGACGGTCAGGACACCGAAGGCGAGCAGGCTGATCGTGCCGTACGGGGCGACGGAGGCCGGGAGCAGGAAGATGCCGCCGCCGATGATGTTGCCCATGACCAGGGCGGTGGCGACGGGCAGCCCGAAACGGCGGGCGTGCCGGCCGGGGTGACCGGTGGTGTCGGCGGGGGCCGCGGGGGTCTCCTGCGGGGCCGGAGCCGGTGGGGGGACGGTTCCGGTGACGTGCATGGGGTGGTGCGCCTCTCTTCGAACTGCTGCCCGGGATCGCCGGGACGGCGCCCATGGTCGGGCATGGCCCGGGACCGCTCCAAATCAGACGCTTTTGTCCTGTCCTGACCCGTCCGGCACCGTAAAAGGTGCGATGTCGAGGGCTCGGAACCGGGAATCGTCCGGGCGCCAGGGGGCCGGGCCCGTCCGGTCGTCGGTGCGGACCTGACGGACGTGCTCGGGGACGACCGGGCTTGTGCGCCTCCCCGGACAGGTGCTCGGGGACGCCCCCGCGGACCACCTCCTTGGTCCTGGCGCCCGGGCCGCCGTCGATGTGCGGCCGCACCGCGGCGTCGGACCGGTCGGCGAACTGACAGGTGCCCGCGCTTCGGCCCAGGCTGATGCACCGGGCGTACGTCGGCTCTGACGATGCCGACGTGGAGTCCGGCCCCGCCTGAACAGCCGGGGCGGGGCCGGATCGGGTCTCAGGGTCCGGGTTCGGACCTGCGCGGCGGCCACTGCCCGGACGTCCGGCGCGGGGCCGCACCACCACCGTGCCGTGGGGCTTCCGGCCGGCCGGTTCCACGCGCGGCGTGGTCGGGGTGTCCGAGGGTGTCCCGGCGGAACGTTGTTCGAGCTCGCAGTGGACCAGGGGCAGGCCGTCGGCATCGACCTCGATGCCGGCGCCGTGACCGGTGTGAGGCTCTTCCCCGCCATGACCACGTCGATTCGCGGGGTGCCCTGCGCGATCACGGCCTCGGTGAAGTCGAGCGTCACGTCACACCACGTCACCTCGAGCTCCGACCGCCGCGGCGGCACCCAGCGGCCCGTCCGCTCGACCGCGCCACTGAACACCTGCTCGATCCGGGCGACGTCCTTGCCGCTCAGGCGGCGACACGAGGAGAAGACCGGCGCCATGTCGCGACACGGATGCCGTCGTGCCGGGGCCTGGTCACGACGACGACCGCACCCCGGAAGCCGGTCGGCGCGAGCCGTCACGGTCAGCCCTTCGCGATCAGGGTCCCGAGGGATCCGCGACGGTGGGCGAGGCGGGGTTCGGGATGCTCCCCGCGGGGGCGTACTGGGCGGCCTGCGCGGCGAACATCGCGGCGTAACGGCCTTCGGCCGCCATGAGTTCGTCATGGGTTCCGTGCTCGGCGAGGTGTCCGTGGTCGAGGACGTAGATGCGGTCGGCGTGGCGGACGCCGGACATCCGGTGGGTGACGAGGACGACGGCCCGGTTCGGGGCGGCGAGCCGGCGGATGCGGTCGAAGGCCTCGATCTCGGCTTCGGGGTCGAGGGCGGAGGTGGGTTCGTCGACGATGAGGACGCCGTCGGCCCGGGACGTCGAGCTGCGCCAGTGGGTACGGGCCAGGCCCACCTTCTGCCATTCGCCGCCGGACAGTTCGATCGCTCCGCGGAACACGCGGGCCAGCAGGCTCCGCAGTCCGTCGGGGAGTTTGGCGATGACGGGGCCGGCGCCGGCGTAGTCCACCGATGACCGCAGGTCCTGATGAGGCGAGGCGTCGTGGCCGGGGCGGCCGAGGCGGATGTTCATGGCGGCCGTCACCGGCCAGCGCTGGAAGTCCTGGGTGAGCAGGCAGACGCGGTCGAAGACCTGGGAGCGGTCGAGGTCGCGGATGTCCTCGCCGCCCCACCGCAGCGTGCCGTCCTGGGGCAGCAGCAGACCCGAGAGGATCTTCATCAGTGTGCTCTTGCCCGAGCCGTTCTCGCCGACGACGGCGGTGACCGTCCCCATGGGCAGGGTGAGTGTCACCCGGTCCAGAGCGGGGGTGTCACGGTCGGGGTAGCGGTAGGTGACGCGGTCGAGGACGATCTCCTCGATCGTGTCGGGGACCGGGGCGCCGCCCTCCGGGATGGCCCGCCGCGCCGCTTGTTCCAGGAAGCGTCCGTGGTCGCGGACGTACAGGGACTCCTCGTGCAGCTGGTTCACGTTCATCACCAGCGCGCCCAGACTCGCCGAACCGGTCCGCACCGCGATCACCGCGGTACCGGCGACGGCCAGACTCATGTGCCCGCCGGTGATCAGCCAGAACATGGTGCCGTACGTCGCCGTCATCGCCAGGCCGGACAGCGCGGCGGCGACCCACTCGGTGAGGGCCTTGCTGGAGGCCAGCCGCTCCTGCTCCGCCTCGGCGCTCTCGGCCATCCGCCGGTACCGGCCGAGGAGGAAGGCGCCGACGGCGTGGACGCGCACCTCCTGGGCGGCGCTGCGCTCGGTGAGCAGGTTGCCGATGAGACGGCCGGCCCGGACGTGCTCGATCCAGCTCATCACCGACACGTACCGCTCCTGTGCCACGCGCATGGCGCCCCAGCCGCGCGGGGCGGCGATCAGGATCAGCATGGGCAGCAGGGCCGGGTGCAGCACCGTGAGCACGCCGGCCGTGGTGAGCAGCGAGATGACGCCGTTCAGCGCGGCGACGCAGGCCCCGATCATGCGGCGGGCGGAGGCCGGCCCGTACTGGGCGATGTCGACGAGCCGGCGGAAGTCGGGGTCGTCGATGGCTTCCAGTTCGACGGAGGTCGCGGCGGCCAGGTACTGGGTGGTCGCGATCCGTTCGACGACGGGCTCCAGGCGCCCGGCCCGGGAGGTGGACCAGGCGGCGAGGGCGGAATTGACGACGGCGACGGCGCCGGCGGCGATCAGACCGGGCAGCAGGGCGTGCAGGCGTTCCACCGCACTGCCGGTACCGCCCAGCAGGGCGTGCATGACGGCGTTGACGGCGAGCAGGCCGACGGCCGCGGCGATGCCCTGCCCGACCTCGCTGACCGCCACCGCGACGAGCGCTCGGCGGTCGGCGGTCCAGGCCATCCGCAGTGTCGCGCCGACCAGCGCCGGCATGGAACGCAGCGCGGACATCATGGTCAGGTCGAGAGTGGCGTGCTCGTGTTGGGACCAGCCCATGTCGTAGCGCAAGGGGCCGCCGAACAGTTCCCGTTCGGCGTCGGAGACCCGGGGTTCGGCCATCCGCACTCGTCCGAAGAAGCGCTTCACCGGTCGCCGCCCGAGCCGGGCCGGTTGAGCGCCCCGTACGACGGGCCCCCGGTGGGCATACGGAAGACGACAGCGCCTCCCACGGCAGTGAACTGTCCCGGTGCGCGGGCGGGCCTCACGGCGCGGGCGGTGGCGGTCGGCATGGGTCCCCCTTGACGGTCGTCCATCGTGGTCATGGGGCTCAACGACCCGGCCGGGATATCGAACACATGTGTTTCGGCCGGTCCCGGAACCCTGGGACGGAGCGTGTGGCGACACGTGGAGGATGCATGGACCCGTTCCCCCCAACAGGTCCATGGAGGGTGCCGGTTGGCCGAAACGCCGACGACGGGCCCGTGGTGTCGTGAGGGGGCGTGCCGGCGCGCACCGGCCGAGTCGTCACGGACAAGGCCCACTGCTCCGCGCGGGGGCGAACCGCACGGGCAGCCGGTCGAGGCAGATGTGTCGTCCGTTCTCGTAGGAGCGGGTGGGCTGCCGGGTGAGGATGAATGGGGGGTGGCGGGTGAACTCCTGGAGTACGTGGGTGAGTTCGGTCCGGGCGAGGTGGGCGCCGAGGCAGTAGTGGATGCCGTGGCCGAAGGTGAGATGGTGGTTGGTGCCGCGGTCGAGGCGGAAGGTGTCGGGGTCGGGGAACACATCCGGGTCGCGGTTGGCGGCGCCGGTCAGCAGGATCACTCGGGCGCCGGCCGGGATCCCGGTGCCGCTGAGGACGGCCGGGCGGGTGGTGACGCGGGTGCCGTGGTCGACGGGTGTCCACAGCCGGAGCGTCTCGTCCACGGCGGCGGGGATGAGGCCGGGATCGCGCCTGAGCTCGGTCTGGAGTTCGGGCCGGGTGCCGAGTTGCCACAGCAGGTGTGCCAGCGTGTTCATGGTGGTCTCGTGGCCGGCGATGGCGTACGCGACGAGCATCACGTGCAGGTCCTCGTCGCTGACGGGCCGCCCGTCGAACGGTGCGCGCACGAGGGCGCTGAGGTGGTCGTCGCCGGGCTGCCGGCGCGCCCGGCGGATCTCGTGGTCGAACAGTTCGGTGAAGGCGGGCCAGAAGCCCGCGGGTCCGTTGTCCGTGGCCATGCGGGCCCAGGTGTTGCTGGTGAGGTCCCGGATGCTGCGCTGGGCGTGTTCGGTGAAGCCGACCGCGAGTCCCACGGCGGCCAGCGGCAGCGGCACCGCCAGCTCGGCGATCAGGTCGCCGTGGCCGCGTTCGGTGATCGGCGTGATGTGCCGGCGGACCAAGTCGGCGAGCGCGCCGTGCAGTTGGCGGACCCGGGACCGCTGGAGGGGAGGTTTCATCGCGGTGCGGAAGCGGGTCTGCTCGGGCGGGTCGTATTCCAGCGGGGCGAAGCGGGGGGTGCCGGGGGCACGCGGGAAGAAGACGCCGGAGGCGGAGCTGAACGTTCGGTGGTCGGCCAGCGCGGCGCGGACGTCGTCGTAGCGGGAGACGATCCAGGTGCCGCCGTGGGCCCGGGAGCGGGTGACGGGTGTGGCGGTGCGGATCGCCCGGTGCACGTCCACGGCGAGGTCCGGGCTCAGATGCGGGTCGTGGGCGTCGAAGTCGGCTGCGAGGCGGGCCAGGTGGGAGCGGCAGGGCGCCTCGCGGTCGGGGGTGCTGTCGTGGGCGCCCGGTGCGGTCCGCGTCATGGTCGGCCTCCGGGCGCGGTGTCGGGGTCATGGGTCTCGTCGGTGATCCAGCGGACCATCCGCCGCAGTGGTTCGGTCGCGTCCTGCGGGAGGTCGGGGCGGTAGTCGGTCGCCCGTCCGAGCGGCACCAGGCGCTGCACGCCGTGGAAGGGGGCCAGGTCGCGCAGCCGTTCCTTGAGGCCGTCGGGGTAGACGCCGAGGGTCTGGGTGGAGGCGTCCATCGCGGAGAGGGCCTGCTCGGCGTCGTCGACCGGGACCACGTTGGCGACGCGCCCGGACAGCGCGGTGTGGAAGGGCACGGTGTCCGTGGTGCGGGAGAGGACCACGGCGCCTTCGTCGGCTCTGCCGCCGATCACCCGGTACCAGGGGCCGCCGGTGGCGCGCAGGGCGCGCAGCTGTTCGCGCAGGGCGGGGTCGAAGTGCCGGGCCGGGGTGCTGCGGTGGGCGGGAAGCGCCTGGATCTCCGTGTGCAGCAGCTCCGCCCATTCCTCGGCCCGTTTCAGTCCCGCCGCGTGTGTTCCGGTGACCACGTGCACCACACGGGCGTTGAAGCAGGCCAGCTGGTTGAGTTCGCCGACGTCGGCGGCGGCCAGCCTGGCGGTGCGGGCCATGGCCGCGGTGTGGGTGAAGCCCTCGGGGCCGATCACCGTGCCGCTGGATTTGGGGTCGAGAGCGACGAGTTCGAGGCCGGGACGGACGTAGCGGGTGATGTGCCGCATCGCCGCCATGCCGCCCCAGGCGATGATCTTGTCCAGGTTGCGGGGCTGGTAGAGGGCCTGCTCGAAGCCCTCGGCACCGCCCTTCCAGTAGGCCACCGCCAGGTGCCGGGCCAGGGGGTGGCCGGGCGCGGCGTCGGTCAGCGTGCGGGCGATCGCGACCGCCGTGAGGGGGTCGTTGGACGGCGTCTTGATGATGGCGTCGGAGCGGGTGAGCGCGTTGCGGATGACGGTGAGCGCGGCGATCATCGGGTGGTTGCCGGCGATGACGTGGACCGTTCGTGCCCCGACGGCGCGGACCGCCGCGCGGCGTCCGCCGCGGCCGGGCACGGGGGCCCATCCGTCGAGGAACCGCGTGCCGATGGTGTGCTCCGCGACGTCGTGCAGTGCCTGAGGGGTGAACAGCTCGGGCAGGCCCTCGTAGGCGGCGCGCAGGACCGGTTCGGTCATGTCGGACCAGGCGGCGGCGGTGTGCAGCGCCTCGCGCAGCAGCGGATTGGCCTCCAGCGTCAGCCGCGGGCGGAGCGCGGCGAGCTGGTCGATGATCTCGGAGGTGCTCAGGCCGTGCAGTTCCCGCAGGCCGCCCGGGTCCCGCAGGACCAGACGGGGCAGGAGGGCGGCCGGGTCGGGGGCGTGGAAGGCGGGGCGCCCGGGACGGCCCCCGAAGGGGACGAGCGGGCCGGTGACGGTGGTTCCCCGCACATGGGCCGGTACGGTCAGGGATCCGGTGGTGGTGTCAGGCGGAAGGGTGGGCGCGGTCATGGGGCGCTTCCTCGCGGGTCGGCGGGGTCACAGGGCGGCGTCGGCCAGGTAGTCCAGGGCGTCGTCGAGAGCGTCCGCGGTGGCCGCGCACGTGATCTTGTCGTCGTCCTCGAACCGGGAGATGCCGGGTTCCACGCGCGGTGTGGTGCGGCCGCAGGGACAGGAGTCGTAGGACACCGCGACGTGGTCGCCGGTGACGAAGCCGCCCCAGTAGACGTCCGCGGTGAGGTCGAAGAAGGCCGCCCTGCCGCGTACGGTGCCCTGCCGGGGGAGCGGCCCGCCGGTGCCCGGGTCCAGTACGTAGGGGACGATCCACGGTTCGACGTGGTAGGCGCCCGCGGGACAGACCAGGCTCAGCATGATCAGTTCCACCATGGCGTAGCACAGCCGTACCGACGGCACTCCGGCGAACCGGGCCACCTGGGCGGCCCAGTCCTGTGGCAGTACCGAGCCTTTGGTGCCCCCGCCGGGCATGACGACGGAGTCGGGGGCGAAGACGTCGTCGAGGCCCTGGTCCAGGCCCGCGCGGGCCCATTGGTAGGAGGTCTCCCACAGGCTGAGTGAGACGATGCGCTCGCCCCGCAGCCGTTCGGCGAGGTCGGCGGTGAACCGGCGCATGGCCTGGGGTGCCGAGCGGCGGGCGGCCAGGTAGCGGTCGCGCTGCTCACGCAGGGCCGGGGGGATCTCGGCCTGGCCCGGGCGTTTGCCGGCCGCCTGGACGCGGGCGGCGAGGAGCATCAGGTCGGCGCTGAGGTGGCCGGGGTCAAGGGTGTGGAAGTGGTCGGGGCTGTGGCGGGCGAGTTGCTCCGACATGGCCGTGGCGTGCCGGGCGATGCCGCTGCGGCCGCTGCGGTGGGAGGGCCACACGACGTGGACCGGCTCGTCCGGGTCGGTGCCGGGGGGCACGGTGTCCTGCCGCACCGTCTCGTACAGCAGGGCGTACTGCTCCGCCGTGTGCGGCACGAAGGACATGGTGCCCGAGGTGCCGGAGGAATGGGCCAGGCGCAGCCGGGTGCCGTCGTCGATGAGGGCCAGCCAGGCGTCGACGCTGTCGCAGCCGGCCGTGTCGAGGCCGCCGAGGTCGACGGTGGTGAGCTGTGAGATCCAGCGGGTGAGCTGGTCGAACCGGCCCTGGGACAGCAGTGAGGCCGGGTAGGACTTGTAGACGGTGTGGGGCAGGAGCAGCGGGGCCGCGTCGTCGAGCGTGCCGATGTGGTCCAGGTGCTGCTCGCGGGCGAGCGTGCCGACCACCGGCAGCCGGCCCGCCAGTTCGGTGAAGCGCAGCCGCAGCGCCGCGAGCTGAAGCGCCGTCAGGTCGGGTGCCGGCAGCCGGTGCATGGCGTCGCGGTCACCGCCGAACCAGCGCAGCGGGTCGTCGGCGAACCGCCGCACGTCGTCGCCGGGGTGGTGAGGGGGCCGGGGGCGCGCAGGTGTGGTGGTCATCGGCGGATCACTCCTTCGCACGGGCGGGGCCTTGGGGCGGCTCGGTCTGTTCGGCCGGTTCGGCTTGTTCGGCCAGTTCCGTCAGATACGTCGCGATGTCGGCGGCGGCGGGCCGGTTCCACAGCAGCGTGGGCGGCAGCGGGACGGCCAGACGGCGTTCGAGGTCGGTGCGGAAGGCCACGGCGCGCAGGGAGTCCAGCCCCAGTTCGGACAGGGCGTGATGGGCGGCGACGCCGGCGGGTTCGCCGCCGAGGACGCGGGCGGCCGACCTCCTGACCTCCTCCAGCAGGACCTCGTACCGGCGTCCGGCGGGCAGCTGCCGCCAGGACGGGCCGGGGGCGGCGCTCCGGGCGGGGCCCGCCGCGTGTCCGGTCCGGGACCGCAGCTCGCGCAGGAGCGGAGGCACCAACGGCGGGTCCTGTTCGGCCAGGCGGAACACGGCCAGCTCGCCGTGGAGGCCGGCGTCGGCGCCGCCCCACGCCTCCAGTGCCTCCTCGCCGTCGAGGGCGTCCGTGCCCCGGGCCCGCAGCTCGGCGGTGACCGTGTCGGCGCCGGCGGCCATCCCCAGTCCGCGCCAGCTCGTCCACGCCAACGACAGCGTGTCGCGGTGCCCGCCGGTCCGGCGGTGCCGGGCGAGCGCGTCGAGGAAGGCGTTGGCCGCGGCGTAGGGCCCCTGACCCGGCAGGTGCAGCAGCTGGCCGGCGGACGAGTACAGGACGAAGAAGTCCACGCTGCCGGGAGGGAACAGACGGTGCAGGGCGAGGGCGCCGGTCGTCTTGGCCCGCATCACCCTCTCCCACACGGGCCCGTCGGCGTCCGGCAGAGGGCCGCCGGCGGTGACGCCCGCCGCGTGGACGACCCCGCGGACCGGCGGCAGGCCGAGCGCGTCGGGGTCCAGCGCCCGGCGCAGGGCCGCCTCGTCGCACACGTCGGCGGCCACCACCCGCACCGTGGCGCCGGCCCGCTCCAGGTCCCGTACGGCGGCGACGCGTCCGGACCGCGCTCCGGGCGGCAGGCCGTCCCAGTCCCGGCGCGCGGGCAGCCCCGCGCGGCCGAGGAGCACCAGCCGGCGTGCGCCGCGTCCGGTGAGCCAGGCAGCGGTGCGCAGGCCCAGCACGCCGAGTCCGCCGGTGATGAGGTAGGTGCCGTCCGGGCGGCACTGCGGCCCGCCGTCCGGGACGGGCGGGGCCGGCACCAGCCGGGTGGACCAGGCGGTGCCCGCCTCGACGGAGACGACGTCCTCGACGCCGGTCCGGCCGAGGAGTCCGGTGAGCGCCGCCAGGTCGTCCGGGCCGGGACGGGAGGGCAGGTCGATCACCCCGCGCCACAGGTGCGGGAGTTCACCGGCCAGCGTGCGGCCCAGGCCCCACAGGGCGCCCTGCGCCACCGCGCGCACGTCACCGGGCGTCCGCGCCCCGCGGGTCACCGCCCACAGGGCCGCCGGGGCGCCGTGCCCGGCGAGCGCCGCGGCGGTGCGGGCCAGGAGCCGCACCTGCTCCAGCGCGGCCCGGTCGCACCCGGGACCGCCGTCGGGCGGCGGCGCGACCAGGACCACGTCGCCGGGCCCGGCGCGCAGCCCTTCGGGTCCGGGCAGGCGCTCGGCGCCCAGGGCCCGGGCGAAGCCGGGTTCGGACCCCACCGCCACCACTCGCCGCGGGGGCCGGGCGTCCGGCTGGGGCGGCAGGGGGCGGCGGGCGGTGACGAACACGGTGCCGCCGTCCCGGGACTGGTCGGGCGCCGGGCAGGCGTAGCGCAGCCCGCGCATCCGGACGCGGATCCGCCCCTCGGGGCCCACGAGGTCGAGGTCCACGGTGTCGTCCGTACCGGGCCGCAGCCGGATCACGAGCACGGCTTCCTCGGGGACCGTGCCGTGGTCCGCCAGGCACGCGGTCGCCAGCGCGGCGGGCATCCGCAGGCGTGGCGGACCCGGCAGACACACCGAAGCGGTGGAGAAGGCCGCGTCCCACAGCGCGGCCCACGTGCGGGGCCGTCCGGTGGGCGCGGTGACCACGGCGTACGCCGACTCCTGCGCGCGCACCAGTTCCTTGACCGTCCAGGCGAACCCCATGGACGGCACGCCCAGTTCCGCGAGCCGGCCGGTCACCAGTGAGGGATCCTCCACGCGGGCCTGCGGGCCGGGGCCGGTGAGCGGCGGCAGCGCGTCATGGGCGCACGAGGTGGCGCGGGCGGTGGTGTGGGTCAGCCAGGCGCCGGGCCCGGCACCGTCCTCCCGAGCGGCCAGGCGCGAGCACAGCCGCAGCACATCGGACCGCAGCGTGACCCGCACGTCGCGGGGCGCCTCCACCGCGACCGGCACCGCGAGACGTACCCCGGTCAGACAGCCCAGGCCCGGGTTCTCGCCGTCCGGCGCGGTGGCGCGCGAGCCCGGGCCGGGGCTCTCGCCGGCCGCCGCCGTGGCCCGCGCGAGGGTGTGCAGCAGCACGGCGGCCGGCACCACCTCGGTCCCCGCCACGGGATGGTCGCCGGGATAGGGGCGGTCAGCGGTGTCCAGCCGGGTCTGCCACAGGTGCAGCGGGCCGAGGCCGGGTCCGGCGGTGTGCTCGCCGAGCAGGGTGTGCCCGGCCGGGTCGTGGCCGGCCCGGGACGAGCCGGGCGTCCCGGAGGGCGCCGCCCAGTGCCGCGTCCGCCGCCAGGCGGTGGCCGGCAGGTCGGTGAGGCCGCCCTCGGTGTGGTGGGCCGTCCAGTCGAGCTCGACGCCCGCGCCGTACAGCGCCGCCGCGTTGGCGAGGAGCGTGGCCCGCTCGGGGGCGTCGCGGCGCAGCGTGTGCGCGACGACCGGACGCGGGCGGCCCCCGGCGTGCACGCCCGCCAGGGTCTCGGCGACCGAGTGGGCGACCACCGGATGGGTGGACACCTCGACGAAGGCGTGGTGCCCGTCCCGCCACGCCGCCTCCACCGCGGGCCGCAGCCGCACGGGGGCCCTCAGGTTGACGGCCCAGTAGGCCCCGTCGCGAGGGGCGCCGTCGCGCGGTCGCGGCAGCGCGGTGGTGTACAGCGGCAGCCGTGGCGGACGGACGGTCAGGTCCGCGCAGGCGGATTCGAGGGGTGCGGTCAGCGGGTCGAGCAGCGGGGTGTGGAAGGCCGTGTCACTGGCCACCGTCCGGGCGGACGTCCCGTGCCGGGCCCAGGCGGCCGTCAGGCGGGCCAGCGCGTCCGCCCGGCCCGACAGCACGCAGCCGGCGGGCGAGGCGTCGATCGCCGCCCACACGTCCGTCACCCCCTCGGACGCGATGCGCCGCGCGGCGTCCCGGAAGGACAGGGGAACGAGGACCATGGCGCCGTCTCCGGCGGCGGTCCGCACCAGGGCGGCACGTCGGCAGGCCAGCCGGGCGGCGTCCGCCTCGTCGAGCACGCCCGCCACGGCCGCGGCGGCGATCTCACCGACCGAGTGGCCGATCACCGCCGCCGGCCGGAACCCGTAGGAGCGCCACACGGCCGCGAGACCGAGCTGCACCGCGACGGTGAGGGCCTGGACGCGCCCCGTGCCGCCCAGGTCCGCCGCCTCGAGGGCCCCACGCGGTGAGAACCCGGCCTCCTGGCGGAAGACGGCGTCGATCCGGTCCAGTACGCGGGCGAAGGCGGGCTCTTCGGCGAGCAGGGTCCGTCCCATGCCGGGCCACTGGGCGCCGTGCCCGGAGAAGACCCAGACCGCGTCCCCGAGGGGCGCGGCCGGCGCGCACTCCCGCTCGTCCTTCCCGGCCAGGCCGTGCAAGGCGGTCAGCAGCTCCTCGCCGGTGCCGGCGGCCACGGCGGCCCGGTGCGCGAGATGGGAGCGGTGCACGGCGAGCGTGCGGCCGACATCGGCGAGCGCGAGCCCCGGGCGGGCGGCCGTGTACCCGGCCAGCCGTTCGGCGTTGGCCCGCAGGTGGCCCGCCGACGCGCCGGAGAGCGGGAACAGGCCGCGGGCGCGCCGACCGGGAGTCCGGCCGGACGGGACGGGAGCCTGTTCCACGATCAGGTGGGCGAGCGTGCCGCCGTAGCCGTAGCTCGACACGCCGGCCCGTCGCCGGGGGCCGCGCGCGGGCCAGGGACGCTCCTCGGTGACCAGACGCAGCCCCGAGGACGCCCACGGTATCGCCGGGCTCGGTCCGGCGACGCCGGGTGTCGCCGGCAGCCGCCCGTGGCGCAGCGCCAGGACGCAGGTGAGCAGGCCGGCCGCGCCGGAGGCGGCCTCCAGGTGGCCGATGAGTCCCTTCACCGACCCGATCAGCAGCGGATCGCCGGCCGCACGCACCGCGCCGTGGACCGCGGCCAGCGCCTCCGCCTCCACCGGGTCACCCGCGCGGGTGCCGGTGCCGTGCGCCTCGACGTAGTCGACGTCGCCGGGCGCGATCCCGGCCGCACGGCACGCGGCCCGCAGCACGGCTTCCTGCGCGGAGGCGCTCGGCGCCATGATGCCGGGGGTACGGCCGTCCTGGCCGACGGCGCTGCCGCGGATCACGGCGAGCACGCGGTCGCCGTCGCGACGGGCGTCGGCGAGCGGTTTGAGTACGGCGATGACGCATCCCTCACCGCGTCCGTACCCGTCGGCCGCCGCGTCGAAGGGCTTGCTGCGGCCGTCGGGGGAGGTCGCTCCGGCCCGGGCCAGGGTGACGGCGAGGCCGGGGCCGGCCACCAGCATCACGCCGCCGGCCAGCGCGAGGCGGCACTCGCGGGCGCGCAGCGCCTGGCAGGCGGTGTGCACGGCCACGAGGGAGGAGGAGCAGGCGGTGTCGATGACGGCGCTGGGGCCGCGCAGGTCCAGCGCGTGCGAGACGCGGTTGGCCGCGCCGCACGGCGAGGCGCCGATCCCGCTCCAGGCGCGGATGCCGGGCAGGTCCTCCAGTACCCGGCGGCCGTAGTCGTCGGCCCCGACGCCCACGTAGACGCCGGTGTCCGAGCCGGACAGGCCGCGGGCCGGGACGCCCGCGTGCTCGAGCGCCTCCCAGGCCACCTCCAGGGCCATGCGGTGCTGCGGGTCCATCATCGCCGCCTCGTCGGCCGGGACACCGAAGAACCCGGCGTCGAAGCCGGCGATGTCGGCCCGGTACGCGCCGCGGGACGGCGTGCCGTCGAGGATCCGCCGGGCGGCGGCGCCGCCCCGGTCGGCCGCCTCGGCCCACCGGCCGGCCGGCAGGTCGCCCACCACGGGTTCGCCGTTCGACAACCGCTCCCACAACTGCTCCGGCGAGTCGATGCCGCCCGGAAGACGGCAGGCGATGCCGATCACCGCGACGGGCTCGTGTTCGGGATGTGCCGGGACGTCGGGCATGAGCCGCACTTCCTCCTGGGGTCGCGTGGACGGTCCTGCCCGGGCGCCCCTCGCGGGCGGCTCGCGGCAGGCGGCGGACCGGCCGGCCGCACCGAGGGCGGTGCGGCCGGCCGGCGAGCGGACGGCGTCAGAGCTTGACGCGCGTGCCCTCCCAGATGTCCTTCTGCCAGATGTCGCCGAACAGCCAGTTGCCCGGCGCGTCCGGGTCCGGACTGGTGTAGTACTCCTTCCAGGCGGTCAGCAGTTCGTCGACGGACAGACTCCCGTCACCGTCGCGGTCGAGCTTCTCGAAGGCGATCCGGCTGTTCTCCGCGGAGGTGCCGAACGCCTTCTGGAAGCAGGCGAACTCACCGGCGTCCACGCTGCCGTCGCCGTCCCGGTCGCAGATCGCCCACAGCGCCTCGGCCAGCGGCCGGAAGCCCTCGGTGAAGCCCGCCTCGTCCTCCGCGAACGCGCGGCGCAGGCCCGTCCGCCATTCCAGGGGGGTGATCCGGCCGTCCTGGTTGAAGTCGACGGCCGAGCTGACGTGCTGCCAGAACAGCCCGAACGCCTTGAAGAGAGCCTGCGCGTTGTCGGAGCCGAACGGCTCGCCGATGTACGCCACGATCCGGGCCGCCAGTGCCAGGGCGTCGGCGCTTTCGAGGACGCCGTCGCCGTTCTGGTCGCCGTGTCCGAAGCACACGTCGAGCTTGCGGTCGAGGAGCTGGTCGACGTCGTGAGGACTCATTCGCTGGACCTTCCTGTACCGAGGAGTTCCGGGCCCGTAAAGCCGGCCCGGACGCGTCCATATGAAATTAAGCGACACGGCAGGGGATGCACAGAGCTGACGAAGAACGCCTTTGTTTTGGCTATAAGGCATCTCTGACCTGGTCCGATGCGTCACACACGGACGAGTGGGAACACGGGACGGTCGTTGTGGACGTCCAGCGGTTCACGAGCGGTCAACAGGTAATTAGGAGCAGTCGGGAAACCTGTCGACGTCGGTGTTTTCCAGTCTTTCCGGACGCGGCACTTTCGTATTCTCAAATGAAAGTATTATTGATTGCGGGAATCGGTTCCGGGCCTGTCGTTCCGCCACGGACGTGGGCCGGTGGAGCCGGCGGCGAGTGATCCCTGCCGCCGGACACGCCTGGACCTGCTGCGGGCCGGGTCCTGCCGAGGGCGGGGGTCGGGACGCGTTGTCGCGAACCGGGCGCGGTAGTGAGCCGGCGGGACGCCGAACCGGGCCACGAACGTCCGCCGCAATGTCTCGGCGCTTCCGAAACCCGCCACCCGAGCGGTTTCGGTCACGCCGTGACCGGCGTCGAGCAGGGCCTTCGCGTGGTCCAGTCGCACGGTCTCGACGAACTTGCCGGGTGTCGTGCCGAGTTCGGCACTGAACAGCCGGGTGAGGTGCCGGGGGCTCACCCCGGCGAGGTCCGCCAGCGAGTCGGTGCTGTGCTTGAGCGCGGGCTGCGCCGCGACCAGGTCGGTGACCGCACGCAGCGCAGGGGTGCGCGGCACCCGGACCTTCAGCGGCGCGGAGAACTGGGACTGGCCTCCAGGGCGCTGCATGAACATGACCAGATTGCGGGCGACGTCGCGGGCGAGGTCCGCTCCGTGGTCGTGCTCGACGATGGAGAGCGCCAGGTCGATCCCGGAGCTGATGCCGGCCGACGTGATGACGTCACCGTCCTGGACGAAGAGTGAGTCCGGCTCGACCCGGATGTCGGGGTAGGCGCGGGCGAGCAGCGGGGCGTGTCGCCAGTGGGTGGTCGCGCGACGCCCCGACAGTACGCCGGCGGCAGCGAGAACGAATGAACCCGTGCATATGGAGACCAGCCTGCTCACGCGGGGACGCAGCTGCCGGACGGCGTCGGTCAGCATCGTGGGGATCGGCTCGGTGACGAGCGAGTCCCCGCCCGTGACCACGAGCGTTTCGATGTCCTCGAGGCCGGCCGCGCTCGTGTCCACCGCCAGGCGTGTGCCGATCGACGTGCGCACCGGCCCGCCGGACGGCGAGGCGTAGCACAGCGTGTACCGGGCGCCGAACGTGTTCGCCTCGGCGAACACCTCCGCGGGGCCCGACACGTCCAGCATCTTCATGCCGTCGAACACCAGGAACGCCACACGGTGATCCGTCATGGGCCGTCCGCTCCTCTCCTCGCTCCCTCCCAGGATGTCCGAAAGCGGGGCCTCGGGGCTCGGGCGCCGGCCCAGGACCGCCGGGCCGGAGCGCCCCGCCGGCCGACGCCCCTCCGCGTCACCGCTGCGAGGCCGCCGATCAGGTCACTCGGGCCAGGCGCTGTCCTGGATGATCCGGACGAAATCCTCACGCCGGAACGACGGGTCGAAGTGGGCGAGCACGTCGTCGTTCATCGTGCCGAACGTGGTTCGGGGCCGGTCGGACATGCCGTCGTGGAACGCCTGGAGGATGCGCCTCTTGAAGTCCGGCCGCGGGTGGGCGGCCACCACCTCCGCACGCTGCTCCGGCGTGATCTCGTCGAGCCCCAGGCCCAGGACGTCGGTCTCGACGCCCAGGGTCACCACAGCGACCTCGGGCGCCAGGTGGAGCGGAACCTCCGGCGTGGTGTGCAGCGCGATCGCCAGCCAGACGTTGCGCGCCTCCTCCTCGGAGCGGCCGTGGTCCCGAAGGAACCCGTACGCCACCTCCGCACCGTCGAGCTCGAACCGGCGGTCCTTCGTGCGGTGGCCGTCCGTCAGGCCGAGATCGTGGAAGAGCCCGCCGACGTAGGCGAGCTCGGGATCCACCTCGAGCCCCCGGGCGGCGCTCTTGAGCACTCCCCACAGGAACACCCGGCGGGAATGGTGGAACAAGGTGTCGTCCGCCGCCCGGCGCGCGAGCGCGCCGGCCTCGCGGACCAGGGCGGTGTCCGGGATGGCGATCCCGGCGATCGTTTCGGGCACGGTGCCTCCTCGACGAGGAAGATCGGAGCGCCGGGTCACGTCCCGGCTCGTCCCACCCTCCCCGGCCGGCCCCTCACTCGGAACCGTCCTCATGGACGGCCGGCCCACGGATACGGACATGCGGGTGCGGGGTGGTGGCCGATGCGGGGCGACACCGTACCGCTGCGATCAGCCGACGGGGGCCAGGAACTCGGCCGGGGACAGCGGGCGGCCGACGATGCGGGTGTCGCCCATCCAGCCGTAGAAGCCCTGTCCGAACCGCTCGTCGAACTGCGTGGCACCGAGCACGAAGGGTTTGCCGAGCGTGGCGATGCCGGTCGACGGCTGGGCCGGATTGCGGGCGATCTTCGAGCCGTCCACGTACACGATGGTGCGGCGGGCGTCGTTGACGACGGCGATGTGGGTCCAGCGTCCGACCGGGATCGCATGGCTCCACGAGGTCGGGTCGGCGTCCTGGCGGTCCGGATACACCACGAACTGAAGGAAGCGTTCCGGAGAGACGTTGAGGCTGCACGTGGGTTCCAGCGGAGACCAGCCGGTGGTTTTGCCGATGTCGCCGTTGCGTCCCTCCCAGCTGAGGATGCCCATCCAGGCGTGGTCGCCCTCGAACGGCTCGGGCAGCCGTACGAACGTCTCGATGGTGTAACCGCGCGGGAACTTCTCGCTGTTGAGGCGCGCGCGAGGGCCGGTGGTCAGGATGGCTCCGCGGTCGGGGTTCTTGCCCCCGTCGAAGCGGAGACTGGCGTGTGCGGGCTGCCCGGGGTGGTGTTCGGCCGAGACGGTGAGCACCTTCGGGTCACTGTCGTGCAGCCGGCTGACGGTGAGGTCGTTGCCGTTGCCGGACAGGTCACGCACGACGGTCCCGTCCGGGACCGGGGCGCCCGCCGCCGGCAGGACCGCGCCCGAGGAGTCGAACCGCCAGTAGGCGACCGTGCCACGGGGCATGACGGCCGGGGCCGGCCGAGGCTTCGGCACCACAGGGGGAGCGAAGCGCCGGAAGCGGTCGGCGAAGTCGATCTCCAGGCTGAACCGGTCGACGGGACCGGTCAGTTCGAGTGTCTCGGCCTCCAGCGGGGTGCGGTCGGACGCGTCGCGGGCCAGGAACCACGGGGAGAACGTCTCCACATCGATGACGCCTCGGACGAGGTCGAAGCCGTAGAGGCGGATCATCCCCGCGCCGCCGTAGTAGCGGTCCTGGTAGTTGGTGACGTGCAGGTGGACATCGTTGTCGAAATCGTTGGCCAGGACGGTGCGGCCGGGCGGCCAGTAGTGCCCGCCGAGCGCGAGGAAGATCTGGTCGTTGCGGCGGATGAGCTCGTCCCACATGCGGGCGCCGTTGTCGGACAGACGGGCCGCGCCGTCGTCCCCGGCCCACACCAGGTCGTGGGTGGTCAGTACGGCGGGCAAGGTGCGGTGCTCGTCGAGCACGCCTTGGGCCCAGCGCAGGCCAGCCTCGGACACCCGCCAGTCCAGGGCGAGGACCAGCCACTCGCGGTCGGCCGCGCGCAGGACGTGGTAGCTGTTGTAGCCGTCGGGGGAGGCGCCGCCGAAGGTGGGCGCGGAGGCGAACCGGTGCGGGCCGAAGGCGTCCAGATAGGGAGTGTCACCCCGCTGGTCGTCACCGGAGGCGATGTCGTGGTTCCCGGCCAGGACGCTGTACGGCAGTCGGCCGTCGATCAAGCGGAAGGTACGGGCGGCGAGGGCGATCTCCTCGCGTGTGCCGTGCTCCGTGATGTCGCCCAGGTGCGTCATGAAGGCGAGGTTGGCGTCCCCGCGCCGGCCCACCAGGTACCGGAACGTGGCCCGCAACGGCTCGGGGTCGGCGCTGTCGGCGTCGAACAGGTACTGCGTGTCGGGCAGCACCGCGAGGCCGAATCGCGGCGAGGCGGGGTCGAAGCGACCCGGGCGTGCCGCGTCCGGGGCGGCGTGCGCGGGCCCGACGCCGGCGGCCAGCGCGGCGGCGCTCATGGCCCCGACGGCGGGGATCGCGACGGCGGCCTGCAGCAGACCGCGTCTGTCGGGGTGAGAGGAATCGGCAGGGGTCATTCCCGCTCCTTGTCACAGGTGGTGAGTGGGGGGCTGGAGGCCACTCTCCCCACCTGCTGTGACCATGCCGGGACAGCCGGCTGAACGCCGCTCGACGAAGGACGAGCCGGGGGGCGGGCTCCCCGCCTCGGCCACCGCGGGACACCGGCGCTCAGGGCATCACGGGAACGGGACCCGTGGCCCGGTTCGCGATGCGGCGCATCCCGCCGGTGACGGTCCTCACGCCGTTCGCCACCAGCCGTGCGACCCGCTCGTCGGAGGAGCCCCACGACCCGCAGCGCGAGCGCGGACTCCGGAACGCCGCCGAACGGTTCACCGCGACGCGGACCGCCCGGCAGATCGAGCAGCGACCGATCGTCGGGCCCGGAGGCAGAGAGGCTCTCAGCGCTGTGGCTCCGGCACGTCGGCCACGGACTCCGGGAACGAGGGACTCGTTCTCCGTGTCACGATGTTGGGCATGTCTGGTCGCGCGCTGAGTTTCGGAGCGGTGGCGGAAGCATACGAACGGTTCCGGCCGGGATATCCCGTGGAGCTGTTCGACATGGTGATGGCATACGCGGGCCATCCGGTTCGGACCGCCCTCGAGATCGGCGCCGGGACAGGCAAGGCGACCCGCCTGTTCGCTCAGAGGGGGGTCACGGTGACCGCCACCGATCCTGACGGGTCCATGCTCGCCGAGCTGCGCAAGCACGTGCCGACGAACGTCAGGCCACTGCAAGCCGCGTTCGAGGACTTGCGACCGGGCGCACGGTATGGGCTGGTCTATGCGGCAGCAGCGCTGCATTGGACGAAGCCGGAGGGCCGGTGGCCGCGCATGGCCGCGCTGTTGGCACCAGGTGGCGTATTCGCCTCATGGGGCGGGCCGTTCCGACTGGCCGACCCGGCTGTGGAGGAGGCCGTCCGCGCGGCGCGAGCGCCGTTCTTGGAGAGTGACGAGATTCCGTCGCCCGACGGGACGCCTCCGGGGCATGAGATGCAGTGGCCGGGTACGGAGCTGCGACGGTCCGAGTGGTTCACCGACGTCCGGCAGTCCGCGATCGGACGACGCGTGACGATGAGCGCCCACGACTACGTTGGTCATCTCTCCACCATCTCGGCCTGTCTCGTCCTGCCGACCGCTGAGCGGGAGCAGGTGCTCGGCCAGGTCATGCGGGTACTGCCGGACAGGGTCGAGATGGCCGCCGACATCACCGTCCATCTCGCGCGTCGGCGCCGCGAGGACTGATCACGGCACCTCACCCTTGGCTGTGGCCTCCTGGCACCCAGGACAGCCACCACCGTGAGCGTCTCCGGCCGCTGCCGCTCGGCCATTCGGCTGCGGTTGCCTCGCACGTCCCGCCGCGTCGCGGTGTCGTTGAAACGGTGCGTGCCGAGGACCGGCGCAGCGGTGGACTCGGGCGCTCAGCCACGGAGCGAGAGGGACGGAGTATGCCCATGCCCCCCATACGCGGACCCGTAGCCGGCCGCCGACGTCGTACGGCCGTCATCACGGCGTTGTTGACCTGCTCGACGATGGTGACCGGGCCGAACATCGCCTCGGCCGGCGGTGCCCCCACCGTGCCCGCCCCGCAGCTGGACTGGAGCCGGTGCGTACCCGGCAGTGAGTTCGACTGCGCGACCGCGAAGGTGCCGCTGGACTACGACGATCCACGTGGTCGCACCATCGAGCTGGCAGTCGTGAGACGGAAGGCGACCGACCCCGGTCGGCGCATCGGCACCCTGTTCTTCAACCCCGGCGGGCCCGGCGGCCCCGGAACCGTGCAGATGCCACAGAACTACGAGTCCTTCCCACGCGAGGTGCGGGAGCGGTTCGACATCGTCAGCTGGGACCCCCGCGGAGTCGGCAACAGCACCGCGGTCGACTGCTTCGGGAGCCCCGAGGAAGCCGCCGACTGGAACGCGAACCACGCGGCGGGCTTCCCCGTGGGCGAAGAGGAGCGGGCGGCCTTCATCGCCGCGTACCAGGACCTGGCACGGCGCTGCGAGCAGCGGGCCCCCGAACTCCTGCGCCATGTGTCGACCGCCGACACCGCCCGCGACCTCGACCGGCTCCGCCAGGCGGTGGGCGATCCGCACCTCACCTACCAGGGGATCTCCTACGGCACGATCCTGGGCGCCACCTACGCCAACATGTTCCCCGGCAAGGTCCGCGCCATGATCCTCGACAGCAACTGGGACCCGCAGGCCTGGACGAACCACGCCTCCGACGACGACCCCCGGCTCACGAGCTTCCTGCGCATGGGCTCCGACCGCTCCGCGGCGGCGACCCTGGACCAGTTCCTCACCTCGTGCGGGTCCACCACCACCGCCCACTGCGCCTTCTCCGCCGGCGGCCCGAAAGCCACCCGGGACAAGTTCGACCAGCTGATGCGCCGACTCCGTGAGCAGCCCGTAGGCGCGTGGACGTATGCCGGCACGTTCGCCGACGTGGTGAACAGCCTCTACGTCGTCCACCCGGGGTGGACGGAACTCGCCGGGAGACTCCAGGACCTGTGGCAGGGCCGCGTCGCGGAGCCGTCCCCGTTCCCGCCCCCGCCACCGGTCCCGAACCCGAATCCGTACCTGGGCGAGGAACAGGGCGCCGCGGTGCTCTGCGGCGACAGCCCCAATCCGCGTGACCCGGGCGTCTACCACGCCCTGGAGGAGGCCGCCGCCGCCCGCGCGGGCGACGCCGGACGCTTCTGGACCTGGGCCAGCGAGGGGTGCGCCACCTGGCCGGCCGTGGCCGCCGACCGCTACCGCGGCCCGTGGAACAAGCCGACGGCACACCCCGTCCTGGTGGTCGGCACCCGCTACGACCCCTCCACCCCCTACTCGGCCTCACAGGCCATGGCCGAGGAACTGGCCGACGCCCGCCTGCTCACCGTCGACGGACACGGGCACACCGCACTGCTCAACCCCAGCACCTGCGTCCAGGCCCACGAGAGCCGCTACTTGATCGACGGCACCCTCCCGCCGACCGGAACAACGTGCCGACCGGACAGACTCCCCTTCCCCGCACCCAAGCCCGGCGGCGGCATCGCCACCGGCGGTGGCGCGACGGCCACCACCATCACCTGACCGCGCGACGGCCCCCGGCCCGGGCACGCACCGCGACCACGCCTCCCGTCTCACGCGGCGCTCAACGGGCCCCGCTGCCTCCGCCCGTGCGCAGGGCCGCCACCACGGGCACCACCGTGCCGGTCACCACCAGGAGTCCCGAAACACCCGTGACGGCGGCCACCGTCGCGTACGGGACCGACACCGGAGCGGCCGGGAACAACTGCCCGAGGGCGCCCACCAGCCCGATGAGGTTGACGCCGAAGGCGAGCAGCGCCAGTACCACCCCGACCGCCGCGACCAGCAAGGACTCGGCGACGAAGAACCACAGGGTCTGCCGGGGAGTCGCCCCGGCCGTACGGAGCGCGGTCATGTCATGGCGGCGGTCCGCGGTGGCCATCAACAGGGTGTTCAGAATGGCCACGAAGCAGAACAGCACCACGATCACCCCGGTGGCACGCTGCCGGCTCTCGGTCAGCCGTTGGCCGAGGGCGGCCTCGGTGGCGATCAGTTCCCGCCGGCTCGCAAGCCGTGCTCCGCCGCCCTCGACCGCGGCCCGGACCGCGGCGAGCGCGGCAGCACGGTCGGTGCCGGGATCGAGGGCGAGGTAGGCGCGACGGACCAGACCGTCACGCGCGAACAGCCCTGTGTAGGCGAGTCGTTGCGGCAGGTAGGCCACGTCCTCGCCGGGCAGGGCGGCATACGTGGCGGCCACGGTGAGGACGACACGCCGGCCGTCCGCGAGCACCACCGGGATCCGGTCGCCGACCTGTCTGCCCCAGCGTTCGGCGACAGCCATGCTGTTGCCGTCGAGGTCGGCGAGCGATCCGCCGACGACCCTCAGCCGCGTCGTCCGGCGCAGCGCCCCGGGATCGACGGCCAGCCCGTCGTTCTCCTCCAACCGTCCGTCGCCGTCCGGCAGATGGATCGTGGTGAGCACCGGCGCGGCCAGCCGTACGCCGTCGATGCCGGCCACCCGCTCCGCGACCTGTGCGCTGATGCCCGGTGTGCCGTCGGGCACCAGGGCGTACGGTGCGCCGACCGTCTCGCGCAGCCCCTCGTTCCGCGCCGCCCCCAGTGAGTCGGTGGCCGTGAGCAGGGACAGGGCGAGGCCGACCGTCAGCAGGACGGGGGCGGCGGTGGCCGCCGTGCGACGGCGCGCGGTGAGCGCGCTCTGCCGCACCAGCAGGGCGGCCGGCCCCGGCAGGCGGCGCAGCGGCCGCATCAGCGCCCGGACCACCGGACCCACGAGGAGGGGAGCGAGCAGGGCGGTGGCCACCACGGGCACGAGCAGGGTGACGACGTACACGGTGGGGGAGAGGACCGTGCGCGGTGCCCCCAGTGCGATCCAGCCCGCCGTGCCCACCGCGCAGGCGAACCCCACCCCGCCCAGCAGCATCCGCCCACGCCCCGGCGTGTCGTCGACCGCCGCCTCCCGCAACGCTTCCACGGGCTCGACGCGCGAGGCCCTGCGCGACGCCCCGACGGCTCCGCAGAGCGCCACGAGGACACCCGTGACGAACGCCGCGCCGACCGGCGCCAGCACCCGTGGACGTGCCGACAGTTCCACCCGGAACCAAGGCGGTGCGATGTCCAGCGCGACGAGCAGGGCCGCCAGCCATCCGGTGCCCAGCAGGCCCAGCAGGACACCCGTCGCGGACGCGCACCAGCCCACCAGCAACGCCTCACCGCGGACCATGCGCCGCACCTGTCGGCCGGTGGCGCCCAGGGTGCGCAGCAGCGCGATCTCCCGGTGACGCTGCACCACCGCGAAGGCGAAGGTCGACGCCACCACGAACACCGCGGTGGTGCCCGCGACCGCGGCCATGACGGGCAGCAGGGTGAGCGTGTTGTCCAGCGCCTTCCGGTCGGTGCCCGCGTCGGCGTCCGCCCGGTGACGGTCCTGCCCGGTGAGCACCGCCGCGCCGTCCGCCACGGCCTCCCGTACCCGGCCGACGGGACCCGTGGCGACCAGGGCGTCGACACGCGGCGAGAGCCTGGCGGCCTCGGCCTCCGTGAAGAACACGGCCTTCTCCCAGGGCACCGGGGCCACGGTCCCCACCACGGTGCGCCGCTCCGGTCCGGCCGCCGTGAACACGGTCACCTCCGCCCCCACACGTGCCCGGTCGGCCGGTACGACGATCTCGTGCGCGGCGCGCGGCGGGTGGCCGTCGTTCAGCCGGTACCCGCCGAAACGCGCCACCGGCCAGGGATGACCGACCTGGTCGCCGGGGCCGTCGGCCACCTGCGCGTAGAAGGACCGGTCCACCACCGTGTGCCCCGTGCCGGACACCGCCCGCACCAGGCGCGGCGGCAGCCCTCGTGACTCCGGCAGCGACCGCACCCCCAGGTCGTGCCGGGCAGGGTCCCACCGCGGGTCGACGGGCAGGACGACGGCGGGGGCGCCGGCGAAGCGGCGCGGCGGACGGTCCGGGCTCTCGGCCGAGGCCGACAGTGCCACACCCAGCGCGGTGAGCTGGGCGACCGCCAGGACCAGCGCCGCGAACGCCCCCAGGAACGACACCCATCGGGCACTCACCGTGCCCAGCGCCACCCTCAGCATCGCGCGGCCTCCGGCACCGCCCTGCCCCGCGCTCCGCCCAGCGCCGCCATCCGGGCGGCGACCGCCTCCGGAGCCGGGCGGTGCAGCTCCCCGGCGACGAGGCCGTCGGCGAGGAACACCACCCGGTCGGCGAAGGCCGCGACCTGCGGATCGTGGGTGACCATGACCACCGTTCCCAGCCCCTGCTGGCCCGGCGTTTCCACCAAGTCCCTCAAGTCCCGCAGGAGTTCGCGCCCCGTGGCCAGGTCGAGGGCCCCGGTGGGCTCGTCCGCGAAGAGCACGGCGGGCCGGGTGACCAGGGCACGGGCCACGGCGACGCGTTGCTGCTGGCCGCCCGAGAGTTCGCCCGGACGGCTGCCGGCCCTGTCCGCCAGGCCCACCCGTTCCAGCGCCCGCCGTATCTCCCCACGAGCCGGACGCCGTCCGTCGAGTCGCAGCGGCAGTGCGATGTTCTGTTCCGCGGTGAGCGAGGGCAGCAGGTTGTACGCCTGGAAGACGAAACCCGTGGCCCTCCTGCGGTGGGCGGTCCGTGCCGTCTCGCCGAGCGACGAGATGTCCGTGCCGTCGAGGACGACGCGGCCGGCACTGGGCCGGTCCAGCCCCGCGGCGCACTGGAGCAGGGTGGACTTGCCCGAGCCTGAAGGCCCCATGACCGCGGTGAAGCTCCCCCGGGTGAAGCACAGATCGACCGGGCCGAGCACGGTCACCGCCGATCGCCCGGAACCGTATCGCTTGGACACGGCTTCGAGACGCACTGCTTCTTCCAACGCTCCGCCCCCTTGATGGATGTCTTCCACGCCCCCTCCCGACCTTTGTGTACGCCGTCCACATTTCGCGGGCCGCGCCCGTCGAGGCGCGGGCGAGGGGAGGTGTCGTACAGTACCCCCAGTTGTGTACGCCGTCCACATCCAGCGGGAGACGGTCACAGGAACGAGGAGCACCGATGGCGACCCGGGACACCTACCGGCACGGGAACCTGCGGCAGGCGCTGATCGCGGCGGGCGTGGAACTCGCCCGCACCGGCGGCCCGGACGCGGTCGTCCTGAGGGAGGCCACACGGCAGGCGGGTGTCGTCCCCAACGCCGCCTACCGCCATTTCGACGACCGCCGCGCCCTGCTGAGCGCGGTGTCCCAGGCCGCCCTGGCGGAACTCGCCCGTGCCATGGAGGTGCGGGTGGCGGAAGAGGCCGACGAGCGACCGGAGGGGGACGAAGCCGAGAAGCCCGCCGTGGCCCGCGCGCGCCTGAGGGCCCTGGTCCGCGGCTACCTCGCCTTCGCACGGGCCGAACCCGGGCTGTTCCGCGCGGCGTTCGTGACCTCGGACCTGCAGGACACCGACACCGAGGCCGCCGCCGGAACCGGCGGCCGCACCGCCTTCCGGCTGCTGTCGGACGCCCTGGACGACCTGTCGGCCTGCGGCGTTCTGCCCGCTGAACGCCGCCCGGACGCCGAGTACTTCGTCTGGGCGGCCGTGCACGGCATGGCCGTACTCCTCATCGAGGGACCCCTGCGAGGTCTGCTCCCCGGTCAGGCGGAAGAGGCCGAGCAGAGGCTGCTGCGGGCCATCGAGCGAGGACTCTGACACCGGGGGCCGGAGCGCGCTGTCAGAAGCCGAGCTCGGTGTTCCACCCGCGGGTCGGTACGGGTGCCTTGGGCGTCAGCGCACGGGACGGCCCGCCGTCCGTGAGGGCGGCAGGCCGGTGGAGCCTCTCTGTCCGGGTGCTGCCGGCGCACTGACGTCGCCCGCGGCCGCACCGGAGGCACGGAAGGTGCGCCGGTACGCCGACGGGGCGACCCCCGCCTCGGCCGCCAAGTGCCGCCGCAGCGAGGTCGCGGTGGCGAAGCCCACTTCGTGGGCGACCCGTTCCACCGGCAGGTCGCTGGTCTCCAGCAGCTGCCGCGCCCGCCGCAACCGCTGCTGGACGAGCCAGCGGCCGGGGCTCAGACCGGTCTCCTCCCGGAAGCGCCGGGCGAAGGTACGGGTGCTCATCGCCGCGTGCCCGGCCAGCTCGTCCAGCGACAGAGGCAGTTGCAGCCGCTGCAGTGCCCAGTCGCGGGTCGGCCCGGTGCCGGTTCTGCTCGCCGGTGGCAGCGGCTGCTCGATGTACTGCGCCTGCCCGCCGTCCCGGTACGGCGGCACGACGCAGCGACGGGCGACCTGGTTGGCCACCTCGCTGCCGTGGTCCTGGCGCACCAGGTGCAGGCAGACGTCGACACCGCTCGCCGCCCCCGCGGAGGTCAGCACGTCACCGTGGTCGACGAAGAGCACGCCGGCGTCGAGCTCGACCCGGGGGAACAGTTCCTTGAAGTGGTCGGTGAGCGCCCAGTGGGTGGTGGCCCGGCGCCCGTCCAGGAGACCGGCGGCGGCCAGCAGGAAGGCGCCGGTGCAGATGGACACCAGACGGGTGCCGGGGCGGACGCGGGCCAGGGCGGCGAGGCCTCGCGGGTCCGGGGCGGTGACCGAGGCCCGGGAGATCGCGTACGGAGGGATGACCACGGTGTCCGCCTCCGCCAGCACCTCAGGGCCGTGCCCGGGGGTGACGGTGAGATCCGAGTCGGTGCGCACAGGCTGCCCGTCCGCGCTCGCGGACAGCACCTCGTAGCGGCCGTCGGCGGAACCCAGGACCCGGTGCGGGATGCCGAGTTCGAAGGGGTAGACGCCGTCGAGGGCGAGGACGACGACCTTGTGGGCGCCGGGCCGCGGGTCCGGACGCATCAGACGGTCCAGTTCGGCCGTGCGCTCGGCGAGGCCACGGACCCGGGAGGGCCCGGCGGACGTGGAACGGACGGTGGGAGTCTCGACGGTCATGGCAGGAATGTATCGGAGGATGACCTTCTTGCCATCGCGCCCGCCGTGACCGTACGGCCAGGATCGAGGCATGACCTCGACCGACATCCCTGAGAACCTCAGCCCCTCGGACCCCGCCGCCACGGGCGGCGCCCCCGTGATGCTCGCCCTGCACCAGACGGCCCTCGGCGGCCCCGAGGTGCTGCGGCCGACCGAGCTTTTGCGGCCGACGCCCGGCCCCGGGGAGATCCTCGTCGCCGTGCACGCGGCCGGACTCAACCCCACGGACTTCAAGCACCGCGCCCTGAGCATTTTCCTGCCGCCCCCGCCGCTGACCCTCGGCTGGGACGTCTCCGGCACCGTGGTGGGGACCGGCTTCGGTGTCACCCTCTTCCGGCCGGGTGACGAGGTGTTCGGCATGCTGCCCTACCCGTACGGGGTCGGCTCCCACGCCGAGTACGTCACCGGCCCCACCCGTGCCTTCGTCGCCAAGCCCGCAGGGATCGACCACGTCCAGGCGGCCGCCCTGCCGCTGGCCGCGCTCACCGCCTGGCAAGCCCTCGTCGACACCGCGGACCTCCGGGCCGGGCAGCGGGTGCTGATCCACGCCGCGGCCGGCGGTGTCGGTCATCTCGCCGTACAGATCGCCAAGGAGCGCGGCGCGCACGTCACCGGTACGGCGAGCGCCCCCAAGCACGACTTCCTGCGCGAACTCGGCGCGGATGCCTGTATCGACCACCGCTACGAGGACTTCACCGACACCGACGAGCGCTACGACGTCGTCCTGGACGCCCTCGGAGGGGAGACCGCCACCCGTTCCGTGAGCGTGCTCCGCCCCGGTGGCGTCGTCGTCTCCCTGCTGCCGGGTGCCGAGGACACCCAGGCCGCGGCGGAGAAGGCACAGGTCCGCGCCGTCGGTCTCCTCGTCGAGCACGACCAGGCCGGGATGCGCGCCGTCGCCGAACTCGTCGACCGTGGCAGGCTCCGCGCCCATGTCTCCGGCACCTTCCCCCTCGCCGAAGGCGCCCGGGCCCACGCTCTGGGAGAGACGGGGCGCACCACGGGCAAGCTGGTGATCACCATGCGCTGATGGTCGTCATCGAGGGGGTTCCCGCGTCCCGGCGCACGTGGATCCCGACGATGCCGACCACGGTGGCCATGAAGCCGGACTCCTCCCGCGTCTTGATCGCTGCCGAGCCTGCTGATTGGCTGGCCGACATGACTGAACTCGGGCCCGTCGCCTGGCCGCCCGCCCCGATCAGGACCGAGAGGCTCCTTCTCCGTGAGTCCGAGGCCCGGGACCGTGCGGCGTTCGTCGAGCTGCTGGCGTCGCAAGAGGTGCACACCTACCTCGGCGGCCCCCGCCCGCGTCACGAGCTCGAGAGTGGGATGCCCGGGGCGCCCGAGCGGTGGCCCGGGAGTTTCGTCGTCGATCTCGACGGGGCGATGATCGGCCAGATCCTGCTCAGGAGAGCGCCGGAGCACCATCGCCCGGCTGCTGCGGGGAAGGTCGACCTCGGTTACCTCTTCCTGCCACGGGCGTGGGGATTCGGGTATGCCGCCGAGGCGTGCTCGGCGGCACTCGACTGGCTCGAGGACGTCCTTCCAGGCGAGCCGGTGGTGCTCGCCACCCAGACCGCCAACGCCCGCTCGATGCGCCTCGCGGCAAGACTGGGGTTCACCGAGGTGGAGCGGTTCCGGGCCTGGGACGCCGAGCAGTGGCTCGGCCTGCGGTCCCCGGCCGGGGTCCGTCGAAACGAACGGCTGTGATCCACTCTGTGAGCCTGGTGTCGTTGCCGACGGCGGGAGTGAGTGGTTCGGCGAACCTCCGAACGGGCCTTGCGAGTCCGGTCATCTCAGGGCGGACGGCAGTGAGTTCCCGCAGGAGGCCGATGTCCTTGTCCCGCAGGTTGTCGGGGCGGGTGAGGAGCAGGCGGGCGAACCGGCGCGGGGCCTCGGGCTCGCGGGTGGTCCGCTCGTATGCTCTCGCGGGGCGGGAAGGGTTTACGGTGGCCCGGCACGAGCCGTGGGAGCGAACCTCGGCCGGCGTCTTGGCGCACAGGTTCTTCCACCGACTCCTCGACCACCGGGCCGAGCCGGTCGGCAAGTCGGCGCGTCCGCGAGCACACGCCGGTGGAAACCGCGCATCCGCTCCGTCGGCCTCCCGCACGCCGGGGAATACGGGACAGAGCCCGATCTGCGGTCCCGCGTTTGTGGGCGTGAGCGGGAATCCCTCGGGTGCGCGGCCTCGTGGCACCCGTGGGCCGGTCGGGGTGTACGGGAGGGCGAGGCCGGGACGATGTCCTGCCGGGCGAGTCGATGGGGCGGCGTTCCTCAGGGCTGACGTGTGCTCGGCGTCTCTTCGCAGGTGATTTCGTTGCGTGGGGTGTAGTGGGTGCGGAACGGTTCCCGCTTCACTTCCCGGCCGTCGTCGTGGAAGACCCGCTCCACGGTGACGTCGAAGCCCTCGAGCGGGGTCTGCGGCACGCACTGCTCGTCGGTGCTCACCTTCGTCTCCGGCTGCCGCACGTCGGTGCGCGGCCCCTTGACCGACGTGATCTCGTCGTACTTCTTGGTGCCGAGGAAGCTGACGGTCAGCGAGGTGTCGGTGGACTCGGCCTGGATGTAGATGGCCTTGCCGGAGTCGTTGGTGAACCTCAGGTCCAGGCTGCCCCAGGCGACCGTCGCCTCGCGGCCCTCGGGGTAGCGCTCGATGTAGAAGGAGTGGGCGCCGTGCTCGACGGGCTTGACCCCGGCGAAGAACATCGCGTTGAAGACGGTCGTGGCCACGGCGGAGACACCGCCGCCGGGCGCCTTCTTGTACTGGTCGTCGTAGATCATGATGCCGTCGACGAAACCGTTGGCCTCGGTGCGTTCGCCGACGGTCCGGTTGAAGCTCCAGGTCTCGTTCGGCATGACGACGGAGCCGTTGATGAGTTCCACGGCCCGGCCGACGTTCGTCGTGCGGTAGGCGGCCGGTTCGAAGTCGACGGTGAAGGAGGACATCTTCTCGGTGAGCCCCAGCCGGGCCGCGTTCTCGCGGGTGACCTCCGGCTGGATCCGCCGGGCGGCCACCTCACCGGTGCGGGCGGTGCCCGCCCCGGTGAGCAGGGGCAGGACGGCCTTGCCCAGGGCCTTGTCGGTGACCTCCACGGCGGGTGTGGCGTCGGCGGTCACCACGGCCTTGTCGCCCTGGAGTCCCAGCCGTGCGTTCCGGGGCGTGGTGGGGAGGCCGTTCAGGGCGCCGGTCACCGCGGGGGCGGCGCGCAGGCCCTTGCTGTCGAGGTCCGGTGTGAGCCTGCCGGCGTCGTCCGGCCGCATGGTCAGGTACTCGCCGAGCACGGCCGGGGTGAGCGTGAACCGCTTGCCGCCCGCGGTGAGCGTGACCGGTGCCGACATCGCCGGCCGCGCGAACTCGCGCACTGCCCGTCGCGTCTCTTCCGCCGTGACCTTCGGCTTGGTCTCGTGTGCGGGCAGCACCGTGACCGAGTCCGTCGTGCCGCGCAGGAAGGAGGTGCGCAGTGAGCCGATCGCGGCGTCCACGTCCAGCGCGTATCCGGTGCGCGGCGCGGTCTGCTCGACACGGCCGCCGGCGAAGGAGACGGCGCCGTCGCGGACCTTCTGGTCGAGCGTCTTCGCCAGCTTCCCGAGGGTGGCACGGGCCTTGTCCTCATCGACTCGCAGGACCGGCTCGATGTCACCGCCCGAGCGGAACAGCCCGCCGATCACACTGACCGGATCGGCGCCGGTGGACGTCGCCCGGTCCAGGGTTTCCCGGATGTCGAAGGCGAGCCCCGCCTGCCGTGGATCGACCGCGCCCTTGCGGTCGCCGACCTGTACGGCCAGCTTCCGCGGGCCGGCCTCCGCCAGGTGCTGTTCCAGCTTCCGGGCGGCTTCCTCACGGGTCAGGCCCCCGATGTCCATGCCGCGCACCGTCGTACCCGCCTCGATCTCACCGCCGGTGAGCAGCAGCCCGGTGAGATACAGGCCGCCGATGCCGACGGTCAGGGCACTGCCCGCCAGGGCGACGGGCGGGAGAGAGGCTATCCGGGGGCGCATGGGTCTCCTGAACGATCGATGTGATGTGCACCCGATATCGCGGCACTGCGTGCGAGAGCAGTTGGTCAGGCTACGCACAACCGGGCACCAAAGGGTATATCCAAGGTCACACCGGACGTTTTGGATCACCGGCCTGAGGGGTGGGCTCGACGGCGTCCGGCGTGCTCGGCGCCCGGCCCTCCCGCGAACGGGCGGCCGCTCCGGGTGCCGCCCCGCCCTGGGGCTCGTCCCGTGAATGATCTTCGGTGTGCCGGGCGACCGGGCCGGTGCCGCGGTGGCCACCGTCCGTGATGACCGTCGTCCGGCCGGCGGTCTGCTTCGTGCCGGCCGTCGTTTCGGGAGCCGGCCGAAGTCGGCGCGGTCGCGCGGCCGTTCACTCCCTCGTGCGCACCCCCTTGACGGCACCCGCAGGGTCGCTAAGGTCTAGACCTGACATGCGCAGGTCTAGACCTGTGCTGTGAGGTTGCCTGATCGGCAACGTCGTACGCCGGGGCGGGCTGGTTCGACGGAGACCGAAGGGGAAGAATGTCATGAGCATGAAAAGAAAAGTGGCTGTCGCCGTGGGAGCGCTGGTCGCCCCCATGGTCGCGATCAGCCTGCCGGCGCCGACGGCGAGCGCCCACGGCTGGGTGGTCTCGCCGGGGAGCAGGCAGGACCAGTGCGCCAACCGCGTGGTGCAATGCGGTCAGATCAAGTGGGAACCGGCGAGCGTCGAGGGCCCGAAGGGACTGCGCAACTGCAGCGGCGGGGACCCCCGGTGGGCCGACCTGGACGACGACGGCAAGGGCTGGCGGGTCACGCCGATCGGCTCCACGCACACCTTCACCTGGACCATCGAGGCACGGCACGCCACCAGCAACTGGCAGTACTTCATCGGCGACCAGAAGATCGCGCAGTTCGACGGTCGTGGCGCCCAGCCCCCCGCCTCGGTCAGCCACCAGCTGGACTTCGGCGGGTTCACCGGCCGGCAGAAGGTGCTCGCCGTCTGGAACATCGCGGACACCGCCAACGCCTTCTACGCCTGCATCGACGTCAACATCGGCGGTGGAGACGACGGCGGCGGCGGCGGTGACGACGGCGGCGGTGACGGCGAGCCGGGCGACTGCGTCGCGCCGGTCTGGAACGCCGGGAGCGTCTACACCGGCGGCGAGACCGTCTCCCACGGCGGCCACACCTGGCGCGCCAAGTGGTGGGTGACGGGCGAGGAGCCCGGCACCACCGGCGAATGGGGCGTCTGGGAAGACCTCGGTGCCTGCTGAACCGCCGCACCACCCGATCGCGACCGGCCGGCGTACGCCCCGGAAGGAGCGTACGCCGGTCCCCGCACACCCCCACCGCATCGGCTCTCCTCCACCCCACCGGGAGACAGTGTGAGAACCAGACACCGCATCCTCGCCTGCGCCACCGCCGTCCTGATCGGCAGCGCCGGCGCACTGACCACGCCCTCCGCCGCGCAAGCCGCCAACCTGCTGTCCAACCCCGGGTTCGAGTCCGGCATCCTGTCGGACTGGTCCTGCTCGGGCGGTACGGGATCCGTGGTGAGCAGCCCCGTGCACGGCGGCACCAAGGCGCTCGCGGGCGCCGCGAGCGCCGCCGACAACGCACGGTGCGCCCAGACGGTCTCCGTCCAGCCCGGCACCGAGTACACCCTGTCCGCCTGGGTGCGCGGGAACTACGTGTACCTCGGCGTCGACGGCGGCGCGTCCACGTGGACCGCCTCCGCCTCCGACTGGAAACAGCTGACCGTCTCCTTCACCACCGGCGCCTCCCAGCGCACCGCCGAGGTCTACCTGCACGGCTGGTACGGCCAGGGCACCTACCACGCCGACGACGTCAGCCTGGACGGCCCCGGCGGCGGCGACGACGCCGAGGCCCCCACCGCCCCGACTTCCCCGCGCGTCACCGGCACCTCCGCGACCAGCGTCTCGCTCGCCTGGAACGCCTCCACCGACAACGTCGGCGTCACCGGCTACGACGTCTACCGCGACGGTGTCCTGGCGACCTCGGTGACGGGAACCACCGCGACGGTCTCCGGCCTGACGCCCAGCACCGACTACCGCTTCACGGTCCGGGCGAAGGACCGGGCGGGCAACGCGTCCCCGGACTCCCAGGCCGTCACCGCGACCACCGACGAGAAGGGCGACGACACCCGCTTCGTCCAGGCCGCGCCCTACCTCTATCTCGGCTGGGGCAATCCGCCGAGCGCGACCGAGGTCATGAACGCCACCGGCATCAAGTGGTACACGATGGCCTTCATCCTCGCGCAGAACGGCTGCAACCCCGCCTGGGACAGCCAGCGCCCCCTCACCGGAGGCGTGGACGAGTCGACCATCAAGGCGATCCGCGCGGCCGGCGGCGACATCGTCCCCTCCATCGGAGGCTGGAGCGGCAACAAGCTCGGCCCCAACTGCGCCACTCCCGAAGCCCTCGCCGGCGCCTACCAGAAGGTGATCGACGCCTACGACCTCAAGGCGATCGACGTCGACATCGAGAACACCGACGAGTTCGAGAACCCGGTGGTCCAGGACCGCATCCTCGGCGCCCTGAAGATCGTCAAGGAGAACAACCCGGGCCTGCGGACGATCCTCACCTTCCCGACGCTCAACACGGGTCCCAACTCCTGGGGCAACCGCCTCGTCGAGCGCTCCCACGCCCTCGGGGCGGACATCGACAACTTCACCATCATGCCGTTCAACTTCGGCGGCGGCGCCGACATGTACGGCAGTACGGTGAACGCGACCGAGGGTCTGAAGGGCAAGCTCATGTCCGTCTTCGGCTGGACCGAGGCGCAGGCGTACGCCCACATCGGCATCTCCGGCATGAACAACAGCAGCGACACCGGTGAGATCACCACCCCGCGGATCTGGACCCAGATCCGCGACTGGGCCAACTCCCACCACATCGGACGGCTCGCCTTCTGGTCGGTCAACCGCGACCGCCCCGACTGGGAGTTCACCTCCATCACGGCCGGTTTCACCGGCTGACCCGTCCACGCCCGGGCACGGCGGACGCCGCCGTGCCCGGGCGCACGGTGCCCCGGCCGCCGCCCGGGACCACTGCCCTGCAGTCACTGTGGGACATCGGCCCGAACCAGAGCGGCGTTTTCACTCTCCGCCCGTCGTCCGAACCGCGGTTCACGTCGTGACGAGGTCGCCTCCGACCGCGAGTCCGTCGACCTGCCCATGGGTGACGACGGTGAGTTCGTAGTCGTGGCGCGTGCCTTGCTGCCACTGCGCGCCGGCCAGGGGAACGGTGGAGACATTGGGGACCGGACCGGCGGTCCAGTCCAGTAGGCCTGCCATCGTCCGCAGCCGTGTACCGCCCAGAGCGGCGGCCACGGCGCGGCGGTCGGCGGGGTCGCCGGCCGTGCGGAGCGCGTGCGCGGCCACTTCGAACAACGCGTACGCCAAACCGAGTGGCTGCAACCACTGACGGCCTGTGGCCTGTTCGTACGACTCGGCCAGCTCGGCCGCGGTCGTACCGTCGAGCGACGAGGCGTAGGGGTGGCCGGGCGTCCAGTAGGCCAGTGTCGCCACGTCTGCCTGGGCCGGCCGCACGCCGCCGCGGGTGACGGACGGAGGGTAGGCCAGCCAGCGCGAGCATGTGATCAGACGGGGGCGCCAGCCGTCCTCGGCGGCCTGAGCGCGGAACAGCGCCAGGTCCTGGCCGGTGGCCGCACTGGTGACGACGTCCGCCTCCGCGTCGCGGAACGCCCGGACCTGGGCGCCGAGACCGACAGCCGGTTCACGGTAGGGCCGCGGGTCCACCAGCCGGTGCCCCCGGGCGCGGGCGGCCGGGGCGAAACCCCGCTGCGGGTGCCTGGACCAACTGCCTTGCGGCCCGTCGTTCCACAGACAGCCGACCGTCTGCGAGGAGCCGTCCACGCGGTCCCAGAGGTCGGCGAAGGTTTCGGCGATGTCGTCCAGACCCCAGCAGAAGTGGTACGTCCAGTCGAAGGGGCGGTCGTCGTCCGCGCCGCGCCCGTAGTAGTAGACCTGCCAGGGAAAGGTGCTCGACAGGCACGGCACCCCGAGTCCCTCGCAGGCGTCCGCGACGGCGGGCAGCACTTCGGTGCCGGCGAGTGTCACGACGATCGTCGCGTTCTCGTCCCGGGCGAGTTCCTCCACCGCCTGCCGGGCGCCTTCCGCACACGAGCGACTGTCTCTGCTCACCAGCCGGATCCCGGGTCGGTCGGCCAGCTCGGACTCCAGCAGGGCCATGGCGAAGCTCAGGGGGTCGCCCAGGCCCGCCAGCCGTCCCGAACGGGCGACCACGACCCCGATCGTCGCACCAAGTCCTCGCCCGTCGCTCAACCCGCTCATCATGATCCTTCCCTGCCGTCCCGGTCGGCTCCAGGCCACCGGTGCATAGCCAGGCTCCCCCCGACGGGAGACGGCCAAGGGGGCCGGACGGGTGACATGAGCCCCTGCCGGAGCTCGGAACGACAGGAGCGTGCGGTAGCGGTCCTTCACCGGACTTCGTGATGTCTCATGAGGAAACCCGCGGCTCCGTCCTGGCCCGGGCCGACCGGACCCGGATCTCGGTGCCGTCCGACCGCAGGTGCGCGAGGGCGACCAAGGCGCGGCCGACTCCTCGATCGGGTCGCCGAGATGCGCACGCGACAGGCCCGTGAAGACAGAACGAGACAGGGCCGTACGGGCCCATCGGGACGACACGTCCCGCGTCGCGCTCAGCGGGACATGCCCGACGACCCGGCCGTCGACGACGGCGACGGAGGACATCGGCGCCAGTGCGGCCTCCGCGACGCGAAGTGCCTCCACGAGCCCGGGAGCGGCGAACTCGTACGGACCGGGGAAGGGGGCCTGGAGCGTCACCGCTCCCGACCCTGGGGACCTGCGAGAAGCCCTGGCGGATCGTCCCAGCCGGTGGGCGCAACTCCCCGCCGGTGCCGGAGTGCTGTCGCCCCGGGAGTCCACCTCGTTCGGTCCCGAGCCGACGGCCGGGCCGGCGATGCGCGTGCGGGGGCTGTCGTGGCGCCGTTCCAGTGCCCTCGACGGGGATGCGCCGCTATGTGCTCTGTGGGCTGTAGTGGTCCAGGAACATGTCGACGCCGCTGACGACGAGACGGTCCGTCAGGTCCTCGTCGATGTGCGTGCCGTAGGAGCTGAAGACCATGTGGGGGAAGGTCAGAAGGCCGTAGAACTGGATGATCGCCACCTGTAGGTCGGGGATCTCCAGGCGGCCCTGCTCGGCGAGGGTGCCCAGGGCGCCCGCGACCGCGGGGTGGTGGCTTTCCGTGCCGCGGTGTCTCCAGGCCTCGCCCAGCTCGGGGAAGCGGTGGAGTTCGGCGGCGACGAGGTTGCGCAGGGCGGTGACCTCGTGGTTGGTGCGCACGGCGTGCACCCAGGTGCGGGCCGCCTCGACAAGGGCGGCCCGCAGGTCCTCGGCTTCGGCCAGGCCCTCCAGCGCGGCCGACGACTCCCCGGCGAGCGGCTCGTCGAGCGCGCTCGTGATGACCGCCGTGAACAGTGCTTCCTTGTTGCCGAAGTGGTTGTAGACGGTCACCTTCGACACGCCTGCCCCGGCGGCGATGGTGTCCATTCCCACGCCGAAGCCCTCCCGCAGGAACAGCTCGCGGGCGGCCCGCACGATGGCCTGCCGCTTGAGCTCCGCCCGGGGTCCACTGGGTGGCTGTTTGACGCCGTCCACGCTCATGAGTCGACCCTAGCACCCACCTGAACTGTACGGTTGAGTTCATGTGAACTGAACTGTATGGTTCAGATCGCGGCGTCGGCCGGACAAGGCCGTGCGCGAGAAAGGGGACCTCGTGCCTTCTGCGACTCATCGGATGACCGCTTCACCGCGGACCGGCGACCCGCCGGTACGGCGATGGCTCACCCTCGCCGTCGTGAGCGTGAGCCTGTTGGTCGTCGGACTCGACACCACCGTGCTGAACGTCGCCTTGCCGACCCTCGTCGGTGAACTCGGTGCCTCCACCAGCCAGTTGCAGTGGATCGTCGACAGCTACGCGCTGATGTCCGGCAGCCTGGTGCTGTTCTGCGGCAGCTTGGCGGACCGGCTCGGCCGTAAATGGATCTTCATGGCCGGCCTGACGGTGTTCACCGTGGCGTCCGTCGTCGCCGCCTACGCCGGTTCCGTCACCACCTTGGTGCTCGCCCGCGGGGCCATGGGCGTCGGTGAGGCGCTCATCATGCCGGCCACGCTCGCCGTCATCGGCGATGTCTTCCCGCGTGGGGCCGAACGCACCAAGGCGATCGGTATCTGGTCCGCGGCGGTCGGTGTAGGGACGGTGATCGGGCCGATGGTCGGCGGCTGGATGCTGAGCCACTACTGGTGGGGATCGGTGTTCCTGATCAACCTCCCCATAGGCATCGCGGGCCTGGTCGCCGCCGCCCTGCTGGTGCCCGACTCCCGAGCTCCCGAGAGCGGGCGGCTGGATCCGGCCGGGGCGCTGCTGTCCGTCGCGGCCGTGGCGAGCGTGCTGTGGGCGGTCATCGAAGGGCCCGACCGCGGTTGGACGAGTTCCGCCGTACCGGCCGCCTTCGCGGCGGGCGCGCTCCTGCTGGTCGCCTTCCTCGCCCGGCAGCGCCGGGCCGCCTCCCCGATGCTGCCGCTGCGGATCTTCCGGCACCGCGCGCTGGCGGCCGGTGACCTGCTGGTCCTGCTCGGCGCGTTCGCGCTGATCGGCACGCTCTTCGTGGTCGTGCAGCACTTCCAGTTCGTGCTCGGACACAGCGCCGGGCAGACCGGCGTACGGCTCGGTCCCGCCGCGCTCGCGCTGCTGGTCGCCGGACCACTGGCGGGCGTGCTCGCGCCGCGCCTCGGCATGCGCTCGGTGTCGGCCGTCGGGCTCGCCCTGCTGTCCGCGTCCGCCGCGGTGCTCGCCACCACCGGGCCGACGGACGGCTACGACCGGGCCCTCGTGGCGGTGCTGCTCCTCGGGGCGGGCGCCGGGTTCGTCATCACCGCCACCAGCGACGCCATCGTCGGCTCACTGCCCGAAGCCGACCTGGGCGTGGGCTCGGCCACCAACAGCGCCGCCATCCAACTCGGCGCGGCCACCGGAGTCGCGGTCATGGGCAGCCTGCTGTCCGACCGCTACCGCAGCGGACTCGACGCCGCCCCCGCTCCCGTTCCCGAGGAACTCCTCGATTCCGCCAAGGAGTCCCTGGGCACCGCGCTCGCCCTTGCCGAACACCTGCCCGGCGAGGCCGGAGCCGCGTTCGCCGAGGCCGCCCGCCGCGCCTTCGTCGACGGCATGGGAGCGGCGATGTCCGCCGGGGCCGGTGTCACCGCGGCGGGCGTGCTCCTCGCCCTTCTCGTCGCGCCGTCCCGTGGCGCGGACCCGACCGGAACAACGCACCCGAAGGACTCGCCATGACCCACTCCGCGGCCGGTGCCCCGCACACGGCCGAACACGCTCCCCACCCGACCACCGACCCACGCCGCTGGGCGGCCCTCGCACTGATCTGCGTCGCCCAGTTCATGCTGATCCTCGATGTCACCGTCGTGAACGTCGCCCTGCCCGGCATGGCGGCCGACCTCGACCTCGGCCGGGAGACGCTGACCTGGGTGGTCACCGCGTACACCCTCTGCTTCGGCGGGCTGATGCTGCTCGGCGGCCGACTCGCCGACGCCCTCGGCGCCCGCCGCACCCTGCTCGCCGGACTCGCGCTCTTCACCGCCGCCTCGTTGGCCACCGGTCTGGCCCAGAACGCCCCGACGCTGCTCGGTGGCCGGATCGGCCAGGGCGTCGGCGCGGCCCTGCTGTCACCGGCCGCGCTGTCCATCGTCACCACCACTTTCCACGGTGCCGAACGCAACAAGGCGCTCGGCGTCTGGGCGGCGATCGGCGGCACCGGCTCCGCGGCGGGCGTGCTCCTCGGCGGAGCTTTGACCGACGGACCCGGCTGGCAGTGGGTGTTCCACGTCAACGTGCCCGTCGGGCTGCTCCTGCTGATCGCCCTGCCCGCCCTCGTCCCGGCCCGCGCGCCGCAGCCCGCACGGCTCGACATCCCCGGCGCGCTGCTCGTCACCACGGGCACCGCCGCGCTGATCTACGGCCTGGTCGAAGCGGGCGACACCGGATGGACGGCCCCCTCGACCCTGATGCCGCTCTTCGGCGCGGCGGTGGCGTACGCGGCCTTCGTGGCCGTCGAGCGAGCAGCCCGGGCCCCGCTGATGGATCTGCGGATGTTCACCCGGCGGCCGGTGCTCGCGGGTGCCTTCCTGATGCTGATCGCCACGGCCCTGCTGATCGCGTACTTCTTCCTCGGGTCCGTATACCTCCAGCACCTCCGTGGCTTCAGCCCGCTGAGTACCGGGCTGGTGTTCCTGCCCGTGGCCGTGGCGACCGGTGTCGGCGCCCACCTCGGGTCCCGGCTCGTCGGCCGGATCGGCAGCCGTCCGACCGCTGTCGCCGGCATGGCCGTCGCCGCCGTCGGAACCCTCCCGCTGACCCGGCTGTCGGAGACCGGCAGCGTGTACGCCGGGCTTCTTCCGGGCTTCGTGATCGCCTCCCTCGGCCTCGGCGCGGTCTTCGTCACCGCCACGACCACCGCCCTGGCCATGGTGGGCCACCGGGAGGCGGGACTCGCCTCCGGCGTCGTCAACACCTTCCACGAGGTGGGTGGCTCGATCGGTGTCGCCGTCGTCTCCACCGTCGCGGCATCCGGCTTCGAGCGAGGCTCGGTGGGCGGCTTCGCCGACGCGTTCACCCTGTGCGCGGTGACGGCCGCTGCCGGTGCCGTCATCGCCCTGGGCCTCGTACCGCGAGGCAGGCCGCAGTCGACCGGTGGACCGCACGTGCACTGAGAGGGCCGGCCGCCGGCCAAGAGCGACCGGCCCGGTTCTTCCTCCCTGTGTCGGGGGCCGCCGGAGCTCACCCGTCTGACGGCTCCCGACCGCGTACCTCCGACTCGGTGCCCGGCGCCTCACCCGGTGCCTTCGGTGCCGGGTGAGGCGCCGGGCGTCCTCGTTCCGGCGTCCTCGTCGTGAGTGACCTTCGCATGGTCGTCCGCGGTCGCCGTCTCCGCGAGCGCACGTCATGCCCCGGACGTCGTACGCCTTCTGGACCGTGTGCCGCCCCTTTCCCGAAAGCCAGGCGCCGCTATCCCCCGGGGCGATCAGATCTCCGGGTGGGATGTTCCCGACGGCTTGGGCCCCGCCTCCAGGACCTGAACCGGCCGGTCGCGCACCATGGGCGGTGGTCACCGAGAACGGAGGTCGGGCGGGATGGACGCATGGCAGCCGGTGCTGGTCCTTCTCGGTGTGGCCGGGGCCGGCCTGGCCGCCCTCTACGGGCTGGGCCTGTGGCTGGCGGCGGCGAGGGCCCCTCTCGAGTGCGGTCCCTTCGCCGGCGGTCTCGAGCCGGGCGAGCACGCCGTGTCCCGGTTCCACGTGCGCTGGTACCCGATCACCATGATCTTCCTGGCCTTCGACATGGAGATGCTCTTCATGTACCCGTGGGCGAAGGTCGTCTCGGAGGTGGGCACTCCGGCCGTCGTGGAGATGTTCCTCTTCCTCGGCGTCCTGTTCGCGGCGGTGGCGTACGCCTGGCGTGAGGGGGCTCTGAGGTGGACCTGAGAAGCGCTCTACGGCGCACGGCGATGACCCGCCCGGCGGTGCTGGCGGTGACGCTGCCCGGAGCTACGGAACTCCGGCTGGAGGCCGAGGCGGAGGTACGTCGGCGGGGGTGGCCCGTCGCGGATGCTCCGGCCGCCGCGGATCTGCTGGTCGTCTGCGGCGTCCCGGCGCCGGAGGACGCGAAGTGGCTGGACGGCATCGAGCGGTCGATGCCGGCGCCCGCCCTGCGCATCGTGGCAGGGGGGAACGGGCAGGTCGCCGGCGTGCTCGACATGGCCCGCGACGACCTGATCGACAGGGCGGTGACTCGGCGCGGGGCCGACGTGGCGGACGAGTCCGGCGCCCATGAGCACGGCGATCACGAGGGGCGCGGCCACGCCCAGCCGGCCGACCACGAGGCGCACATGGACCACATGGACCACGAAGGCCATGACGGCCGTATGGATCACATGGGTCACGACCCGCACGCCATGGGCGAGGTGGCGGGTCTTCCGACGGCCGGGAGGGGCGACGACCGGGACGGGCTGAGGCTCGACCGGCTGCACGTGCCGTTCGGTCCCGGACTGACCGACTGGCCGTCGGGGCTCGTTCTCCGGCTCACCCTGCAAGGAGACGTCGTACAGGACGTCGAGGTGGATCACCTTCCCGTACCGCCCGGCCGTCGACCGCCCTTCTGGGACGAGCCGTGGCTGCGGGCCGCGCGGGGCGAGAAGGTCACCAGGGACCGTGCGGCGCGCCGGCGCTGTGCCGCGCACCTGGACAGCGCGGGACGGCTCCTTGCCGTCGTCGGCTGGGACGACGTCGCGGCGCGGTGCCGTCGGCTGCGGGACGAAGTGCTTTCAGGGGCGTCGCGATACGGCGTCGGCGGTGATCTGCGCGGGACGGTTCGCAGGATCGGGCGGTCCCGGACCCTGCGCTGGTCGATCGCCGGACTGGGGGAGTTGCCGGCGGACAGGGCGAGGGCGGCCGGAGTGACCGGGCCGGCGCTCGCCGCGGACGGGGACGCGTACGACCGCTTGCTGATGTGGCTGAGCGAGGCCGAGCGCGGCGTCGAAGGGCTCGACGACGGCCGGCCGTTGGCGCCGGACGACCGGACCGGCCCGCGTGGCCGGATCGGCGGACCGCGGGCGCCGTCGCGGGTGCTGCTCGACGTCCTCCCCGAGCTGCTGACCGGCGCCGAGTTCGCCTGCGCTCGGATCATCGTGGCCAGCCTGGACCCCGACCTCGACGAACTCGCCCCCGCGCCCGTGCCCGGAGCGGCCCATGCCTGACGCAGCACCCCTGTGGGCGACCGTCGTCCTCCCCGTCGCTCTGGCGGTGGCGGCCGTGGTCGCGGCCGGGTTCGACGCGGTGCTGTCCGGGGCGGCCGAGCGCGGTCCCGCCCGAAGCGTCCGGGAGGCCGGGCTCCGGGCGCTGGCCCCGTTGCACGAAGCCCTTCGGCTGCTCGTCCAGCAGCCGCGCCGCACGACGGCCGCGGACCGGCTCCTCGGAAGGCTGGGCGTGGTGCTCGTCCCGGTGGCTGCGGTGCTCGCGGGCGCCGTACTGCCGTGGGGCTTCCGTGCCGTGAGCGATCCGTCCGTCGGCATCGTGTGGTTCAACGCGATGGAGGCGCTGGCCTGGGCGGCGGTGTGGCTGGCGGGCTGGGGGCCGAACTCGGCGCTGTCGCTGATCGGCGGGTACCGGTTCCTGGCGCAGGGTCTGGCGTACGAACTGCCGCACATGTTCGCGATCACCACCGCCGCCCTGGGGGCCGAGTCCCTGCGGGTGGGTGACGTGGTCGCGGCGCAGGACGGCCTGTGGTTCGCGGTGTGGATGCCGGCCGCCTTCGTCGTCTATCTGCTGAGCGCGCTCGCGATGGCCTTCTGGGGGCCGTTCGAGCACCCGCTGGCGAAGGACGCGGCCGGTGGCGCGGCCGCCGAACTGGCGGGCGTGGACCGGCTGGTGTTCCTGGGCGGGCGGTGGCTCCTGCTGGTGGTGACCGCCGGTTTCAGCGTGCCGCTGTTCCTCGGCGGCGGACACGGCCCGTCGCTGCCGGGCTGGGCGTGGACGCTGATCAAGACCGCCGCCGTCCTGGCGCTGCTCGTGGCAGGGCGCCGGGCGCTGCCCGTGCTGCGGATGGAGCGGTACATGGAGGTGGCCTGGATGGTGCTGGTGCCGCTGACGCTGCTTCAGGCGCTGTTCGTGGCCGTCGTCGTCCTCGACCGATGAGCGAGAGGCCATGCTTGACGAAGTGATCTTCTGGGCGCTGGCCCTGATCGCCGTGGCCGCCGGAGTCATGGTCTTCCGGTTCGACTCCATGGCCCGGGCCACGTATGCCCTGTTGACGTCGCTGCTGTGCGTCGGCGGCGAAGTGCTGCTGCTCGGGCTGGACTACCTCGGCGTCGTGATCGTGCTGATGATGACCATCGAGATGGCCGTCATGGCCGTGTTCATGGTGATGTACATGATGAACCCGGCCGGGCTCATGCCGATGGCCATGGTGCACAACAAGAAGGGCGCGGCCGCGATCTGCGCGGCGGTCTTCGCCGTCCTCGCCGCGGGAATCCTGCTCGCCCCATGGCCCTCCCGGCGCGGCGGACCACCGGCCGATCCGACCATGGACCTGGGCCTGTCACTGATGGGACCGCAGATGCTCACCATGATGACCCTGGGCCTCGCCCTGTTCGCCACCATCGTCGCGACCGTCGTCCTGGCCACCCGCCGGGGCCGGTACGACCGTTTCGGTGACGACCTGAAGGCGCGTACCGCCGACGACGCGGTACGGGGAGGGACGGGCCGGTGAGCCTCGAACTCTTCCTCCTGCTCGCCGCCGCGCTGTTCGGCGTCGGCCTGTTCGGCGCGCTCACCCAGCAGTCGATCGTGATGCTGATGATGGGGCTGGAACTGATGCTGGGCGGCGTCATCGCCGGCGCGGCGGCCGTCTGGCACCACATCGCCCCGGCCGCCGCCGACGGGCAGGTGCTGGTCGTCCTGGCGGTCACGGTCATGGCGGTGGAGATGGCCGTCGGGTTCGCCGTGGTGACCGCGCTGTTCCGGACCCGTGAGGTCGACATGACCGACATGGCGGCGGAGCTGAAGGAGTGAGCGCCCTGCTGTGGGCGCTCGTCGCGCTGCCGCTGACCGTGGGCACGCTGCTCGCGGTCGTCGGCCGCCCGGCGGACCGGTACGCCCCCGCTGTCGCGGTCGGTACGGCCGTCGCCGCGCTCGGCCTGGCCGTCGCGGTGGCGTTCGAGCACCCGCGGGTCGAGGCGCCGCTGCTCGAAGGGCTCCCCGCCGGGCTCGCGGTCGACGGGCTGTCGGGCCTCCTGGTGGTGACCGTCACGGCGGTGACCGCGGCCGTCCTCCTGTTCAGCGTCGCGGACATCGGACCGGGCGAGGCGCGGGCCCGCTTCTTCGGGCTGATGCTGCTGTTCGGCGGCGCGATGCTGACGACGGTCACCGCGACCACGCTGACGGTCCTGCTGATGGCGTGGGAGGTGATGGGCGCCACCTCCTGGGCCCTGATCGGCCACTGGTGGCGCGACCCCGAGCGCGCCGACGCCGCCCGTACGGCCTTCCTCACCACCCGCGCCGCCGACCTCGGCCTCTATCTCGCCGCCGGGGCGGCGCTGGCGAGCGGGCAGGCCGACTCCCTCGCCCTCGACGAGCTCCCGGACACGACCGGCGCGTGGTCGGCGCTCGTCACCGCCGGCGTCGTCGTGGCCGCGTTCGGCAAGTCGGCCCAACTGCCGTTCAGCTTCTGGCTGTCCCGGGCCATGCGGGGACCGAGTCCGGTCTCCGCCCTGCTGCACTCGGCGACCATGGTGGTGGCCGGGGCGTATCTGCTGCTGCGGCTGGAGCCGCTTCTCGCCCGGTCCGGTTGGGGCGGGCCCGTCGTGGCGTGGACGGGAGCGGTGACCGCGGTGGTGCTCGGCCTGGTCGCCGTGGCGCAGGCCGACCTCAAGCAGTTGCTCGCCGCCTCGACCTGTGCCCAGATCGGCTTCATGGTGCTCGCCGCCGGGGCCGGTGCGGTCACCGGCGGAACCCTGCAACTCATCGCCCACGCCGCCGCGAAGAGCCTGGCCTTCCTCGTCGCGGGCGTGTGGCTGACGGCTCTCGGCACCAAGGCGCTGCCCGCCCTGCGCGGTGCGGCCCGGCGGCACCGTACCGCCGGGATCACCTTCAGCGTCGCGGCCCTGGCTCTGGCGGGGGTCCCGCCCCTGGCCCTGTGGGCGGCGAAGGACGTACTCCTCGCCGGCGCCCTCGAGGACAACGCGGCGCTGTACGCCGTCGGGCTGGCGGGTGCGGTGATCTCCGCGATCTACAGCGCCAAGGCCCTCTGGTTCGTCTGGCGGCCCGCTCCCGTGACGGACGACCGTGCGGAGCCGCTGTCGTACGCGACCCGGCTGCCTCTGGTGATCCTGGCCGTCGCGTGCGCCGCCCTGACGGTCACGTCCTTCCCGCCCGTCAGGGACGCGGTGGAGCGCGTGATCGGCGACGTGGCGCAACCGACCCCGTACGCATGGGAGTTCGCCCTGTCCGGCGCGCTCGCGGTCGCCGCCTCGGCCGTGATCTGGATCCGCGGTCCCCGGCTTCTCGCCCTCCCCGGCCGGATCACCGCCCCGGCGTCGGAATGGCTCGCTCTGGAGACCGCCGCGCGCACGCTCCTCGTACGTCCGGTGCTGCGCCTCGCCGACGCGCTCGCCGTCCTCGACGACCGCGTACTGGACCGCGCCGTCGAGGGCGTCGCGCGCGGCTCGGTCCGGCTGGCGAAGTGGACCGACGCCCGGGTGGAGCGGCTCGTCGACGGCGTCGTGGAGGGCGTGGCGGGCGGTGCCCGCGTGCTCGGCCGCCTGGCGCGACGGCCGCAGACCGGGCAGTTGCACCAGTACCTCGCCCAGGCGGTCGCGGCCTTCACCGTCCTCGCCGTCGTCCTCGTCCTCGTGAGGTGACCGCCGTGCTCACGGCCATCGTCCTGCTCCCGGCCGCCATGGCGGCCCTCCTGCTGTGCGTGCCGCGCGGCGCGCCCCGCACGCTGTTCCTGACGGCATGGGCGGCGACCACCGCCGCCGAACTGATCCTGACGGTGATCGTCTGGGCGGGACACCAGCCCGACGGCGGCATGCGGTACGAGACCCGGGCCCGCTGGATCCCCAGCGCCGGCATCAGCTACCACGTCGGCGTCGACGGCCTGTCCCTGCCCCTGGTGGCCGTCACGTGCGTGCTGTTCCTCGCCTGCGCCGCGTACGCGTGGCGCGAGACCCGACGGCCGAGGGAGTTCGCGGCTCTGTTCCTGTTCCTCCAGACCACGTGCCTCGGCCTGTTCGTCGCCCTGGACCTGATCCTGTTCTTCGTCTTCTTCGACCTGTCCATCGTGGCGATGTACTTCATCATCGCCGGGTGGGGACACCAGGGCGCCGCCCGCGCCGCGCTGAAGTTCTTCCTCTACACCTTCATCGGCTCCCTCGCCCTGCTGCTCGGCTTCATCGGCCTCTACCTGGCAGCCGATCCGCACACCTTCGACATCGTCGAGCTGACGAACGCCGACCCGCTGGCCGGGCGCGCGGCGTACGGCGCCCTCGTCCTCCTCGCCATCGCCGTCGGGCTGGCGGTGAAGACCCCGACCGTGCCCTTCCACACCTGGCTGCCACCCGCGCACACGGACGCACCGGCCGCCGGGTCGGCGATCCTCGCCGGGGTGCTGCTGAAGATGGGGACGTACGGCTTCCTGCGCATCGCCATGCCCGTGCTGCCCGGCGCATGGCGGGACCACGCCCGCGTGTTCGTGGTCGTCGGTGTGGTCTCCGTGCTCTACGGCGCCCTGGTCGCCCTCGCCCAGACCGACTTCAAGCGCATGGTCGCGTACACCTCCGTCAACCACATGGGCTACATCGTCCTGGCGATCGGCGCGGCCGGGGCCGTCGGCGCGGACCACGAGGAGGCCCGCCGCCTCGCGGTCACCGGCTCGGTCTTCCAGATGGTCAGCCACGGGCTGCTGACCGGCGCGCTGTTCCTGCTGTCCGGCGTGCTGTACGAGCGCGGGCGCACGTACGAGATGTCCGCGTACTCCGGCGTGGCCGGGCGGGCGCCCGTCCTCGCCGCGCTGACCGGCGTCGCCGCCTTCGCCTCGCTGGGGCTGCCGGGCTTCTCCGGCTTCATCGCCGAGTTCCAGATCCTCACCGGGAGCCTGGGCCCGGAGCCGGTCGCCACCGGCCTGGCCGTGCTCGGGATCCTGCTCACCGCCGGCCTGTTCCTGCGCGCCCTGCAACAGGTCTTCCTCGGGCCGCTGCGGCTGCCGGTCGCCGCGCCGGGCACCGACCGGCCGTTCCCGGACATCCGCGTCCACGAAGGGCTCGCGATCGTTCCCCTGCTGATCCTGGGCGTCGTCCTCGGCCTCGCTCCCCGGTTCGTCCTCGACGTCATCGAGCCCGCCTCGCGCACCGTGCTGGAGCTGTTCGCGCGATGAACGGGACGACCGGGATGAACGAGAACCCCCTCGACCTCCTGCCCGAGGTGCTGCTCGCCGCCTCGGCCGTGCTCGGTCTGCTGCTCGGAGCGTGGCTGCCGCGCCGCCGCCAGTGGCTGACCGGAGCCCTGGCGGCAGCGGCCTGCACCGTGGGGGTCGTGGCCGCCGCGATCGCCGCGGCCGGCCCCGTGGAGACGGCTTTCGGTGCGTCCTTCGCCCTGGACACGCTCACCGCCACCAGCCGGGTCGTCATCCTCGGCGCCACACTGCTGGTCCTCGCGCTCGCGATGCCGCGCCTGTACGCCGACCCACGCGAGACGGAGTTCTACGTCCTGCTCCAGCTCGCCTCCGCCGGAGCCCTGATCATGGCCGGTGCCCAGGACCTGCTCCTCCTCGCCGCCGGGTACCTGCTGGCCAGTGTGCCCGCCTACGCGCTCGCCGGGTTCCGCAAGGACGGCCCCGGCACCGAGGCGGCCCTGAAGTTCTATGTCGTGGGCGCCCTCCTCGGCGCCGTCATGCTCGCCGGCATCACCGTCCTCCTCGCCGCCGGGCGGGCGACGTCGTACCCGGTGCTGCGCACCGGACTCGCCGAGGCACCCCCGGGACCGGTGGCGGCCGGTACGACGGCCCTGCTCGCCGGTGTCCTGTTCAAGGCCGGGGCCGTGCCCGGCCACTTCTGGGTGCCGGACGCCGTCCAGGGCAGCTCGGCGCCGGTCGCCGCCTTCCTCACCACGATCCCCAAGATCGGAGCCCTGGCGGCGTTCTACCGCCTCGCCGCCGTGCCGCTCGCCGACGCCGGCCTGCCGTGGGCCGGTCTCGTGGCGGTGCTCTCGGTCGCCTCGATGACGCTGGGCAACCTGGCGGCCTTCTTCCAGCAGGACGTCAAACGGCTCCTCGCCTACTCCACCGTCAGCCAGGTCGGCTACCTCCTGCTCCCCGTCGCGGTCGCCGGGCGCACCGATCTCGGCCAGGAGGCGCTGCTGTACTACCTGGCCGGGTACGCGCTGACCAACCTCGGCGCCTTCGCCGTCGTCTGCGCACTCCCCGGCGCCCGCACCATCGACGACTACCGGGGCCTGGCGCGGAAGCACCCGGCCCTGCTGGCCTCACTCGTCGTCTGCCTGCTGGGCCTGGTGGGCACGCCCCCGACCGCCGTCTTCCTGGGCAAGCTGGAAGTTTTCAGCGCCGCCTTCGACGGCGGCTGCGCATGGCTCGCGGTCGTCGCGGCCGTCAACACGGTGGCCTCCCTCTTCTACTACCTGCGCTGGATCGCCCCGGCGTTCCTGGCACGCGGACCCGGGGGAGATCCGGGTGCGATGTCCGCATCGGCCGCCGTCTTCGCCTACGGGGCGGCCACCGGATCCGTCGTACTCGGAGTGCTCGGCGGCACCGTCCTGGACGTGCTGGGCGCACCTCTCGCGCGCTGACGGACCGGCGCGTCATCGCCGCTGATCAAGTGTGGTGAGGTGCTCCTTGCCGGCTTCGGCGGCCGGAACCCTGGAGAACCGCGGGCCCTAGCCCGATCGAGTGAGCTGTCGTACCACTCGACGGTGGTGCCGATGAGGGACGCGGTGACGATGCGCTCGAGGTTGCCGAGGGGCGGAGGAGCGGGTGCCGGGGAGGGCGTGTGCGCCACTTCCCCGTGTGCGGTGGGGACGGGTGCGTGTCGGCACACCGTGGAAATACACAGGTCAGGCGCACATGTGGTGGGACACCATGGTTCGGGGACCGGGTATGCGCGCAGTCGCCGTGCCGAATCCCGTGCCGAAACGGCCGCATCGGACACCGGAAGTCCACCAGCGGATACGTCCGCTGTGTGCGTTGAACGCATCAGTGTCCGGTTCTCGCCAGTCCGCGTTAAATGCCTGGACCGGAAACCTCCCCCGACGGGAGACTGCCGACTTCCGAACCTCCGGGAGTGTGATGGGGACAACAGATACGCGAGGGCCGACGCCGGGCAGGAGCGCGGTCGTTCTGGCGCTGCGCCGCTACGTCCGGGAACTGCTGCGACTACGACTGCTGGCCCTGCCCGCGCTGCTGCTGCCGGCCGTGGGCAACATCGGCATCCACTACATCGCCCCCCTGCTGATCGCCAAACTGGCGGGGCAGGCCGCCGACGACGGTGGTCTCACCCTCGCCTCGGCCCTGCCGTACGTGCTGGGCTTCGGCGTGGTGCTGCTGCTCGCCGAGGCCGTGTGGCGGATCGGGCAGCACTGCCTGAACCGCGTGGACGCCCTCGGCATGGAGCACCTGTACGTGAGCGGCATGGACGAACTCCTCGCCCAGGACGCGGCGTTCTTCCACGACAACTTCGCCGGCTCCCTGACCAAAAGGGTGCTGAGCTTCGGCAAGCGCTTCGAGGACTTCGTCGACACGATGACGTACCGGATCGTGGGCAGCCTCGTCCCCCTGGTGTTCGGTGCCGTGGTGCTGTGGAGCTACGAACCGATGCTCGTCGCCGGCCTCCTGGTGATGATCGCGCTGACCATGGTGGTCGCGACGCCGCTGATCCGGCGCCGGCAGAGGCTCGTCAACGACCGTGAGGCGGCGATCGCCCGGGTCTCCGGCCATGTCGCCGACAGCCTCATGAACATGGAGACCATCCGGGCGTTCGCGGCCGAGCGGCGGGAGGCCCAGGAACACCGCAGCCGTGTCGCGGACTCCCGGCGCCTGACGTTGAAGTCGTGGGACTACGGCAACCTGCGCGTCGACATGCTGATCGCCCCCATGTTCGTGCTGACCAACGTGCTGGGCCTGTTGGTCGCCGTCGCCTTCGGCGGCCCGGGACAGGGAGTGGAGGAGATCGTCGTCGCTTTCACCTACTACTTCAACGCGACCCAGCTCATGTTCGAGTTCAACCAGATCTACCGGCGGCTGGAAAGCTCGATGACCGAGGCCGCACAGTTCACGGAACTGCTGCTGGACCCGCCCACCGTGCTCGATCCGAAGGAACCGGAACCGCTCGCACCGCGGGACACCGGCGTCCGTTTCGAGGCGGTGACGTTCGCCCACGCAGGTGCGAAGCCGATCTTCCAGGGCCTCGACCTGGACGTGCCCGCCGGCGCGCGGATCGGCCTGGTCGGCAGGTCCGGCGGTGGCAAGACCACACTCACCCGGCTCCTGCTGCGGATGTCGGACATCGACGGCGGACGCGTCCTGATCGGCGGTCAGGACATCAGCCGGCTGCGCCAGACCGACCTGCGCTCACTGATCGCGTACGTCCCGCAGGAACCCGCGATGTTCCACCGCAGCCTGCGGGACAACATCGCCTTCGCCCGGCCCGGCGCCACCGACGAGGAGATCCACGCGGCGGCGGCGGCCGCGCACGTCACGGAGTTCGCCGATCAGCTCCCCGACGGCTTCGCCACCCTGGTGGGGGAGAGGGGGGTGAAACTCTCGGGCGGCCAGCGCCAGCGCGTCGCCCTCGCCAGGGCCGTCCTCCGTGACGCCCCGGTCCTGCTGCTCGACGAGGCGACCAGCGCGCTGGACTCGGAGAGCGAACTCCTCGTCCAGGACGCCCTGTGGCGGCTGATGGACGGACGTACGGCCCTGGTGGTCGCCCACCGCCTGAGCACCGTCGCCGGCATGGACCGTCTCGTCGTCCTCGACCGCGGAAGCGTCGTCGAACAGGGCACCCACAAGGAGTTGCTCGCGGCGAACGGCGCCTACGCCAAGCTGTGGCGGCACCAGTCGGGCGGCTTCCTCGGCGAGAGCACCGAGAGCACCGAGAGCACCGAGAGCACCGAGTCCGCCGAGTCCGCCGAGTCCGCCCCCGGACACCTGGTGCTCGACGGGGACCACAGGACGTCGGCGCACGTTCGTACGAGCACCGGGTCCACGTGACGAGCGGGTTTCCGGCCGTCCCCGACCGCCGGTGGTGTCACGCCGACGCGTCCGCCGCATGCCGCCGGCCGTGAAACGCCGGAGAGACGGCGGGGGGAGCCCGAGGGCGGACGCCCCCGGGAACGTTCGAAGGTCCGAGGCGAACCGAACGGCATCAAGTCGCGGCGCGGGGACGGCCGAACGGTATCTTCAGGTGTCTCCTCGGACCGATCGATCAGAAAGCCGACCGGATGCTCACACTGCACGAACTGCTGGCCGCCAACCCCTACCCCGGACGGGGCGTCCTGTACGCCCGCACGCACTCCGGAGCCGTTCTGGGCGGCTACTTCCTCACGGGGCGCAGTGCGGCGTCCCGGGACCGTGCGCTGCGTCTGGTCGACGGCGACCTGGTGGTCGGCCCGCTGGCTCCCGGCGAGCACGACCCGCTGCGGCACTACGCCGCCGTGACGACCACGCGGGACTGGCTCGTCCTCGGCAACGGCGAGCAGGTCTCCCAGGTGGCCGAGCGGCTGCGCGACGGGGCCGAGCCCACCGTGGCGCTCGGCGGACTGGAGTACGAGCCGGACCCGCCGATCCGCACCTCCCGCATCACCGCGCTGATCAGCCTCGACGGTGGCCGTGCCGCCGTGCTCGGCGCCGCGCGCCCCAGCCGTGCCTCGCGTCCGTCGACGAACGTGATGACCCTCGCGGTGCGGGACCTGGAGCCCGGTGAGGCCGTTCTGCTCACGACGTACGCGTCCGACGGCGAGCGGGTCTCCGTCGCCGCGCCCTATGCCGAGACGGCCGTCGAGGCGAAGACCGCCGAGGACCTGCTGGACGAGATCTGGTCCGCGCTCGACAGCCGTTTCCGCGTCGCCGCCACGGTCGTCGACCCCGCCGAAGGCCCGGCCAAGGCCCTTCAGGTCCGTCAGGACCTCTGAGCACGTCCGTCAGGACACCCGGCACGTCCGGTCGTGGTGGGCGCCCGCCGTCTCGCGCCGGCCTGCGCCCCCAGGGCTCCCCTCCGGACGGACGGGCACACCGATGTCCCCGGAGCCCGTCACTCCTGTTGACAGAAGGTCACACCACTCCCATCATGGGAGCGCTCCCACCCGTGTGATCCGCCGCGCGCCGCCCGTGCACGACCGCACCGCATCCACGCACCGTTTCCTGTGCCACCGGCGCGGAACGTCCTGCTGCCGCACCGGCACTCCGCCTGTCCGGCCGCCCGGGTCCGGCACCCGCTGCCCCGCCCGTGCCGCCGGACCCCGAGGGAGGATCCCCCATGTCCTTACCGCAGAGATCCGGCCGGCCGGCCGGTACCGGCACCCGTCACCTCGTACGCGCCGCCGCCGCCCTGACCGCCGCGCTCGCCCTGCTGTCCCCGCTGAACGCCACCGGTGTCGCGTCGGCCGCCGCGCCCGGGACCCCGGCCGCGGACGTCGACGTCCGGGTCAACGCGCAGGCGTCGCTGGGCCGCATGTCCGACACCGCGCGCGGGGTCAACGCGGCCGTCTGGGACTCGCACATGAACGATCCCGAGGTCGCCGACCTGATGAAGGCGGCCGACGTCGGGGCGATGCGCTACCCCGGCGGCTCGTACGCGGACATCTACCACTGGGAGACGCACACGGCGCCCGGCGGATACGTCGCCCCCGGCACCGACTTCGACGCCTTCATGGGCACCGTCCGCGCCACCGGCGCCCAGCCGATCCTGATCGCCAACTACGGCTCCGGCACGCCCGAGGAGGCGGCCGGCTGGGTCCGGTACGCCAACGTCACCAAGGACTACGACGCGAAGTACTGGGAGATCGGCAACGAGATCTACGGCAACGGCCACTACGGCAACGGCTGGGAGCACGACGAGCACGAGGACAAGAGCCCCCGGGAGTACGCCCGTCAGGTCCGCGCCTACGCCGAGGCCATGAAGGCCGTCGACCCCACCGTCAGGATCGGCGCGGTGCTCACCACCCCGGGCCACTGGCCGGACGGTGTCGTCGGCGAGGGCGATCCCGGTGACTGGAACCACACCGTGCTCTCCGAAGTCACCGACGTCATCGACTTCGTGAGCGTCCACTGGTACGCGGGCGGCGCCGACACCACCGCCGAGGACGCCATGGCGAGGCTGACCAGGCTGCCCGGCGAACTGCGCGAGGTCCGCAGCCAGCTCGACCGGTACGCGGGCGCCGACTCACCGCGCATCGGCATCGCCCTCACCGAGATCAACACCAACACCGGCGGCGCCATGCTCACCGCCCGCCCCAACGGCCTGTTCGCCGCGGACGCGTTCATGACGGCACTGGAGAACGGTGTCTTCACCGTCGACTGGTGGAACACCCACAACGGCGCGGGCCGGATCACCACCGTCGACGGCGAGACGGACTACGGCGACATGGGGATGCTCTCCAGCGGCGCCTGCACCGGTGACGTCTGCGAGCCGGCGCCCAACACGCCGTTCCACCCCTACTACGGCATGAAGATGACCAGCGAACTGGGCACCGCCGGCGACACCCTGGTCGCCGCCGCGTCCTCCGCGCAGGACGTCTCCGCCCACGCCGTGCACCGTCGCGACGGACGGCTGAGCGTCCTGCTCATCAACAAGGACCCGGACACCGCACGCACCGTGGCCCTCGACTACGAGGGCTTCACCCCGTCCGCCGCCGCACCCGAGGTCAGCCGTTACGCGCGCGGCGACAGCGACATCACCGACGTCACCGACGGTACGGCGTCCGCCTCCCGGGTCACCGTGCCGCCGTACGGGATGCTCACCCTCACCCTCACCCCGCAGGCCGGCACCGGGCCGGGGGCGTCCGAGGCCGGGGCCCCGGGGACACCGCGGCTGGAGGCGGTGACCGGCACCACCGCGAGCCTGTCCTGGGAGGGCGCGGCGGGCGCCACCCGCTACCTGGTCCAGGAGCGCGACGGCGCGCACACCCACGTGGTGGGCGAGACCACCGGCACGTCCGTGACCCTGCGGAACCTGCCCCCGGGCAGCACCCACACGGTCAACGTGCTGGCGGCCGACGCCTCGGGCCGGCTCTCCGCCCCGTCCGCTCCGCTGACCTTCACCACCGGCACCCCGCCGGACGCCCCCTGCGCGGTGACCTACCACCGCGACACGAGCTGGGGCAACGGCTTCGTGGCCACGGTCACCGTCCGGAACCTCTCGGACACCCCGATCACCGGCTGGACCGTGGACTGGGACTGGCCGACCGACCGCCAGTCGGTGTCCTCCGGCTGGAACGCCACGTTCCACCAGACGGGCACGCATGTACGGGTGACCGCCCCCGAGGGCGCCGGGGCGCTGGCCCCGGACGGTGGGTCGACGGCCTCGTTCGGCTTCGTCGGCGCCAACGACGGGCCCAACCCGCAGCCGACGGTCTTCCGCCTCAACGGCGCCGTCTGCTCGGGCGGCTGACGCCCGCGGAGACCGCGCAGCGGGAAACGGGGGCGGCCGGGCGGGACCGGCCGCCCCCGCCGGGGCCTCAGCGGGCGAGGCGGATCCGGGTCAGCGTGTCCTCGGTCCGCGTGGCACCGGACTTGTCGGTCACGTAGGCGGTGCCGTCGGCGATCTCCACGTGGTTGGGGTTGGCCCCGGTGGCGACGGTCTCCTCGACCACGCCCTCGCGCGGGTCGACCACCGTGACGGTGGCGGCGGTGCGGTTGACCACCACGACGTCGCCGGAGCGCTCGTCGGTGGCCACCGAGAGGGCGCCGGTGCCGGTCGCCACGGACTCGGTCACGGTGCCCTCGCGCAGGTCGATCACGGACAGGGTGCCCGAGGTCTGGTCGGCGGTGTAGGCCGTCCGGCCGTTCTTCGACAGGGAGACCGAGATCGGGCCGTCACCGGCCGGCAGGAAGCGCGGGGTCGTGGAGCCGCGCTTCAGCTCGATGAGCCGGTCGTTGTTCAGGTCGGCGGCGTAGAGGGCGCCGGTCCTCTCGTCGAGGGCCAGGCCGGCCGGGCTCGCGCCCTCGACGGTGACGCGCTTCTTCTCCTCGAACGTCCTGGAGTCGAAGGCGACCAGCGTGCCGGCGCCGAAGCCGCTCGCCCAGACCGTGTCGCGCCGCTCGTCCACGACGAGTTCGCGGGCGTGGGCGACGTCCGGCAGGGTGGCCAGGTGCTCGCCGGTGCGCTGGCTGTAGACGGAGACGGTGTCGTCGCGGGTGTTGGCCGTCCACACGGTGTTGTGCTCGTCGTCCACGGCGACGCCGTAGACCGCCTCGACGGCACCGGTGGCGGTGTCGGTGACCGGCGGGGTGTGGTCGGCCTCGATCTCCAGGGTCTCCGGGTCGACCTCCAGCAGGTGGGACTCGGTGACCGGCGGGCGGCCGACGGCGGCGGTGACCCACAGGACGTCGTTCCGCTCGGAGTACGACGACTGGTACAGGCCCTTGGTGAGCTTCGCGGTGGTGACCCGCGAGCCGCTCGTGTCCGCCGACGCGGTGCCGGTCAGCGTCAGCGTGCCGCCGGCGGCGACCGCCACGGCGACGGCCGCGGCGACCGCGGTACGGCGGGAGGTACGGGTGGTGGGAACGGACATGGCGGTGGGACTCCTTTTCTCGGGAACCGACGGGGTGTCGTCGCAGGGGAGAAGTGGTTTCGGGCCGCGTGTGGCGGCGTGTCGGTCGCCCGGCGGGCTGCCGTCCGCACCGATGGGGAACTGCTCCGGCAGGGCGCTGTCGTCGAACCTGACGCTCAGGGTCTCCCCGGCCGACGTATGATCAAGTAAGGTAAGGCTAACCTAACTTAGAGATCATGGACAGTCAATTGGATTCCGTATACACCCAACCGGCCGTGCCTCCCCGCGACACCCCGCGCCACCCGCCCCGCACGCCCCGGCCGCACCCGGTGCCCCGGCTGGCCGAGCCCGTCCGGGAGCCACCCGGTCCGGACGGGACCGAGGAGTTCTGGGCCGAGGTCCGCGCGCACGGCACACCCCTGGTGGGGCCCGACCCGTACGGCAGCGCCGAGCACCGGGCGGTGACGTTCCTGTGGCGCGGCACGACCGCCACCCGGGCCGTCGAGGTGCTGCCCAACAAGCTGGGCGACCCGCACGCCCCCGAGGGCAACCTGATGGAGCACGTCCCGGGGACGGACGTGTGGCACTTCACGCTCCGGCTGCGCCACGACTGGCGCGGCACCTACGACTTCCACGTCGACGAGGGGACGGGCCTCGACCCCGACGCGCCGGACCACTGGCGCCGACCGCGCACCCACCGGCGCACCGACCCGTTCAACTCCCGCACCCTGCCCCGCCGCTGGGGCGGCGACCCGGTGCCGTACGCCGAACTCCCGGCCGCACCGCGCGCCGTGGACTGGGAACCGCGCCCGGACGTCGCCCGCGGCACCGTCACCGGGCACCGCGTGCCCGCCGGGCGTCTCGGCGGCAGCCGGCGCGTGTGGCTGTACGCGCCGGCCGGGACCGGGAACCGCACGGCCGGGCTGCCCGTGCTGGTCCTGCTCGACGGCGAGCACTGGGGGCCCCGGCTGGGCCTGTCGCACCTGCTGGACAACCTGATCGCCGACGGCCGCGTCCCGCCCGTCGCCGCCGTGCTGCCGGAGGCCGTGGACGAGCCCACCCGGTGGGCGGAGCTGACCTGCGACCCCGAGTACGTCGCCTTCCTCGCCGACGACCTGCTGCCCTGGGCGGCCGGGCACCTGCCCCTGACCGCCGACCCGGCGCGCACCGTGATCGCCGGGCAGAGCCTGGGCGGGCTGACCGCCGCCTACGCCGCCGTGGCGGCCCCGCACCGCTTCGGCAACGCCCTCGTCCAGTCGGGCTCGTTCTGGTGGCCGGTCGGCGAGGACGCGGAATGGCTCACCCGCGTCCTCGCCACGACACCGCGGCTGCCGGTACGCCTGTGGCTCTCCTGCGGCGAGCAGGAATGGGTCGCCCTGCCCGCGGCCCGCCGGCTGCGCGACACCCTGGCGTCCGCCGGCTACCACGACTCCTCCTACCGGGAGTTCAACGGCGGCCACGACTACCTGTGCTGGCGCACGGAACTGGCCGACGGACTGGTGGAACTGCTGGCCGCCCGCTGACGCCCGGCCGCGCATCGCGCAGGTCATGCGTCCAGCTCCTTCAGCCGGGCGGCGAGGACCGCCGCGACGTCGTCGAGGTGGCGGCCCCGCATCAGTCGCGGATGGGTGCAGTCCAGGTCGTGGTTGACGAGACGGCCGCTCACGTACGGCCGCCACGCCTCGCGGGTCAGCCAGTGCTCGGCGCGCGGGGCGGCGGCGGTGAAGAACAGCACGTCGCCGTCGTACCTGCCGTGTGTGTGCTCGCGCATCATGCGGGCGTGGTTGGGCACGATGTCGACGATCCGGGACAGGGTGTGTCCCGGCAGCCCGGCGAGCGGGCTGCCCGCCCGGCGCAGCGTGGCCAGCACGTCCTCGCGGGTGCGCTCACCGGTGCGGTCGAAGCCCGCCATGCGCAGCACCGCGGTGAGCGCGTCGCCCTCCTCGGGCGCGGGGCGGCCTCGCCACTGCTCGGACGGGAACGCGTCGAGCAGCGCGAGGAGTTCGACCTCCTCACCCACCCGCTGGAGCAGCACCGCGACGGTGTGCGCGAGGACCCCGCCGACCGACCAGCCCACCAGCCGGTACGGGCCGTGCGGGCGGATCGCGCGGATGCGTTCGGCGTAGTCCTCCGCCTCCTCCAGGAGCGTGCGCGGCAGCGCCTCGTCGCAGGTCAGGCCGCGGGCCTGGATGCCGTACACCGGCTGCTGCGGTCCGAGCCGGGCCGCCAGGGCGGCGTAGCACCAGGCGATGCCCCCGGCGGGGTGCACGGCGAACAGCGGCGGCCGGTCGCCCTCGGCGCGCAGCGGCAGTACGACGTCCAGCGCGGCCCCGGAGGCCGGGGTGGCGGCCTCCAGGCGGGCGGCGAGCGCGGCGGGCGTCGGCGCCTCGAACAGCGCGCCGATCGTCAGCTCGGTGCCCCACTCCTCCCGGATCCGCCCCACCAGGCGCACCGCGAGCAGCGACGTGCCTCCCAGGTCGAAGAACGCGTCGTCGGGACCGACCCGTTCCGCGCCCAGTACCTGCGCGAACAGCCGGGTCAGCGTCTCCTCGCCGGCGGACGCCGGGGGCCGCCCCGCCGTACCGCCCGTGAAGACCGGGGCGGGCAGCTCGCGGCGGTCCAGCTTGCCGTTGGGGCCGAGCGGGAACGCCTCCAGGGCGACGACCGCCGACGGCACCATGTGCTCGGGCAGTTCGCGCGCCAGCGCCGCCCGCACCCCGGCCGGGTCGGCGTCGCCGGTCACATAACCGACCAGCCGGTCCTCCAGCACCACCGCGCAGGCGCCGTCCACGCCGGGCCGGGACGCCAACGCGGCCTCGACCTCACCGAGTTCGATGCGCTGGCCGCGCAGCTTGACCTGGTGGTCGGTGCGGCCGAGGTACTCGACCTCGCCCTTCCGCGTCCAGCGCGCCAGGTCGCCGGTCCGGTACATCCGGGTGCCGGGCGGCCCGAACGGATCGGGCACGAACCGGGACGCCGTCAGCTCCGGCCGGCCGAGATAGCCGTCGGCGAGCTGCGCACCCGCCAGGTACAACTCGCCCGGCACACCGGGAGGGCAGGGCCGCAGGCCCGCGTCCAGCACGTACAGGCGGGTGTTCCACACCGGCCGCCCGATCGGCACCGGACCCGAGTCCGCCGGGTCGCAGGCGTGGTACGTGACGTCGACCGCGGCCTCCGTCGGCCCGTACAGGTTGTGCAGCCCGACCCCGGGCAGCGTGCGCGCGAAGGCGTGCGCGGTCTCGCGGGGCAGGGCCTCGCCGCTGCAGAACACCCGGCGCAGCGAACCGGCACACCCGGCCGCCTCCCGCCCGGCCAGGAACACCTGGAGCATCGACGGCACGAAGTGACAGGTGGTGACCGCCTGTTCGCGGATCAGCCGGGCCAGGTACACCGGGTCCTTGTGACCGCCGGGCTCGGCGACGACCAGCGTCGCGCCTTCGCGCAGCGGCCAGAAGAACTCCCACACCGACACGTCGAACGACGACGGCGTCTTCTGCAGCACCCGGTCCGCCGGGGTCAGCCCGTACGCGTGCTGCATCCAGCGCAGCCGGTTGTCGATCGCCCGGTGCGGTACGACCACGCCCTTGGGGCGGCCCGTCGAACCGGACGTGTAGATGACGTACGCCGGGTGGGCGGGGGTCAGGGCGCGGGCCGGGACGGTCCCCGGCCACCCGGACACGTCGAGTCCGTCCAGGGCGACCACCCGCGTGCCGGTGCCGTCCGGGAGGCGGCCGGCACGGTCGGTGACGGCGCACACCGGGGCCGCGTCCCGGAGCATGTACGCCAGTCGCGGCGCCGGATAGTCCGGGTCGAGCGGCAGATAGGCCGCCCCCGCCTTCAGCACGGCGAGCAGCGCCACGACCAGCTCCACCGAGCGCGGCACCGACACCGCCACCACCGCGCCAGGACCGGCGCCGAGGGACTGCAGGTGCCACGCCAACCGGTTGGCTCGCGCGTCGAGTTCGGCGTAGGTCAGGGTGCGGTCCGCGCACACCAGGGCGGTCGCGCCGGGGGTGCGGCGGGCCTGCGCCTCGATCGGGCCGATCAGGGTGGTCGCCGGCAGCTCCCGGTCCGTGTCGTTGAACTCGTCGAGGACCAGGGCCTGTTCCGCCGGGGTGGCGATCGCGTGCGCGGACAGCGGGAGGTGCGGGTCGGCGTCGGTGAGGCACTCCACCACATACAGGAACCGCTGCTGGTGCGCGGCGAGTTCCGCGTCGTCGTACAGCGCGGGATTGCCGTCGAGGTCGATGCGCAGACCCCGGCCGTCGGCACGGTCGTGGACGTTGACGGTCAGGTCGTCCACCGGCCCCGCGGACAGGTTCCGGGCCCGGGCGGGGGCGCCCGCGAAGTCCACGCCGTAGTCGAAGGGCATGATGTTGACGAGCGGACCGACCAGCCCCCGGTTCTCGCCGAGCAGCCCCAGGTCGCGGCGGATGTCCTCGTAGCGGTAGCGCTGGTGGCGGCGCGCCTCGCGGATGCCGGGCACCACCTGCCGGACCAGCTCGGCGAACGTCGCCCCGGGGGAGACGGTGAGCCGGAGCGGCAGCACGTTCATCACCATGCCGGGCACGCGCAGCGCCACCGAGCCCATACGGCCCATCATCGGCAGGCCCAGCACCACCTCCTCCCGTGCCGTGGCCCGGGAGGTGTACAGCGCCTGGGCGGCGACGAGCACGTCCGGCCAGGTCGCGCGCAGCCGGACCGCGAGGTCCTTCAGCCGCCGTGTCGTCTCCGGGGCCGGCGGGGAGCCGTGGCGGCGGAACGTACGGGAGGGCAGTGCGCCGCGGCCCGCGAGCCGGGGCGGTTCGGGCCGGTCGGCGAACGCCTCGCTCCAGTGGGCGCGGTCGGCGGCGAAGGCGGGCGACGACCGGTACGCGGCGTCGTCCGCGACGAGCTCGGCCAGCCTCCCGAAGGCGCACGGGGCGGGTTCCGCACCGCGGGCCAGCGCCGAGTACACCTCGGCGGTACGGCGTACCAGCAGCGAGCATCCGTAACCGTCCATCACCAGATGGTGGACGCACTGGTACCACAGCCACCGCCGCTCACCGACGCGGAACAGGGCGTGCCGGAACAGCGGTCCGCGCGCCAGGCCGAACGGCTCGGCCAGGTCGGCGCGCATCCACGCCTCGGCCCGCGCCGGGCTGCTCGCGTCGTCCACGGTCAGCGGCAACTCACCGAGTGGCCGCACGTGCTGACGGGGCCCGTTCGGGGTGTCCTCGACGCGGACGCGCAGCGCGTCGGTCTCGGCGGCCACCCGGCGCAGCGCCTCGGCGAACAGCTCCGGATCGAGCGGCCCGTCGATCTCCAGGCACTCGGCGGTGTTCTGCGCGGGACTCAGCGGATCGAGTGCCTGCGCGTACCACATGCCCGACTGGGCCGCCGTCAGGGGCAGGGCGGTCATTCGGCCCCCAGCAGACGTGCCCAGGCCTCGACCGTGGGCTGCTCCGCGAGGTCGGCGAAGCCGGCCGTGACGGCGTGGTCGCGGCGCCAGCCCTCCAGCAGCGTCATGACGCGGACGGAGTCGAGGCCGTGGTCGACGAGGTTCTCGTCGACGGGGATGTCCGCGGGGTCCTCACCGAGGCAGCCGGCGACGTCGTGGCGGATCCGTTCCCTGGTGAGCGGCATGACCCGGATCTCCTCGAGGAGCGCGTCGGCGGTGGTCACGACGGCGCACCGGCCGGCCGCCCAGCGCAGCGCCAGGTCGTGGTCGTCGCGGGAGAAGTCGGCGACGGCGTCACCGACCACGAACGCCCGCACGTCCCGCATCCACGCGTCGGCGGCCGTCATCAGCACGCCGATGTGCGCGTACACGCCGGTGATCACCAGTTGGTCCCGGCCCTCGCGGCGCAGCAGCTCCGCCAGGTCGGTGCGGACGAAGGCGCTGTACTTCCACTTGGTGAGCACCGTGTCCCCGTCCGCGGGCGCCACCGCCTCGGGAACGGCCAGCGCCTCGGGGTCGTCGGCGGCGCCGGGGCCCCAGAAGTCGAGCTGGAGGCCGCGCTCCTCGGGTGTCTGGCCGCCGCGCTGGACGGAGTACACGACCGGCACACCGAGGCGCCGGTACGCCGTCAGCAGGCGGGCGGTGTTGGCGAGCATGCCGGTCAGCGGCTGTTCCCCGGCGGGGTAGGCAGACAGGAAGTGCCGCTGCAGGTCGTGCACGAGCAGCACGGCGCGATCCGGGTCCACGCGCCAGGGGACGCGGTTCGCGGGGAGTTCGTCCGGTGCCGGGAGCGGATAGGGGGTGATGGCGGGCAGGGTCATGGGGAGGGGCCTTTCAGTGCTTCTCGGGCTGCTCGGCGGCGGACCGCAGGTGTCTCTTGCTGACCTTGCCGACGCCGGTCCGCGGGAAGGCGCCGACGAACTCGACGAGGTCGGGGACCTTGTGGGCGGCGACGCCGTGCTCGCGCACGAACCGCTTGACCGCGGCCGGCCTCAGGGGCTCGGCGCCCTCGCGCAGGATCACGTAGGCGAGGGAGCGTTCGCCGAGGTACGCGTCGGGCACGGAGACCACCGACGCGTCGTGGACGGACGGATGGGCGAGCAGGATGTTCTCGATCTCCTCCGGCGCGATCTTCTCGCCGCCGCGGTTGATCTGGTCCTTGGCCCGCCCCTCCACCACCAGGTGCCCGGTCGGGGTGCGCCGCACGATGTCGCCGGTGCGGTAGAAGCCGTCCTCGGTGAAGGCCCGCCGGTCGTGCTCGGGGGCCCGCCAGTAACCGCGGATCGTGTACGGGCCGCGGGTCAGCAGATGCCCGGACTCCCCCTCGGGAACGTCCTCGTCGGCGTCGTCGACGACGCGGATCTCGTCGTCGGGGGAGATCGGCCGGCCCTGTGTGGTGACCACGGTCTCGGTGTCGTCGTCAAGACGTGTGTAGTTGACCAGTCCCTCGGCCATCCCGAACACCTGCGTCAGCCGGCAGCCCAGCGCGGGCTCCAGCCTGCGTGCCGCCCGCTCGCTGTACTTGGCGCCGCCGACGAGCACTAGCTCCAGGCTCGACAGGTCGTACGTGGATCCGGGCGCGGCATCGGTCCACACCAGGGCGAGCGGCGGGACCAGCCCGGTCATCGTGACGCGCTCGCGCTCGATCAGCCCGAACGCGGTGGCAGGGTCCGGCTCCGGGCACAGCACCACCGTGCCCCCGGCGTACAGCACACCCAGCCAACCCGGCGAACTCGCGGGGAAGTTGTGCGCGGCGGGCAGTACGACGAGGAAGCGGGTGTCCGCGTCCACGCCGCAGATCTCGTCGGAACCCCGCACCGAGTACAGGTAGTCGTCGTGCGTGCGCGGGATCAGCTTGGGCACGCCGGTCGTTCCGCCCGACAGCTGGAGGAAGGCCAGCTCGTGCGGCGCGGGCCCGTCGAACGGGTCGGACGGCTCGCACTCCACCTCGGCCAGCGCGGTGTGTCCGCCGGGATCACCGGCCACGAACACGTGCTTCAGGCCGGGTGTCCGCTCGCGCACGCGCGAGGCGAGCACGCGGTGGTCGTAGCCGTCGTGCACGTCCGGGACGACGTACGCCACGGCCTCGGTGAAGGAGCAGAAGTGGGAGATCTCCGTCTCCCGGTGGGCCGGCAGCGCGTACACCGGCAGCGCGCCGATGCGCAGCAGCGCGAAGACCACCTCGAAGAACTCGCCGATGTTGGGCAGTTGGACGACGACCCGGTCGCCCTTGCCGATGCCGCGCGCCAGGAACCCGGCGGCCAGTCGGTCGGCCCGCTCGTCCAGTTGCCGGTACGTCCAGGTACGGCGTCCGGGTGCCGGGTCGACCAGGGCGATCCGGTCGGGATGGGCGGTGGCGCGTTCGCGCAGCACGCCGCCGATCGTCTCGCCGCGCCAGTGACCCGCCGCGCGGTAGCGCCCGGCGAACTCCGCGGGCCAGGTGGGGGAGTCCGCCCCCGGGGTGAGGGCGTTCACAGGGCGGCTCCCACGGCGTGCAGGAACGTACGGAACTTGGCGGCCGTCTCCGCCGTCTCGGCCTCGGGCGTCGAGGCGGCCACCACCCCGGCGCCGGCGAACAGCCGCAGGGTGCGGCCCTCGGCCTCGGCGCAGCGGATGGTCACGACCCACTCGCCGTCGCCGTCGGCGTCCTGCCAGCCGACCATGCCGGTGTACGGGCCGCGGTCGAAGGGCTCCGACTCGGCGATCACGGCGCGGGCCGTGCCGGCCGGCGTCCCGCACACCGCCGGTGTGGGGTGCAGCGCCGAGGCCAGGTCGAGCGCGGTGACGTCCGGGTCGGCGACCTCGCCGGTGACCGTGGTGGACAGGTGCCACAGGGCGGCGGTGCGCACCAGCGTGGGCCGTTCGGGCACCTCCAGCGAGCGGCACAGCGGGGCGAGCGCCTCGCGTACGGCGGCCACGACGACGGCGTGCTCGTGCAGGTCCTTCCCGGACTCCAGGAGCGCGGCAGCGTGCCGGACGTCCTCGGCGAGGTCGTCGCTGCGCGGCGCGGACCCGGCCAGCGGGTTGGCCGTCAGCCGGCCGCCCCGCCGGGCGACGAGCAGTTCGGGGCTGGCGCCGATCAGCGTACGGCCCGGACCGCTGGGCACGGCGAAGGTGTAGCCGGCCGGATCCCGGCGGGCCAGCCGGCGCAGCATGGCCGGCAGGTCCGGCTCACGGGCGGACGTCAGCTCCAGCGTGCGGGCGAGGACGACCTTGTCGAACTCCCCGGCCCGCATCCGCGCGACCGCGGCGGCCACCGCCTCGCCGTACCGCTCCGGCGCCGGCACCTCCCGCACCCGCCAGTCGGCCCGGTCGCCGTCGTGCGGCACGGGCAGGGCGATCAGCGGGTCCTCGCGCAGCGGCGGCGCCCAGCGCACCTGTCCGGGGACGGCCAGTGCGGCCGGCGCGTCCGGGGCGAAGGGCAGTGCGCCCACGGCCACCGGCGGCGGGGCGCCCGGTCGGCGCAGCGCGTCCAGCACCTCCCGCACCCGCAGGGCGGGCGGACGCGAATCGTGGGGCACCACGGCCGCGGTGCCGCGTCCGAGCAGGGTTCCGAGCGGGGTGGCGAGGAAGCGGTCGGCGGTGGGGCGGTAGGCCTCCAGCAGGGCGGTCGCCGCGCCGGGGGAGACCGTCGCGGCGGTGGGTTCGTCGAGGGAAAGGGGCATGGCTGTCTCCAGTGGGGGAGGCGTGGAGCGGGGCGGGGTCAGGCCCGCAGGGTGGCGCCGCCGTCGACGTACAGGTCGTGCATCGTGATGTGCCGGGCGCGGTCGGAGGCGAGGAAGACCACCGCGTCGGCGATGTCGGCGGGCTCGGCGATCCGGCCGAGCGGAATGCCCGTGCGGTACGCCGCCGGGTCCCCGTCGATCACGCGCCGGGCGGCGGCCGTCTCGTCGCCGTCCGGCCACAGGGCGCGCTGCATGTCGGTGAGCGTGGAGCCGGGGGAGACGGTGTTGCAGCGCACGCCCCGTCCGGCCAGTTCGAGGCCCAGGCACTTGGTGAACATCACGGCGGCGGCCTTCGAGGCGGCGTACGCGGACAGGCCCGCGCGGGGGACGCCGGCCGCGTTGGAGGCGACGGTGACGACGCAGCCGCTTCCGCGGCCGGCCATGTGACGGGCGACGGCGCGCGAGACGTGGAACACGCCGGTGGTGTTGACCGCGAACGTGGCGGCCCAGTCCTCGTCGGTCAGGTCCACGGCATCCGAGGGGCGCAGGATGCCGGCGACGTTGACGGCGATGTCCAGCGGTCCGAGACCGTCCTCCACCTCGTCCACCAGGGTCCGTACGGCGGTGGCGTCGGTGACGTCGAGGGGGCGCGCGGTCACCCGGTCCCCGTACCGGCCGGCGAGCGCGGTGACGCCGTCGGCCGCGAGGTCGGTGGCGACGACGCGGGCGCCCTCCTCGACGAGCGCGGTGACGACCGCCGCGCCGATGCCCCGGCCCGCCCCCGTCACGAGGGCGAGCCTGCCGCCGAGTCCGGCGGTCATGAGGTGAGGGCCTTCGTCAGGTCGTCCAGCACGATCCGTGCGGCGAGCGGGCCGCCGGCGCTGTTCCAGGCGGAGCCCTGCACCACCACGACGTGCCCGGCCCGCTCGGCCTCCAGCTCACCGAAGTTGGGCACCCTCTTCGCCTCGGCGTACGCCTTCTCGCCGTCGGCCTTGTCGCCGAGGGTGCCGAGGAACAGCCAGTCGCCGTCGACGGTGGACAGCTTCTCCAGGCTGACCGGCTCGCTGTGGCCGGTGCCGACGCCCTGCTGGTCCTTCGGCCGGTCCAGGCCCAGGGCGGTCAGGGTGGAGCCCACGTGGCCCACGCCGCGGCCGACGACGGAGGGCGCCTTGTTCTGCCAGCGGATCACGCTGACGACCGTGCCCGCGTTGTCGCCCAACTTCCCCTTGGCCGCGGTCACGTCGGCGTCGAAGCCGGTGAGGAGCTTCTCGGCCTGCGCCTTCTTGTTCAGGGCGTCGGCCGTGGCGGTGAACGCCTTCTTCCAGTCCTCGTTGAGCTTGGCGGTGACGACGGTCGGGGCTATGGACTCCAGTTTGGCGATCTCGCGCTTCGCCCCCGTGGTCTCGTCGAGCAGGATCAGGTCCGGCCGGAGCGCGGCCACCTTCTCCAGGTCGGCCTCGGCGACGGTGGCGACGACCTGCGCCTCGCCGGCCTTGTCGGCCAGGTAGGTGGACACGCCCTGCTGGCCGCGGCCCGCGGTGGTGCCGACCGGCTCGACGCCGAGGGCGAGGGCGGCGTCCAGGGTGGGCTCGCTCAGCGCGACGACCTTCTCGGGGGCGGCCGGTACGTCGACCTCGCGGCCCGTGGCGTCCGTGATCTGGCGGGTGCCGGACTCCTTGCCGCCCGCGGCGGCGGTGTCGTCGCCGTCGCCGTCACCGCCGCAGCCGGTCAGGAGCAGCGCTCCCGCCACGACGGCTGCGGCGGACGCCAGGACGGTTCTGCGGGGGGCACGTACGGAGGACATGTGAGTGGAACTCCTCGGAAGGTCAGGGAGGGGACAGGGGGGAGACGGGACGTGCGGGGGCCGGGCCCGGCGGGTTACGGGGGGTCCCGGTGTTGGTGCTGGGCGGGGGTGGGTCGCGCTGCCCGGCGTTTGCGGGGTGCCGTCGCGCCCACCCGTGCCGCCCTGGGGGTACCTCCCAGGCCCTTGAGGCACTGGGGGAGGCACGACTGCCCGCGGGAGCGGCGGGAGCGGCGGTGTGGGTGCTCGCGGGAGTGGTGCGGGGGTCCGTGGGAGTGGTGGTGCCGTGCAGCAGACGGACCAGGCCGTCGGCCAGGGCGCCGTGCCAGCAGGCGTGGTCGTGGCCGCCGTTGTACGTGTCGTAGGTGGCTCGGTGGCCCGTCGAGCGCAGCACGTCGTACAGGGCGCGGTGGTGGTCGACCGTCACCCCCTCGTGCAGACCCACGTCCAGATGGACCGTCACCGGCCGTGCGGGGGCGGAGGCGTAGCGCCCGGCGAGCCACGGCGTGCCGTACACCGCCGGTTTGGCGCCGGCCGGCGCCGGCAGCCCCGGACGCCACCACAGGGAGGCCGACTGGGCCAGCACGTTGCCGAACCGTTCGGGGCGCAGGAGCGCCGCGTACAGCGCGGTCACCCCGCCGAGGCTCTGCCCGGCGACCACGGTCCGGCGCGGGTCCGTGGTCAGCGGCCAGCGGCCCGCCGCCCAGGGCAGCAACTCATCGGCCAGGAAGGCGACGAACGGCTCCCGGCCGCCGAGGTCGCGCCAGCGGGTGCGCCGGTCCACGGCGTCCGGCGCCACCACGACCAGGGGCGGCAGCGCCCCGTCGGCGATCAGCGCGTCGAGCGTGTCGCCGAAACCCATCCGCCCGAACCACATGTCGCCGTCGCACATCACGGCCACCGGCAGCGGGGCGCCCGTCCGGTCCGGGCCGGGCGGCAGATAGACCCACACGTCCCGGTCACCGACCGGGGCCGCGCCCGCCACACGGTGCCGCTCCACATGTCCGGCCGGCACATGGCCCCGCCGCCCGGCCCACGGCTGGGGCGGGGCACCGGGCAGGGCGAAGACCGAACTGCCGGCCGGCCGCCAACGGGCGGGGACGGACAGCCGGCCGCGCGGGTCGGCCGCGGCGTGCGCGGTCAGCGACCGCAGCCGCTGCTGGAGGCCGTCCGGACCCGAAGCGGGCTCCTTCGGCGAGAGGTCCGCGGCCAGCCGGTACGAGCCGCGGTGGTCGGCGCGCAGCCGCAGCCCCAGGTGCCACACGTCGGTACCGGGCACCCGCTCCAGCAGCGAACCGGCCAGCCGGTCGCGGTCGGTGAGGCGGTTGGCGGACAACAGCACCCGCCGGGTGGCCCGGTGACCCCGCCACAGGAACGTGACCGCGCGGTGGCCGGGACGGCCGTCCAGGGCCTCCACCAGGGGAGTGCCCCGCTCCTCCACCTCGTTCCAGAACGCGTCCGCCAGGGCCGTGCGCCGTGGCGCGTCGGCCCCTTCGACCTCGTCCAGGAGGCGTGCGACGCGTGGACCGGTGACCCGGACCGGACGGACGTCGTCCGGCACGGCGGCACCGCGCCGTCGGGCAGTGGGGAGGGTGGTCATCGGGTTCTCCGTCAACCGCTGGTCGGAGGGCAGGCGCGCCCATGAACTGTCAACGAAATCGTCAACAGCTGCACTTAGGTTAGCCTAAGCTAAGAACATGATCCTCGGAACGCCTGCCCCACACATGGGCCGTTCGGCCCCTGTCCGCGGACGCGGCCCCGCCGCGACGGTCGTCTCATGAGTGCCACGACGGTCCCGGCGCCACCGGACGGAACCCGCCCCGCGAACCGGCCCCGTACCCGGTCGGCAGCCCGCTCGGCGAGCCTGCCGATCGGCCTGTTCCTGCTCGCGGCGGCGGTCGCCCTGTCCCTGGCCGTCGGCACCGAACGGATCCCCCTCGACCAGGTCTGGACGGCCCTGTTCGCCCCGTCCGGGACCGAGCACGACGCGATCGTCCGGGACCTGCGACTGCCCCGCACCCTCATCGGCGCCGCCGTGGGCGCCGCCCTCGGTCTCGGCGGCGCCGTCATGCAGACGCTGACCCGCAACCCGCTGGCCGACCCCGGACTGCTCGGTGTGAACGCGGGCGCCTCGGCCGCGGTCGTCACCGCGATCGGCGTCCTCGGCATCACCTCGTTCACCGGACACCTGTGGTTCGCGCTCGCCGGAGCCGCCCTCGCCGCCACCGGCGTCCACGCCCTGGGCGGTGGCCGGCACGCCACGCCGGTCCGGCTCACCCTGGCCGGAACCGCCGTCAACGCGGCCCTGTTCGGCTACGTCAGCGGGCTCCAGCTCTGGCACCTCAGCACCCTCGACGAGATGCGCCACTGGTCCGTCGGGACCCTGGCCAAACGCGACGTGTCCCTGCTGCTGACCGTGGCGCCGCTGCTCGCGGCCGGCGCCCTGCTCGCCTTCGCCCTCGCCCGGCCGCTCGGGGCCGTCGCCCTCGGCGAGGACCAGGCCCGCGCCCTCGGCACCCGGGTCCGGCGCGTGCGGGTGCTCTCCGTCGTCTCCGTCGCCCTGCTGTGCGGCGGGGCAACCGCCCTGTGCGGGCCGATCGGCTTCGTCGGCCTGATGGTCCCGCACGCCGCGCGGGCGTTCTGCGGCCCCGACCCGCGCCGGCTCATGCCGTTCTGCGCGCTGTACGCGCCGGTGCTGCTGCTCGTCTCCGACGTCATCGGCCGGGTCCTCGTGCCGCCGTCGGAGATCGAGGTCGGCACGGTCAGCGCCTTCCTCGGCGGTCTCGTCTTCATCCATCTGGTACGGCAGCGGAAGGTGGGCCGACTGTGAGCCTCGCGCAGGACGGAGGAGTCCGGCCCCGCGTCCGCGTCCGCGTCCGCGTCCGGCACGGCCTGCTGCGCACGGGCCGCTGGTCGCTGCGGTACGACACCCGCGCCCTGCTGGTGTGCGCGGCGCTCGCCCTCCTGACGGCCGGCACCGCGGTGCTCGCCCTCGGCACCGGGAGCTACGGACTGTCCCCGGCCGAAGTGGTGCGCACGCTCCTCGGGGACGGGCCGCCGGGCGCCGACTTCGTGGTGCTCGGTCTGCGCCTGCCGCGCGCCCTGGTGGCCGCGCTGGTCGGCTTCGGCATGGGCACGGCGGGCGCGGTGTTCCAGTCACTGACCCGCAACCCGCTCGGCAGCCCGGACGTCATCGGCTTCGGCAACGGCGCCTCGGCCGGGGCACTGGTCGCGATCATCGTCCTCGACACGGGTGCCGCGCAGACCGCGGCCGGCGCAGTCTGCGGAGGCCTCGCCACCGCCGCCGCCGTCTACCTGCTGGCCTGGCGGCGCGGCGTGCACGGCTACCGGCTGGTCCTCGTCGGCATCGGCGCCTCCGCCGTGCTCGGCGCGGCCACCAGCTTCCTGTACGTCCGCGCGGACATCGGCAAGGCGGCCCAGGCGGCGAGCTGGATGATCGGCTCCCTCAACGCCCGCGACTGGACCGACGTGCGCGTCGCGGCGCTCGGACCGCTGGTCCTGCTCCCGGTCGTCCTGGTGCACGCGCGGCGGCTGACGATGCTGGAGATGGGCGACGACACCGCCGCCGCGCTCGGGGTGCCGCCCGAGCGCAGCCGCCTGGTCCTGCTCGCCGCCGGTACGGGACTCACGGCGATGGCCGTCGCGGCGGCCGGCCCGATCCCGTTCGTGGCGATGGCGGCCCCCCAGCTGGCACGCCGCGTGACCCGGGCCGCGGGGCCGAACGTGCTGCCCGCCGGATGGACGGGGGCGCTCCTGGTGACCGCCGCCGACCTGGTCACCCAGCGGCTGACCGGCTCGGCACTGCTGCCGGTCGGCGTGCTCACCGGTGTGGCCGGCGGCGCCTATCTGGCGTGGCTGCTGCGCGGTGAGCGCCGCGGCGCCCGGCTGTGAAACACCCGCGTGACCACAACTCGCCGGTCCGGTTTGCCGTACTGCGAGTAACAAGATCAAAGTTGATGTGTGCGCCTCAGGCAACCAGTCGAGGCGGCCCCCATCCCCTTGCGGCGCCCGTGATCCGTGGTGCCCGGACGACCTTCAGGAAGTCGAATGCAACCGTCGTACGACAGCCTCGAGCAGGCCCGCCAGGACTACGAGCAGCACCTTCGGAGCTGCCGTCAATGCGGTGCGGACGGCGCACAGTGCCCCGTGGCCAAGCATCTGAGGCGGCTCCACAACAACCTCGCCAGAGCCGGCCGGTGACCACTCCCCTCCATCTCTGATACGGGATAGAATCCCACATGTGAAACATGATGAGACCGGGGACGCCTCCCCGGACCCTGTCGACGTCCGGCTCGGCGGGCGCCTGGCCGAGCTGCGGAGCGAGCGCGGCTGGTCGCTCGGAGAGCTGGCGGAGCGCAGCGGGATCAGCCGGTCCACCCTGTCCAGGGCCGAGCGCGCGGAGACCAGTCCCACCGCCTCCCTGCTCAACCGGCTGTGCGCCGTCTACGGGCGGACCATGTCCCAACTGCTCAGCGAGATCGAGGCGGAGCCCGCGCCGCTGGTGCGGGCCGCCGACCAGCCGGTGTGGGAGGACAGGGCCTCCGGTTTCGTCCGCCGGTCCGTGTCCCCGCCGCACGGCGGGCTGCGCGGTGAACTCGTCGAGGGCCGGCTCGACGCCGGTGCGGACATCACCTACGACCGGCCGCCCGTACCCGGTCTGGAGCAGCACATCTGGGTCCTGGAAGGGGCCCTCGCCGTGACGGACCGGGACGTCGAGCACCGTCTCGGCGACGGCGACTGCCTCAGACTCCGCGTCTGGGGCCCCACCCGGTTCCGCTGCCCCGGCCCCGAGGGCGTGCGCTACGTACTGGCGGTGGTGCGACCGTGAACATCGTCCGGCTGGACGCGGCCCACCTGGCCGACCTGACCCCGTCCTTGGCCGAACTGCTCGCCGACACGGTGGACGGCGGCGCCTCCGTCGGCTTCCTGGCCCCGCTCGACCGCGCGGAGGCGGCCGGCTGGTGGAAGGAGCGGTCCGCGGCCGTCACCGAGGGCCGGCTCGCGGTGTGGGCGGCGTACGAGGGACCCGGAAGGGCGCTGGGCACCGTGAGCCTCGCCCTCCCCGACAAGCCCAACAGCGCCCACCGCGCGGAACTGGTGAAGCTGATGGTGCACCGCGCGGCCCGTGGCCGGGGCCTCGGACGGCGGCTGCTGACCGTCGCGGAGGAGGCGGCCGCCGCGCGGGGCTTCACCCTGCTGCACCTGGACACCGAGACCGGCAGCCCGGCCGAGCGTCTCTACCGCTCCTCGGGCTGGACCCCCGTCGGCACCATTCCCGACTACGCGGCGGACCCCGCCGGGGTGCTGCGGCCGACGACGATCTACTACAAGCGTCCTGGAGCGGGCCTCGTACCGCCCGCAACCGGGTGAGTGTCAGTGCCGGCCGCTACGGTGCCTGCCATGCCGGATGCCGAAGACGTACGACGGATCGCCCTGTCCCTGCCGGACACCACGGAGAAGGTCGCCTGGAACATGCCCACGTTCCGGGTCGCGGGGAAGATGTTCGCCACCCTGCCCGAGGACGAGACCTCCATCGCCGTGCGCTGCCCCAAGGAGGAGCGCGACGAACTGGCCCTCGCCGAACCGGAGAAGTTCTGGATCGCCGGCCACGAGGCGCAGTTCGCCTGGGTCAGGGTCCGCCTCGCCGCCCTGGAGGACGAGGGCGAGCTGCGCGACATCCTCGCCGACTCCTGGCGCCAGGCGGCCCCGCCCCGGCTCGTCGAGGCGCACCCCCGGCTGGGCCTGCCGCCCGAGGAGGCGCACTCCGGGAAGAGCCCGCGGCCGTAAACGGGTGCGCGATCACCGCCCGGAGTGCGGTATGGTTTCCGTGCGCGTTCAACCGGGGGAATCCCCAGGTCAGACGGGCAACGGGACGTGGCGCAGCTTGGTAGCGCACTTGACTGGGGGTCAAGGGGTCGCAGGTTCAAATCCTGTCGTCCCGACTTGCCGAACAGCGGGTCGGAGGCCGTATCGGGGATACCCGGTACGGCCTTTTCGTCATTTCTCCGCACAATGATTGAGCCGGTCCCCGGCAGTCGCGCCTGGACCGAACCGGCCCCCGCGCATCGGGCGCCACGGGTGAGTCATTGATGGATGTCCTTGATGTCGCCCTATGTCCTGTTTAACGTTCGCCGGGTAGGCGCCGCCGCGGGGTCGGACACCCGCGCCGCGATCCCGGAAGCGAGGTGTGGAGCGCGTGCACGCGAGGCGCGGACGTACCGGAGGACCGCGACGGACGCGGGCGCTGGTCGCGCTGACCCTGCTGGCATCGACGCTCGCCGCCTGCGGCGGTGACGAGGACACCTCCCGGCCCACCCTCGACTGGTACAACTTCCCCGACGACTCCGGCGCCCTGCAGCAGGCCGCCGACCGCTGCACCCGGGCGTCCGGCGGCCGTTACCGCATCAGCTACCACAAACTGCCCCGCGCCGCCGACGGCCAGCGCCAGCAACTGGTGCGCAGGCTCGCCGCCGAGGACGACTCCCTCGACATCCTGGGCCTCGACGTCACCTGGGCCGCCGAGTTCGCCGAGGCCCGCTGGATCCGGGAGTGGACCGGCGAGACGAAACGCCGGGCCACCGAGGGCACGCTCCGCGTCCCCCTGCAGACCGCCACCTGGAAGGGCAAGCTGTACGCCGTCCCGTACAACACCAACGTCCAGCTCCTGTGGTACCGCGAGGACCTGGTGCCCACCCCGCCGAAGACCTGGTCCGAGATGCTGAACATGTCCCGCGAGCTCGCCCGGCGGGGCGAACCGCACTACGTGGAGATCCAGGGCGCCCAGTACGAGGGCCTGACCGTCTGGTTCAACTCCCTGGTCAACAGCGCGGGCGGCTCCATCCTCGACCCGAGCGCCACCGAGCCCTCCCTCGGCCCGCCCGCCGTACGGGCCGCCTCGATCATGCGCGACCTCGCGAACTCCCCGGCCGCCGACCCCTCCCTGCCCAACCAGATGGAGGACCAGAACCGCCTGGCCATGGAGTCCGGCGTCGCGGCCTTCGAACTCAACTACCCGTTCGTCTATCCGTCGATGAGAAGCAACAACCCGCGGCTGTTCGAGGACTTCCGCTGGGCGCCCTACCCCCGCGTCGACGCCGACCGTCCCTCCCGCCCCACCGTCGGCGGCATCGACCTCGCCGTCAGCGCCTACTCCCGCCACCCCGGCCTGGCCTTCGAGGCGGCCCTGTGCCTGCGGAACCGGGAGAACCAGCTCACCGCCGCGCTGGAGGGCGGACTCCCGCCCACCCTGCGCGCCCTCTACGACGACCCCGCCTTCATGAAGCAGTACCCCTTCTCCGAGGAGGTCCTGTCCTCCCTGGAGAGGGCGAGCGTACGGCCGCTCACCCCCGCCTACCAGAACGTGTCGATCACCGTCTCCCACACCCTGTCCCCGCCGTCGGAGATCGAGCCCGAGAGCGCGGTCGACACCATCGGGGAACAGATCGGCCAGGCCCTGCGATCCGAGGGCGTGATCCCGTGAGCACCATGGCAGAGCCGACGAAGGACAAGGCGAAGGGCGGGAAGCCCCTCTCCGCCGGCGCCAGGCAGGAGCGCCGACTGGGCTGGCTGCTGTGCGCACCGGCCGTCCTCGTCATGGTCGCCGTGACCGCCTACCCCATCGGCTACGCGGTCTACCTGTCCCTCCAGCGCTACGACCTGCGCTTCCCGGCACGCGCCGAGTTCGTGGGCCTGAGCAACTACGGCGCGGTGCTGTCCTCACCGTTCTGGTGGGACGCCTTCTGGGTCACGGTGTTCCTCACCGTCGTGTCCGTGGCCATCGAGCTCGTCCTCGGCATGGGCCTCGCCCTGGTGATGCACCGCACGCTCTTCGCGCGCGGCACGGTGCGCACCGCGGTCCTCGTCCCGTACGGCATCGTCACCGTCGTCGCCGCCTTCTCCTGGCAGTACGCCTGGACCCCCGAACTCGGCTACCTCGCCGAGCTGCTGCCCAGCGGCGACGCCCCGCTCACCGAGCAGTGGCCCGCGCTGTGGCTGATCGTCCTCGCCGAGGTGTGGAAGACCACCCCGTTCATGGCGCTGCTCCTGCTGGCCGGCCTCGCCCTCGTCCCCGAGGAGACCCTCAAGGCGGCCATGGTCGACGGCGCCACCCCCTGGCAGCGGTTCACCAAGGTCACGCTGCCGCTGATGAAACCCGCCATCCTGGTCGCCCTGCTCTTCCGCACCCTGGACGCCTTCCGGATCTTCGACAACATCTACGTCCTGACCTCGGGCGCCCACGGCACCGGCTCCCTGTCCATCCTCGGCTACGACAACCTGTTCACCGCGCTGAACCTGGGCATCGGGTCGGCGATCTCGGTCCTGATCTTCCTCTGCGTCGGGATCATCGCCTTCACCTTCGTCAAGCTGTTCGGCGCCGCCGCACCGGGCGCGGAGGTGAAACGCTGATGGCCGCCGCGGGCACCTCGCACGCCACCCGGTGGGGCTTCGTCAACGTCGTGGTGGTGCTGTACGCCCTGTTCCCGGTGTGGTGGATCGCCGCACTGTCGTTCAAGGACCCCGGCACCCTCACCGACGGCAACTACATCCCGAGGGACTGGACCTTCGAGAACTACCGGGGCATCTTCGCGACCTCCGAGTTCACCCGGGCGCTGATCAACTCGATCGGCATCGCCCTGATCGCCACCGTGATCGCGGTGATCCTCGGCACCATGGCCGCCTACGCCGTGGCCCGGCTGCGGTTCCCCGGCAAGCAGCTCCTCATCGGCATGTCGCTGCTCATCGCCATGTTCCCGCCGATCTCCCTGGTCTCCCCCTTGTTCGACATCGAGCGGATCATCGGGATCTTCGACACCTGGCCCGGGCTGATCATCCCGTACATGACCTTCTCGCTGCCGCTGGCGATCTACACCCTGTCGGCGTTCTTCCGGGAGATCCCCTGGGACCTGGAGAAGGCCGCCAAGGTGGACGGGGCCACACCCGCGCAGGCCTTCCGGCTGGTCATCGTGCCGCTCGCCGCGCCCGGCGTGTTCACCACCGCCATCCTCGTCTTCATCTTCTGCTGGAACGACTTCCTGTTCGCGATCTCGCTGACCTCCACCGAGTCCGCGCGCACGGTCCCCGCCGCGATCGCGTTCTTCACCGGCAGCTCGCAGTTCCAGCAGCCCACCGGGTCGATCGCCGCCGCCGCCGTGGTGATCACCGTCCCGATCATCATCTTCGTCCTGCTCTTCCAGCGGCGGATCGTCGCCGGACTGACCTCCGGGGCGGTCAAGGGATGAGCGTGAAGGCAAGGAGGCGCCGCCCATGGCCGAGATCGTCCTAGAGGGAGTCACCAAGCGCTATCCCGACGGCTCCCTCGCCGTGCGGGAGGTGGACCTCGACATCGCCGACGGCGAGTTCGTGATCCTGGTCGGCCCGTCCGGCTGCGGCAAGTCGACCACCCTGAACATGATCGCCGGGCTGGAGGACATCACCGAGGGCACCCTGCGCATCGGCGGCCGGGTCGTCAACGACCTCGCCCCCAAGGAGCGCGACGTCGCCATGGTGTTCCAGAGCTACGCCCTGTACCCGCACATGAGCGTGCGGGAGAACATGGGCTTCCCGCTGCGGCTGGCCAAGGTGGACAAGGCCGTCATCGACAGCAAGGTCGAGGAGGCCGCCCGGGTGCTCGACCTGGGCGAGTTCCTGGACCGCAAGCCCGCCAACCTCTCGGGCGGACAGCGCCAGCGGGTGGCGATGGGGCGGGCGATCGTCCGCGATCCCAAGGCGTTCCTCATGGACGAGCCGCTGTCCAACCTGGACGCCAAGCTCCGGGTGCAGATGCGCACCCAGATCTCCCGGCTGCAGCGCCGCCTGGGCACCACCACCGTGTACGTCACCCACGACCAGACCGAGGCGATGACGCTCGGCGACCGGGTCGTGGTGATGCGGCAGGGCCTGGTCCAGCAGGTCGGCACCCCCGCCCGGCTCTACGACATGCCGCGCAACCTGTTCGTCGCGGGCTTCATCGGCTCCCCGGCGATGAACTTCGTGGGCGCCTCCCTGTCCGGCGGCGTCCTGCGCACCCCGCTGGGCGATCTGCCGCTCGACGACCGCACGCGCCGGGTGCTGGAACGGCGGGACGCGCCGCGCGAGGTGATCGTCGGGCTGCGCCCCGAGGCCTTCGAGGACGCGAGCCTGGCGCGTGAGACGGGCGGCCCCGTCGTCACCGCCACCGTGGACGTGCTGGAGTCGCTGGGCTCCGACGCGTACGTCTACTTCAGCGCGGAGGGCGGTCCGGTGACCACCGCCGAACTGGAGGAACTCGCCACGGACTCGGGCGCGCGCGACACCGGGGCCCGGGGAGCCCAGCAGATCGTGGCCCGGCTGAACGCCGCCACCCGGGCCCGCGAGGGCGCCCCCGTCGAACTCCGGGTCGACATGGGCAAGGCCCATGTCTTCGACCCGTCGACCGGCACCAACCTCACCCACGCGGAAAGCTAGCGCCCCCGCGTCAGATCACGCAGCCCGCGTGGGCCAGGGCCTGCTTCAGCAGCACCCCGTGACCGCCCGGCATCTCGCTCTGCACCGCCTGCGACACGGCCTCCTGCGGGCTGAACCACACCAGGTCGAGGGCGTCCTGCCGGGGCCGGCAGTCACCCGTCACCGGCACGATGTACGCCAGCGACACCGCGTGCTGACGGGGATCGTGGAAGGGGGTGATGCCCTGCGTGGGGAAGTACTCCGCGACCGTGAACGGCTGGAGCGACGCCGGGACGCGGGGCAGCGCCACCGGGCCGAGGTCCTTCTCCAGGTGGCGCAGCAGGGCGTCCCGGACCCGTTCGTGGTGCAGCACCCTGCCGGAGACCAGAGTCCGGCTGACCGTTCCGTCGGGCCCGATGCGCAGCAGCAGACCGACGCTGGTGACTTCACCGCTGTCGTCGACGCGCACGGGCACGGCCTCGACGTACAGGATCGGCATCTGGGCGCGTGCCATCTCCAGTTCGTCGGAGGACAGCCAGCCCGGCGTGGTTTCGGTCATGTCAGACATTGCTTGATCATACTTTCAGCGGTCAGGGCTTCACGGCCACCGCGCCGTACTGCGGCACCGCGACGGCGGAGTCGGAGGCGGCGTGCCACTGCGAGCAGGACACCAGACCGGGCTCCACCAGTTCAAGACCCTCGAAGAACGCGGTGATGTCCGCGGCGCTCCGGGCGGTGATCGGGGGAGTGGCGTTCGCGTTCCAGAACTCCATGGCCGGAACCTGCAGTTCGCCGCCGACCTCGGGGTCGAACGTGGGGTGGGTGAGGGCCAGGAAGCTGCCGGAGGGCACCGCCGCCATGACCCGGCGGGCGATCTCCCGGGCCTTGTCGGTGTCGAGCACGAAGTTGAGGATCCCCAGCATCATCACCGCGACGGGCCGCGTGAGGTCCAGGGTCTTGGCGGCGCGTTCCAGTATGGCGTCCGGGTCGTGCACGTCGGCGTCTATGTAGTCGGTGGCGCCCTCGCGCGTGCCGGTCAGCAGGGTGCGGGCGTGGACGAGCACGATCGGGTCGTTGTCGACGTAGACGATCCGCGAGTCCGGCGCGATCCGCTGCGCGATCTCGTGGGTGTTGTCCGCCGTCGGCAGGCCGGTGCCGATGTCGAGGAACTGCCGCACACCGCGCTCGCGGGTCAGATACGTCACCGCCCGGCCCAGGAAGTCCCGGTCCGCGCGGGCTACGTCCCGGACCACCGGGTTGATCGAGGCGACGTGGTCGCCGACCCGCTGGTCGACCTCGTAGTTGTCCTTGCCGCCGATCCAGTAGTTCCACACGCGCGCGTTGTGCGCCACACCGGTGTTCAGCCTCGCCGAGCCGCTCGGCGGGGTGTGGCTCTCACTCACGGTCTCTCCCTCTCCCTCGCCCGTACGGCCGTGATCGGGCCGCCGCGGCCATTGTGCCGCGTGGTGATCACGTTGTCCCGCGAACGGGGGAGTGGAAAAGCCCTGTTGACGCAGGGTCACGGGGCGTCGGCCCGGCGCAACGAGTCCTCGGCCACGTGCTCGTCGATCGCCGCGCGGACCAAAGCCGCCGCCAGGACGGCCGGTTCGGTACGCCCAGCGAGGGCGAGGAGCCGGTCAGGGTCCTGCGGCAGTCCCAACCGCCGTGCGCCTTCGAGGGCCTTGGCGTCCAGCAGCGGTGCCGCCTCCGGCCAGACCCGCTGGACCTCGCGCAGGAAGATGTCGGCACCGGCCGGACCCACACCGGGGAACTCCCGCAGCAGACGGCGCAGTTCACCGATGTCGCCGTCCGCCTCCTCGCGGAGCCCGCGCAGGTCTCCGCCCCAGCGCTCGGTCAGCAGCTCGGCCCCGTCGCCCAGTTGGGTCGCGGTGCGCTCGTCGTAGCGCCGGTAGCCGCCCCGGCCGAGCGCGTCCACCCGTTCCTGCCAGCCGGCCCGGGCCATGCGGCGGGGATCGCGCAGCCCCGCCTCGTACAGGGCACGGGCGGAGGCCACGGCGATCGACCCCTTGATGCGGGCGCTGAGCAGATGGGCCAGCACCAGCAGTCGGTACAGCGGCTGCGGGGTGTCCTTCAGCCCGATGCCGGCCTCCTCCGCGTACGTCCGGCCGTGCGCGTCGACGAGGGCACGGACCACCCGCTCGTCCCGGCCGGCCACGGCGGCTACGGCTTGAGCGGGTCGTGGCCGAGCGTCATCAGACGGTGCCGGCGAGGGGTGTCCTCGGCCACGGGCTCGTTCTCCAGGTCCGTCTGCGCCGTGACGGTGTCCACGACCTCCTCCATCACCCGCAGATCGTCCTCGGTGAGGTCGGTGCGGCGTTTCTGGAGGATGGCGAGGACGTGCTGTCCCGTCTCGCTGCCCGCCCGGTCCGGCAGCGGCTCGGTCGTCTCGTCGGCGTCACTCACCCGCAGCCAGGCCGCCAGTTCCGCCGAGGTCATGTTCACCACGCGGTGGAAGTCGTCCCACAGCGCGTCCATCTCGAGGGCGTCGCTCATGATGTGCCCCTTACGTGCGTGTGCTTCGGTGCCGTGACGGTCAGGACTCGCCGGGGAAGTTCTCCGCCTCGAACATCCAGCGCTGCTTCTCCAGTTCCGCGGTGATCGAGATCAGCAGGTCCTGGGTGACCAGGTCCGCCTTCTCGGTGGCGTCGATGCGTTCGCGCAGGCGCGTGACGGCCGCGCCGAGCGCCTCCGTCATCACCTCCACGGCCCGGGAGTCGCGCAGCCAGCCTTCGTCCGGGGCCGGCAGCGAGAAGACCTTGGCGATGGTCTCCGGGCGGCCGTCCGGCGGCACGCCGAGCGCCGCGGCCCGTTCCGCCACCGTGTCGGCGTGGGTGCGTGCGGCGGAGACCACCTCGTCCAGCTGGAGGTGGATGGAACGGAACCGCGGACCCACGACGTTCCAGTGCGCCTGCTTCCCGATCAGCGACAGCCCGAGCAGGTCCACCAGGGTGTCCTGGAGGGCCTCGCAGGAAACCCGGCGGGCCTCGTCGGGCAGGGTGCTCCTCACAACGGTCATGGGGTGCTGTTCCTCCTTCTCGAATCGTCCGTGGTCCGACGGAGCGGTGCCTCGCGCTCGTCCTCGCCGGTGCCGCCCCGGAAGCCCGGGGCCGGACCGCTGTCGGGCGCGAAGCCGGGACACCGCGGGGTCACCCGGCGCCGCGCGCGGACGCGCCCGGCGGCGAGGTCCCGCAACGCCGGCCCCGTCGAGCCGACGGGGAAGAACGGCTCCGGGTCCTCTCCCGCACGGGCCGCGCTCCGCAACCACTCCATGAACGCGCGGGTGCCCCTGGCCCCCGGGCGCAAACCCGGCCCGTGGCCGGTGGGGAGCTTCCCAGGGAGCGGCCCGGCGGTCTATAGTCAAAAACTAGCGGTGCTAATTAAGAGTAGTCGCCGACCCACAGCACAGCCACCGGCATCGGTCAGGAGTCCCCTCGTGCGTCCCGTCCACTTCGCGGCCGCCCGCCGCACCCCCATCGGCAAACTGCGCGGAGCCCTCTCCACCGTACGGCCCGACGACCTCGCCGCCGCCGTGATCCGCGGCCTGGTCGCCGACGTGCCCGAGCTGGACCCGGCCCGCGTCGACGACGTCTACTGGGGCGCCGCCAACCAGGCAGGCGAGGACAACCGCAACGTCGCCCGCATGGCCGCGCTGCTCGCCGGGCTCCCCGAGTCCGTGCCGGGCGCCACGGTCAACCGGCTGTGCGCCTCCGGCCTCGAGGCCGTCACCACCGCCGCCCGCGCCATCGCGGCCGGCGAGGCCGACATCGTCATCGCCGGCGGCTCCGAGTCGATGAGCCGCGCCCCGTTCGTCCTGCCCCGCCCCGACGAGGCCCTCCCGCACCGCATGGAGACCGCCGACACCCGCCTCGGCTGGCGACTGGTCAACCCCGCGATGAAGGACCTGCACGGGGTGCTGGCCATGGGCGAGACGGCCGAGGAGGTCGCCGCCCGGTACGGCATCCCGCGCGAACGCCAGGACGAGTTCGCCCTGCGCAGCCACCAGCGTGCCGCCGACGCCCGCAAGAACGGTCACTTCGACGACGAACTCCTGCCCGTGACCCGCCCGGACGGGGTGGTCGTCGACACCGACGAGTGCGTCCGCGAGGACACCTCCCTCGAGAAGCTGGCCCGGCTGAAGCCGGTGTTCCGCGCGGGCGGTTCGGTCACCGCGGGCAACGCCTCCCCGATGAACGACGGCGCCGCCGGCCTGATCCTGGTCAGCGAGGAGGCCCTGAACGAGCTGGGCCTGGAGTCGCTCGGCCGCTACGTCGCCGGCGCCTCCGCCGGCGTCCACCCGGACGTCATGGGCATCGGCCCCGTCCCCGCCACCCGCAAGGTGCTCGCCCGCGCCGACTGGGCGATCGGCGACCTCCAGGAGGCCGAGTTCAACGAGGCGTTCGCGGCACAGGCCCTGGCCTGCGTCGACCAGCTCGGCATCGACCCCGGCCTGGTCAACCCCAGCGGCGGCGCCATCGCGCTCGGCCACCCGCTGGGCTGCTCCGGCGCCCGCATCCTCACCACCCTGCTGCACCGCATGCGCCGCACCGGCGCCGAACGCGGCCTTGCGACCATGTGCGTGGGCGTGGGGCAGGGCAGCGCGGTGCTGGTCGAGAGGCACTGACCAGCGCCCCGGGCGCCGTCGGGCGAGACGCTCCTCACCGGCGTCGATTGCCTGCGCATAGCATCTGTTCTCGCAATGAACATGATGACGCTCTGGCACCTCAACGGCTGGGAATTCGCCGCGCTCGCCTTCGCGGCCCTGCTCGTCGGTTTCTCCAAGACCGCCGTCAGCGGGGCCAACACGGTCAGTCTCGCCATCTTCGCCGCCATGCTGCCCGCCAAGGCCTCCACCGGCGTCCTGCTGCCCATCCTGATCGCCGGGGACGTGCTCGCCGTCCTCACCTACCGCCGGCACGCCCACTGGCCCACGCTGTGGCGGCTGTTCCCGGCGGTCGCGGCGGGCGTCGTCGCCGGGACCCTGTTCCTGGTGTGGGCGGACGACGGGCTCGTACGGATCTCCATCGGGGCGATCCTGCTGCTGATGGCCGGGGTGACGGTGTGGCGGCGGCGGACGGCCGACGCGGAGAAGGAGCCCGACGGGGTCACCACCCGCGCCGGCCGCGCCAAGGCCCGCTCCTACGGCGTCCTCGGCGGCTTCACCACCATGGTCGCCAACGCGGGCGGCCCGGTGATGTCGATGTACCTGCTCTCCGCGGGCTTCCGAAAGCTCGGCTTCCTGGGCACATCGGCGTTCTTCTTCCTGATCGTCAACACCTCCAAGCTGCCCTTCAGCGCCGGTCTCGGCCTGATCGACGCCGACTCGCTCCTCCTCGACGCGGCGCTCGTGCTGTTCGTGGTGCCCGGCGCGCTCCTCGGCAGATGGGCGGTGGACAGGATCAACCAGCGGCTCTTCGAACGGCTGGTGATCGCGGCGACGGTGGTGGGCGGTGTCCAGCTACTGGTGCCCTGAGCGGGGCCCGGCCGGCTCGTTCCGCCCGTCCGGACCGGCCGGACCGGCGTGCGGTCCGGCCGGCGGCCGCGGTCCGTGGGGTGCCTCGTACGGGCGGTGGAGCCGGCTCGGCGCGGCGGTACGGCCGACCGTCGCCGCCAGCTTGCGCAGCCGCCGCCAGTCCAGTCGCGGCGGGGCCTGTGTGACGCCGGGCCGCCTGCGCGGGACCCGGACGCGCAGCGCGCCGGGTGCGATGCGGCAGTGGACGGGGGCGGGCAGGATCATGGCCTCCCCGTCGACCCCGGCCTCGATCTCCGCGCGGTCCGCCTCGACGACGACCTCGGTGGCGGTCAGGATGGTGAGCCCGCTCGGCTCGGGGTTCAGCAGCAGGGCGGCGGCGCTGATGGCGCCCTCCAGCTTCACTCCGAGGACGCCGAGCGCGGCGGAGTCGAGCCGTTCCCGCCGCCCGAGGCCGAAGGGGTCGCCGGTGCGGTACGGGTTGTTGCTGACCAGCACGGCCTGCGGCGCGGTGAGCGTCGTGCCTCCCGCGCGGGCGACCAGCCGGGGCCCCTGCTGACCGGTGAGCAGGTCGGGCAGCATCTCCAGGCTGGTGCCTATCTTGTCGTCGCGGTAGGCGGGGCTCTGCACGATCGCCGCGTACGCGCCGAAGGAGGCGTTGTTCACGAACGGCTGCTCACCCGCGAAACCCAGGTCGACACGGAGCTCGACGCCGTCCGTGAGCGCGTCGAGACAGGCGGCCGGGTCGCCGCGGTCGAGACCGAGGTCCAGGGCGAAGTGATTGCGTGTCCCGGCGCTGATGACGAGGAACGGGATGTCGTGCTCCGCGGCCACGGCCGCCACCAGCGCCTGGGTGCCGTCGCCGCCGGCGGCGCCCAGCAGATCCGCGCCGTCCGCGACGGCGGCCCGGGCCAGCGCGGTGACGTCGTGCTGCCTGCCGGGTTCGAGCAGTACCACCCGGGCGCCCAGGCGCTCCGCCTTCTCCCGCAGCCGGAACCGGCCCACCTTGCCGCCGCCCGACCGGGGATTCATGATCAGCACCGGCCGCCGGGGCGGCGGCAGCCGCCGCTCCCGCACTTGGGCCTGCCCGCCGCCCGTGCCGCGCAGGGCGAACCGTCCGCTCCACACCGCCAGCCCCCACAGGGCCAGGGACACCGGCAGCGACCAGAACAGGGTCACGGCGAACAGGGCGATCAGCCCGGCCGGCACGCACACGGCGACCAGCGCGGACACCCACCGCAGCGGGCCCCGCAGGGTCAGCGTCCACCACACGGCGGCCGCGCTGAGCCCCATTCCCGCGATCCCGCACACCAGCAGCAGCAGACCGCGCAGCCCGCCGTAGACGAGGGGGGTCGACACCGCGAGCGCGGCGGCGGTCAGCGCCCCCCGCGCCGCCCATCGCTGGGCGTGATAGCCCCGCCTGCTCCAGTCCACGGCCATGCTTCCTCCAGTCACCCGGCGTCATCGTAGGGCGTGTGGGCACGTGTGTGCGGCCGGATGCCGATCTTCGTCGGGCGGGCCGGTGCCGGTCGCGGCGTCCGGGCCTCGTACCCTCGGCACCATGTCCCCCCACGTCCTGGTCCTCGGCGGCACCACCGAGGCACGCGCACTGGCCGGCGAGCTGTCCGGCCGCCCCGGCCTCAGGGTGACCACCTCCCTCGCCGGACGCGTGACCCGGCCGGGCGCGGTCGCCGGCGAACTGCGCGTCGGCGGTTTCGGTGGTGCGGAGGGGCTGGCGGACTGGCTGCGCGAGCGGCGCGTGGACGCGGTGGTCGACGCCACGCACCCCTTCGCGGAGACCATCACGGCGAACGCGGCACGGGCCGCGACCGCCACCGGGCTGCCCCTGGTGGTCCTGCGCCGCCCCGGCTGGCAGCCGGACCCGCGCGACGACTGGCACCCGGTCCCGTCACTGGCGGCGGCGGCCGGCCTGCTGCCCCGGCTCGGACATCGGGTCCTCCTCACCACCGGCCGCCTCGGCCTCGCGGCCTTCGCCCACCTGACGGACCTGCGCTTCGTCGTCCGGTCGGTAGAGCCCCCCGAGCCGCCCATGCCGCCGCACACGCGCGTGCTGCTGGCCCGCGGCCCCTTCACCGTGGCCGACGAGACGGCCCTCCTGCGCGACCACCGCGTCGACGTACTGGTGACCAAGGACAGCGGCGGCGCGGCGACCGCCGCCAAACTCACCGCGGCCCGCGACCTCGCCCTCCCGGTCGTCGTCGTACGCCGCCCGCCCCTGCCGGACGGGGTGACAGCGGTCCCCGACGTGCCGACGGCCCTGCGCCGACTGGACGCTCTCGTTCGGCCTTGAGCCGCCGTCGTGCACCGCCCGCCTCCACCGTGCGGCGTGACCGCCGTCGACGGCGTCCCGGGGCCCCGCGCCGGCCGTGACCGGCGGCCCGGCACTCCGCCGGGGTGCGCCCCGGAGGGTCGGCGGCCGGGACGCACCCGACCGGATGCTCAGCCCTCGGCCGGTCCGCGGCGCAGCAGATACGTGTCCATGATCCAGCCCTTGCGCTCGCGGGCCTCCGCGCGGAGCCGCTCGATACGGGGAGCCGCCTCGGCCAGCGGCCCGGAGACGAGGATCTCGTCCGGCGTGCCGATGTAGGCGCCCCAGTAGATGTCGATGTCCTGGTCGGCGTACGCGCGGAAGCTCTGGTGGGCGTCCAGCATCACCACCACGTCGTCCACGCCCTCCGGGAACCCCTCGGCGAGCCGTCGCCCCGTGGTGATCTGCACCGGGCGGGCGACCCGGTTGAGCCCGGTCCGGTGCCGGGCGACGAGCGCCGACACACTGCTGATGCCCGGTACGACGTCGTAGTCGAAGGCGACACGGCCGCGCTCCAGGATCTCCTCCAGGATGCCGATCGTGCTGTCGTACAGCGCCGGATCCCCCCACACCAGGAACGCCCCGGTCTGGTCCTCGCCCAGCTCCTCGGAGATCATCCGCTCGTAGATGTCCGCGCGGGCACTGCGCCAGTCCCCGACGGCGGGGGAGTAGGCCGGCCCGCCGGCCGTCCGGTCCCGCTCCGGGTCACGTGCCTCGACGACGCGATAGGCACCCCCCGGTACGTGCGTGTCGAGCATGTCCCGGCGCAGCCGGGTCAGGTCCGCCTTCGCCTCGCCCTTGTCCAGGATGAAGAACACGTCCGTGCTCCGCAGCGCCCTGACCGCCTGCAGGGTCAGCTGGTCGGGGTCGCCCGCGCCGATACCGATGACATGAATCTCTCGCACGCCCCGAGTCTGCCGCACGCCACCGACAGTGCGCGCACCGCACCCGGTCCCTCCGTCAGGAGGCCCCCCGCAGCCGGGGCGCCCGTGCCCCCGCGTCCACCGGAACGCCCGCCTCCACCTCGGCGGCCAGCCCGCGGGCCCAGGCGATCACGCCCGGAAGATCGATCCCGTGCGGCCGGCGGCCGGCTCCCGAGGCCCACGCCTCCGCCGCACCGGCGCCCCGTCGCAGCAGCCGCGCCCCGCCGGTGGCGTTCCCGCGCGCGGCATGGGTGAGCCCCACGGCGAGCTGGGCCAGCCCCCGCCACAGCTCGCGCTCCTCCTCCGGCCCCGACTTCCAGGCGTCCTCGAACACCTCGTGCGCGTGGAACGGCTTCCCCTCGTCCAGCAGCCGCTGCGCCTCCGCGACGCTCTCCTCCGGCCGCCGCACCACCCCCTCGGGCTGCCGGGGCACCCCCGGCGCGCCGTACGGCAGGGGCCGCCCGAGCCCGTCCCGCGGCCGGGCGTTGCGCGCCCGCCCCTCGCTGTCCCGGTCCCGCGCGGCGGCCGTCCGGCCCGACGACGTGCTCTCCATGCTGCCCATACGCCGATTGTCCCGCGCCCGGTCCGATTCGGGCCGCGCCGGGGGCGTGGGGTAAAGTGCTGTTCGCGCGATCACGAGGATTCACCCCACGCGATCGCACCGGGACGTGGCGCAGCTTGGTAGCGCACTTGACTGGGGGTCAAGGGGTCGCAGGTTCAAATCCTGTCGTCCCGACTCGTCGGAGTCGTAGGTCAGGGCCGGTTTCGGAGCCATCCGAAACCGGCCCTTGATCGTTCTCGGGGACCAGTCGGGGACCGGTGTCCTTGGACAGCGCTGCCCCAGCGGCCGCGATCTTGTGTACGTCCGGGTGCAGACGGCGCTGGGTGGTGGTCGGTGATCCGTGGCCGGCGATTCGTCGGTGGTCCGCCGACGGCGGCCGTGGAGACCGCCGCTGGAGGACCGGGTGTTGCCGGCCGCGGCCCGCCGACGCACTGATCTGACGTCGCGGCAGCCCGCTCCGCCGTTCGGCGTTTCGAAGTCGACGGCCGGCCGAGTCGTCGACCGCCTCGGACCCTGCTCGCACTCCGGCCCCGCTAGCGGCCCGCAGCGAGTGGGCGCCGGTGGACAGCTCCTGCCGGCACATGGTCGTGCCCAGGTGGTAGGCGGTCCAGCCGCGTCGTCGCCCGCTCGCTGCGGCCCGTCGGCGGCACCGTCTGGCACTCGGCGCCCGACGGCGGCGCCTGCTACGCCGACGGCGACGGCTGGATCTGCGTCTCCAACTCCGAGATACCGCTCCTGGGCGGTGCCTCCGCCATCCGCTTCCGGGCCGACGGCTCAGTGGACCGCGCCTACCGCATCCTGTCGGGCACCAACCTCAACTGCGCGGGCGGCGCGACTCCCTGGAACACGTGGCTGTCCTGTGAGGAGACCTTCCGGGGGAGGGTCTTCGAGACCGACCCGTACGGGCGGAACGAGGCCGTCGCGCACCACGCCATGGGCCGCTTCAAGCACGAGGCGGCCGCCTGCGACCCCGACCACCGGGTCGTCCACCTCACCGAGACGAGGACGACGGCTGCTTCTACCGCTTCACGCCCGACACCTGGGGTGACCTGTCCTCCGGCCGCCTCGACGTGGCGTGCGCCGCCTCGGGCGACGGCGCCGAGTGGCGCGAGGTGCCGAACCCGTCCGCGCCGCTGGTCCAGACCCGCAAGCAGCTCTCCGCCGCCCGCCGCTTCGACGGCGGCGAGGGCTGCCACTACGCCGAGGGCATCTGCTACTTCACCGCCAAGGGCGACCGCCAGGTCTGGGCGTACGACACCCAGGATTCGACGATCACGTCCGTCTGCAACAGCGACGGCACCCTCACCGGAGTCGACAACATCACCGGCACGGCCGCCGGAGACCTCTACGTCGCCGAGGACGGCGGGAACATGGAGATCAACATCATCACCCGGGACGGCGTGGTCGCCCCGGTCCTGCGCGTCGACGGCCACCCCGACTCCGAGATCACCGGCCCGGCCTTCTCCCCGGACGGCAGCCGCCCCTACTTCTCCTCACAGCGCGGCACGAGCGGCGAGATCAGCGGCTCGGGCGGCGTGACGTACGAGGTCCGCGGGCCGTTCCGCCACTGAGGCCCCACGGGCCCGGCAGGCAACCGGGCCCGTCCCAGGAGGCACCCCGCCGCCGGCGGCGCTACGGGGGTCCGGCCTCACCACCTCCGAGACCGGCGAGCCGGGTCCGGTGATCACTTTCCGCACCGGGGCGCGGGACGCCGCCACGGGAGCCGTGATCACGGGAGAGTCCTCGCCGGACGCGCTGATCCCGCAGGAGGATCCCGGTGGCCTGACCGACGCCATCACGCTCCGGGGCGCCGGTACGGTGCGGAAACCGGAGGCCGTGACCGGCATCGAGCATCCGCGTATCGGAGATCCGCGCGCGGGAACACGAGGTGTACGACGACCGGCCTGCGCGAGATTGCCGCCATCGGACTGGAGGCGCCGGCGGACAGTCGGTGTCGTGGAAGGGAAGGTCGTGGGAGTGGGCGGCCCGAATCGGTGGGCCCGGCCCTGCGGGCCGCAACCCGAGTGGGGTGGTGCGGTCCGCACGCCCGCGACCAGACGGAGATCGCAGGGCTCGACCTGGTCGCACGGAGGCTGGGGGCACCCGGCGGGCTGGACGGGCTCGCACACCGGCTGGCCCTGAATCCGACGCTCGACGACGCCGCGGCCCGGACGGGTTCGCGCAGCGCCGTCGCCGATCCGGGTCCGGGCTTTCGGCAGGATGGAGTTCCCCGACCCCGACGGTGAGTTCCCGAGCGACGTTTTCTTCTACGACGCCGGGGGGCGGACCCCTGCGCGACGAACGCTTTACAACTCGCTGACCGCGGCGGGGCCTCGGGCCGGTCCGTCGACGCCAGGAGCTTCATCCGTGAACTCTCCGTACCTGGCACGCGTTGCGAACCGCGGCATCCAGAGGATACTGGAATTGGAGCTCGCGCGGCAGACCAGTCCAAGATGACCTGTGGTCACGATTGCAGCGGACGGCAGACAGCGCAATTGCGAGGAAAGCGTCATGCATGGGCGAGTGCGAGCAGTCATCGACAAGGAACCGATCGCGATGATCAAGGTCAGCGTCTATCGCGATCGGACTCTCATCGAGAAAGCGTATACCGACGATGAGGGTCGGTACGGCGTGGATGTCCCCAAAGGTGAATTGGTCACAGTGAGGTTCGATACACACCATTCGCTGACCAATGCCGAAGAATGGCACCCGTCGGTGGTCGCCAATGTGATTGCTGACGATGAGAGTCCATTGGATCGTTATTTGCTCAAGAGCGGTCATGGCGTCGACCCTGAATCGGCCATGGATGCTCTCAGCGGGTACCTGTTCGCTACAGAATGGGAGGACGAGGACTACGCTCGAACGGCAGAGTCCCGTCTGTCAAGACTGAAACAAACCAGCGAGGTTCTCCAGGGAATCCAGCGAAATCTCCAGGAGTACTTCAAGGCGAGGACGGCCTAGCCGGCCAGTTCGCGCGCACGGTTCAGCGCTGCCCCCGGTGGTCTTCCCAGGTGTGGCAGCCGCAACCGACCACGGTCGGGTTGCCGGTCACCATGTTGTTTCCCCTTGCGGCAGGGCGGGTTTACGGGGAACGGAGCATGCAGTGAGTGTTCGGAACTTGTCCGAGAGCGTCGGTGAAGGTGGAACGAACGCCCCCGACGATGTCTTCACCGTTCAGATGCTGCTCAACCACGTGGATTCGGCGGCAGGTGGGCCCACCCCTCCGCTGGACGTGGACGGTCTGGTCGGCCCAAAGACCATTGGGGGGATCCGCCGCTTCCAGCTCTTGCAACTCGGCTTCCAGGACGGGCTGGTCGAGCCCGGCAAGAACACCTTCAGAGCGCTCAAGGGATTCTTCCGGGCACCGGAAGCCTTTCCGGACGAACTCATCGCCGGTGACGGCGGGTTCCGCCCGCACCGTCTCGTGTACCGGGACGTGCGACTGGCCGGCAACAAGCCGGCGGGTGACACCGTGATCGAGGTCGACGCCGACACCCCGCTGCAGTGGTTCTTGGACAGCTCTGCCCACACCGCCGAGCACACAGCGGATCCGGTTCGCCTCAAGCTGATGGCCCACGGCGCGCCTGCCTTCGTGCGGTTCTGCAAGGAGAACCTGTCCACTGCCAACCTTCCGCGACTTGCGGTGCTGAAGAACAAGTTCGCAGCGGGCGTGGACCTGTTCTCCTGCTCGGCGGCGTTCATCGGCCCCGGCAACAGCGATGGCAACGTGTTCTGCTACCGCATGGCGCAGACGCTGAACACGTTCGTCCGGGCCTCGACTGCCACGCAGTACTACACATTGGGCTCAGCCGGGTCGGGCCTCGACTTCGGCCGCTGGGAGGGCACCGTGCTGACGTACGGCCCGACCGGAGCCGTCGTGCACGTCCAGCACGCCCCACGGTTCTGAACAACCGTGCCACCAGTCAGGTGCCTCGAGCGAGTGGGCTGCGGACGCGCCGACGGGGTCACTCGCGCGGCTCGGCGTCATGGTCGACCTGCTGTTCCCGGATCGGTGTTGCGACCGGAGGCCACCGTGACATCCTGGAATGCGGGGACATGAGCAGACCGGCGCGTGCAGTCACCGTCTTGGCTGGGTGCAAACACCCGAACCCCGGCTCCGTGCTCCCCTTCCTTTGGCGATACGGAGTTGTCGGGACGTCTCCGTCGTCGGAACGTCTTCCAGGATGTTCAGAGCCACCAGGGAAACGACATGGCCGAGATCAGAATCGACAGCAGTGGTCTGACTTGCACCAAGTTCTCCGTCTCAGGACACAGCTCTGATCTCGTCGACGGCGCGGGCGCGCCGGTGCTCTCCCTCGCCCCCGGGGTCTATGGCATTGAGCAGGTCCCCGGTCGGCCGGCGAGCTTCGAATTCCAGGTCACACAAGAGGGGTTCGTCGAGTACGACGCCGCCAACGACGCCTTCCTCGGAGGGCGCGGCACCAGCACGCTGATCCTCCGCGGCTTCCCTGTCACGCTCGACGGGCGGGCGCTGTCGCATGACCTGGAAGCATTCCTGAAGGGCAGCGCGGCACGGTTCGAGAGGAGCACGGCCCACGGGCTGACGCTCCTGCCGGCCGAGGGGTACGGATTCGTCCCCGGCCCGAGGGTGGTGGTGCCGCTGTTCGGCGTGGGTGCCGACGGAGCGGTGCACTTGACCGAAACCGTGGCGCAGTGCGGCTCGGTCGGCGTCTCCGCGGACGGCACACCCCTCGTCACCATCCACGGATTCACCGTCACTGTCGATGGCCGAGCCCTCTCCCACGACCTTCGGCCGTTCCTCAACGGAAACGACGCGGTGCTTCCGCGCGCCACCGCCCACGAACTTGTCCTGATCCCTGCCGAGGGCTACGGATTCCTCCTGGCCCGAGGCTTCGCGGACTTCCGTTTCACCGTGACGTCCGACGGCCAGGTGAGTCTCCATTCCGACCACGTCGGCTTCGCGGAGGCGAGCGGGCTCAACCTGACGATCCGCGGATACAAGGTCACCGTCGACGCGCGGGCTTTGTCCCATGATCTGACGCCTGAGCTTCTTGGCAGGTCTGGTGTGCTTAGTCGCAGCACCGTGCATGAACTTACGCTCATTCCGAGTCGGCAGTACATGTTCTTTCTGGCTAGGGGGCTCGCTGACTTTCATTATGCTCTCGCCGTCGACGGTCAGGTCGCCATTCCGCCGGACTGTAATGCCTTCGCCCAAGTTGACGGCCGCACACTGACGATCCGCGGCCATAAGGTCACCATCGATGCGCGGGCTTTGTCCCATGATCTGACGCCTGAGCTTCTCGGCAGGTCTGGTGTGCTTAGTCGCAGCACCGTGCATGAACTTACGCTTATTCCGAGTCAGCAGTACATGTTCTTCCTGGCGCGAGGGCTCGCTGACTTTCATTACGCTCTCACCGTCGACGGTCAGGTCGCCATTCCGCCGGACTGTAATGCCTTCGCTCAAGCCGACGGTCGCACACTCGCCATCCGTGGATATAAGGTCACCATTGATGCGCGGGCTCTGTCGCATGATCTGACGCCTGAGCTTCTTGGTAGGTCCGGTGTGCTTAGTCGCAGCACCGTGCACGATCTCACGCTTATTCCGAGTCAGCAGTACATGTTCTTCCTGGCTAGGGGGCTTGCCGACTTTCATTACGCTCTCACCAGAAGTGGCGTCGTCACGGTGGCTGCCGAATACGGGGCCTTCGCCGAGGCCGCCGGCCGCACACTGACGATCCGCGGCTTCGTCGTCACGCTCAACGCGCGGGCGCTGTCGCATGATCTGACGCCTGAGCTTCTTGGTAGGTCTGGTGTGCTTAGTCGCGGCACCACGCACGAGCTTACGCTTATTCCGAGTCGGCAGTACATGTTCTTTCTGGCTAGGGGGCTCGCTGACTTCCATTATGCTCTCGCCACTGACGGCCAGGTCACCATTCCGCCGGACTGTAATGCCTTCGCTCAAGCCGACGGTCGCACACTCACCATCCGTGGATATAAGGTCACCATTGATGCGCGGGCGCTGTCGCATGATCTGACGCCTGAGCTTCTTGGTAGGTCCGGTGTGCTTAGTCGCGGCACCACGCACGATCTCACGCTCATTCCGAGTCAGCAGTACATGTTCTTTCTGGCGCGAGGACTTGCCGACTTTCATTACGCTCTCACCAGAAGTGGCGTCGTCACGGTGGCTGCCGAATACGGGGCCTTCGCCGAGGCCGCCGGCCGCACACTGACGATCCGCGGCTTCGCCGTCACGCTCAACGCGCGGGCGCTGTCGCATGATCTGACGCCTGAGCTTCTTGGTAGGTCCGGTGTGCTTAGTCGCGGCACCACGCACGAACTTACGCTTATTCCGAGTCGGCAGTACATGTTCTTTCTGGCTAGGGGGCTTGCCGACTTCCATTACGCTCTCACCACCGACGGCCAGATCACGCTCGATCCCCGCTTCGTCGGCTTTGCGTCGGTGTCCTGGCGGACCCTGACCATTCATGGGTACCAAGTCACCGTCGACGGGCGGGCTCTGTCGCACGATCTGATTCCCGAGTTGCTGGGGTGGACGGCGGGGGCTCTGTCCCGGGCCACGATTCACGAGCTGACGCTGATCCCGTCGGCGCAGTATGCGATGACCGGCGTAGGAGTGCCGGGTATCCCGGTGATGTTCGGTCTCGGTGCGGACGGCACGGTGACCGTCCTCGCCGCACCTGAAGGGCTGCTGATCTTCCTGTCCGGCTCGGCCGTCAGCCGGGAGGACCCCTTCGCCCTGCGGCGGGCGCTCGACGAAGCGCGGCTGTGGCACGACGCCAAGCAGGCGGACGTGGACGCCAGAGCGGTCACCCTCGCACGTATCCACGCTTGGGCCCCTGGAGCGGAAACGCTTCCGGGGCAGCTGCCCACGCCCTTCGCGGTCGTTCGCTTCGCGGAGAAACTCCAGGCGGATCTGCTGGAGGAACTGGCCAAGCTGCAGGCCGACTTCGCCGATGCCGGGCAGCGGCTCAGGGCATCCTTGGACGCGGAGGAGGCGCTCTTCGGCGTGGAAAACACCGTGCCGATCGCCCTGCTGCCCGCGCGCATCGAGACGAAGTGGACGGCCGACGCCCGCAGCATCAAGGTGCGTGTGTATCCCGACGACATCCACATCGATGCGTTCGATCCGGCGCTGACCCGCGATGAGCTGGACGCGGCCCGCGCCTACTGGGCCGATCCGGGCGACCACGCCTGGCGGGAGCTGGTGCGCAAGGTCAGCCCGTCCAGGGCCGCTTGGGCGACGCGGGCGGCGCGGCCCGGCGCGCCCGAGCCGCGGCTGCGTGACCCGCGCCGGCGGCGTGCTCCTCAGGTGACGAGTCTCCCCGCACGCTGGCGCTTCCTCGGTCTGGTCGACGGGAAGGTCGCCGTCGACAGAACCGGAGCCGACATCCCCGACCCGCTGCCGCTCGGCCTGCTCGCCGCCGACGAGTCGGCGCAGGATCACGAGCACGCGGAGTGGGCGATCGACTTCGACGCGGCGGTCGCCGCCGGCATGGGCACCGTACTGACGCTCCCGCCCGAATTCGACCACCTCGACGAGCTGTTCGTCGTGGGCGTCAGCGATCTGTCCCCCCAGGACGCGGCGAAGGAGTTGCGCCGCTGTCTGCACGGTCACGCGTTCAGCGACGGGTTCGGCTTCCTCGCACCGGGGACCCCGACGAACAACACGCCCGAGACCACGTCCGCCTGGTCGTCGCGCCCCAGCCCGATGCCGCCCGGCCCGCCTCCGGCCCTCACGGAACACACCGACGCTTTCCGCCTGGCCAGGGCCCTCGGCCTGAGCGACGCGGGCTTCCTGGCCGAATGCACGGGCGCCGCGAACGACGGCGACGGACCGATCGCCGCGCTGTCCCTGCTGAGCTGGTGGTCGCTCGCGTACGAGTTCCAGAGCGAGAGCATCCTGCCCGACTCGGGTGCGCCGCGGCCGGACGACGAACGCCGGGCCGTCCACGAGCGGTGGGTGAGGATCAGGAACCACCTGGCTGACCACGTTCGCAGTCGCGGCCCGCTGCCGACCGTGCGCGCCGGGCGCCAGCCGTACGGAATCCTTCCGGTGACGGCGCTCGACGAGTGGGTGCCCGACCGTGACGACGGTGCGGACGCGTTGCTGCTGCCCTGGTTGCAGCGTCTGCGGCACCACTGGCGGGCCGCGCTCACACCGGGCTGGGTCCCGCGGGTCACCGACGGCACACCGGCCGACTGGCTGGCCGTGGACATCCTGACACGGCTCCCCGTGTCGAACGACCTTGTGATCAGGCGCGAGACCACCTCCCGGGGCGGGCTGCAGAAGTTCGACGGCATCAGCAAGCGCGCGCCGAGCCCGGCCGTGGCGCTCTGCGGCGTCCGCTCGGGCCTGCGGTGGACGATTCCGTCGGAGGAGACCAGCAATATCGCCTGGACCTCGAACACCACCGCACCCGACTACGCCTTCGTCCCGAAACGCCTCGCGCCGAACGCGACCGAGTACGCGGCCCTGTTCGACGACAGCCGCCGTCAGCTCACCGACGCTGTGGCGTTCCTGCGCGACGAGCTGACGCAGGAGCAGTATCTGGCGCGGTGGCCGCTGACGAACACGGGCGACGCCTCCTTCGACCGTCCGCCGACGATCTTCGGGCACTTCCGCTTCGGCACCGCGGACAGGGCGACCGACCTGGTCCCCCTGATGGTGAACGGCGACGGCAGAGACGTCTTCCACACCCGTCGCGACGGGTTCGTAGGCGACGGGTTCGACCTGGCCTTCGACCTCCCGAACGCAGTGGATGCCGCGATCCGCAAGCGGCTGGAGGAAGGACCGGCCAGTGCGGACGCGAACCAGTTCCTGGACAACGCGCGCCAGGGGCTCCCGTCCGTGGGGTTGCTGACCACCGGTCTGCGCGCGCTCGCCGGCGTACCGGCGGACGGGTACCTGCCGCTCGCCTTCGAGCTGTTCGACGTCTGCTCCCACCGGTGGGACGCCTGGGCCACCTCCCTCGCCGCCAAGCGGCTCAGTGACACACGGGCCACAGGCACCACCGGAACGAGACTCGGCGGATACGGCTGGGTGGAGAACCTGTACCCGGGTTCGGCACGACCGTCGGACGGGTTCGTCCACGCGCCCTCCCTGCACCACGCGGCGACCGCGGCCGTGCTGCGGTCCGGATACCTCGCCCACCGCGACGCGCAGTCCGCGGCCGCCGCCGACGCGCTCTCGCCGCTGGCCGTCGACCTGACGTCGCGGCGCGCTCGGATCGCGCGCTGGCTGCTGGGCGGGATCAGGCGCGGGCAGAGCCTCGGCTCGCTTCTCGGCTACCGCTTCGAGCGCGCGCTGCACGAGGCGGCCCTCGACGCACAGAAGGACCCCTTCCGTCGCGCCTTCCCGGCGCCCGTCGCCCATGAGCCCACGGCGGACGAACCCGAGCCGGAGCTCTGGCAACGCAGCACCGAGGCGATCGCCGCGCGCAACGTCGTCGACGGCATCGCGCTCGCGCGGGCGCACTCCGCGGGCACCGTGCACACGGTGCTGGCCGCGCACGGGCTGCCTCCGGCCGACCCCCGGGTGCTTCCCGCGCTGGACGACCTGGTCGACGCCCTCGACGCGGTGAGCGACCTGCTGCTGGCGGAGAGCGTGCATCAGCTCGTCGGCGGCAATCCGCTGCGGGCGGGGCTGTCGGCCGACTCACTGGGTGCGGGCCGGCACGTACCGGACCGGTTCGACGTACTGCGCACCCCACACCGGGGGCGGGCCGTGACGCACCGCGTGGCGGCACTCCTCCCGCCCGCGTCCTCGCGGCCCGCGGGGTGGGGTGCGGACGCCTTCTCCGCCCTTGAGCCACGGGTGGACGCGTGGGTCGCCCATCTGCTGGGCCCCGCGGCCACGTGGCGGCTGGTCGGCACCGTCCGGGCCGGCGGGACGCAGGCGCAGTCGTTCGCGTTCACGCTGGAGCAGGTCGGCTTCAGCGCGCTGGGCGTGGTGCTCGACGTGGCGGGCAGTGTTCACCGCCGACTGCACCGCCGGATCGCCGAACTGGCCGGGGTGCCGGGAGGTGAGGTCGCCATCGGCGAGGGATGGGACGAACTGCGTGCGGTCACCGGCCGGATCCAGGGCCTGCTGGTCGGCGCGGCACCACTGCTGCCGGCCCATGTGCTCGACGACGGGAACACGCTTCCGTCGCCGGACGTGGAGAGTGTCCGCCTACGGGTCGCCGGTTTCGCCGAGAAGGTCGAGGACGCCCAGCGGCGCCAGGCCCTCGGAATCGACGGCGACCCGGCACGCCTCGCCGAACTGGCCCGGAACTCGACGACCCCGGGCTGGCTGGCGGAGGTGACGCGCGTGCTCGCGGAGTTCCTCGGCACCGGGCTACCGCTGGCTCCGCCGCTCCCGGGCGTGTCCCCACCCCCGACGGTGCCGGACACGACCGGCGCGGACGTGGCCGACTGGCTGCGCCGTCACGGAGCGGTCCGCCCCGCCGTCCGCACCTGGCACGAGACGCTGCTGCTGGCGGGAGCCCGCACCGGACGGCCCAGCCGCCTGTCCGCCTCGCAGACGCCCGCGGGAGGCGCTTGGATCGGCGGCCCCTTCGACCCGTCCGACCGGCCACCCGCCCGTCGGCACCTGGTCTGTCACACGCCCGTCCCGCCGACCGGCTCACAGCAGCTCGCGGGCATCGTGTGCGACGAGTGGGTGGAGGTGGTGCCCGGCGCGGACGCGCTGGCCACGAACAGGACGCGCGACGACGGCGTCTCCCCGGAGTCGGAACTGACCGGTGTGTCGTTCCACTTCGACCGGCCCGACGCCAAGGCACCGCACGCCGTGCTCGTCGCCGTGCCGCCCGATCCGGTACGCGGCTGGACGGCGGACGGCCTCGCACTGGTGGTGCGCGACACCCTGGAGCTCGCCAAGATGCGCAATGTCGACCTGGCCGACCTGCCGTTGCTCTCCGACGTGCTCCCCGGGCTGCGGGTGGGCGAGGCCGGAACGACGGCCCTCGCGTCCATGATCCGGGACTTCTGGATCGAACTGGCCGAGGAGTAGGCGATGCCTCGCAGGAACTTCGAACACAGCGGGTTCTTCCGGTTCCGGCTGGAACCCCTGTCCCGCGTGAACGAGGTGGCCTCCGGGCTCGCGGCCCGTGTCCACGATCCCGCCTGGGCGCTGGCCCGCCAGTGGCAGTTCGGCGAGTTCGCCGCCCAGGACGCCGGGTCGCCCGTACTGGCCCGGATCGAGGGCCGCAGCTCCCCGGTGTCGGCATGGCGCCCGGCCGCGAGCGTCGACGCCGCGGCCGACCCGGCGGCGGTCTCCCCCTGGGTGCCGTACGACCCGACGTCGGGCCCGCTCGACGCGGTGGTCGAGTCGGAGGACGACGCGGGCCCGGACGAGTGCCTGCGGGTCGAGGGCGGGGCTCAGTTCGTGCGCCTGCTGGACCAGGCGGGCCTGTCCTCGAAGCTGCCGCAGGTGCTCTCCGAGTACGGCTTCAGTCCCCTGCCGACCGGGCCGACGGGGCTGGTCACCCTGCTCGCGCCCAGGGTCCCCGACGCCCGCGAGCTCGCCAGGGACCTGTCCGAGGGGAACCCGCGGGTCGCGGGCCTCGCGGCGGTGGGCGCGCTCTGGCTCGCCTGGTGGAACGGCGTCGCGCCGTCGGAGGCGCCCGGGCCGGACGCATTCGATCCGCACCGCTTCGAGCACCGCTCGGACTTCTCGTTCGGCGACCAGGTCCTGCATGCCGAGGAGTACCTCGGCGACGGTCTGGACTGGTACAGCGTCGACCTCGACCCGTCGGGCGTGCCGGCGGCAGCGGCGCCCGTACAGCACTTCACCCGGGAGGTGGTGCCGGCGACGGTGCGCTTCGGCGGGATCCCGGCCGACCGCTTCTGGGAGATGGAGGACGCGCAGATCGATCTGGGCGCGACCGACGTGTCGAGCCTGGACACCGGACGACTGCTGCTGATCTCGTTCGCCGAGGTCTACGGAAACGACTGGTTCCTGTTCCCGCTGGAGGTCGCGGCCGGTTCGATCACGACGCTCGACGGCATCGTGGTGACCGACTCCTTCGGAGGCACGCACACCGTCGAACGCGCCGGGCGCGACGATCCACGCTGGAACATGTTCACAGTGACCGGCACCGACGACGGTCTGCTGATGATGCCGTCCGGGCGCAGTGCCGTCGGCGATCCCCTGGAGTCCGTGGCGCTCGCCCGCGACGAACTGGCGAACCTGGCCTGGGCCATCGAGAAGACGGTCACCGTCCGTGGCGAACTCCTCGACCGCAGGGAGAGCTGGCTGCGCGTCGCCCCCGAGGGACCGCCGCCCGTCGACATCGGCTCCTACGCCGTCCAGACCGTCGTACCGGACTACTGGCTGCCGCTCGTCCCGCATGCGCTGACGCCCGACGCGATCCGGTTCGCGCTGGTGCCGCTGCAGCAGCCCGGAGCGGAGTCGAAGCCGCAGGGCCGGCTACTGCACACCGACCACTGGGTGCATGAGGAGGAGGTGCCGCGTGAGGGAGCGCTGGTGACCCGACGCCCGGTGCTCGCGCGGTGGTTCGACGGTTCCTGGCACGCGTGGGTCCGGCGCGAGAAGAACCCCGGCAGCGGCGAGAGCTCCAGCGGCCTGCACTTCGACATCGTGCGGCCCTCGGAGAGCTGGCCCTGATGCCTTGACGCCGCGCCGCCCCTCCAGGCTCCCCGGCATCAGCGGTATCCGGTCATCCGGTCATCGTCTTCGCGGAGAACGCCAGTTGGAAGGGCCTCTGGAAGAGGATCCGCGCGAAGTCGCCGGCGTCCAGGCCCTCCCACCGAGGAGGATCCGCCGGCGGCGCGAGCGCCGGCGGCAGCCCGTCGACCACGCGCGGCACGACGAAACCGTTCACTCTCGGCACCTCGTCCCACGTCAGGTTGGGCCAGGAATCGAACTCCGGCGAGAACTCCGTCCGCTCGTCGAAACCGAACTGAGCCGCGGCCATGGGCTCACGCATCACGAACATCCAGTGCTCGGCGGCGGCCTGGTCCGCGGTCAGGCCCTCGAAGCCGTAGAGATTGGTCCGTTCGTCCACGGGCAGGACGAACCTCGGCTCCCGCCAGGTGACATCCGGGCCCTCCACGGTTCGGTTCACGGACTTCGCCGCGAGTACGACAGTGCCCGGGAAGCGCCGCAGCACCTCGGCACGGACCAGGAGGACCAGGAGCTTCGTGTCGGCGCTCGGGTCGTGGTCGCCGAGCCGGTCGGCGGTCGCCCAACGGGCGATCTCGCCGTAGCCCGGTGCCGCGCCTCCCGGTGGCCAGAACCGCGAGAACGGGGTGCCCGCTTCGTCCGTCGGATACTCCCGCCAGCGCAGCTCGCGGTTGAACTCCTGGTTCAGTCCCACCAGCAGGGCCTCCACGAACGCCGGGTTGGGTTCGAGGAGGGCCGAGGAGTCGTCGGGGAAGTCGGTGATGCCGGGGACGGCCCACTCCGGCCAGCGGGCGAGCAGTTCCGCCGCGACCGGGAAGCCGAACTCCGGGTGCCACATCAGGGGCCGCAGGGGACGCGGGTCCTCCGCGGTCCGGCCGGACATCAGCGGCTCACCGAGGAGCGCCGTCACGTGGTCCATGGTCCGCGGCATGGGGCGGACCCGGCTGCGGATACGGCTGACGAACTCGCCGCCGGTCATACCCAGTCCGGCCTCGGCGAGCAGGGGCACGGCGCGTGTCTCGGCGCTGAGCAGTCGGCGCAGTCCCCGCACGAGCACGGTCTGCGGCGCGGTGCGCGGCGTGCGGTCGGCCGCGGTCTGCTGCGCCTTCTCGGCGAGGGCGCGCAGTCGGCCCCGGGGGTCGCCGAACTCCGGGAAGAACCGCGACCCGCCATTGTCCGTCGCGTAGTAGTCGACGGACACCATCCACATGGTGTAGATGAAGTGGCCGAGGGTGCGGGTCGAGAAGGCCGCGGCCGGGTCGCCGAACACCGTCGTCGAGGTCAGCGGCCCCTGGACCGCCCCGGCGGCTGCCGGCAGATCCGAGTCGTCCACTCCGGCGAGCCAGGAGACCGGCAGGAAGGTCTTGGTGGCGTCCATCGCCTTGTCGAGGAAGGGCGCGGTCGTCACCGCCGCGTCGTCACGCTGTCCCGCCACGCGTCCGCCGCGACGGCGGAGCGCGCCGCCCGGCCGGGTGAGCCGTACGAAGGACGCCGAGGCCGCGCCCCGGGGAACGGCCGACGGGGCGAGGGCCCGGCCGACGGGTACGGTGCCTCCCTCAGGTCGCTCCACGGCGTCGCCGTACAGCATGGCGAGTTCCGTCAGGGGCGCCGTCTTCATCGTGCGGAGGTGTTTGGCCTGCGCCGTCTCGGCGGCCGCGGCTGCCAGTTCCGCCGCCGCGAGCGCCTGGTTCGCCTCCTGGGCCTGGCCGATCTGCTCCCAGGCGCGCGCCATCAGGAACTCCTGTTCCAGTTGGACGTAGCGGGCGCCGAGGGCGGCGGCGATCCGGTACTTCACCTGAGTGTTCAGCTGCCTCATCCACCCGTCGGCGGGCACCGTCTGCTCGCCGCTGTGGTGGCTTCCGTAGAGCGGGGCGGCGACCGCTTTCTCGTCCCGGTCGGGCGGGGTTCCCACGCGGTCGGGCGCCCACCGCGACGCGGGGGCGTCGACGTGGGCGACGAGGAGTTCGCGGAACTTGTTCATGCTCGGCAAGTCGCTCCACGACTCGTCCACGGTGTCCGCGCCCGGCAGTCTCAGGGCACCGTGAACGGGGACGGTCACGCGATCGGGGGCGATGCCCTGGAGGAGATCCTCATGCGGCCACGGGTGGCGCACGTCGACCGTGCGGGCGCCGAATCCGAGTCCTTCCAGCGTCGCCGTCGCCACGGGGTGGATCCGGCGGGCGAGGTCCTCGAAAGAAGAGCCGGCCTCCCCGGTGCGGAACCGCCACGCGTGGTAGACGGGCAGCGTGACCCGTGGCTGTCCCGGCGACCAGGCCGCCGCTGCCCCGTCCGCCGGCGGCGGTTCGCCGAGCCCGGCGGCGCGGCCCGCCTTCGTGGTGGGCACGACGCAGGCCAGCCAGCCCCGATTCGGATCCAGGCGGCGCGGACAGACGAGCCGGGACACGACGTTGTCGACACCGGTGCGTACGTCCCGCTCCACGACCCCCTGCGGCGTCTCGCCGTCCTCGATTCGTGCCTCGACGTGGGCCCACGCCCACGACTCCGCCAGGTCCGGCAGTGCGCTGCCCGGCGCGGTGACGACGCGCAGCACCGTGCTCGGGGCGAGGTCGCCCTCGTCGTCACGGAGCACGAGCAGGGTGAGCCAGGGCAGTCTCCGCGCCGCCGGAAGGCTGAGCAGCCAGGGAAGACTCGCGTCTGAGAACTCCACGTGGGCGAGGTGTCCGGGCACGGCGTTCACCGCGCCCTCCGGCGGCTCATGGCGGACGACGACCGACCGGTCGAAGCCGAGCGTGTCGCCGGGGCCGAGCAGCTCAAGGCTCGAGCCGGGGCGGTCGGGGAACGTCTCCGCGGGCAGGCCCTCGACCGATCTGGTGATCTGGGCGGCCGGGGTGAACAACGGGCGTGCGTCCTTCACCGACGTGGCGTCGGCCGCGGCGCCGAATGCGACGGAGGAGAGGAACCAGCGTCGGCTCATGTGCGCATCTCCACTCGTGTCGTCCCGATCGGCCGCTGCGCGGCGCGCCACCGGTCGGCCCGCTCTGCGGCGCCCACTGGCCGGGCGAAGCTCTCCAGCCCGAACACGCCTGTGCCGGGCAGGGGCTTGCCGTTGTCCGGCACCGGGAATCCGGTGAACCACTCGGGCTCCACCTGGTATCCGGTTTCGTAACTGTCGTCGACGAGATGCCGCTCGCCCTGCCGTACGTCGCTGTCGGCCAGCCGTACGCCGCCGGGAAGGTCCGCGAACGCCGCGCTGGTGAGCTGCTGCTCGTCGGTCAGCGCGAAGAACTCACCGGGCACGAACCGTTCGGGGACCGTTCCGAACGAGGGAAGCGGCGTGCCGGTCGCCTTGTTCACCGGGGTGATCCGCCACGACTGGCCGGGCACGCCGAGCCGGTGGAATCGGTGGATGGTCGTCTCCAGCGGCACGATCCGCTGGGTCATCCGGAACGTCGCGTCGGGCAGGGCCACGTCCCCCTTGACCAGAGCCGTGTTCGCCGCGTCGGTGAAACGCAGCCCGGACCGCCGGGCGGTCGGGGGTTCCGCCGTCCAGGCACCGGGCCGCTCCAGTGCCGTCCGGAGCAGCGCCAGGATGTCCTCGGCCTTCTGCGCGACCGCCGGGGCGTCGCCCCATCGTTCGTCGAAGTCGAGGGAGACGTCCCAGAAGAGCACGGAGATGCTGCCCGTGCCGAACGCGTGCCAGGGAGCGGGTCCCTCCAGGGTGAAGTCGAGGCCGACGCAGGCCAGGCGTTCGCCGAAGGCCAGCACGGCAACGCCGGCGTGGACGTGCACGGCGAACGACAGCGTCGGCTCCCACACGAACAGGGCGTCGAGGCCGAGGTGGCCCTCGACGCCGCAGTCGGCGATCGTCGCGTCGAGGTGCAGCTGCGCACCGAACTGCAAGGAGTTGGAGGTCAGCGCAACGTAAGCCTCCGCCCGCAGGCGCAGAACGGGACTGCCCAGTTCCATGGAGAGCCGGCGCAGTGCGGGCACTCCCGGAGGCCGGACGAAGCGCGGGTGGAAGCCGCCGGCGGACAGCACGAACGCCGCGTCCCGGCCACCGCGGAAGAGAAGGCAGCACTCGCCGCTCATTGGGGTTCCGACGATCCACGAGCCCGTCAGCGTCGCGAGGAGTTCGACGGCCGGAACGCCGGGATCGACCTTACCGAAGACGTTGGCCTGGAGCCGGATGAGCGGCACCACGGGATCCGGAATGGAGATCACGAGGCGCCCCACGAGCAGAGCGCGCACCGGTTCCGGCAGATCCATCACGAGGGCGGCGGACAGGCTCACGATCCGCCCGCCCCACGTGATCCGGACCATCGGGCCGACGACAAACCTGTCGCGTGCGACGGGGAAGCAGGCTTCCAGGGAACCGGCTATCTCGTCGGCGCGTGCGACGGCATTGCCGGGGAACAGAACTCGGTCGGCGTTTCCTTCGAGGACAAGGCCGCGCAACCGGTTCTCGTCGACCCGCCTGTTGAGCCCCACCAGCCCGCCGACCGCGTCCAGGGCGAAGCCGAAGCCCAGTTGGATGCCCGGATAGCCGAACTCGGCCCCGAGCAGGACCAGGAAGGAAAGCTGCCTGCCGTCGACCGGAAGTTGCAGCAGGCCGAACGCCTGCACCTGCACGACGCCGAGATCGATGTCCAGGACGCCCGCGTACGCGCCGCCACCGGGCGCGCCACGCTGCTGGACCGCGCCGCCGCCCGCGACCGCGCCCAGTTGGAGCGCGATGCCCATGGCGGTGGGGAACTGCGCCTCGAGGAGGTCGGGGTTGATGCCGATGCGGTCGTTCGACAGGCTCACCGGCGCCTGCAGACCCAGACCGTCGAGCGCCGCGCTGAGCGGCAGTACGGGCGGCCTGGCGAGGGCGGACAGCGTGGGCCTGAGGACGAGTCCGCGCTCGTCGTGGTCGAGCTCGAGCGCGAACCCCCGGGTTGTCACACCGGGCAGGTTCAGGCCGACAGGACGCTGGAGGCGCGCACCGCCCTCCTTGAACCGTAGACCGTCCGCCCGGGTCGCCTGGATCTCGATGTCGGTCTTCTCGGTCGCCGCACCGCCGCCGTCGCCCAGAAAGGAGGCCAGCGCGGCCGGCAGCACCCCGGCTTGGAAGTCCCTGACCCGGATTTCGGCCACAACCGGCGCGGCAGGCGTCGCGGTGAGCCGCACAGTGATGCCGTCCGTCGAGACGTGTGGCCCGTCGGCAGGGCCGCTGCCGAGCTGTCCCCGGCGAGTGGCGGTGACTGTCGCGGTCCCCGTCGGCCCCATGGGCACGGAACCGGGTGAGTACGCCGCGTCCCAGAGCTGCTGGGACTGGACGTCGACGGTCACCTGCCAGTCCGAACTCGCACTGCCGACCGCATGGTTGAAGGCGGCACCAGGCGTCACGACGACGTCGACGGTCGGCCCCTGACCGTCCGGCCCGGGAGTGATCGCCAGAACGGCGCGTGATCCTGTCTCCCCCAGCACGAGGGCCAGTCCCCTGGCCGATCCCGCCGCCCGGTGCCACCCGTGTGCGCGCACGACCGATCCGGCGTCCGCGACGTCGCCGAGCATGTCGTGCAGCAGCCCAAGAAGTGCGTGATGAGCCGGGAGGTCCGTCAGGGGTTCCAGCAACCTGTCCTGCAGGGCTTCGTCTTCCCCTGCCAGGGGCTGGAGGCTTGCGAGCGGATCCGCGAGGGAGCTCACGGCGTCGTCGGCCAGGCGCCACAGCAGCAGCGCCGTCTTCTCCAGGAGTGCCCTTGGGTCCATTGCCACTGACGCCTCCTTGCCGGTCGGACGGGCTGGGCCACGACCGTTGGTGACCGCGAGGCTTCCTCCGGTGATGGCGACCCTTCGGCAGGGCGCGGCACGGGATCCGGCTCGGCGCCACAGGGGAACCCCGGTTCTTCAACCGTATGACCCCGTCCTGGAGATGGCGACTCCTGGTGGAGCACCGCGCATCGACGCAGGCGGCTGCTTCGGCGACTCGGTGGGTGACGTCCGCTCCGACCGCTGGAGGCGCGGTGGCCGATCCTGTCCGTGTGCGCAGACCGACTGACCAGGAGGGGCAGAGGCTGCAGCGGATCGTGCGCCGGGGCAGCGGCTCGCCGCAGCTGCCCAGTTTCACCAAAACTTATATGGGGGCCTGCCCATGTGAAAGTGGCGTTACCGCGGTCGGCGTCGGTTTCGATCTCGGCGATATCAACAAGGCCGTCCCGATCGATAACAGCGAAAAAGGCGCTCAGGTCAGTGCCGGTCGGTGACGAAGTCAGATCAGTGGGGAACGCTGTTCTTTATCGTTTCCATCTCACCTTTCAGCTTGTCGATCTCCCGCCTCAGCGATTCGGCATCCTGGTGTCGTCCCGCGTCATCAAGGCATTTCACGAGTGAGCCGAGGGCGACCAATGCGCCGACCCAGGACAGCCACATCTTGGCCGCTAGTAGTGGTTCCAGAGGAGGAGCGACGGTGCCGAACGCGACGCCCGGCGTCGAGGCCACGGCGTTCGCGAAGGCAACGGCAGCGGCAATTTTCTGCAGTTCGCATGCCATGATGACCCTCCGTTCGATTGGGTACGCAAAAGCAGGCCCGCCGACGAGCACGGGATGACTCTCTCGCGTTCGAGCCCTGACCCGCCAACGGTTTGTCGGAGCGGTCATGAGCCGTTCCCGAGGCGGACCGAGGAGCCATTCCCGTGTTCGCCATGACCTCACGAGCCGATACCCAGCTCGGCCAAGTAGCCATCTATGTCTTCGCCGGCTCCGTGGCGGAACATGAGCGCGAGTGACGGGAAGTCGGAGAGGTCGAAAGTAACCTCCGCGCCAGGAACCGGGCCTTCGAGCGCATTCCAAGTGGCCGGACCGACGATCCCGTCAACGGACAAACCGTGATCAGCTTGGAATTGGCGGACAGCCGCATCGGTCTTATTTCCAAATATTCCATCCACTTGCCCGACCGAGTACCCGTGGGTATTCAAGTCGCCCTGCAGGCGTGTAACGAAGGGGCCGCTGTCACCTTTTCTGAGTACTGGATTCGACATTCCGGATCTCCTGATCGCGTGGCGTGAAAAGCGATATTCACGGATGCTTTCCAAGGCGGCAGCATGGTGGGAAGCGGTGGCCAGTCGGTCTCGCGCCCGGAGGGGAATGGTATTGAATGGTGCGCACTTCGAACCTACACCCGTGTCTTGAGGGGCGCATCTCTGCCGCGGCACCTCCAGAAATGTAAGTTCGGAATTCAATTACTCAGCCCTTTCCGGCCTCAGCTCGAGGCGTGGTGAAGGACGAGCGAGGCTCACTGTTTCCGGGCGCGCTCCGTCGGGCCTGCTCGGTGAGGGGTTCGAGGGCGGTCCGTTTCGGTGTGCTCCGGCGCCTCGCGCCGTAGGCTGACGCCGCCGGGCGCACGGCCCGGTCCGGAGCGGGCGGAGGGGACATGCCGGAGGAGTTGGCGCGGTTCGGACTCGGCGGCGGGGACGCCGCGGTGTACGTGGCCTTCGAGGACCAGGACCCGGAGATCGTGCGGGCCCGGAGCCGTGACCGGTCGGGGAACGGTGCCGTGGACGTCGCGGCGGGACGGTTCGAGGAAGGGCTCGACCAGGTCCGGCAGATGGCCGGGCGGACACTGGAGCGGATGGTGTCGCTGCCCGCACCGCCGTCGACGGTGGAGCTCGAGTTCGGGGTGAAGTTCAACGTGGAGACCGGTGCGGTGATCGCCCGTACCGGGGTCGAGGGGCACCTCAAGGTCAAGGTGGTCTGGGAGCGGGGCGAGCGGGACCGACGGCCCGAGGAGGACGAAGCGCCCCCGGCCGGAGGCGGGAACGGGAACGGCACGGCCGGGGGTCAGTCGGGCGCGCAGGCGGGGGCGGACGACGAGGGCTGAGCCGCCGGCGGGACCGCGGGACCGGCGACGGGCCCGGCCGCCGGGTCGGCCACCGGGTCCGTGGTGGAGCCGGCCGCCGCCATCGTCGTCCCGTTGGTGGTCGCGGGTGTGGGCTTCGGCTCCGGGGGCGGCCCGGGTTCCCGGACAGGGGGCCGGGCCGCGGCCGGGACCGGGACCGGGTTCGGGGTGTGCGCCGTCCCGGACCGGCTCTCCGTCGCCTCGTCCTGTTCCTCGGCCGTCTCCCGCGGCCGGCGCTCCAGTTGACTCCGGTACAGCGTCGTGCGTCCCGTCACCGCCGACGCGCACAGGACCGCCAGCATGCCCGGCCCCAGCAGGGAGGCGTCCGCGACCATCTCCGTCGCCATGACCAGCACGCCGAGCGGCGCGTTGGCCACGGGGCCCAGGCAGGCCGCCATGCCCACCACCACGTACGGGAGCGGCCCGGCCGACGGCAGGTGCAGCGCCTCGCCGAGGCGCCAGGCGAGCGCGCCCGTCCCCGCGCCGACGACCATGCACGGTCCGAAGATGCCGCCGGAGCCGCCGGAGCCGACGGTCAGGGCCGTGCCCGCGATCTTCGCGAGCGGGATGGCGAGCAACATCAGTACGGGAAGTCCGGCGACGAGTTCGCGGTCGGTGAGCGCCTCCATCAGGCCGTACCCCGTGCCGAGCACACCGGGCACCAGCAGCCCGAGGACGCCCACGAGCAGGGCGGCCGCCGCCGGGGCGACGATCCTGGCCGGTACGGACCGGACGCGGTCCTCGGTGCGCAGGTGCACGGCGTAGAAGGCGCCGGTGTAGAGCCGGCCGGCCAGTCCGCACAGCAGCCCGGTCACGGCGATCAGGACGAAGTCGCCGGCTCCGAAGCCCGGTCCGTCCGCCGAGTGCCGCCCGAGGACGGGCGCGAAGCCGTAGCACGCGCCGAAGACCAGCCAGCCCGAGCAGGCCGCCAGGAGCGCCTTCGGCAGCACCCGGGCGTCCATCTCCCTGCGGTACAGGAGCTCCGCGCCGAGCAGCGCCCCGCCCAGCGGGGCCTGGAAGATCGCGCCGACGCCCGAGGCGAGGCCGATCACCAGGGCGGTGCGTGCCTGTCGCCGGGACATGCCGGTACGGCGGGCGATCACCGAGCCGAATGCCGCCGAGATCTGCGCGGCGGGCCCCTCCGTACCGCCCGAACCGCCGGAACCGAGGGTCAGCGCTGACGCGACGAGCTTCACCACGGTCGTCCGGCCGCGCATCCCGGACGGATCGTGGTGTGCGGCGGCGATCGCCGAGTCCGTCCCGTGCCCGCGCGCCTCGGGGGCCAGCCAGACGGCGAACGCGGTGGCGAGGAGCGCGCCCCCGGCGGCCACCAGCGGAACGGCCCAGGGGCGTTCGGACGGGACCAGTTCACGGAAGCCGCCCTCGGCGGAGGTCCGGTACGGGCGGAAACCGGCGATGTTTTCGAGGAGTAACTCGGTGCCCAGATGCAGCAGTCCGAACAGCGCCACCGCGCCCAGCCCCGCCACCGCGCCGATCAGCAGCGCCGGCACGATCCAGCGGGACAGCGGGTCGGCCGAGGCCTCCGGAGCGGGGAACAGCCTGGCCACGGACCGTGGCAGAGGGCGTTCGGCGGTGGAGCGAGGGCCTGTGGTCTTTCGCTTCCAACTCATCGGAACTCCCTGGCTGTTCGGGCCGCGTCGCACGTATTGTGGCCCAGGGACGGGAAGGTCCGCGCCAATGCCGCGCCGCCTCGATCACGCCGTCGACGAATCGGTCATCCGTTTGGCGGGGGCGATGGATGGCCATGACATGGAGAGGAGCCCGCACGGCTCCGCGCGGGACGGAGCGCGGGGACACCGGAGGCGGGCGGGCCGTGGGACACGCGTGCGACAGGGGGAGTGCATGAGGGCCGGTCCACTCGAGCGAGGTCCGGACACCGTACCGCCCGCGAGGGCACCGGAACCGGTGGACCGGGCGGAACCGGCGGACCTGCCGGATCTCCCGGGGGTCCCCTGTCTCCCGGATCTTCCGGACCTCCCGGATCTCGCGGGACTTCCGCTGGAGGAGCTCCTCGACGCGCCGAACCCGGTGCTCGCCCGCGCCGCCCGGCGCGTCCTCGACCGGCTGATGGCCGAGGAGGCGCCGCTCGCCGCCTACAACTCGTCCGCCGTGCCCATCGACGACCCCCCGGTGTGACCGTGCCCGAACGGTCCCGGCCGCCGCTCCCGTTCCGGGAGTTCCTGGTCAAGGTGCACAGCCGCTGCAACCTCGCCTGCCGCTACTGCTACGTGTACGAGAGCCAGGACCGGGGCTGGCGCACCCAGCCGGTCGGCATGGCCCCCGCGACGGCGGGGCGGCTCGTCCTGCGGATCGCCGAGCACGCCCGCCACCACTCCCTCCGCTCCGTCCGGGTGATCCTGCACGGCGGCGAACCCCTGCTCGCGGGCGGGGAGTTCCTCGCCCGGTTCGTCCGCGGACTGCGGGCCGCGCTGCCCGCCGCCACCCGTGCCGAGGTGGCCCTCCAGACCAACGGCACCCTCCTCGACGAGACGGTCCTGAGGCTCTGCCACGCGGAGGACATCCGGATCGGTGTCAGCCTGGACGGCCCGCCCGCCGTCCACGACCGGTACCGCCGCGACCCGGCCGGCCGCGGCAGCCACGCCCGGGTGGCCGCCGCGCTGGCACTCCTCGCCCGCCCCGAGCACCGTCCGCTCTGGAGCGGACTGCTCACCACGGTCGACCCGACGACCGACCCGCTCGCCACGTACGACCACCTGCTCTCGTACGATCCGCCCGCCCTCACCTTCATCCTGCCGCTCGGCAACTGGACCGTCCCCCCGCCCGGCCGCGTCCCGGACCCGGCCCGGACCCCGTACGCCGACTGGCTCGTCCAGGTCTTCGACCGCTGGTACGGAAGCGCCGGCCGGGCACCGCGCGTCACCCTCTTCGAGTCGGTGATCGACCTGCTGCTCGGCGGCGCCTCCGGCAGCGAGGTGATCGGCGGCGGCCCGAGCCGGCTCGCCGTGATCGACACCGACGGTTCGCTCACGCTCTCCGACCACCTCAAGACCACCTACGACGGGGCCGACCGTACGGGACTCAGCGTGCACCGCGACCCGTTCGACGCGCTGCTCCGCCACCCGGGCGTCGCGGCCCGCCAGGCCGGCCGGGCGGGACTCTGCGCCGGCTGCCGGGCCTGCCCGCTGGTCGCCGTGTGCGGCGGCGGCCACTATCCGCACCGCTACCGGGCGGGATCCGGCGGCGCGGGTCACGACAACCCGTCCGTGTACTGCCCCGACCTCGCCCGGTTCATCGGCCACGTGGCACGGACCGTCGCCGCCGACTTCCCGACGACGGCGAAGGCGGCGACGAGGACAGAGGCGGCGACGAAGGCGAAGGCGATGGCGGGGCGGACTCCGGGCCGCCGGGGCGCGGGGCACGGCGGATGAGCACCCGGTCCCTGTCCCCGCGTGCTTCCCGGCAGGATTTCTGGGAGTCCCTGGCCGCCGGTACCCCCGGTCCGGCCGTCCTCGCCGCCCTGCGCACCGCCCGCCGCAACCGCAACCTCCTGCTGCTCCGCGTCGCCCACCGGTGTCACCGGGCCGACCCGCACTGGGCGGCGGCGGTGGCCCTGCTCGCCGAGGTCCGACGCGCCCGGCCGGAGGTCTTCGCCGAACTGCTCGGCGACCCGGAGGCCGGCGCCTGGCTCGCGCGGCACGCCCCTCCCGGTGTCCCCGAGTGCGGAGCCGCGCGCGGCACCGATCGCGAACCCGCTGCCGGACTCGCCCGTCTCGCCGCCGCGGCGGCCCTCCGCGCCGGGCTCCGCTTCCGGATCCGGGTGCCGGTCGCGGACGGTACGGCGCTGGTTCTGCCCGGGCTCGGCGCCGTCCTCTTCCCGGCCCCGGGCCCCGGTGCCGCCACCGTCCTGTGCGACGGGAGCGGCGCCGCGGCCGTACGGGACGGGGAGCGGCCGGTACCGATCCACGGCGCCCCGGCGGCCGGGCCCGACGGCACCGGGGGCTGGTTCCCCGTGCCGCGGCTGCGCCTGGGCGGCCGGGCCGCCGTACGGCTCGACACCCTCGACCCGCTGCGGCTCGGCGGTCCCGCGCCCCTGCCTCCCCGCCCCCTGACGCCCGCCGGGCACGCGGGCTGGGCCCGTCGACTCGACGCCGCGTGGCGCCTGCTGACGGCACGCCACCCCGAGCGGGCGGAGACGGTCGCGGAGGTGCTGCGGGTGCTCGTGCCGCTCACGGAGGAGGACGGAACCGGCTGGCACAGCGCCTCGTTCGGCGACGCGACCGGACTGGTCGCGCTCTCCCCGGTCGACGACCCGGCCGAACTCGCCGCGGACCTCGTCCACGAGACCCAGCACTCGCTGCTCTACGCCGCCATGGACCTCGTCGAACTGCTCGACTCCCCGCCCGGAGCCCGGGCCGACGCCCCCTGGAGCGATCGGCCCCGCCCACCTGCCGCGCTGCTCCAGGGCGGCTCCGCCTTCCTCGTCACGGCCGGCTTCTGGCGCACCGAACTGCGGCTCGGCAACCCCGCCGCCCGGCGGCTGTACGAGCACTGCCGGCGCACCGCCGCAACCGCCCTCACCACCCTCACCGCCCACGACGACTGGACGACGGAGGAGGGGCGGCGGCTGCTCGGTTCCCTGCGCGCCGTCCTGGCCTCGTGGGAAGAGCGGGACCGCCGCCCGCTCCCGTGAGGCCACCGCCGGCCCACGGGTGCCGGAGCGTCACAGCGGGGGCGGCTCGATGTCGCACTCCGCGCGTCGCCCGGCCTCCGCCGACAGCGTCTCCCAGTGATCGGCCCCCAGGGTTTCGTGGTAGCGGCGCACCACCGAGGCCAGCAGCTCCGTGCCCCGCTCCTCCTCCCCGCAGGACACGAGGTCGAGCGACACGTTGCGCAGGGCGGCCAGGGTTGCCGGATGCCGGTCCCCGTAGAGCCCCTCCAGGGTCCGGGCGCACCGCTCGCCCAGGTCGCGCGCCGCCTCGTGATCGCCCGTCCTGGCCAGCCCCGTCGCCAGGTTGACGTGCGCGAGCAGCGGCCACGGATGCGTCTCGTGCAACACCCGTTCGAGACCGGGCGCGGTCTCCTGGTCGAGCCGGAACGCCTGGGGGAACTTGCCCACCGCGCGCAGCGCGGCACCGTGGTTGACGGCCGCCACGTGCGTCAGCGGATGCCCGGCGCCGAGCACCGTCCGGTACCGCTCCAGGGCCTGCGCGCCCTGCCGCTCGGCGGCCTCGGCGTCGCCCGTCAGCCGCAGGTCGTTGGCGAGGTTGGCGAACGCGGCGAGCGTGTCGATGTGCATCGGCCCGAGGATCGCCACGTACAGGTCGAGCACCTCCTCGGCCAGTGCCCGCGCCCGGTCGAACCGACCGGCCTTGCGGCAGGTCACCGACATGTTCTTGATCGCCCGCATGGTGTGCGGATGCCGGTCGCCGTACTGCGCGCGGTACTGCGCGAGCGTCTGCTCCTGGAGCTCCAGAGCCGCCGCGTACTCGCCGCACTCGCGCATGTCGCGGGCCACGTTGTTGACGGAGAAGAGGGTGGAGAGCGCGGTGGGACCGAGGACCGTGCGGAGGTCCTGGTAGACGCGCCGGTCGAGGTCCAGGGCCTCCCCGTAGCGCCCGTTGACGCGCAGGCTCACCCCGTAGTTGTGCCCGGCCCGCAGGGTGAACGGGTCCTCCGTCCCGTACATGTTCACGCTGCGCCGGTACGCGTCCTCGTCCAGTTCCATGGCGTCCGCGAACCGGCCCGCGGTCCGCAGGTCGGCGGCGAGTACTCCGGCGGCCGTGAGCGTGTACTCGTGGTCGTCGCCCACCGTCTCCCGAAGCCGCCGCAGCACCTCCTCGCTCAGCGGCCGCGAGACGGCGAACTCGGCCAGCTGCCAGTGGGCGCTCGCCCGGTGCCGCGTCGCCCACAGGGTCTGGAGGTCGTCCGCGCCCAGGAACGACTGCCAGTCCGTGCTGATCCGCTCGCCGAGCTGCGCCGCTCCGCGCAGCACGCCCCGCGCCAGCAGATAGGTGATCAGATTGATCGCGGTGTCCCGGATGTGCCGGTCCTCGCAGCGAGGCAGCCCCGTCGGCTCCAGGTGCGGGAGGATGTCGGCGTAGTTCTGCCAGTGTTCGGGCCGCTGGGTGTCGCCCGGGTCGTGCGCGGCGATGACCTGGTGCACCAGGTGCCGCATCTCGCTCTGCTCCTGTGCCGGCAGTTCGTCCTGGAGGACCGCTCGCACCAGTCGGTGCATCTGCACCGTCCCGGCCACGTTGTCGACGGTGAGCAGCGAGAACTGGTTGATCGCCCGGATGGCACGGCCCCGGGACAGCGGGTCGCGGGCGAGCCGCATGAGCGCCGGGGGCAACGGCAGCATCCTGGCGTCGTGCAGGAAGTCCAGCGCCACCGGCTCGGGGCCGAAGAAGGCCAGCAGACGCAGGAGTTCGAGCGCGCCCGGCGCCTGCGTGGCCAGCGTCTCCATGGAGGCCCGCCACACCGCCGCCACCGGCAGGGTGATCGAGTCGACCCCCTCGGCCAGCACCTCGGCCCGCCGCCGCTCGATCATCGTCAGGAAGTCCGGCACCGCGATGCCGGTCTGCCGCTGCAGCGCCGCGCACTGCTCCAGGGCGAGCGGCAGATCGCCGAGGAGTTCGGCCAGCTGGTCCGCCTGTTCCGGGCCGGCCCAGGGGGCGCGCGTCCGCAGGAAGTCCAGGCTCTCGGCGCGGGTGAACACGTCCACCTTGGTCGCGAGCACCCGGTCCGACCAGCCGGCGTGGCGCGAGGTGATGAGGATGCGTCCGGTTCCCTCGGAGTCGCCGATCAGCGACGGCAGGTACGGGATGACCTCGTTGGGCTGTCCCGCGTTGTCGAACACCAGCAGCCAGCGGCTGTGCGGCGCGCCCGAGGCCAGCGCCGCCAGCACACGCGCCACCGTGTCGCTCTGCCGGTCCGGCACCAGGCCGAGTTCCGGCGCCAGCATGGTCAGCTGGGCGCGGATCACCGCGGGCTGCTCGGCGTCGATCCACCACACCCGGTCGTACTCGTGCCGGTGCAGCTGGACGTACTTCAGGGCGAGCTGCGTCTTGCCGACGCCTCCGAGACCGTGCAGCGCGTGCGGCAGGACGGCGGCCCGTGTGCTCGTCCCCAACTGCCGGTGCAGCTCGGCCAGTTCGCTCTCGCGTCCGGCGAAGTGCGGATTGGGCAGGGGTACGGAACGGGGTGAGCGGGACTGGCCGGAAGGGGCCGGTCCCTTGGTGCCGGTGCCGGTGTTGGTGTCGTCGGGGCCGGGGGGCGTGACACCCGGTGCGGTGCCTCCCGCCGCTGGGGGTTCCATGGTGGTGGTGTCCTTTGCGTTCGGGGGCGTTGTGCCGTTGTCCTGGGGGATGCCGGGGCCGGTTCCGGTTCCGGCCCCGCTTCCGGGGTGAGGGCCGTCTCCTTCTCCGTCCGCCCCGCCGTCCGCCGGAGCGCTCCCCGCCGGGTCCGGTGCCGGGTCCTCCTCCGCCGTCACCCCTTCCCCGGTGGTGACCGGACCGAACGGAGCCGTGCCCCCGACCGGGTCCCAAACCGCACCATAGGGTGGACCGAGCGCCTTGAGCGCGGGCCCCGCGGCGTCGAGGAGCTCGCGGTCCAGATCGGTGAGGGTGTCCGCGTCGGGCTTCTCCCGGCTGCCGATCACGGTGCGCAACAGGTCCGGCCGGGCCCCGACCGCACGTCCGGCCAGCGCGGAGGTCTCCTGGAGCGCGCGCAGCAGCTCGGTGCGGCCCAGCCCGCGCAGCAGCCGGGAGCGCACCCCGTCCAGGAACTCGAACATGTACTCCTCGCCGGTCCGCCCCCGGGCGGCCGTGGTGCGCAACGCGAGCAGTCCGCCCAGCAGGATCTCCGCGAACGGCAGCGGCCCGCCGGCCGCCACCGGCCCCTGCCGCACCGCCTCCACCACCTCGGGCCGCAGCGGCACCATCGCGAGCCGGGCCGCCAGCCGCCGCGCGGCCGGGGAGGCGTGCCGCAGGAACCGCCGCACCGCCAGGTCCGGCGGCACCGGACGGCGCCGCTCCTCCCAGGTGAACGGAGGCAGACAGTGCGGCGTGAGCCCCTGCTCGTCCACCAGCAGCGAGGTCGTCTCGGCCCACGGCAGAGCGCCCCCGGTCACCATCCGGGCCCAGCCCGCGAACCAGCCGGGTTCCAGCTCCAGCACGGGCACGGGCAGCGGATCGGCCGGGTCGCTGTCGCGGGGCCGCTCCCACCGGCCGTACCGCAGCAGTTCGAGACGGGAGTTGGGGAGCCCCGGCGCGAAGGCGCGCACCCGCAGGTCCATCGGCACGCCGTCGCAGCGGTCCCACAGATGGGTCGGAAGCGGCTGGAGCACGGCGACGGGCGCGCGTCTGCCCCAGGTGTGCAGCAGCCGGGGCACGGCCCCGCCCGCCCAGGCGTCGCCCACGCAGTCGCTCATCACCAGGACGATCCGGCGCCCGTCCGGATGGAACAGTTCGGCGGGGCTGTGCCGAAGCCCCCCGTCGGCCGAGCGCAGCACCGCGTGCTTGCCGTCCCGGGTGTCCAGCGACCAGAGCCGTACGTCGGCGAACGCGCCCTGCGTGCGCAGCAGTTCGGCGAACGCGCGGGCCACCGGCTGCCACACCGTCATGGACACGCTGCGCTCCACGACGAGGGCCACTTCGAACCAGCGGTCGGGCGGCCGGGTGAGCACCGGGTGCCACTGGCCGGTCTCGGCCGCCCGTACGGCGGTCGCCTCCTCGTCCAGCACCCGTCGCCGGGCGCCGCCCGGCAGCCGGCGATTGAGCGGCCGCAGGGCCCGGGCCAGGCCCCGGGCATCGCGGAGCGCACCGGGTAACTCCTCCCCGGTGACGGCCCCCCGGCCGGAGGAGAGCGTGTGGGAGATCCGGGGGAGGGCGGGCAGCGGGCCGTCGGGGACGGCCGGACCGGTGGCGCCGGCGCCGGAAGCGGGGGGACCGTGCGCCGTCGCCGTCGCCGTCGCCGTCGCCGTCGCCGTTCCGTCCGCGCCGCTCCCCGGATCCGTCCCGTCATCCGTTCCGGTGTCGGTGTCCGCTGTCCCGGACGTGTCCTCCGGCGCAGGGGAGACTCCGGAAGTACTGCCGGGGGCCGCGCCGGTTCCGCGGCCGTCGGCGCCCGGACCGCCCGTTTCCCGGTCGCCCGTTTCCCGGCCGGGACCCGGCGGCCCCTCCTCCTGCCCGATCACCTCCGCGAGCCAGAGCGCCTCCGCCCATTCGCGGGCCGTGGGCTCTGCGGAGCCCTCGGGTCCGGTCATGGTGAGGTGTCCGAGGACAGGTTCCGCCAGAGGGCGTCGCGCAGTTGCAGCCAGGAGGTGTCGTCCGCCTCGGCGGCGCCGTTGGTGAGCATGTGCACGGTGTTGAGCAGCTGGTCGATGGCGAGGTCGGCGCTGTCGCCCCGCTGCTCCACGAACTCCCGCACCAGCTCCCGCGTCCGCTCGTCGAGCGCCCCGCCGAAGTGGGAGGCGACCATCGCGGCGAGCCGCTGCCCGTCCGGTGCGGGCATCCGCACCTCCAGACACCTGCGGCGGAAGGCGGGTGGGAAGTCGCGCTCCCCGTTGCTGGTGATCACCACGATGGGGAACTCGGCGCAGCGCACCCGGCCCGCCGTCACGGTGACCCGGTGGTCGTGGTCGGCGGTGGCCACCTCCACCTGGCGCCGCGACTGGGCGAGCCGCTCCAGCTCGGGGACGTGGTATTCGCCCTCCTCGAAGATGTGCAGCAGGTCGTTGGGCAGGTCCACGTCGCTCTTGTCCAGCTCGTCGACGAGGAGCACCCGGGGCCGCCGCCACGGCAGCAGGGCCGTCCCCAGCGGGCCGAGCGTGAGGTAGCGGCCGATGCCGGGCAGCGGGCCGTCCCCGGAGGGGGAGCGGCGTCCCGGCTGGGGGGCGTCCTGGACCCGGCCGATGGCGTCGTAGTCGTACAGGCCGTCGCGGAGCGTGGTGCGGCTGACCACCGGCCACCACAGCACCCTGCCCAGCCCCAGCTCGGAGGCGATCTGGTGGGCGAGGGAGGACTTCCCGGTGCCCGGCGCGCCCGTGACGAGCAGCGGGCGGCGCAGATGGATCGCGGCGTTGACGACGTGCAGCGTCTTCGGGGCCAGCGTGCCGCCGCGCCGCCTGCCGAGCCGGCGCCGGGTGTCCTGGTCGTCGGAGGGCAGCGGCACGTCCAGCGGACCGCGTTCGGACTCCGGCCGGAAACGGCGCCAGGCCGGCGGCGGGGGGAGCTTCGGCAGCACCTCGTCCTGCGGTGAGCGGTGCTCACCGGTGTCCCGGAAGACCCACCAGCCGGGGACGGAGGATCCGTCGGTCCCGCCCGCGCCGTTCGTGCCGCCCGTCACGCGGTGCACGGTCCCGCTCATCGCAAGCCACCCCCGGTCGACGGATGCCCCAGCGCGGAGTCCGCCCCCTCCAGTCCGTCACGGCCGTCCCACACTAGGCTGATGTGCCGATGCAGGTCCAGAACGGAGAAGACCTCCGCGTCCGGCCCCACTTCCCCCCTCAGCATCCTTACCCGCTCGGGCAGTTCCATGAGCCTGCCGGCCAGTACTTTCCGTGTCTTTCGTTCCGCCTCCGGATGGCCGCCCACCTCGCGCACCGCCACGATCACCGGCATCCCCATCTCCAGCAGCACGTTGACCGCGTCCCCCTCCAGACCGCCGGTGTACGGGGGAGGTTCGAGGAACAGCCAGCCCAGCTGCTCGCGGTCGTGACGCAGCTGCCGGAGCAGCTCGACCGGCCGCAGCCGCTCGCCGTACGGCACCACGCGCACGGCGGCCGACTCGAAGGCGGTCTCCGGGGCGGTGGTGAGGAGGTCGGACCGGGCGTGCAGCCGCGGACGCCAGTGCGGCTTCGCCCACCGGTCCCGGCTGCGGACCAGGACCGTGTGGTCGGCGCCGATCGGCCGGGCCACCGAGTCCGGCGGCCGGGCCATGATCTGGTCCACCGGCAGCCACAGCAGCGGCCTCGGCAGCAGGAACTCGACCACCATTCCCGCGCTCAGCTCCCCGAGCTCCTGTACGCAGGACAGATAGCGGCCCGCGACCTCGTCCTCCATCGCGGCCCGTGAGGAAAGCTGCACCGGCTCGCCGTACGGCCGTGCCCCGTCCGGGCCGGGCGGCACCACCCAGGACCGCACGGTGTAGAGGTCGGGCACGGGCGTGCGCGCGGTGATCTCCAGGAGGAGCCGGTACGGGGAGAGCGGCCGGCCGGCCCGGGCGGCCACCTCGTCGCGCAGCCGGGTCAGCCGTAGTGGACTGCGGCAGCCCAGATGGGCGGCGACCCGCCCGCTCCAGGCGTGCAGCCGGGCCCGGAGCGGGGTGTCCTCCAGGACGGCGACGGTCTCGACGAAGACGAGCAGGGGGTGCGGCTCGTTCTCCCAGCCGTACGGCAGGTCCTCGAAGACCGCCAGCAGGGCCGGGACCTCGCCGTGCCGCTCGTCGTGGCCCCGGCCGGACCCCCAGTCCCCGGGGGAGACGGGGCCGGCGCCGGTCTCGTGCAGGACGCGCAGGGCGAGGGGGCGCAGCCGGGGCGCCTGATCGCAGGATTCCAGGAGTTCGCACAGGGTCCGGCGGTGGTGCGGCTCCAGGAGGTCCGAGGGGAAGAGCTGCCGGTGCAGCCGCTCCACCGCCCGCCAGCTGGTCGTCTTCCGGTGGCCGCGGGAGAACTCCTCCAGATAGACGGCCAGCCCGCCCGGATGGTCGGCGCAGTAGGCCAGCTCCAGGGCGAGCGCCTCCACGGTGGCGCCCTCGGGCGAGCGCGGGGCCGCCCCGTACTCCGACGCGACCCGCTGAAGCGCCGCCCGCCGGGCCGAGGCGGTGTCCGTGGACGAGCGCTGGAGCCGGAGCATCTCGTTGGCCAGCGCCCAGTACGGATCGCGGGAGCCGCTCATCGGGCGGCCCCGCCGCCGGCCCCCCGCGCGCGCAGCCGGGCGACCTCGCGGTCGAACTCCCGCATCGGCAGCGAGCCCGGCTCGTACCAGCGCAACGCCGCCGCGAACCGGTCGATGCCGTCCTCGTACTCCAGGCAGAGCCCGAGCACCGCCCGGGCGTCGTTGATCAGGACCCCGGTGCGCTCGACGTGGAAGGCGATGTGGTCCCCGGTGTCCCGCAGCACCCGCTCGCGGCGGTGCGGATCGGCGAAGCTCCGCACCTTCACGAGCACCCGGGCGAGATCCCGTTCGGCGCTGGGCGGCCAGGGCGGCGGAAGGACGCCTTCCGCGCCGGGACCGCGGTCCGGTCCGTACGGACCGGGGCCGCCGTCCGGGCCGCCGTCCGCCCCGGCGGCGGGACCGGTCACCGCGTCCGCGAGGTCGGGGCAGTACCGTACGACGACCTCGACCGGGATGAGCCAGCCGGTGCGGCGCTCCGCGCGGGTGTCCTCCGCGACCACCAGGCCGATCACGTACCCGGAGCCGTCGACGACCCCCGCCCCGCTGTAGCCCTGCCGCAACCGGTCCCCGGCCTCGCTCGCCGCCTCGAGCTGCATCCACTCGGGGCTCAGCCCGCCGGACCCCACCAGCCGCGCCCGCAGCCACAGCCCGGCGGGCGCGCCGACGACCTGCCCGAAGGCCCGGACGATCCGGTCGCGGGCGGGGCCGCACGGCCGCAGCCCGGCGGGCCGGCAGTCGACCGGGGCGTCCCCGTGCAGGCCGAGCACCGCGACGTCGGCCCGCTCCTCGTCCGGCGGAGCCCATCCCCGGGGCGCGACCGAGGCGCGCACCGGCCCGGCACCGGGTGCGAGGGAGCCGGGGAAGTCCACCATGAGTTCCGCCTCCCGCGGGTCCCCGGCATCGGGACCGAGCGCCCCTTCCACGACGTGCGCGCAGGTCACCACCCTGCCACCGGCCACGAGCACCCCCGCGCCGACCGGCGTCCCCCGTGCGTCCAGGATCCTTGCGCGCCATGACTCCGCGAGCGAATGTTCCACCCCTGCCCCCGTTTCCCCCTCCGCGAGCCTCCGCCACGCACCCCGTCCGCCGGGGTCGGGCACGGCCGCGGTGAACCAGGTGCTGAAGGCGCGCGTGTTACGGCCATGCTAAGCAGCAATACCCGGTCGGCGTCCCGACAAGACGTCTGAATCGGACAGGAGGGCCGAAGGGTGGCCGAAATGCCGCCGTCGCGGTTCTCCGCGGGCCCGGACGGCCGGTGACGGGGCGCCGGTACGGACCTGCTGGGCCCGGCACCACCCGATCGAGTCCGGTACGCGTTCACCGCAGTGCGATCCGAGCCGCGACCGGCAGGTGGTCGCTGCCGGTGGCGGACAGGGTGCGGATGTGGGGGACGGTCGCCGAGCGGGCCATCACCTGGTCGATCCGGGCCACCGGGAGGGCGGCGGGGAAGCTGAAGGCGAAGCCCCGTTGCGCCACGTTCATCCGTGAGGTGAGCGGGGCCAGCCCGCGGTCGTCGACCGTGCCGTTGAGGTCGCCCAGCAGGATCACCGTTTCCAGCGGCTCGGCGGCGACGGCCCTGCCCAGCAGGCCGGCGCTCTCGTCGCGCCGGGAGGACGCGAGGCCGCCCGCCCCCACACGGACCGAGGGCAGGTGCGCGACGTACGCCGCGATCTCGCCGTGCGGCGTGCGCACCACGGTCCGCAGCCCGCGACTCCAGGGCTCGGTGATGTCCTGCGGTCTGATGTCCAGGAGCCGGGCGTCGGTGAGCGGATGCTTCGACCACAGCCCGACGGTGCCCCGGACAGCGTGGTACGGGTAGTCCGGGGCGAGCGTCTTCTCGTAGACCGCGAGCGCCGGGGGCACCAGCTCCTGCAGCGCGATGAGATCGGGTCCGGCGCCGGCCAGGGCGCGGGCCGTGCCGGCCGGGTCGGTGTTCTCGTCGCTGACGTTGTGCTGCACCACGACCAGGTCGTACGGTCCCGGCTTCGCGCCGGGCAGGAGCAGCCCGCCGAAGTGGCACGTCCAGGCCGCCGTCGGCAGGAGCAGCGTTATCAGGGCGGCGGCCGAACGGCGCAGCAGGGCCCAGCCGAACAGCACGACGACCACCAGCCCCAGCCAGGGCAGGAACACTTCCAGCAGACTGCCCAGGCGGCCCGGTGAGTTGGGGACCGCCCGGTGGCACGCCAGCAGCCCGGCGGTCAGTACCGCGAACGTGGCGAGCGCCCGTCCCCGCGTCCGGACCCACCGGCGCCCGGCATCCCCCTCTCCGCCCGCACCAGGAGTCCACCGCCCTGCCCGTCGGGGCACTGCCGCGCTTCCCGTCGGCGTCACACCGTTGTTCTCTCGCTCCACCTGGTTTCCCGTCCGCTCGGCTCATTGTCCAGGACGAATCACCGGATGGATCAGTTTCCGCTTCCCCGTCAGCGCGTGCCGCGGCCCGGCCGGCAGGCCGTGCGGTCGTGCGGTCGTGCACGAGGTGCCGCCGCCGGACCAGGCGGCGCCGGTCGGATGACGTCGAGTCCGACCTCCTCGTGGACCCGGTCCCACCAGGTGTCCATCGCGAACGCCGGCGGGTCGAGCGCGTCGGGGAACGCGATCAGCGACGAGTTCACGAACCGGGGTCCCGGCAGCGACGGGTCCGGCAGGAGCACCCGGCCGTCGTCGTCGAGGGCGTACTCGGACACGTGGTGGCCGGGATCCGGCTGGGCGTCGTGCCCGCCCGGCCTCCAGCACCGGTCACCCGACAGGCCGGAGACGGCGGTGAAGGGAGCGCCGCCCGCGCTCGGGTGGAACATGGCGGCCTCCCGCGGCAGCCCGAACCTCCGGGCGGTCCCGAGAGCCTCGCGCACGGCCTGCGGCCGACTGCCGGAGTCCGAGAGCGCGTCGGCGTCCAGTTACAGAACGCCGTCCTCCTCCCACGAGGACGCCGTCAGCCACCGAGGTGTGTACTCCACCGGAATCCTCCTCTCAGGAGCCCCGTTCCCAGCGGACCGGTATGCTCCGGCGGATGCCCTCGGTCGCTTCATCGGTGCAGCCGCGGACGTACAGCCAACTGAGGTCCTCCACGCCGTCGCGCCGCAGCAGGCAGCCCGGTCCGGCGTACCACCGCACCGGCGAGTCGTCGGGGCCCACCCACATCGGGTGGTCGGGGAGGTCCACCCGCGTGAACGCGGTCTCCAGGGCCGGCAGGGAGCTCAAGGGCGGCTCGCAGGCGTCGTGCATTCCGCGCCCCGGTGCGGCGTCGGCGAACAGGGTTTCGCTCAGCACCAGTTCGACCCAGGCGGTGGACATCCTGTCCAGGAACGGGATCCACCCGTCGGGTGTTTGCACGACGACGGGCGGGTCGTCCTGCTCCGCCTCGTCCAGCGGGATGCCCCAGAAGGCGCAGTCCTGGTTCTCCCGGCGGAACACCAGTACCCCGTCCTCGACGAACAGGCCCGCCGGCCGGACCAGCGGGTCCTGGTTCCTCGTCAGGTCGTCGCGGGAGCCGAGCAGGAGGAAACCCGCCCGGAGACAGGACGGCAGGACGAAGCCCAGTTCCTGTTCGGCCTCGTCCAGCTCCTCCGCACGTGAACCGTGCCCTTCGGCGAGGGGGACACCGACCCACTCCGCGGCGAAGGAACGAACGAACCGCCAGGCGTGCTCGGGGCCCTGGACGCCGCCCCTCAACGCATCCGCCACGTCGAACATGACACGAACCCATCCTTCACGAAACGGCCGGCCTTCCGCGTGATCCCGTGGGCGCGCTTGACTTGAAGCGCGCTTCAACAGGAAGACTCCCGTTCCGTGCCCCGACGACGGGGCGCGAAACGGGAGGGATCAGGCATGAAGTACCGCACCATCGGCACCGGTCCGCACAGCCGCCGCGTGAGTGTGCTCGCGCTCGGGGCGATGCTGTTCGGGTCGGTGACCGACGAGAAGACCTCCTTCGCCCTGCTCGACCGCTATGTCGAGGCCGGCGGGAACTTCATCGACACGTCCGACAACTACGCCTTCTGGACCGACGGCGGCCAGGGCGGACAGAGCGAGGAACTGCTCGGCCGCTGGCGCCGCAGCCGGGGGGCCGGCGACGAGATCGTCTTCGCGACCAAGCTCGGCGCCCGCCCCCTCGCCCCCGGCACGAGCTACACCGACAACCCCGAGGGCCTGTCCGCGAAGGTGATCCGGGAGTCGTCCGAACGCAGCCGCGAACGGCTCGGCGTGGAGCGGCTGGACCTGCTGTACGCGCACATCGACGACCACACCGTCCCCCAGCGCGAGACGGTCGAGGGCTTCGGGGCGCTGGTCGCCGAGGGCGTGGTGGGGCTGCTCGGCGTGAGCAACCAGGCCGTGTGGCGGGTGGAGCGGGCCCGCGCCCTCGCGGCGGCGGCCGGTCTGCCCGGCTACGAGGTCCTGCAGTACCAGCACAGCTATCTGCGCCCCCGCTTCGATGTCCCCGACGACCTCTTCCCCGACGGCAGCCTCGGCCACGCGGGCGCGGAGCTGGCCGGCTATCTGCGCGCCGAGCCCGCCCTGACCCTGGTCGCCTACTCGCCGCTGCTCAAGGGCGCCTACGCCCGCCCCGAACGCCTGCCCGCCGACTACGACCACCCGGGCACCCCGGCCCGCCTCACCGTGCTGCACGAGGTCGCCCGGGAGACCGGGGCGACGCCGGGCCAGGTCGTGCTGGCCTGGCAGATCGGCCACGAGCTGCCGGTCCTCCCGCTGGCCGGAGTGTCGTCACCGGCCCAACTGGAGGAGAACCTGGCGGCGGTGGACCTGGAACTGTCGGCGGAGCAGCGGGCCCGGCTGGACGCGGCGCACTGACCCGCCGCCCCCGCCTCACGGTCTGACCAGCAACTGGAAGTCGAACGAGTACCGGGACGCACGGTAGACGTGGGTCCCGTACTCCACCGGCCGCCCGGTGTCGTCGTAGGCCGTGCGCTGCATGGTGAGCAGGGCGGCACCCTCCTTCTCGTCCAGATCGGCGGCCTCCGCCGCCGTGGCCGCGCGGGCGCCGACGGTCTGGCGGGCGCTGTGCAGGGTGACGCCGGCCGAACGCATCATCCGGTACAGACCGGTCGCCTCCAGGCGTGCGCTGTCGAGGCCGAGCAGGCCCGACGGGAGGTAGTTGCACAGCAGGGCGACCGGCTGGCCGTGGGTGCGGCGCAGGCGTTCCAGCAGGACCACCTCGGCGCCCTCGGCCAGCCCCAGGGCGACCGCCGCGTCCGCGGGCGCCGGCACCGTCTCGTTGCGGATCACCCGCGTGGTCGGGCCCTGCCCGGCCGTCTCCAGGTCGTCGTAGAGACTGCTCAGCTCCAGGGGGCGCCTGACCTGACTGTGCACCACCTGCGTGCCCACCCCGCGCCGCCGGACCAGGAGCCCCTTGTCGACGAGGGACTGGATGGCCTGGCGGACGGTGGGCCGGGACAGGCCGAGCCGCACGGACAGGTCGACCTCGTTGCCCAGCAGGTTGCCGGGGGCGAGGACGCCCTGCTCGATCGCCGCCTCCAGCTGCTGCGCGAGCTGGTGGTACAGCGGCACCGGACTGCCCCGGTCCAGGGCGAAGTCCAGGGTGCTCAGCGCGGGTCCGGTCGCGGCACGTGCGGGGTCGCCGGTCTTCGCCATGGACGTACCTTCCTGTAGCAGCGCGGGCGGGTTCACAGGTGCCGGCGGCGGCCGGCGGCCTCGGAGTCGTACCGTGCGCGGGCCCGGACGGCGGCCTCGCGGGCGGACACCTCGGCCACCGGCACGTCCCACCAGGCCTCGGCCGGGGGAGCGGTGGGAGCGGGGTCGGTCTCGACGTACACGCACGTCGGACGGGAGGAGGCACGCGCCTCGGCCAGCGCGTTCCGCAGCTCCCGCACGGTCTTGGCGCGCAGTACGTCCATGCCGAGGCTGGCCGCGTTCGCCGCGAGGTCCACGGGCAGCGGGGCGCCGGTGAAGGTGCCGTCGGCGGCCCGGTGACGGTAGGCGGTGCCGAAACGCTCGGCGCCCACCGACTCCGACAGGCCGCCGATGGAGGCGTACCCGTGGTTCTGGACCAGGACCAGCTTGACCGGGAGGTTCTCCTGGACGGCGGTGACGATCTCCGTCGGGTTCATCAGATAGGTGCCGTCGCCGACCAGCGCCCACACCGGGGTGCCGGGAGCGGCCTGCTGGACGCCCAGCGCGGCCGGGATCTCGTATCCCATGCAGGAGTAGCCGTACTCCAGGTGGTACTGGCGGGGGCTGCGCGAGCGCCACAGCTTGTGCAGGTCGCCGGGGAGCGAACCGGCCGCGTTGATCACCACGTCCTCGTCGCCGACGACCGCGTCGAGCGCGCCGAGCACCTGCGTCTGCGTCGGTACCGCCGTGTCGTCGTCCGCGCGGTAGGCGGTCTCGACGACCCGCTCCCAGCGCTCCTTGCCGGCCCGGTACTCCGCCTCGTACGACGGCTCCACGCGGTGGCCGGTCAGCGCCCCGGCGAGCTGCTCCAGACCGGTGCGCGCGTCGCCGACCAGGGTGCGCGCCGCCAGCTTGTGGGCGTCGAACCCGGTGATGTTGAGGTTGAGGAAGCGGACGTCCGGGTTCTGGAAGAGGGTGCCGGAGGCGGTGGTGAAGTCGGAGTAGCGGGTGCCGACGCCGATCACCAGGTCGGCGGTGCGGGCGAGTGCGTCGCTCACCGCCGTGCCGGTGTGGCCGATGCCGCCGAGGTCGGCGGGGTGGTCGTGGCGCAGGGAGCCCTTGCCGGCCTGGGTGGAGGCGACCGGGATGCCGGTGGCGTCCACCAGCGCCTTCAGCGCCTCCTCGGCCTCGCTGTGGTGGATCCCGCCGCCCGCGACGATCAGCGGCCGCCGCGCGGCCCGTACGGCCGCCACGGCCGCCGCGAGCTCCGCCGGGTCCGGGGCGGGACGTCGTACGGACCACACGCGCTCGGCGAAGAACTCCTCCGGCCAGTCGTACGCCTCCGCCTGCACGTCCTGGGGGAGGGCCAGCGTCACCGCGCCGGTCTCGGCCGGGTCGGCGAGCACCCGCGCGGCGCCCAGCGCGGAGGGGATCAGGGCCTCGGGGCGGGTGACGCGGTCGAAGTAGCGCGACACCGGGCGGAGCGTGTCGTTGACCGACACATCGGCCTCGACGGGGTGTTCCAGCTGCTGGAGCAGCGGGTCGGCGACGCGGGAGGCGAAGTAGTCGCCGGGGAGCAGCAGCACCGGCAGCCTGTTGACGGTGGCGAGCGCGGCGCCGGTGACCAGGTTGGTGGCGCCGGGGCCGATGGACGTCGTCACCGCCTGCGCCGAGAGCCGGTTGAGCTGTCGGGCGTGGCCGACGGCGGCGTGCACCATCGCCTGCTCGTTGCGGCCCTGGTGGTACGGCATGACGTCGGCGCACTCGACGAGCGCCTGCCCGATGCCCGCCACGTTGCCGTGGCCGAAGATGCCCCAGGTGCCCGCGATCAGCCGGCGGCGCACGCCGTCGCGTTCGGTGTACTGGGCGGACAGGAACCGCACCAGTGCCTGGGCGGTCGTCAGTCGGCGGGTGGCGGCGCTCATACGGACCTCTCCGGTGCGGTGTAGAGGGGGAGTCGGGGGTCGACCGCCTGGTCCGGCCAGGTGTCGCGGATCCAGGCGTGGTCGGGGTGGTCGCAGATCAGCCAGGCGCGTTCCGGCTCGGGACCCGCCATGACGTTGAGGTAGTACATGTGGTGGCCGGGCACGGCCATGGACGGGCCGTGCCAGCCGTCCGGGATGAGGACGACGTCACCGTCGCGCACCTCCGCCAGCACGTCCGTCTCGCGGCCCGGACCGGAGGGGGAGACCCGCTGGTAGCCGAGGCCGGGGGTGCCGTCGTGGGCGGCGAACTCGAAGTAGTAGATCTCCTCCAGCACGGACTCCTCGCCGGGCCGGTGCTCGTCGTGCTTGTGCGGGGGGAAGGACGACCAGTTGCCGCCCGGGGTGAGCACCTCGACCGCGATGAGCTTGTCGCACTCGAACGTGCCCGCCGCGCCGAAGTTGTTGACCTGCCGTGAGCAGTTCCCGGTGCCGCGCAGCTCGACGGGCACGCCGGAGGCCGGTCCGTGGCGGGCGGGCAGGCGGCGGGTGCAGCGGGCGCCGGTGAGCGCGAACCGTCCGCCGCCCGCCGAGGCGACCGTCGCGCGGGCGTCGCGCGGGACGTAGGCGAAGTCGGTGACGCCGTCGAACACGCTGGTGCGGCCGGTGAGTTCGAAGGTGTCGTGGCCGAAGTCGTCGTCGGCGGTGACCGTGCAGCCGCCGCTCAGCGGCAGCACGATCCACTCGCTGTCGCCGGTGTCGAAGGTGTGCGCGCCGCCGGGCGGCAGATCGAGGACGCGCAGGCCGGCGTGGCCCCAGCCGGCGTTCTCCGGGCTCACGTCGACGGCGTAGGGGCCGGCGAGGGCCTTGCCCGCGGGAAGGTGATGTGTCATGGCGTGCCTCCGGGTCGCAACAGGCTTCTCACAACAGGCCGACGGCCGTGTCGACCGCCGTCTCCACACTGCCCTCGGCCGGGTAGAGCAGCGAGCGGCCGACGACCATCCCCATCACGGTGGGCAGCCGCAGCGCCTTGCCCCACCGCTCGTACGCCGCCTCCTGGTCGCCGACCTCGCCGCCGAGCAGGACGACCGGCAGCGTGGAGGCCCCCAGCACCTCCGGCATGGCGTCGACGTCGTCGGTGACGGGGAGTTTCAGCCAGGTGTAGGCGGAGGTGCCGCCCAGACCGGAGGCGATGGCGATGGAGCGGGTGACGGCCTCGGCGGACAGGTCGTTGCGGACCCGGCCGTCCACCCGGCGCGAGATGAACGGCTCCACGAACACCGGCAGCCGGTGTCCGGCCATGGCGTCCATCGCGCGGGCGGCGGACTCCAGGGTGGTCAGCGAGCCCGGATCGTCGTAGTCGATACGGACCAGCAGCTTGCCCGCGTCGAAGTTCAGCCGGGCGATGTCCTCCGCGCGGTGGCCGGTGAAGCGGTCGTCCATCTCGAAGGCCGCCCCGGCCAGGCCGCCCCGGTTCATCGAGCCCATGACGACCTTGTTCTCCAGCACTCCGAGGAGCAGCAGGTCCTCCAGGATGTCGGCGGTGGCCAGCACCCCGTCGACGCCCGGCCGGGACAGCGCGATGCAGAGACGTTCCAGCAGGTCGGCGCGGTGGGCCATGGCCAGCCGGCGGTCGCCGATGCCGAGCGCGCCCCGCGCGGGGTGGTCGGCGGCCACGATCATCAGCCGGCCGCTGTCGCCGATCAGCGGGCGCCGTGCCCGGCGGGCGGCGGCCTCGGCGACGGCCTCCGGGTTGCGGGCCCGGACCGTGGTGAGGTCGGGGATGCTGAGGTTCAAGGAAGGGCTCCGTTCAGGACTGGCTCGGCAGGCCCGCCGCATCCGGCGACGCGGCCCGCGCGAGGAGGTCCGCGACCTCCGGCCCGGTCGGCGTGGCGGACGGACGGGCGAGGCGCGAGGCGACGAGGGCACCGGCGGCGTGGGCGTGGCGCATGGTCCGCTCCGGGTCCCGGCCGGCGAGCGGACCGTGGCAGAGCGAGCCGCCGAAGGCGTCGCCCGCGCCGAGGCCGGTGACCACCCCGACCGGCACCGGGGGCACCTCGGCCCGGGTGCCGTCGCGGTGCACGGCGAACACGCCCCTGGAGCCCTGCTCGACCACGGCCGGCTCCACCCCGGCTTCCGGCAGCGCCTCGCGGCAGTACGGGCGGGCGTCCGCGCCGGACTCCTTCAGCGCCTCGTGCGGAAACGTGCCGAAAGGGTCGTCACCGGTGCGGGCGATCACCGCCGTGGAACGGCCTTTTCGCGCGGCCGCCACCGCGGCATTCGCGGCCGATCCGCCCGGGAATTTCCCGAACGTCTCCACCCGCGCCAACGGAACGCCGGTCTCCAGTGGATAAAGATCGACCCCGATGCGACCCATGGTGATCAAGTCGAAATACTGTGGTGAGCCGGCCATTGAGCGACGCTCCTCGAACTGCTGGGGATGCGGGTCCCGGGGCGCCCTGCCACGGTGGGGGCGTGGATTCCAGGGACCTGCCGCCTCACAGGTGTAGGTCTCGGAGGGCATCGATGTCAATAGTTTGTACTTACATTCGGACTAGTACGTGAAATGATGTCTTAACAAAGTATTGACAGCGGGCGTTTCTGGGGATTGGATCGCGTCCCAGCACAACGGCCGTGTTCCACGGCACACCCCCGGACTCCCGAGGCTCCGGGCACCGGATCCTCGGACTCCCGCCCTTTCCCCGCGTAGCACAGTGAGGTGCAGGACAGATGGACCGCTCTTCTCACACCCGCCCCCGCAGAATCGCGTTCGTCGCGGTCGCGGCGGCAGCCGCCCTGACCCTCGCCGGCTGCTCCAGCGGTTCCGGAGGCAAGGAGTCCGAGGAGGGCGGAGCCGACGCCTCCGCGGGCAAGGCGTCGACGCCCCGCATGAAGGTCGCCCTGATCACCCACCAGGCGCCCGGTGACACCTTCTGGGACATCGTCCGCAAGGGCGCCGAGGCCGCCGCCGCCAAGGACAACGTCGACCTCGTCTACAGCAACGACCCGAACGCCGGCACCCAGGCCACCCTGGTGCAGAACGCGATCGACCAGAAGGTCGACGGCATCGCGGTCACCCTCGCCAAGCCGGACGCCCTCAAGGCCGTCATAGCCAAGGCGAACGCGGCCGGCATCCCCGTCGTGGGCCTCAACTCCGGGCTGAGCGACTGGAAGGAACTCGGCCTGCTCGAGTTCTTCGGCCAGGACGAGTCGGTGGCGGGCGAGGCGTTCGGCAAGAAGCTGAACGAGGTCGGCGCGAAGAACGCCGTCTGCGTCATCCACGAGCAGGGCAACGTCGGCCTGACCCAGCGGTGCGACGGGGTGAAGAAGACCTTCGAGGGCGAGACCCAGATCCTCAACGTCAACGGCACCGACATGCCGTCGGTGAAGTCGACGATCACCGCGAAGCTGAAGCAGGACTCCTCCATCGACTACGTCGTCACCCTCGGCGCGCCCTTCGCGCCGACCGCGGTGCAGTCGGTGGGCGACGCGGGCAGCGAGGCGAAGGTCGCCACCTTCGACCTCAACAAGGAGCTGACCAAGGCGATCGAGGCCGGCGACATCGAGTTCGCCGTGGACCAGCAGCCCTACCTGCAGGGCTACCTCGCCATCGACGGCCTGTGGCTCTACGAGAACAACGGCAACTACAGCGGCGGCGGTGAGCAGCCGGTGCTGACCGGCCCGGCGTTCGTCGACAAGTCCAACGTCGACGCGGTCTCCGAGTACGCCGCGAAGGGCACTCGGTGATGAGCATGGCCCAACAGGCTGAGCCGGCGGTGAGTCCACCGCCGGCCCCCGGCCCGAAACAGAGCGACGGCCGCACCGTGCGGCGCCCGCTCGCGCTGCGGCTCCTCGCCCGTCCCGAGGTCGGCGTGTTCCTCGGCGCCGTGGCCGTCATGGTGTTCTTCCTGTTCGCCGCTCCGCCGGTGCGGGACGGCGGCTCCATGGCGAACATCCTGTACCAGTCGTCGGTCATCGGGATCATGGCGCTGCCCGTGGCCCTGCTGATGATCGGCGGCGAGTTCGACCTCTCGGCCGGTGTCGCCGTCGTGACCTCGGCACTGACCGCGAGCATGCTCAGCTACCAGCTCACCCTGAACGTGTGGATGGGCGTGATCGTCGCCCTGGCGGTCTCCCTGGGCATCGGCGCGTTCAACGGCTGGATGCTGGTCAGGACCGGACTGCCCAGCTTCCTGGTCACCCTCGGCACCTTCCTGATCCTGCAGGGCGTGAACCTGGCGGTGACCAAGCTGGTCACCGGGAACGTCGCCACCGACGACATCAGCGACATGGACGGCTTCGACCAGGCCAAGGCCCTCTTCGCCTCCAGCTTCGACGTCGCGGGCGTCCAGGTGAAGATCACCGTGGTGTGGTGGCTCGTCTTCGCCGCCCTCGCCACCTGGGTGCTGCTGCGCACCAAGTACGGCAACTGGGTCTTCGCCGTCGGGGGCAACAAGGAAAGCGCCCGCGCGGTCGGCGTCCCCGTCACCTTCACCAAGATCTCCCTGTTCATGCTGGTCGGCTTCGGCGCCTGGTTCGTCGGCATGCACAACCTGTTCTCCTTCAACACCGTGCAGTCCGGCGAGGGCGTGGGCCAGGAGCTCATCTACATCGCCGCGGCCGTCATCGGCGGCTGCCTGCTGACCGGCGGCGCCGGCAGCGCGATCGGCCCGGTCTTCGGCGCCTTCATGTTCGGCATGGTGCAGCAGGGCATCGTCTACGCCGGCTGGAACCCCGACTGGTTCAAGGCCTTCCTCGGCGTGATGCTGCTCGGCGCCGTCCTCATCAATCTGTGGGTCCAGCGCCAGGCGACCCGGAGGTGACCGCAATGACCGACAAGACCCCCGGCACCCACGGCTCCGTCCGCGAGGACACCGCACCCGACGGCGACCGCCCCCTGGTCGAACTCCGCGCCGCCGGCAAGTCCTACGGCAACATCCGCGCCCTGCACGGCGTCGACCTCACCGTCCACCCCTCCGAGGTGACCTGCGTCCTCGGCGACAACGGCGCCGGCAAGTCCACCCTCATCAAGATCATCTCAGGGCTGCACCAGCACACCGAGGGCGAATTCCTCGTCGACGGCGAGCCGGTGCGTTTCTCCACCCCGCGCGAGGCCCTCGACAAGGGCATCGCCACCGTCTACCAGGACCTCGCGGTCGTCCCGCTGATGCCGGTGTGGCGCAACTTCTTCCTCGGCTCCGAGATGACCAAGGGCCCCTGGCCCGTCCGCCGCCTCGACATCGACCGGATGAAGAGGACGGCCGACGAGGAACTGCGCAACATGGGCATCGTCCTGGACGACCTGGAGCAGCCCATCGGCACCCTCTCCGGCGGCCAGCGCCAGTGCGTCGCCATCGCCCGCGCCGTCTACTTCGGCGCCCGCGTCCTCATCCTCGACGAGCCGACCGCCGCCCTCGGCGTCAAGCAGTCCGGCGTGGTCCTGAAGTACATCGCGATGGCCCGCGACCGGGGCCTCGGCGTCATCTTCATCACCCACAACCCGCACCACGCCTACATGGTCGGCGACCACTTCAGCGTGCTGCGCCTGGGCACCATGGAACTGTCCGCCCCCCGCAGCGAGGTCGGCCTCGAGGAGCTGACCAACCACATGGCCGGCGGCGCCGAACTGGCCGCCCTCAAGCACGAGCTGGCACAGGTCGGCGGCGTCGACACCGAGGAACTCCCCGAGGAGGGCGACCTCCAGACTCCCGCAGCCGCAACTCCGGAAGGAAAGTCCTGACATGGCAGTCGCGCTCGACCGCATCCGGGTCGGCTCCGCCCCCGACTCCTGGGGCGTCTGGTTCCCCGACGACCCGCGGCAGGTGCCCTGGCAGCGCTTCCTCGACGAGGTCGCCGAGGCCGGCTACTCCTGGATCGAACTCGGCCCCTACGGCTACCTCCCCACCGACCCGGCCCGCCTCGGCGACGAGGTGAAGAAGCGCGGCCTCAAGGTCTCCGCCGGCACCATCTTCTGCGGACTGCACCGCGGCCCCTCCGAATGGGACACCACCTGGGAGCAGGTCAGCAGGGTCGCCGCGCTCACCCGGGACATGGGCGCGAAGCACCTCGTCGTCATCCCGTCCTTCTGGCGCGACGACAAGACCGCCGAGATCCTCGAAGCCCCGGAGCTCACCACCGAGCAGTGGGGCCACCTCACCAAGGGCATGGAACGCCTCGGCCGCGAGGTGCGGGACACGTACGGCCTGGACATCGTCGTCCACCCGCACGCCGACACCCACATCGACACCGAGGAGCACGTCGAGCGCTTCCTCGACTCCACCGACTCCGGCCTGGTCAACCTCTGCCTGGACACCGGCCACTACGCCTACTGCGGCGGCGACAGCGTCAAGCTGATCGAGACCTACGGCGAACGCATCGGCTACCTCCACCTCAAGCAGGTCGACCCGGAGATCCTCGCCGACGTCGTCAAGAACGAGGTCCCGTTCGGGCCGGCCGTGCAGCGCGGGGTGATGTGCGAACCGCCCGCCGGCGTCCCCGAGCTGGGCCCGGTCCTCACGGCCGCGCAGAGACTGGGCGTGGACCTGTTCGCCATCGTCGAGCAGGACATGTACCCCTGCGAGCCGGACAAGCCGCTGCCCATCGCCGTACGGACCCGCAAGTTCCTCCGCTCCTGCGGCGCCTGACGAGCCCGACGAAAGGGAGGCGGGAGACATGAACCGGCGCGAGCCACTGCGCGTCGCCGTCATCGGCACCGGCCGCATGGGCGCGGACCACGTACGCCGTATCGACCGGGTCGTCAGCGGCGCGCGGGTCACCGCCGTCGTGGACATCGACGCCGAACGGGCCAAGGCCGTCGCCGCGGGCGTCGACGGCTGCACCGCCCACACCGACCCGGCCGCCGCGATGGCGGCGGCCGACGTCGACGCCGTACTCGTCGCCTCCTCCGGGCCGGCCCACGAGGCCGCCCTGCTCACCGCGTTCGAGCACGACCTGCCCGTCCTGTGCGAGAAGCCGCTCACCCCCGACGCGGCCTCCGCCCTGCGCGTCATGGAGGCCGAACAGGCCCTCGGCCACCGCAGGGTCCAGGTCGGCTTCATGCGCCGCTACGACACCGAGTACGTGCGCCTGAAATCCCTGCTGGAGACCGGGCGACTGGGCCGCCCGCTGATGCTGCACAACCGCCACCGCAACGTGTCCAGCCCGCCCTTCTTCACCAGTGCGATGCTCATCAGCGACTCCGTGGCCCACGAGGTGGACGCCACCCGCTGGCTCCTCGGCCACGAGATCACCGCTGTCACGGTCCTGCGCCCCACCCCGTCGGCCGGTGCCCCCGAGGGACTGACCGACCCGCAGTTCGTCGTCCTGGAGACCGACGGCGGCGCGCTCAGCGACGTCGAGATCTTCGTCAACTGCGGCTTCGGCTACCAGGTGCAGGCCGAGGTGGTCTGCGAACGCGGCACCGCCCGCATCGGCGACGGCCACGCCCTGGTCACCCACACGGCAGGCCGCTGGGGCGGCACCATCACCCAGGACTGGACCGAACGCTTCGCCCAGGCCTACGACGACGAGATCCAGACCTGGGTCGACACCACCCGCCGCGGCGAGATCACCGGCCCCAGCACATGGGACGGCTACGCCGCGGCGGCGGTGTGCGAGGCGGGGGTGCGGGCGCTGGAGGCGGGCGGCCGGGTGGAGGTCGACCTGGTGGAGAAACCCGCGCTGTACCGGTGATCGCCCGGCTGTGGGCAGTCGTTCCGCAGGGCGATGGGGGTCCCCCCGCTCGAGCGAAGCCGAGAGCGGGGGAGGGTGGGCACAGCCGACAACGCGGGTCACCGCCCGACAAGGGCCCACTGCGCACGCGTAGTTGTCAGACCGTGCTACGAGGTCGCGGGGCAAGCCCCGCCGCCTCGTAGCACGCGTCGATCAGCCGCATCGTCGCCACCGCGTCGTCCGCGTCCAGCGGGAGCGGCGTGCCGGTGCGCACCCGGGCCGCGAACGCCTCCAGTTGGTACGTGTACGACGACCGCGTGCCGAGGCGTTCCGTGCGTTCGCCGTCCGGAGTGCGGACGACGACACGGTCGTCCCGCTGCGGGAGCACGAAGTTCGGGGCCGTCGCCTCGCCCCGGCTGCCGACGACCCGCATGCTCATCTCCAGCCGGTCGTACGCCATGTGGCAGCGGGCGCTGCCCGTCGCGCCGGACGGGAACCCCAGGTCGGCGTCCAGCCACTCGTCCACGCCCGGAGCGCCCTCCCGCTCACCCGCCCGCGCGGAGACCGGGCGCGGCGCGCCACCCGCCCAGGGGGCGAGCGTGCGCAGCGCGTGCACGCTGTAACAGCCCAGGTCCATCAGGGCACCGCCGGCCAGAGGCAGCGACCAGCGGGGGTCGGTGGCCTCCGGGGCGGGGATCGCCACCATGGCCTCCACATGGCGGAGTTCGCCGAGTTCGCCGGAGGCCAGGAGTTCGTGCAGCCGCCGGGTGACCGGGTGGAAGAGGTAGTGGAAGGCCTCCATGAAGACGGTGCCGGACTTCGCCGCCGCCTCCCGCACCTCCTCCGCCTCCGCCGCGTTGCTCGCCGACGGCTTCTCGCTCAGGACGTGCTTGCCGGCCGCCAGCGCCGCCAGGTTCCACGGACCGTGCAGGCCGTTGGCGAGCGGGTTGTAGACGACGTCGACCTCGGGATCGGCCAGCAGCTCGGCGTAGGAGCCGAGGGTGCGCTCCACGCCGTGGGCCGCGGCGAACGCCTCGGCGCGGGCGCGGTCGCGGGCGGCCACCGCGACCAGGCGGTGGCCACTCGCCCGGGCCGGGGCGACGAGGGAGCGCTCGGTGATCCGCGCGGCTCCCAGGATTCCGATGCGCAGGGGTTCCTGACGGCCCGGCTCGCTCATGTCCGCCGTACCTCCTCGATGGTGACGGGACGGTGCTCGTGCAGCGACAGTGTGCACGCCTCGGCGATCCAGCCCGCCTCCAGGGCGTCCGCGACCGTGCACGGCGAGGGGCGGGTACCGGCCACGACCTCGGTGAACGCGGCCAGTTCGGCACGGTAGGCGGCCGTGAACCGGTCCATGAAGAAGTCGTGCGGGGTGCCCGCAGGGAAGGTCACGCCCGGCTCCACCGACCGCAGCGGCAGCTTGTCCTCCAGCCCCACCGCCACGGAGTCCGCGAAGCCGTGGAGCTCCATACGGACGTCGTGACCGCGGGCGTTGTGACGGCTGTTGGAGACCACCGCGAGGGTGCCGTCGTCCAGCGTGAGGACCGCGCCGGTCGTGTCGGCGTCGCCCGCCTCCCTGATGTAGTCGGCGCCCCGGTTGCCGCCGGCCGCGTACACCTCGGTCACCTCGCGGCCGGTCACCCAGCGGATGATGTCGAAGTCGTGCACCGAGCAGTCCCGGAAGATGCCCCCGGACGCGGCGATGTACGCGGCCGGCGGCGGCGCCGGGTCCAGCGTGGTCGAGCGCACGGTGTGCAGCTTGCCCAGTTCACCGGAGCGTACGGCGGCCCGCGCGGCGACGAAGCCGGCGTCGAAGCGGCGGTTGAAGCCGATCTGGACCGGCACGTCACGGCCCTCGACCGCCTTCAGCACCTCCACCCCCTCGGCCATGGTGCGGGCCACCGGCTTCTCGCAGAAGACGGGCACGCCCGCCTCCACACAGGCGAGGATCAGCGCCGGGTGGGCGTCGGTCGCGGCGGCGACGACCACGCCGTCCACCCCGGCCGCGAGCAGGGCCTCGGGGGAGTCCGCGACCTCGGCGCCGAACCGTTCGGCGGCGGCCTTCGCGGCGTCCGCGAACGGGTCGGAGACGACGAGGGACTCGACGGCGCCGAGCCCGGAGAGGGTCTCGGCGTGGAAGGCGCCGATGCGGCCGAGGCCGAGGATTCCGATGCGCATGGGGGCGGTGCTCCTTGCTTGCGGGGGCGTACGAGCGGGGTGTGCGGGGAGGTCAGTCGAGGCCGCCGAGGACGTTCTGGTCCCAGTCGATCACGGAGCCGGTGACCACCCCGGAACGGTCGGAGAGCAGCAGGACCACGAAGTCGGCGATCTCGTCCGGCCGGCCGAGCCTGCCCATCGGCAGCCGCGCGGCGGCCTGTTCGCGCCAGTCGTCCCCGGCGCCGTGGAAGGCGCGCTGGGTGGCGTCCTCGCCCTCGGTGGCGGTCCAGCCGATGTTCAGGCCGTTGATCCGGATCCGGTCCCAGCGGTGGGCGTGCGCCGCGTTCCGGGTGAGGCCGATCAGACCGGCCTTCGCGGCGACGTACGGCGCCAGGAACGGCTGCCCGCCGTGCGCGGAGGAGGTGATGACGTTGACGATCGTGCCGGGTGCCGCGCGCCGCACCATGTCCGCGACGGCGGCCTGCATGGCGAAGAAGGGCGCCTTGAGGTTGATCGCGATGTGCTGGTCGAACAGTTCGGGCGTGGTGTCGAGCAGCGTCCCGCGCGAGGTGAGTCCCGCGGAGTTGACCAGGCAGTCGACCCGCCCGTACGCCTCCACCACCCGTGCGACACATGCCTTGGCCTGCTCGGCGTCCGCCAGGTCGGCCCGTACGAACATCGCCTTGCCGCCCGCGGCGGCCAGCTCGGCCACCAGCGCCTCACCCGGCTCCGGGCGCCGCCCGCTCACGGCCACGACCGCCCCCGCGCGGACCGCGGCCCGCGCGACGGCCGCGCCGACGCCCTGGCTGCCGCCGTTGACGAGGACGATCCTGTCGTCGAGAAGTCCCATGCCTGTGTCCGGGTCCTTTCAGCTCTCGCGCCGCTTGGCGCCGGCCCGCAGTTCGCCCCGCAGGGTCCGCGCGGTCCAGCCCTCGCGCAGGGCCCGGCGTACGACGTCGGCCTGCGAGGGCGGGGCCAGGCCCTCGACCGGCGGGTCGCGGTCGAGGTTGGTGGGGAAGGGGTACCCCTCGGCGCTCGCCGCGATCACGTTCTCCAGCCACCGCTCGCCGGCGCCCTCGGCCTTGCGCTTGAGGAGCACCGGGTAGACGGCGTCCACCACCGCCTCGCGGTCCACCGTCTCCATCGCCCGGCCGAACGCCGAGGACACCTGGAGGAGGTTGGCCATGCGCCGGATGTCCGCCGAGTGGTTGGCGCCGGCGGCGTGGAACAGCGCCGGGTCGAAGAACACCGCGTCGCCCTTGGCGAGCGGCAGTTGCACGTGGTGCTCCTCGAAGTACGCCCGGAACTCCGGGAGCCGCCAGGCGAGATAGCCCGGCTCGTACTTCTGCGAGTGCGGCAGGTACAGCGTGGGCCCGGACTCGACGGGCATGTCGCAGTGCGCCACCGCGCCCTGGAGGGTGAGCACGGGGGAGAGGCGGTGCACGTGCGCCGGGTAGGCGGAGGCGGCCTCGTTCGAGAGGAACCCGAGATGGTAGTCGCGGTGCACGGTCTGCGCCGCGCCACCCGGGTTGACCACGTTGACCTGGGAGGTGACCTGGTAGCCGGGGCCGAGCCAGGCCGAGGAGACCAGCGCGATCACGTCGTTGGCGTAGTACTCGGCGAACGCCTCGGGGTCGTACAGGGCCGCCTTCTCCAGGGCGTTCCACACCCGGTCGTTGGCGCCCGGCCGGGCGAAGTGGTCGCCGGCGCCGGTGCCCGAGGCGCGCTGCTCGGCGATCAGGGCGTCGAACACGGCGGTGGTCCGGTCCACGACCGCCGGATCGGCGAAGGCGCCGCGGACCACCACGACGCCGGGGCCGTCCGCGAACGCGCGCACCAGCTCGGCCTGTACGGCACGGCGGTCGGCGAGGGCGAGCCGGTCGGCGTCGTACAGCGGCACGTTCCGCTCGACACCACTGGCGTGCGGGTAGGCGGCGGCCTCGGTCGGCTGCTCGACCAGTGCGCGGAAGGCGTCCAGGTCGCAGTCCCGCTCGGACAGCCAGGCGGCCGGCGCGGGCGTCCGCTGGTGGGTGGAGGCTGACATGAGGTCGTCCCTTCGGGTCACGGAGCGACGCGGCTGATGTCATTCTTGTCAGTACAAACCCTTCGAACAACCAGCGGCAAGCCATCAAAAACCCCTCAGGAGCGGATGTGGGCCACCCCTTCCCGATCCGGGAAATCGCACGTCAGGCCGGGTTGAGCGAGGCCACGGTGGACCGGGTCCTCAACGGCCGGGGCGGAGTACGGGAGAGCACCGCGCGGGAGGTGCACCGGGCGATCGCCGACCTGGACCGGCAGCGCACCCAGGTCCGGCTGGTCGGCCGGACGTTCATGGTGGACATCGTGATGCAGTCGCCGGAGCGGTTCTCCACCGCCGTACGGGCCGCCCTGGAGGCCGAACTGCCCTCCCTGCACCCGGCGGTGGTCCGCTCCCGCTTCCACTTCCGGGAGACGGGCCCGGCGGGGGAGCTGGTCGCGGTCCTCGACCGGATCGGCCGACGCGGCTCGCAGGGCGTGTTCCTCAAGGCCCCCGACGTCCCCGAGGTCACCGCGGCCGTCGGCCGGCTCGCGGCGGCCGGGGTTCCGGTGGTGACCCTGGTGACGGATCTGCCCGCGAGCGCCCGGATCGGGCACGTCGGAAGCGACAACCGCGCGGCGGGCGCGACCGCCGCCTACCTCATGGGGCAGTGGCTGGGCGACCGGCCCGGCAATGTGCTCACCAGCCTCTCCAGCGGCTCCTTCCGCAACGAGGAGGAGCGTGAGATGGGTTTCCGCAGCGTCATGCGCGCCCGGTTCCCCGGGCGGGCCCTCGTCGAGATCGCGGAGGGGCAGGGGCTGGACGCCACGCAGTACGACCTGGTCCGGGCCGCTCTGGAACGGGATCCGGGGATCCGCGCGGTCTACTCGATCGGTGGTGGGAACATCGCGACCCTGCGGGCCTTCGAGGACGCCGGGCGGGAGTGCGCGGTGTTCGTCGCGCACGATCTCGACCACGACAACACCCGGCTGCTGCGGGAGCACCGGCTGTCCGCCGTGCTCCACCACGATCTGCGGCACGATCTGCGGGAGGCCTGCCACCTGGTGATGCGCGCCCACGGCGCCCTGCCGCCGGCCGGGCCCACCCTCCCCTCCGCCGTCCAGGTGGTGACCCCCTACAACATGCCGCCCCCGACGACGGCGGGGTGACGGCCGGACGGCCACTGATTCCTCGCCCCCGACGCTCGGGCGGGTGGGTGGTTGCTCGCGCAGTTCCCCGCGCCCCTTCAGGGGCGCGGGGAACTGCGCGAAGGGGGTCCGGGGGCGGAGCCCCCAGGGACGATGGGGGTACCTCCCGCTCGAGCGAAGCCGAGAGTGGGGGAGGGAAGGGGCGGCGGGGGCGAGGAAAAAACGTCAGGGCGCCTCCGGCGTCACCCAGGCGCCGCTCTCCGCCGACCGCGCCATCGCGTCCAGCACCGCCGCACTGCGCACGGCGTCCGCGAGCCCCGCCCCGTACGGAACCCCCTCCGCGACGGAGCGCAGAAACCGGTACGCCTCGATCACCTTCAGGTCGTCGTACCCCATGGCGTTCGCCGCCCCCGGCTGGAACGCCCCGAACTCCCCGTGCCCCGGCCCGACATAAACCGTGCTGACGGGCTGGTCCTGGTAGCCGGTGCCCCGGCTGACGCCGAGTTCGTTCATCCGGCGGAAGTCCCAGAACACCGCCCCCTCGGTGCCGTGCACCTCGAAGCCGTAGTTGTTCTGCTCGCCGACCGACACCCGGCACGCCTCCAGCACCCCACGCGCACCGGAGGCGAACCGCAGCAGACAGCTGACGTAGTCCTCGTTCTCCACCGGGCCGAGTTCGCCGCCGGCCGCGCGGGAGTGACCGGCCGTGGCGCCGACGGGCCGGGCCCGCTCGGGCAGGAAGACCGCCGTGTCCGCGGTCAGCGAGGTGATGTCACCGAGCAGGAAGCGCGCCAGATCGGCACCGTGCGAGGCCAGGTCGCCGAGCACCCCGCTGCCCCCGCGCTCCCGCTCGTAGCGCCAGGTCAGCGCACCCTCCGGGTGAGCCGCGTAGTCACTGAAGAGGCGGATGCGGACATGGGTGACCGTGCCGATCTCACCGGAGGCGATCAGCTCGCGGGCCGCCTCCACGGCGGGCGCGTTGCGATAGTTGAAGCCGACCGTCCCCTGGACCCCGGCCTTGGCGACCGCGTCCGCGACCGCGCGGGCGTCGTCCGCGCCCAGGCCCACCGGCTTCTCGATCCAGATGTGCTTGCCGGCCTCGGCCATCGCGACACCGATCTCGCGGTGCAGGAAGTTCGGCGCGGTGATGCTGACGGCCCGCACCCGGGGGTCGGCGGCCACCTCCCGCCAGTCGCGGGTCGTCGAGGCGAACCCGAACTGCGCGGCGGCCTCCTCGGCCCGGCCCGGCACCTCCTCGGCGACCGTGACCAGCTCCGGGCGGAGGGCGAGCTGCGGATAGTGGTGCCGTACGCGCGCGTACGCCTGGGTGTGCACCCGCCCCATCCAGCCGAATCCGACGACGGCGACACCCAGTGCGTCCACCATGAAAGCCTCTCTCCGGCCCGGTCCGTGTCCTGTCCGCTCACCTTCTGCGGGGATCCGGCGTCATGTCAACCTTTTGACAGGACAATCAATGCGCCGGGAGCGGCACCCGCAATACGGCGAACAAAATTGTTGACAATCTTGTTTGGCTAGATTTACGTTCGACAGGCACTCACTCAGGGAGGGCGACCATGCCGAACCAAGCCCGTCCGGGCACCGGGGAGCAGGCCAAACAGCTTGCGCTCGGGCAGTTGCGGGAGGCGATCCTGCACGGCGAGATGGCGCCGGCGCAGCGGCTGGTGGAGAACGAACTCGCCGAGCAGTTCGGCGTGACCCGGGCCAGCATCCGGGCCGCGCTGATCGAGCTGGAGTCCCAGGGGCTGGTGGAGCGGATCCGCAACCGTGGTTCACGGGTGCGGGTGGTGACCGTGGAGGAAGCGGTCGCCATCACCGAGTGCCGCCTGGTCCTCGAAGGTCTCTGCGCGGCGAAGGCGGCGGCCGCCGTCACCGACGCGCAGGTCACCGAGCTCAAGGACCTGGGCACGTCGATGCGCAAGGCCGTGGCCGACGGCGAACCGCTCACCTACTCGGAGCTCAACCACGAACTCCACGCCAGGATCCGGGAGTTCTCCGGCCAGTCGACGGCCGTGGAACTCCTGGAGCGGCTCAACGCCCAACTGGTGCGGCACCGCTTCCAGTTGGCGCTGCGGCCGGGGCGTCCGCAGCAATCCCTGAACGAGCATCTGGCCATGATCGAGACGATCGCGGCCAGGGACCCGCAGGCGGCCGAGGCGGCCGTCCGCGCCCACCTCACCAGCGTGATCGAGGCGCTGCGCGACTGACACACGCACCGGGGCGGGCGTCACCTGTCACCAAGGAGATCTTCAGTCATGACGCATGCCAACGCGCCCGCCGCCGCCCCACGTTCGACGCTCGTCGTCACCGCGCACGCGGGGGACTTCGTGTGGCGGGCGGGCGGCGCCATCGCCCTGGCCGCCTCGCGCGGGGAGAAGGTCACCATCGCGTGCCTGACCTTCGGCGAGCGCGGTGAGTCGGCCAAGGCCTGGCGCGAGGGGAAGGAGCTGGAGGAGATCAAGGCGATCCGCCGGGCGGAGGCCGAGAAGGCCGCCGCCGTCCTCGGCGCCGAGGTCCGCTTCTTCGACGCCGGTGACTACCCGCTGACCGCCACCCCCGAACTGACCGACCGGCTCGTCGAGGCCTACCGCGCCACCCAGCCCGACGTGGTGCTGACCCATCCCGTCGAGGACCCGTACAACGGCGACCACCCGGCCGCCAACCGCATGGCACTTCAGGCCCGTGTCCTCGCCCAGGCCATCGGCTACCCGGGCGAGGGCGAGATCATCGGCGCCCCGCCCGTCTTCTACTTCGAGCCGCACCAGCCCGAGATGAGCGGCTTCAGGCCGGAGGTGCTGCTCGACGTCACCGAGGTGTGGGAGACCAAGCGCGAGGCCATGGAGTGCCTCGGCGCCCAGCGGCACCTGTGGGACTACTACACCGACCTGGCCGTCCGCCGCGGCGTCCAGCTCAAGCGCAACGCGGGCCCCAACCTGGGCCTGCCGCACAAGACCATGGCCGAGGCGTTCATGCGCCCGTACCCGCAGATCGCGAAGGAGCTGGCATGAGCGGCGTCGTCGTCACCGACCCCCCGAAGGCCGCCGCCGAGGACGTCGAGGCGCTCGCCGGGTACGGCGTGGCCACGATCAGCGAGGCCATGGGCCGCACCGGGCTGCTCGGACCGGGTATACGGCCGGTCCAGCAGGGCGTTCGGGTCGCGGGCACCGCGGTCACCGTGCTCTCCTGGCCCGGCGACAACCTGATGATCCACGCCGCCGTGGAGCAGTGCGGCGAGGGCGACGTCCTGGTCGTCACCACCACCTCCCCGTCCACCGACGGCATGTTCGGCGAGCTGTTCGCCACCGCGCTGCGACGGCGCGGTGTGCGCGGCCTGGTCATCGACGCGGGCATCCGCGACACGCAGGAACTGCGCGAGATGGGCTTCGCCGCCTGGTCCCGGGCGGTCTCCGCACAGGGCACGGTGAAGGCCACCGGCGGCTCGGTGAACGTACCGGTCGCCGTCGACGGGCAGGTGATCCGTCCCGGTGACGTGATCGTCGCCGACGACGACGGCGTGGTGGTCGTCCCCCGCGAGAAGGCCCGGCGGACGGCCGAGGCGTCCGAGGCGCGGGAGAACAAGGAGGCCGCCTCCCGCGCCGCCTTCGTCGAGGGCCAGCTCGGCCTGGACCGCTACGGGTTGCGCGAGAAGCTGAGGCGACTGGGCGTGGTCTACCAGTCGTACGACGAGTACGCGGCCGGGGATCGGTCGTGACCGGTTCCGACGGGGTGCGCTGCACGCTGATGCGCGGCGGCACCTCCAAGGGCGGTTACTTCCTGGCCGAAGACCTGCCCGCCGACCCCGGCGCCCGCGACGACCTGCTGCTGCGGATCATGGGCAGCCCCGACCCGCGCCAGATCGACGGCCTGGGCGGCGCCCACCCGCTGACCAGCAAGGTCGCCGTGGTCTCCGGCTCGGCCGACCCGGACGCGGACGTCGACTACCTGTTCCTCCAGGTCGCCGTGGACACCCCTGAGGTCACCGACCGGCAGAACTGCGGCAACATCCTCGCCGGGGTGGGCCCGTTCGCCGTCGAGCGCGGGCTGGTGGCCGCCGGGGACGACGAGACGTCGGTGCGCATCCGCATGCTCAACACCGGCGAACGCGCCGTCGCGACCTTCCCGACCCCGGGCGGACGCGTCGACCCCACCGGCACCGCCGGGATATCCGGCGTGCCGGGCACCGCGGCCCCGGTCGTCATCGAGTTCCCGCAGGGCGAGGGCCCGCTGCTGCCCACCGGCAACGTCCGCGACACGATCGCCGGCACCGAGGTGACCTGCGTCGACAACGGCATGCCGGTGGTGCTGATCCCGGCGGCCGCGCTGAAGATCACCGGGTACGAGACGCCCGGGGAACTGGAAGAGGACGTGCGTCTCGCCGGGCGCCTCGAGGAGATCCGGCTGGCGGCCGGGCACCTGATGGGCCTCGGGGACGTCGAGGGCGCCACCGTGCCCAAGCCGACCCTGCTCGCCCCGCCCCGGCACGGCGGCGCGGTCACCACCCGCACCTTCGTCCCGGTGCGCTGCCACACCTCCATCGGCGTCCTGGGCGCCGCGAGCGTGGCGGCCGGACTGCGCGTCCCGGGCGGGGTGGGGGAGGGAATCGCGCAACTCCCCGCCCCCGGCGACCGGGTGCGCGTCGAACACCCCACCGGCTTCCTGGAGGTCGACGTCCACGTCGACCCCGGCTCCACCGTGGTCCGCCGCACCGCCGTCGTACGCACCGCGCGCAAGATCTTCGACGGCACCGTCTTCCCCCGGTCCGCCGAGACGGCACCGATCCCCGCACAACGCCCTGGAGGCACCCATGACTCCGCCGCTCGGTGACATCGCCCATGTCGGCCACGCCCAGCTCTTCACGCCCGACCTGGACGCCAGCGTCGCCTTCTTCACCGACTACCTCGGCCTGACCGTCAACGGCCAGGACGGCGACACCGTCTACCTGCGCACCTACGACGACTACGAACACCACAGCCTGGTCCTCACCGCCCGCGAACGGCCCGGCCTCGGCCGGCTCGCACTGCGCACCTCCGGCGAGGAGGCCCTCCAGCGCCGGGTGGCGGCCCTGGAAGCGGCGGGACGGTCCGGGAAGTGGGTCGAGGACGAGCCCGGCATCGGCAGGCTCTACCTCACCGCCGACCCGGACGGCCACGAACACGCCCTGTACTGGGAGAGCGAGCACTACCGGGCACCCGAGGAGCTGAAGCCGGCGCTGAAGAACCAGCCGCAGGCCAAACCCAACCGGGGCGTGGGCGTCCGCCGCCTGGACCACATCAACTTCCTCGCCGCCGACGTCCTCGCCAACGCCGAGTGGCAGGAACAGCTCCTCGGCGCCCGCCCCACCGAGCAGATCCGGCTGGACTCCGGGAAGGTCGCCGCCCGTTGGCTGACCTTCACCGACAAGTCGTACGACGTCGTCTACACCGAGGACTGGACCGGCTCCTCCGGGCGGCTGCACCACATCGCCTTCGCGGCCGACACCCGTGAGGACATCCTGCGCGCCGCCGACCTCGCCGTCGACACCGGCGTGTTCATCGAGACCGGCCCGCACAAGCACGCCATCCAGCAGACGTTCTTCCTCTACGTCTACGAGCCGGGCGGCAACCGCGTCGAGCTGTGCAACCCGCTCACCCGCCTGGTGCTGGCGCCCGACTGGCCGCTGGTCACCTGGACCGAGGCGGAGCGGGCCAAGGGGCAGGCCTGGGGCCTGAAGACCATCGCGTCGTTCCACACCCACGGGACACCGCCGACCGCCTGACGAGGACCGCACACCGGGGGTGGGTCGCGCACACATGTGCGCGCGACCCACCCCCCAAATTGTCGCTGAGATTGTCAACAAAAGTGTTGACACTAGGTGAGCGGGGTCCTTAGCGTCGCCCCATCACACGTCCCCTCCAGGGAAACTCCTCCTGGACGAGAGGAAAACAACGATGTCCTCCTCCTCCGCGCTGTCCGCCCGCGGCAGCGGACTGGCCCTGCTGGTCGTCGGCCTGTGCTGGCTCGCCGTCCTCTTCGACGGCCTGGACATGTTCATCTACGGCTCGGTGCTGCCCCACATGCTCGAGGAGAAGGCCCTCGGCATCACCTCGGCCCAGGCCGGTGACCTCGGCAGCTACGCCACCTTCGGCATGCTCGTCGGCGCGCTGGCCGCGGGGACGGTCGCCGACCGCGTCGGCCGCAAGAAGCTGATGGTCTCCTGCGTCACGCTCTTCTCGCTGGCCTCCGGCCTCTGCGCGGTCGCGAACGGCGTCGCCGTCTTCGGCCTCGGCCGGACCCTGGCGGGCATCGGCCTCGGCGGCCTGCTGCCGACCGCGATCAGCATGGTCTCCGACTACGCCCCGCGCGGCCGCGCCGCCCTCACCATCGGCCTGCTGATGACCGCCCACCACGCCGGCGGCATCCTCTCCGCCTACGTGGCCCTGTGGATCGTCGAGCCGCTCGGCTGGCGCGCCGCCTTCTGGGTCTGCGTGGTCCCGCTGCTCTTCGTTCCCGTGCTCGCCCGGTTCCTGCCCGAGTCGCTGAGCTTCCTGGTCGCCCGCGGCCGCGCGGAGGAGGCCCGCGCGCTGGCCGGCCGCTACGACGTCGAACTGCCCGCCGCCAAGGACCGGACCGCCGCCGGCGCCCCCTGGGCCAACCTGCTCAACCTGTTCCGCGGCGGCGAGTGGGTCCAGACCCTGCTGTACTGGCTGGCCTCCTTCGGCGGCCTGCTCCTCGTGTACGGCGTCGCCACCTGGCTGCCCACCCTGATGCGCGGCGAGGGCTACGAACTCGGCTCCGCGCTCACCTTCGTCGTGCTGTTCAACCTCGGCGGCATCGTGGGCATGCTGGTCGCCGGCCGGGCCTCCGACCGCTTCGGCGCCCCGCGCATCTCGGCGATCTGGTTCGCGCTGACCGCCGGCGGCGTCTTCCTGCTCAGCGTCCACATGCCGCTGACGCTGACCTTCGCGGTCGTCTTCCTCACCGGCGTGTTCCTCAACAGCGCCCAGACGATGATCTACGCGACCGTGTCCATCGGCTCCGCCCCCGCCAACCGCGCCACGGCGGTCGGCTGGACCTCCGGCATGGGCCGCTTCGGCGCGGTCTTCGGACCGTGGCTGGGCGGTCAGTTGCTCGCCGCGGACAAGGGCGACTGGGGCTTCACGGCCTTCGCCATGGCCGGCACGGCGTCGATGGCCTTCATCGGGATCGCGGCGCTGCGGACCGCGCGGTCGGAGCGGCGGGACGGCGAGCCGCGGCAGATGGTCGCCACCGGCTGATCCCGGCTCCCCGTCGCGCGGTTCCCCGCATCCCCGGGGAACCGCGCGCGGCTGTTTCGGGGCCGCTCGGTCCTCGTCCGATCCGGCCCGCGCATGAGTACGGGTCCGCGGTGTTCGGCTCGGCCCGGGGGCGCCCCGCCGCGGCCTCCGGCGAAGTGGGAGCCGGACCGGAAGCGTCCGCTCCCGCAGACGCCGGCGCACGTGCGCGTCGTACCCCTTGCGCAACAGGCGCGCGAAGACGCCCTTGAGGGAGTCGACCGGCTTGGGGAACTGGGCCTTCGGCGGGTGGTGCGCGAGCAGGTGTACGTGATCGCCCTCGCCGTCGAACCGCTTCGTGATCGACGACCGGGCGCACGTGGCCCGCACTCTGTGGAACTGTTCGCACGCCAGGCGGCAGATGATGCCGAAGGGCAAGGGGAAGGCCGGGCAGACACGCGGCGTCGAGTCCCACGGCCTCGCCCGCGGCCCCCCGGCCGTGCGCCGCCGCTGCTCGACATGGCCACCGCCACCGAGGACGGCACCCCCACCACCGACCCCGCGATGCCGAGGGCTCCGGCGTACGGGGCTGACCACCCCAGCGTCCCGATGAGGTACTGTTGACCTGCGTGATCACGCGGTTCACCGCGCGAAACGCATCGGGACGTGGCGCAGCTTGGTAGCGCACTTGACTGGGGGTCAAGGGGTCGCAGGTTCAAATCCTGTCGTCCCGACTGAGGAAGTCGTAGGTCAGGGCCGGTTTCGGAGAGATCCGAAACCGGCCCTTGACCGTTCCTGGGGACCACTTGGGGACCGGCGTCCTTGACCGAGGCCGGCGGGCCGCGACGATCGCGTCCCGCTAGGACTCCTCCGAATACCGTTTCGGGTACTGACTGCCCACCTGGCACCACTTCCTCTGGAGCCTCATGTCCCAGTCTCCGGGTGTCCAGTCGTGAGGGGAAGCTTCACGACTTATGAAGACGCAGTTCAGGGCCGGTTTCGCGGATGGGTGAAACCGGCCCTGAGTGTTGCCCGGGACCGGGTGGGGGTCGACGTCGAGCGCCCGGGAAGGTAAAAAATAAAGCGCGCTTGTTCTATTCATACGAAGTTTCTTACGTATTTCGGGGATGCTGCTGTCGTAGAACGACAGTAGGCGGGGGCCAATGAACGGTGTACACGTTGTAGGTGAAGCCGGCGGGAACGGGTACGCCGCGACCGGCTGCTTATCCGACAGGGGCGAGGCGGGGCCGGGCCACGACAGGCCGGCGCCCCGTGCGATAGCGGTGGTCGAGCCGAACGAGGTGGTCCGTTTCGGACTGCTGGCGATGCTCTGGGCGATGGAGTCCGTCTCGCAGGTCATCACCGTGACGCAGGCGGGCGACCCCTGTGACACCCTGGCGGCCGGCCATGCCGACATCGTGCTGGTCTCCAGCGACCTGCCGGAGGACGACCTGGAGCGGATCCAGGCGTGGGCGGCCGGCGCGGGGAGCACGGTGCTCCTCCTGCTGCGCGACACCCTCGATCCGCGGCTGGCCCGGCTCGTCCAGCGTTTTCCCGAGGGCATCGTGCCGCTGCAGGGGCTGACGTCCGAACGGCTCGGCAGCGTCCTGCGCCTCCACCGGAGGGCCGAGGCAGCGACTCCTCCGTCCGCGGGGGCAGCGACTGCTCCGCCCGCGGGGGCAGCGACTCCTCCACCCGCGGGGACAGCGGCCCCCGCGTCCAGACGTCTCGCCCGGCGCGCGCACCGCTCCGCCGAGGGGCGCCTGTCCTCCCTGTGGCACCGCAACCCGCTGACCCAGCGGGAGATCGACGTCCTGGGGCTGCTGTCGCAGGGGCTGAGCAACAAGCAGATAGCACCGCGGATCGGCATCTCCGAACACGGGGTGAAGCGCCACATCAGCAACATCCTCGCGAAGCTGAACTGCTCGAACCGGACCGAGGCCGTGTCGTACGCGCTTCAGCAGAACTTCCTCGGCGCGAGCCGGGTCATGGACTGAGCGGGGACTGCGATGCCGGGACGGACGGACCTGACCGCCGAGGGCGTCGGGGACGCCGAGGGGCAGCGAACGGGGCGGCGGGACTTCCGGTGGTACTGGGCCGGCCAGAGCGTGAGCGTCGTCGGCGACCAGGTCGCCGCCTTCGTTCTGCCCACCATCGCGATCACCGCGTTCGGCGCCTCGTCGCTCGAGGTCGGTGTCCTCAACATGCTCAACACCGGCGCCTACAGCCTGCTCGGGCTGTTCGTCGGGGTGCTCATGGACCGCAGGCGCAGGCGGCCCGTGATGGTCGCCTCCGACGTGGTGCGCGGGCTCGCGTTCGGTGCCGTGCCCCTGCTCACCCTCAGCGGGGACAGCCACCTGGGCATGCTCTACGCGGTCGCCGTGGTCGCCGGGGTCTGTGCCGTCTTCTTCAACGTGGCGAGCCAGTCGCACCTGCCGACGCTCGTGGGACCGGACTTCCTCGGCACCGCCAACGCGCGCATGGAGATCTCCAACACCCTGGCCCTGGTACTCGGGCCCGCCCTCGGAGGCTGGCTGGTGCAGTGGTGGGGCGGCCCGACCGCGCTGGCCGTGAACGCGCTGTCCTTCTGCTTCTCGGTGGCCGGGATCCTCGTGATCAGGACACCGGAGCCGCCGCCGGACGCCAAGAGCCGGAACTCGCTCTGGCAGGACCTGCGAGAGGGCGTGCGGGTGCTGTGGCACCACGAGGTGCTCCGCCGCACGACCCTGGCGTCGGCGGCGCGGAACTTCGGCAACACGGCCGTCAACACCGTCCTGCTGCTCTTCGCCTACCGGGCCCTGGGACTGTCCGCGGGCGTCGCCGGGATCCTGTTCGCGTCCGGCACCGTGGCGGCGGTGCTCGGGGCGTGGCTGACGGTGCCGATGCGGCGGCGGGCCGGAACCGGGCGGGCACTGCTGGGGGCCAACGCGGCTGCCGCGGTCTGGGTGTTCGCCCCGCTGGCACTGGTGCTGCCCCCGCTGCCGACACTGCTCGTGCTGCGGGTCGTGTCGTCGTTCTCGCTCCCGCTGTGGAACTCGACCGTCGTGACCCTCCGTCAGGAGGCGGTCCCGGCGGGGCTGCTCGGACGGGTGAGCGCGACAGCGGGAACGCTCAACTTCTCGGCCATCCCGTTCGGCGCGCTGCTCGGCGGTCTGGCCGCCCAGGGCCTGTCGGCCGCGCTCGGTACCAGGGACGGGCTCGCGCTCACGCTCGCGGTGTCCGGGCTGGCAGCCGGCAGCGGCACCCTGGCCCTGCTGCGCCGGACCGTCAGGTCCCTGCCCTGAACAGCGCCGCGATCGCGCCGTCGAGGTCCGGGTGGCGGAAGCCGAACCCCGCGGCGGTGAGGACCGACGGAACCGCGCGCCGGCCGGTGAAGAAGCCGTCCGCGTACTCGCCGAGCGCGGCCCTCAGCACCGGGCGCGGCAGGCTCCAGGGCACCGGGCGGCGGAGGGCCCGGCCCAGCGCGGCGGCGAACTCGCGCTGAACGGCGGCCCCGGGCGCCGTGACGTTGACCGGCCCGGCGACCGACTCGTTCTCCAGGACGAACCGCACCGCGGCGACCGCGTCGTCCTCGGCCACCCACGACAGGCAGTGGTCGCCCCGCCCGAAGCGGAAGCCCAGGAACGCCCGGAACGCCGGTGTCATGACCTTGATGATGCCGCTGTCCGCCGCGAGCACCGTCCCCAGACGCAGCAGCACGACGCGGGTGCCGGAGCCCTCGGCCTCTCTCGCGGCGGCCTCCCAGTCGCGGCACAGCTCCGCGTGGAAACCGGTTCCGCTCCCGGCGCTCTCGTCGACGTCGACGGTTCCGGTGTCCCCGTAGTAGGCGGTCTCCGATCCGCTCAGGAACACCGGCACACCCGATTCGGCGACGGCCGAGGCCAGGGTGCGAGCGGCCACCACACGACTGTCGTGGATCTTCCGCTTCCGCGCCGCGTTCCAGCGCTTGCCGGCCAGCCCGGTGCTGTAGAGATTCACGACCGCGTCGAAGCCGTCGAGGGTCCCGGGGGCGATGCGGCCGTAGGAAGGGTCCCAGCCCATCTCGTCCGCGGCGTCGGCCTGGCCCCGTACCAGCCGGGACACGTCGTGACCGGCCGTCCTCAGGTCCCCGACGACGGCTGAACCGAGCGCGCCGGCGGCTCCGGCGACAGCGATCTTCACAGTTCCTCCAGAGGGTCGCGTCACGCCAGGAACGCGTCGGCGACGCTCTTCGCGGCGATCTCGAGCAGGGCGGGGTCGCGGGTCTCGACGACGTCGACCGAGAGGTCCGGCCGCACCGGCACGGTCCCGGACCCGGCGCACAGGCGGCGCCGGCCGCCACCGGTGATGTTGAGCAGCACCATGTCGTCCGTGCCGATGCGCCCGGCGCGGACGGCCTTGGCCAGACCCGCCAGCGCCACCCCGGCCGCGGGCTCGATGTCGACGCCCTCGGCCCGTTCGAACAGGGCCATGGCGTGCCGGGCCTCGTCGCCCCCCGCGACGACCACCGTTCCGCCGCTCTCGACCAGCGCCTCCCGTACACCGCCGCGCACGGCGAAAGGAGGCCGGCCGTTCGTCAGCTCCGGGGCGACGACGGGGCCGGCGGGCGCCGGGGTCCGCCGGCCGTGCCAGGCGTCGTGCAGTGGTGCGTAAGGGGCGTTCTGGCACAGGAGGAGCCGGGGCAGCGGGTCGGGGCAGCCGTGCTCCCGCAGGCGTCCGGCCGCCTCGTGCGCGGCCACCGCTCCCGCGCCGCTGCCCACCGCCTGGACGTAGTGGCGGGGCAGCCGTCCCGACGCCTCGAAGACCGACAACAGGCAGGTCGCCAGGCCGTCACGCCGCCCGACGTTGCGTATCCCGCCCTCCGGCCGGAAACCGTCCAGGGCACCCACCGCCTCGGCCAGGGCGATCGCGTCGTCGTACGTCCCGCCCTCGACCACGACCAGCCCCACGCCGTCGGCCCGTCCGGCCGCGGCGGACACCGCCCCCACGGCGTACGAGGGAACGACGATCAGGCACCTCGCCCCCTCCCGGACACACGCGGCGGCGAAGGCGGCGGCGGTGTTGCCCGCGGAGGCGAGCACCAGCACCGGCGGATCGTCCGGGAGGCGGCCCAGGACCACGCCGGCCTCCAGGTCCTTGAACGTGCCGGTCGGCAGCAGCGCGCCGCGCTCGGGCCAGTGGCCGCTGAAGGAGATCCACAGGTCCGACAGCCCGAGGGCACGGCCGAGTTCCTCGGCCCGGCAGGCGACCGGCCCCGGCGAGCCGGGTATCGCGCGGACCACCGGCAGCCAGGCGAAGCGGAAGACGCTGCCGGCCGGAGCCGGATCCTTCGCGTGCAGACCCGACGCCTGGTACACGGTGCGCAGCAGCGAGGGCTCATGGGGCGTATCGCACGCGAGCCTCAGCCCGTCGTCGTCGTACTCGGTGCCGCACGCGCAACACACCAGGCGATACGCCCTCATGTTTCCCCTCAGTCCCCTCGGGTGGCGATGTACTGCGTCACTGCCGTGGCCGCGGCCAGTACGGCAAGGCCGGCCACGCCGTAGCCGGCGAACGGCAGCACCAGGTCGGCCGGCCTGCGGTCGCCGGCCATGGAGTGCAGCATCGGATAGACCGGCGGTACCGGCTTGGCGAGGATCACCGCGAGCACCAGCGCGAGCCCGGCCGCCACCGAGAAGCCCGGCCGGCCGATCACCAGCCGTGAGCACAGCAGCCCCAGCCCGATACCGACGCAGGCGCAGATCAGCTGTGCGGCGGCGCCGAGCGCCACCGCCTGCCAGGTGACGGTGTGCGAGCCGGAGACGACCGGATAGACCAGGCCGATCAGAATCATGCCGACGCAGAACGTGGCCGAGGTGGCGACGGCGGCGACGAGCACGTCGCGCGAACGGCGCGCGTTCACCACGACCATGGCCCGTCCGACGGGCTCCTCCACGTTGACCACCGCGGCGGCGATCCAGGTCGCGCAGGCCAGCACGGACCCGGCGGCGGCCTGGTACGCCCCCAGCAGCGGGCCGCTGCCGCTGCTGGTGAGAATGGCGAGCAGGCCGAGGAAGAACACCATGGGCGGCACATAACGCTGGGAGTGCAGCACGGTGGCCATGTTGTAGCGGTACAGGGCGGTCATCGGGTCACCCACCCGTCCGCCGGGGCGGGGACGACGGCGTCGTGCCGGAGCGCGTCGACGGACCAGCCGGCGTGGAGCGCCGTAAGCAGCAGCGTGTCGCAGTGGCCGCGCAGCACCCGGACCCGGACACCGCGCTCCCCTTCGGGGGTCACCGACCGCACGCCCTCCACCCCCGTCAGGGCGTCGACGAGCGCGGCGGCGGGGGAGGAGCCCGGCGCGCGCAGCACGACCTCCGACATCGGGGTCCGAGGATCCGCCGTGCCCGGCGTCACGGCCGACGCCTCGCCGAGCCGTCCCGCCTCGATGCGGTAGACCTCGGTCGCCACGGACCGGGTCACGGCCTCCCGGTGGTCGGTGAAGACCACGGTCCCGCCGCCGGAGGCGACCTCCGTGATGACCGACGCCAGCACCCCGTGCGCCGAGGCGTCCAGGCCCGACCACGGCTCGTCGAGGATCAGCAGCCGCGGTGGCACCAGCAGGGCCTGCGCCACGGCGACCTTCTGCGCGTTGCCCTTGGACAGGTCACGGATCGGCGTCTCGAATCCGCCCACCAGATCCAGGCGGGAGAGAAGTTCGGTGCCCCGGGACACGGAACGCCTGCTCGGCAGCCCCTTGATGCGTCCCATGTGCGCGAGGTAGGAACGGGCCGACAGCCGGGTGCCCGCCGGAAAGCGGTCCGGTACGTAGCCGATGACCCCCGGATCACCGGAGCGGGTGCCGGAGGTCGGCCGTGAGACGCCGGCCAGGATCCGCAGCAGCGTCGACTTGCCCGAGCCGTTGCCCCCGGTGACGGCCTGGACGGCACCCGGCGACGTCCGGAAGTCGACGTCGACGAGCACCGGGCGGCCGCGCCGGTAGCGTTTGCTCACTGCCCTCAAAGTCAGCACCTGCTCGATTCCTCCCTCTTCGCCTGCGACACGCGTCGCGTGTCGAGCCATTGTCCGGCTCACCGAAGGGGAGTGTCCGTGTCGCGAGGTCGCACGTCACCTCTTCGGGCGATCGAGGCCGCCAGGGCAGCGAAGCGGTCCAGTCCCTCGTCGATCTGTTCGGGGGTGAGGACGCTGAAGGACAGGCGGATCGCGCACCGGGCGGCCGCACCCGTGGTGAAGTGCCGCATGGGCGTCCACAGGACGCCGAACTCGCGGGCGGACCGCTCCAGCAGGGAGTCGTCCGCCTCGAACGGCACCGACAGCACGAGGAAGAAACCGCCGCGCGGGCGGTTCCAGCCGATGCCCGAGGGGCCGTCGGCCGGGAAGCGGCGGGCCAGGCCTTCCAGAAGACGCGTCAGGTTGCGCCGGTAGACGGCGATCTCGGGCTGGTTGGCCTTCACCAGACTGCAGCCGTGGGCCAGGAGCTTGCCCGCGATCACCGCCTGGGCGATCGGAGAGGTGTTGACGGTCAGCATGCTCTTGATCTTGGCGAGCTGGTCGGCGAGCAGGCCGCCACCGGCCACCGGCTGATCGGCGACCACGTAGCCCACGCGGGCCCCGGGCATGCCGGTCTTGGCGAAGGAACCGAGGTAGACGACGCGCCGCCCCGAGTCGATCGCCTTGAGCGTAGGCGGCCGCTCGTCGTCGGCCGAGAAGAGCCCGTACGGATTGTCCTCCAGGATCAGGAAGTCCTCGGCGGCGGCCAGGTCGAGCAGCGCCCGGCGGTCGGCGGGGGAGAGGCTGACACCGGAGGGGTTGGAGTGGTCGGCCACGACGTAGCAGGCGCGCGGACGGAGGCCCTCGGCCCTCAGCCGCCGTACCGTCCCGGCCAGCGCGGGCAGGTCGATCCCGGCCGGCCCGCCGTCCACGCCGACCACCGGCATGTCGGCCAGTCGCGCGGCGCCGACGATGCCCACGTAGGCCGGGGTCACCGTGAGCAGGACGTCCCGGTCGTCGGCCCGCAGCGCCCGAAGGACGAGGAACATCGCCTCCTGGCACCCCACGGTGACGACGACGGACTCCGGCTCGGCGTGGATCCCCTCGTCGATCTCCAGATGCCTGGTGACCAGGTCGTCGATGACACCCTTGGTGCGCCCGTACTGGAACAGGACCCGGCACACCTGCTCGGGGGTGAACCCCCGCTCCACGAGCAGGTGCTGCTCGAAACGGTGCAGGTAGTCGTGGATGAGCGCGGTGTCGAAGAACCCCTCGTAGGGCCGTCCCGGGGCGAACGAGACGGCGTCGGGGTAGTCGTTCGCGATCTCGTTCAGGAAGTTCATCGAGTCCAGGGCCGGGTCGGCCAAGGACGCGTGCAGATCCGCCACGGCGGCTGTCGCCATCACGCCGGTCGCCTCCATATCGCCAGTTCCCGGGCCGCGGCCGGGTCGGGACATCCCGCGAGGCCCAGGGCGTCGGTGAACTCCCGCCGCAGCAACGTCAGTACGCGGTGCACGCCGGCCTCGCCCTCGACGGCCAGGCCCCACAGCACCGGGCGGCCGACCAGTACGGCGTCGGCGCCGCAGGCCAGGGCCCGCAGGACGTCGGTCCCGGAACGCACTCCGCTGTCGAACAGGACCGTCCCGCGCCCGCCGACGGCCTCGCACACCGCGCCCAGCGCGTCGGCGGTGGGGATCGCGCCGTCGAGCTGGCGGCCACCGTGGTTGGAGACGACGACGCCGTCCGCGCCGGCCTCGACGGCCCGTACGGCGTCGTCGGGCGCGAGAACACCCTTCACGATCAACGGAAGCGACGTCGCACGGCGCAGCTCGGCCAGGTCGGCCCAGGTGAACGGGGCGAAGGCGGCCCGGGTGTGCTCGGCCACCGCCGAGGCGTGCGGAACCCTGCTGCGGGCGTCCGGCGCCCCGTCCTCGTCCCCCAGCAGCGGGGCCCTGACATGGGGCGGGAGGCTGAAGCTGTTGCGGATGTCCCGGGGCCGCCGCGCCATCCACGGCACGTCGACCGTGACCATCAGCGCCGCGCAGCCGGCGTCCTCCGCCCGGCGGACGAGCGCGCGGGTCCGCTGCCGGTCCCGCAGCGGGTAGAGCTGGAACCAGACCGTCCCCCCGGCCTCGGTGACCTGCTCCAGCGACGTGCTGCTCATGGTGGACACGGTCAGGGGGACACCGGCGCGCCTGGCGGCACGGGCGGTGGCCATCTCACCGTCCGGGTGGACGAGCCGGTGGTAGGCGATGGGTGCGACGGCGACCGGCACCGACGCGCGGAACCCGAAGAGCTCGCACTGCGTATGACGCTCCGACAGGTCGCGCAGCACGTGCGGGACGAGTGTGATGCGGTCCAGCGCGGCGCGGTTCGCGGCCAGGGTGGTCTCGTCGCCGCTGCCGCCGGCGATGAAGTCCCAGATGTCCCCGGCCAGCCGTTCCCGGGCCGCGGGTTCGAGATCCGCGACGCTGCCCGCGTCCGTTGTCGGTGCCATCGGCGCTAGTTCCCCGAGCGCCCGAGTTCGACCGCCTCGTACAGGGCCTTGATGTTGTTGGAACCGAAGAGCCGGGCGCCGGCCCGCTCGATCACCTCGTAGAACAGGGTGCGGCGGGGATGGCTCGAGCGGGTGAAGATCTGGAACAGTTCCCCGCCCTGGTCCTCGTCGACCAGGATGTTCAGCTCCCGCAGCTCATCGACGCCGTGGGTCCCGGGCAGGATCCGGTCCGGCAGCAGGTCGTAGTACGCGCCCGGGGTCGAGAGGAACTCAACGCCGCGGCGCTGCATCGAAGCGACGGTCCGGGCTATGTCGTCGGTGGCGAAGGCCACGTGCTGGATGCCCGCGCCGCCGTGGTTCTTCAGGAACTCGTCGATCTGCCCGGCCTCGAGCTCCGGGTCCGGCTCGATGATCGTGAAGGTCACGGTGCCCGAGACGCTCTGCACCACCTTGGACTCCATCGCCTGGGCGCCGACGGTGATCCGCTCCTCGAAGGTCTGCCGGAAGCCGAGGGCGGACTCGTACAGGGAGATCGTCCGGTCGAGGGTCCCGGCCGGCACGCAGACCGCGAAGTGGTCCACCACGTCGAGGTGCAGAGCGTCCCCGGGGCGCCGAGGCGTCCTCGTCCGTGTCTGTGCCGCGGGCGCCGGCGCGGGGGTGAACCCCGGCGGCGGACCGCCCTGCCCGGTGGGGGACGTCTGCACCAGGGTGTGGGTGACATCGCCGAGCATCCGGATCGTCGCGGTGAACAGGCCGTCCGCGCCGGCGCGCGGCTCCGCCACCGGCGTCGCGCCCGCCGCCACCGCGGCCGCGAAGACGCCGGGTACGTCGGCGGTGCGCATCGCGATGTCGGCCACGCCGTCACCGTGGGAGAGGACGTACAAGGAGGCGGGGTGCTCGTCGGCCAGGCCCTGGGTGAGCACGAGCGTGGAGCCGCCCTGCGTCAGTGCCACGCTCCGAAAGCCCTGCGCGGCCGAGCCGGCCGTGCCGACGACCTCGAAGTCGTACAGCTCCACGAAGGCGTCGCGCTCGGCTTCCAGGTCGTCCACGTACAACTCGACATACGCGAGATCCAGGTCCTCGCCCGCGGTCACGTGAGTGCTCATTGCTCTCCGTCTCTACGCCAGAACGATCACTCGACTATCCCAAGCGGGGACGGCCGGGCACTGCGCCGGCCGGGGTGCCCGATCGGTGTACCCGATCGGTGCTGCCTGCATTGATCCACCGCCCGTAGCGTGCCCAGGCGATCGAGACCAACTCACGGGGGAGGCCGTCCTGATGGCTGCGACGCCAGTCACCTTCAGGGACATGCTGAAGTCCAAGATCCACCGAGCCACGGTCACTCAGTCCGACCTGCACTACGTCGGCTCGATCACCATCGACGCCGCGCTGATGGAGGCGGCGGACCTGCTGCCCGGGGAGAAGGTCGACGTCGTCGACATCGACAACGGCAACCGGTTCTCCACCTACGTCATCACCGGGGAACGGGACAGCGGCGTGATCGGGGTCAACGGAGCGGCGGCCCGCCTCGTGGCCCCCGGGGACCTCGTGATCGTCATCTCCTACTCGGCCGTGGCCGAGGAGATGGCGCGCTCGTTCCAGCCGCGCATCGTCTTCGTCGACGCCGGCAACCGGATCGACGCCGTGGGCGCCGATCCGGCCGGGGCCCCGGACGGATCGGGCCTGGTACGCGGCGACACGGTCGTCGCCCGATCCGCGGAGAGCGGTCCCGCCACGCGCACCTGAACGTCATTCATCGACCGGACGCGTCCTCGCGTCGCCGTGGAGGAACCCGCCATGGACTTCGAAGCCCTGACCAAGCTGCCCGCCGACGCACGGATCAAGGAGTTGTTCGCCTACTTCGAGGACCGCCGTGCCCACGAGGCGGCCGGAGCGAGCAGCCAGCCCAACGTCTGGGAGGTTTTCCGCTACGACGAGGCGATGGCGGTCCTCTCGGACCACGAGACCTTCAGCAGCGACAAGACGGCGCTGATCCCGGAGGACCAGAAGAGGCTGGCACAGGCCGCCCGCGGCAACTTCATCGGGGTCGACCCGCCGTTGCACACGAAGATGCGGAGCCTGGTCAACAAGGCCTTCACCCCGGGCGTCATCACCCGCCTCGAACCACGCATCCGCGTACTCTCCGACAACCTGCTGGACACGGTCTTCGGCGAGGCCGGACCCGGTGACGAGGTCCGGTTCGACCTCGCCCAGGACTTCGCCAGCCAGCTGAGCGCCGCGGTGATCGCCGAGCTGTTCGGCATCCCCGAGGCCGACCACAAGGTGTTCTGGACCTGGTCCGACGGCCTGATCGGCTCACGGCCGTTCGGTGAGCTGGGCACGGTCGACGAGGCCGCGATGCGCAGGATCGGCGAGCTGCTCACCGAGGCCAGCAACTACCTGATGGCACACATCGCCGACCGGCGCACCACCCCCCGCGACGACCTGACCTCGACGCTGGCCCGTGTCGAGGTCGAGGGCAGGCGACTGGCCGACGACGAGATCTTCGGGGTCATCGCCATGTTCCTGATCGCGGGTCACATGTCGACCTCCCTGATGGTCGGCAACACCGTGACGTGCCTGCTGGAACACCCCGAGGCGATGGCGGAGGTGCGCGCGGACCCCGGTCTGCTGCAGCCGGCCATCGAGGAGGTGCTGCGCTGGCGTCCGGCGCTGGTCCGCGACCAGCGGGTGGCCACCGTGGACACCGTGCTGGGCGGTACGAAGATCCCGGCCGGCGGGAACGTCTGCGTCTGGCTGGCCTCCGCCAACCGTGACGAGCGGGTCTTCACCGACGGGGCGCGGTTCGACATCCACCGCGACCCCAATCCGCACCGCGCGTTCGGCAAGGGCATCCACTTCTGCCTCGGCGCGCCGCTGGCCCGGCTGGAGAGCCGGATCGCGGTCGAGGGCGTCCTCGGCCGCACCCGGGACATCAGGGTTCTCGACGGCACCGTCCTGCACCCCGCGGTCGGCCTCATCGGTCCGGTCCAGCTCCCCGTCGCCTGCCGCGTGGCGGACCGCTGATGCGCGTCCTGTCGACGGCCGCGCCCGGAGCCGGGCTGTTCCTGCCCACCGTGCCCCTGGCCTGGGCCCTGCGGGCCGCGGGACACGAGGTCCTCGTGATGAACACCGGCGGCACGTCACGGTCGGTGGCCGCCGGCGGTTTCTGGACCGTGGACGCGGCCCCGGACACCGACGTGCACGCCGACTTCCTGGCGGCGAGTCAGGCCGTCCTGGCCGCCCCCGACGGGCAGCGGCCCCGGCGCAGCGGCATGGGCATGTTCGGCGAGGCGATGGCCGACGGCCTGCTGCGGGCCGCCGAGGCCTTCCGGCCGGACCTGGTGGTGTCCACCCTCGAACAGGGAGCCGGCGAACTGGTCGCGACCCGGCTGGGCATCCCGTACGTCGAGCAGAGCGTCCGGCTCGCCTGGGCCGGCCCCGACGAGCAGGCGGTGACGTACCGGAGGGCCGTCGCGGAGTACCTGCTGCCCACCCGTGAACGCCTGGGCATCGGCGAGCCATGGAGGGAACCGGCCGCCGTGCTGGACATCAGGCCCGCCGGCCTGGGCGGACGGGACACCGGTACCGAGTGGCCGCTGCGCTACGTGCCCTACAACGAGGGCCGTGTCCTCCCGGACTGGGTGCTGGCCGCCCCCGGCAGACCGCGGGTCTGCGTCACGATGGGCAGCGTTCTCGGCAACCTCCCGGCCGGTTCGGAGCTCAAGCAGCTCTATGTCGCGGTGGTCCGGGAGATCCTCGTCGAACTCGCCGGTCTGGGCGTCGAGGTCGTCGTGGCGATGGGGGAGAGCGACCTGGAGGGGATCGGCGAGCTGCCGGAGGCCGTGCGCGTCGTCGGCTGGATGCCGCTCGGCGCGCTGCTGCCGACCTGCTCGGCCGTCGTCCACCACGCCGGGGCCGGCACCTCCATGACGAGCCTCGCCCTCGGCGTGCCGCAGGTCGTCCTGCCGCAGACCGCCGACCAGCCCGCCAACGCCCGGGTGCTGGCCGCCCGTGGGGTCGCGGCCCTGGTGCCCCCGGACCGGATCAGCGCGGCCGAGGTGCGGGAGAACCTGGCCCGGGTGCTCGACGAGCCGGCCTTCCGGACCGCGGCCCACGAGGTCCGGGAAGAGATACGGGCCATGCCCAGCCCCGCCGAGGTCGTCGACCGCCTGGCCTCCCTCGTCGCCTGATCACCGGCCGTTTCCGTCGTACCTGATCCGCTCAGCGTCCACCGAAGGTGAGATGAGATGACCCGCACGACGACTCCGCTTCCCGTATCAGGGGCTCAGGCCGGCATGTGGTTCGCCCAGCGGCTGGACCGGGCGAACCCGATCTTCTCCGGCTGCCAGTACCTCGACATCACCGGTCCGGTCGACCCGGACCTGCTGCGGGCGGCCGTGGCGCGGGCGGTCGAGGAGAGCGAGGCCGTCCACGTCGGCTTCGTGGAGACGGCGGACGGCCCGATGCAGGTCCCGGCGGAGCGCGAGTGGTCGATGCCTCTGGTGGATGTCAGTGGCGAGACCGATCCGCAGGCCGCGGCCGAGGCCGTGATGCGGGAGGAGATGGCCCGGCCCGTCGACCTGGAGAAGGACCCCCTCTACTCCTGCCTCCTGTTCCGCGCCGCGGACGACCGCTGGTTCTGGTTCAACCGCGCCCACCACATCGTCTGCGACGGCTACTCCTCCTCGCTGGTCGCCGGCCGGGTCGCGGACATCTACAACGCCATGGAAGCCGGGGAGCCGGTCCAGGACACCGCCCTCGGCCCGGCCGCGAGCCTGCTGGACGCGGACGCCGAATACCGCGCCTCGGACCGGTTCGCGGCCGACCGCGCCTTCTGGACGGAGCGGATGGCCGGAGCCGGCGAGGTGCAGGGACTCGCGGACACCACGGCGTTGCCCGCGCACACCTTCCTGCGCGTGACCGCGGAGATCGGTGCCGAGGTCCTGGACGGGCTGCAGAAGCTGACGCGCGGCGTGCGCACCACCCACTCGGTGGCGATCTGCGCGGCGATGGCGGTGTACCTGGGCCGGATGCGCGGGACCCGGGAGGTCGTCATCGGCCTGCCGGTCGCCGCCCGTTTCGGGGCCGTCCAGAAGCGCACGGTCGGCATGGCGGCGAACGTGGTGCCGCTGCGGCTGGACATCGACCCGGACCTGGGCGTGGGTGCCTTCCTGCGACGCACCGCCGACGAGATCAAACAGGCGCTGGCCCACCAGCGCTACCGCTTCGAGGACCTGCGGCGCGACCTGAAGCTGACCGGCGGACAGCGGCTGTACGGGCCTTCGGTCGACGTCCTGCGCTTCCAGGACGACCTGATGTTCGGGCAGGCCCGCTCGAGCGTCAACATCCTGTCGAACGGTCCCGTCGAGGACTTCAACCTCGCGGTCTACAGCGGTGCCAGCGTCCCGGGGCTGCGCGTGTGCCTCGACGCGAACCCGCGGCTGTACGACACGCCGGTGCTCGAAGCCCACCGCGACCGCCTGGCGGTGCTGCTGACGGAACTCTCGAAGGCCGACCCCGACACACCGGTCGGCGCACTGGACTTCCTGCTGCCGGACGAGCGTACGAACCTGCTCGGCGGCTGGTACGGACCCGAGCGGGCGGTCCCGGACGCCGACATCTCGGAACTCGTCGAGGCACGGGCCGACCGCGCTCCCCGGGCCGTCGCGGTGCTCCACGACGGCGAGTCGGTCAGCTACGCCGACCTCGACGCCCGCGCGAACCGGCTGGCCCGCAGGCTCGTCGAGGCGGGGGCGGGCCCCGAGCGGTTCGTGGCCCTGGCCCTGCCGCGCAACCCCGACATGCTCGTCACCCTGCTCGCCGTCCTCAAGAGCGGCGCGGCGTACGTACCGCTGGACGTGACCTATCCGGCCGAGCGGATCGCGTACATGCTCGAACTGTCGGACCCCGTGCTGACCATCGCCACCCGGGACACCGAGTCCGTGCTGGGGGCGGCGCCGAAGACCACCCGGCTGCTCCTGGACGATCCCGAGGTGGCGCGGGACCTCGCGGCCCGTCCCGCCGGACGCCTCACCGACGCCGACCGGACCACGCCCCTGCGTCCGGACAACCCGGCCTACGCCATCTTCACCTCGGGCTCCACCGGACGCCCCAAGGGCGTCGTCGTCTCGCGGCGCAGCATGGTGAACTTCATCGGCTGGGCCGTCGAGGCCCTCGGCGCCGACACCCTGGCACACACGCTTGCGGCGACCTCGCTCAGCTTCGACCCGTCGACGCTGGAGATCTTCGCGCCGCTGCTGGCCGGCGGCTGCGTCGAACTGCTGTCGGGACCGCTGGCCCTCGGCGGGCGGGAGCTGTCCGGCGGATACGCCGGCTCGGTGCCGTCCGTGATGTCGACCCTGCTGAGCGGGCCCGGTGTCGGCCTCGACGCCAGAACGATCGGCTTCACGGGCGAGGCGCTGACCGAGTCCCTGGCAGCCCGGGTCCGGCAGGCCGTGCCGGGCTGCCGGATCGCGAACCTCTACGGCCCGACCGAGGTCACCGTCTACGCGACCGCGTGGTTCTCCGACGGCGAGGAGACGGGCGCGCCGCCGGTCGGCAGGACCCTGCCGAACACCAGGGTCCACCTTCTCGACGACCGGCTGCGGCCGGTGCCGGTCGGCGCGGTCGGCGAGATCTATGTCGAGGGCGTCGGTCTGGCCCGCGGCTACCTGGGACGCCCGGACCTGACCGCCGACCGCTTCGTCGCCAGCCCCTTCGGCGGCCCCGGCGCCAGGATGTACCGCACCGGCGACCTGGGCCGGTGGACCCGCGACGGTGTGGTGGAACACCTCGGGCGGGCCGACGACCAGGTCAAGGTCAGAGGTCTGAGAGTGGAGCCCGGCGAGGTGCAGACCGTGCTCGGCCGGCTGCCCGGCGTCCGCCACGCGGTCGTCCTGGCCCGCGGCGAATCCGCCGACGTCAAGCAGCTGGTCGCCTACGTGGTCCCCGACGAGGGGGCCGCCCCGCAGTGGCCCGAACTCGCGGCCCGCCTCGGCGCCGAGCTCCCGCCCTACATGGTCCCCTCGGCGGGCGTCGTCCTCGACCGGCTGCCGCTCAACCCCAACGGCAAGCTCGACCGCCGCGCCCTGCCGGACCCCGGTACCGCCCCCGAGGCGGCCGGCCGCGGCCCGCGGACCGAGGCCGAGGCGGCCTTCTGCGCCATCGCCGCCGACCTGCTGGGCCTGCCGGAGGTCGGCATCGACGACGACTTCTTCGCCCTCGGCGCCAACTCGCTGACCGCGGTCAAGCTGATCAGCCGCGTGCGTTCCGCGCTCGGCATCGACCTCGACCTGCGCGCGCTGTTCGACGCCCAGACGGTCGCACGGCTGTTTGACGAGCACGTCGCCGCCGCGCTCGAGGCGGCCGCCGCCGAACCGCCCCGCCCCGCCCTGGTGCCCCGCGCCCGACGAGTCTCCTAGGAGCACAGCATGATCCCGCTCTCGTTCGCGCAGCGCCGGCTGTGGTTCCTGGAACAGATGGGAGAGGGCGGCGTCGCCTACCACCTCCCGCTCCAGGTGCGGCTGAGCGGTGAGCTGGACCGTGCCGCGCTGCGGGCGGCCCTGACCGACCTGGTCGAGCGGCACGAGGCGCTGCGCACGGTCTTCCACGACCACGACGGCGAGCCGGAGCAGGTGATCCTGGAACCGGCGCGGGACGTCGGGCTGCCGGTCGTGCCGGCCGGCGCCGGGGAACTGGAACGGCTCCTCGACGAGGCCGCGGCGCAGCCGTTCGACCTCGCGCGGGAGATCCCCCTGCGGGCCACCCTGTTCGAACTCGGCCCCACCGAGCACGTGCTGCTGCTGGTCGTCCATCACATCGCGGGCGACGGCTGGTCGATGGCCCCCCTGGCCCGCGACGTCGCCACCGCCTACACCGCCCGCAGGAACGGATCGGCGCCCGACTGGGAGCCGCTGCCGGTGCAGTACGCCGACTACGCGCTCTGGCAACGGGACCTCCTCAGCGACGAGGACGTCCCGTCGAGCCGCCTGTCCCGGCAGCTCACCCACTGGCGGACCGCGCTGGCCGGCCTGCCGGACCAACTGGCGCTGCCGTTCGACCGTCCGCGCGGTACCCGGTCGGCGCGCGAGGGCGGCTTCGTGCCGTTCGACGTCGACGCGGACACCCACCGCGGTCTCGCCGCGCTGGCCCGCGAGCGCGGAGCCAGCATGTTCATGGTGCTCCACGCGGGCCTCAGCGCTCTGCTGACCCGGCTCGGCGCCGGAGACGACATCCCGATCGGCGTCCCGGTCGCCGGACGCACCGAGGAAGCGCTGGAAGACCTGGTCGGGTTCTTCGTGAACACCCTGGTGGTGCGCGCCGACACCTCCGGCGACCCGGCCTTCGCCGACCTCGTCGGCCGGGTCCGCCGGTTCGCCCTGGGTGCCCTGAGCCACCAGGACGTGCCGTTCGAGCGGCTGGTGGAGGCGATCAACCCGCGGCGTTCGACGTCCCGTCACCCGCTGTTCCAGGTGCTGCTGGCCGTGCAGAACAACACGGCGGTGACGCCGGAGCTGCCGGGCCTGGCGGTCACGGCCGAGCAGCGGCAGCTCCCGGTGGCACGCTTCGACCTGGCGGTGCACGTCCACGAGCGGTTCACCGACGCGGGCGAGCCCGCCGGACTGCGCTGCCGTCTGGACTTCCGGTCGGACCTGTTCGACCGTGCCACGGCCGAGGCGATCGCGACCCGGTTCACCCGGCTGCTCACCACGTTCGCGCTCCGTCCGGACCTGGCCCTCTCCAGGGCCGAGCTGACCGACGCCGCCGAACGCGACCTGGTGCTGCGCCAGTGGAACGGCGCCCCGCGCGACGTCCCCTTCGAAGGCGTCGTCGACCGCTTCCGCGCCCAGGCGGCGGCCACCCCCGACGCCGCGGCGGTGGTCTGCGGCCCCGAAACGCTGACATACGCCCGACTGGACGCCCGGACCGACCGGCTCGCCGCGATCCTGGCGGAGCGGGGTGCCGGACCGGAGCGGTTCGTGGCGGTGATGCTGCCCAGGACGGCCGATCTGGTCGCGGCACCGCTGGCAGCCCTGAAGTCCGGCGCGGCCTATGTCCCGGTCGACGCCGACTACCCCACCGAGCGCATCGCCTACCTGCTCGACGACTCCCGCCCGGCCGTCGTGGTCACCGTGGCCTCCCTCGCCGGCCGGCTGCCTCGGTCCTGCCCGCCGGTGCTGCTGCTCGACGACCCCGGGACCGCCCGCCGGCTCGCCGCCGACGAGCCGACGCCACCGCCCGCGTCGCCGCGACCGCAGCAGCTGGCCTACGTCATCTACACCTCGGGATCGACCGGACGCCCCAAGGGCGTCGGCATCCCGCACGCGGCGCTGGCCGCCTACGCCTCCTGGGCCGGCGCGGCCTACCCGGCCGCGGGCAGACCCAGCGCGACCGGCAGCACCCTGCTGCACGCGTCGATCTCCTTCGACGCCACCGTCACATCGATCTACCCGCCGCTGGTGAGCGGCGGCAGCGTCCGCGTCGGGGTGCTCGACCTCGCCGGGACACGGGACCAGGAGGTCCCCTCCCCACCGGGCTTCCTGAAGGCCACCCCCAGCCATCTGCCGATCCTCGACGAACTCCCGGCAGGCTTCTCGCCCTCGGACACCCTCATGCTCGGCGGCGAGGCGCTGTACGGCGAGGCCGTCACCGCGTGGCGCTCGGCCCACCCCGAGGTGGAGCTGATCAACGCCTACGGTCCCACCGAGGCCACGGTCAACTGTGCGGAACACCGGATCCCCGCGGGCACCGAGCTCCCCGGCGGCCCCGTCCCGATCGGCCGGCCGTACTGGAACACCGGCATCTACGTCCTCGACGAATGGCTGCGCCCGGCACCCGTCGGCGTCCCCGGCGAGATGTACGTGTCGGGCCCCCTCCTCGCCCGCGGCTACCTGGGACGCGCCGGGCTGACCTCGGAACGCTTCGTCGCCAACCCGTTCGGCCCGCCCGGAGAGCGGATGTACCGGACGGGAGACGTGGCGTACTGGCGGCCGGACGGGCAGCTCCAGTACGTCGGACGCGTCGACGCCCAGGTGAAGCTGCGCGGGTTCCGGATCGAACTCGGCGAGATCCAGGCGGTCCTGGCCGAACAGCCCGAGGTGCTGGCCGCCGTCGCGGTGCTGCGTGACGACCTGCCGGGCGGACCCGGCATCGTCGGGTACGTCGTGCCCGCGGCCGGCGCGGCACCCGACCTCGCCGGCATCCGGCGCGGGGCGGCCGAGGTGCTGCCCGAATACATGGTCCCCACGGCCGTGGTGAGCCTGGACGCGATCCCGCTGACCTTCAGCGGAAAGCTGGACCGCGCGGCACTGCCGGCACCGGACCTCGCCGGCGGGCGCACCGGACGCGACCCCCGCACGCCGCAGGAGGAGATCCTGTGCGCGATCTTCGCGGAGCTGCTCGGCCTCGAACGGGTCGGCGCCGACGACGACTTCTTCCGCCTCGGCGGGCACTCCCTGCTGGCCACCCGCCTGGTCGGCCGGGTCCGCGTGGCCTTCGGCGCCGAGCTGCCGATCCGTGCCGTCTTCGAGACGGCCACGCCCGAGGGACTGGCCGCGCGGCTGGCCGGCGCCGGCCGCGCACGCACGGCCCTGCGCCGCGCCCAGGACCGTCCCGCGGCCGTACCGCTGTCCTACGCACAGCGGCGCATGTGGTTCCTGCAGAAGATGGACCCCGGCTCCTCCGCCTACAACGTCTCCCGGGTGATCCGGGTCCGCGGCGACCTCGACCGTGACGCGCTGACCGTTGCGGTCCACGACCTCGTGTCGCGCCACGAGTCGCTGCGCACTCTGTTCGTCGAGGCCGACGGGATCCCGGCGCAGCGGATCGTCGAAGCGGAGGACGCCCGGCCGCTGGTCGAGTTCCTCCCCCTCGGCGAGGAGGCGTCGCGCACCGCTCCGGCCGAGATCGCCGGACGCGGCTTCGACCTGGCCGCCGACCTGCCGATCCGGGTCCACGTCTTCGAAGTCGCCCCGGCCGAGCACCTGCTGCTGCTGGTCATGCACCACATCGCGGGCGACGGCTGGTCGATGCTCCCCCTGTCACGTGACCTCGCGACGGCGTACGCGGCGCGCGTCGACGGACGGGCGCCCGACTGGCGTCCGCTGCCCGTGCAGTACAGCGACTACACGCTGTGGCAGCGGGACCTGCTCGGGACGGAGGACGACCCCGACAGCCCCATAGCCCGGCAGACCGGGTTCTGGAAGCAGGCACTGGCCGGTGTGCCGCTGGACCTGGACCTGCCGGCCGACCGCACCCGGCCGGCCGTGCTGGGCTCCACCGCCGGCACGGTCGAGGTACGGGTCCCGGCTCAGCTGCACGGGCGCCTGCTCCACCTCGCCAGGGAACACGGGGTCAGCCTGTTCATGGTCCTCCAGGCCGCCGTCGCCTCCCTGATCACCCGGCTGGGCGGCGGCTGCGACATCCCGCTGGGCACACCGATCGCCGGGCGCACCGACGCCGCTCTGGACGACCTCATCGGCTTCTTCGTCAACACCCTCGTGCTGCGGACGGACACCTCCGGCGACCCGACCGTCGCCGAGCTGCTGGCCCGCGTCCGGGAGACGGACCTGGCCGCCTACGCGAACCAGGACGTGCCGTTCGAGCGGCTGGTGGAGGTGCTCAACCCGGTACGCTCGCTGGCCCGCCACCCGCTCTTCCAGGTCTTCCTGGCCCTGCAGAACAACGCGGCGGCCACGCTCGACTTCCCCGGCCTGGACGCCACGGTCGAGCCGGACGCCACGGTGTCCGCCAAGTTCGACCTCGCGTTCAACCTGCGCGAGCGGTTCGGCGAGGACGGCCGGCCGCTGGGCATCGGGGGAGCGGTCGAGTTCGCCGCCGACCTGTTCGAGACCGGGACCGTCGCGGAGATCGCGGACCGGCTCGTGGCCGTGCTGGAAGCGTTCGCCGCCGACCCGCAGGCCAGGATCGGCGCCCTCGACGTCCTGTCGGACTCCGAACGCGAGTGGCTGGCCGCCCGCGGCGCCTTCCCCGCTCCGCCGCGGCGCACCGTACTGGACCTCATCCGCGACCAGGTGCGGTCCCGGCCGCGGGCCGTCGCCGTCAAGGCGGGGCCACGCGCCCTGACGTACCAGGAGCTCGACGCGCGGTCCGACGCGGTCGCGGAGCGTCTCGCCGCCGCCGGGGCGGGGCCCGAGACCCCGGTCGGGGTGTTCCTGGAACGCTCGCCGGAACTCGTCGTCGCCGTCCTCGGCGTGCTCAAGGCGGGATGCGTCCACGTCCCGCTGCACGAGGCCTATCCGGCGGAGAGGCTCCGGTGGATCCTGGACGACGCGGGCGTCGGCCTGGTGCTGGCCGACGGCACCGGCGACGTCCACGACGTGGCCGGGGACCGGCAGGTCCTGCTCGTCACGCCGTCGGACCCGCCGGCCGGTCCGGCGGCCGCCCCGCCGCCCGGCGTCACGGACCCCGGGCAGCTGGCCTACGTGATGTACACCTCGGGATCGACGGGCACGCCGAAGGGCGTCGCGATCCCGCACTCCGGGCTGCTCGCCCTCGTCGAGGACCCCGGCTGGCACAGCGGCCGGCACGAGCGGGTGCTGATGCACGCCCCCTACGCGTTCGACATCTCCGACTACGAACTGTGGGTCCCGCTCACCCAGGGCGGCTGCGTGGTCCTCGCACCCGGCGGCAGGCTCGGCGTCGACGATCTGGCGCGGCTGATCGAAGCCGAGCGGATCACCTCCGTCCACTTCACCGCCGGCCTGTTCCGGGTGGTCGCCGAGGAGGCGCCGGAATGCCTGGCCGGGGTGTCCGAGGTCCTGGCCGGCGGCGACGTGGTCCCGCCGTCCGCAGTCGAGAACCTGCTGCGCGCCTGCCCCGGCGTGGTCTTCCGGCAGCTCTACGGACCGACCGAGACCACCCTGTGCGCCGCGCAGTTCGAGGTCGGCGCGCCGTACACCGCCGGCAGCCGGCTGCCCCTCGGCCACGCACTCGCGGGTGCCCGGATCCATGTGCTCGACGAGCGGCTGCGCCCGGTCCCGCCGGGAGTGGTCGGCGAGATCTACATCGAGGGCGCGGGCCTGGCGCGAGGCTACCTGTCCCGCCCCGACCTGACCGCGGAGCGGTTCGTCGCCTCGCCGTACGGCCCCGCCGGCACCCGGATGTACCGCACCGGCGACCTCGGCCGCTGGAACCGCGCGCGGCAGCTGGAGTTCGCCGGCCGCGCCGACGACCAGGTCAAGGTGCGCGGCTTCCGGGTCGAACCGGGCGAGGTGGCCGCCGAACTGAGCCGTCACCCGGCGGTCGCCCAGGTCGAGGTGCTGGCCCGCGAGGACCACACCGGGCAGACCCGGCTCGTCGGATACGTGGTGCCGGACTGGGCCGGGCAGGAGGACCGGCTCGAGGAGGGCAAGCGCGCGCAGGTCGCCGAGTGGCAGCAGATCTACGACACGATGTACGGCGCCGCGCCGCAGGCCGCGTTCGGCAAGGACTTCTCCGGGTGGAACAGCAGCTACGACGGCGAGCCGATCCCCCTGGAGCAGATGACGGAGTGGCAGGCCGCCACGGTCGGGCGCATCAGGTCCCTGACGCCCCGGCGGGTGCTGGAGATCGGCGTCGGCGGCGGTCTGATCCTGTCGCAGCTCGCCGCCGGCTGCGAGGCGTACTGGGGCACCGACTTCTCCGCCGAGGCGATCGGGACGCTGCGCCGTGAGGTCGCGGCCCGGCCGGAGCTGGCGGACGTGGTACGGCTGCGGCAGCAGGGCGCCGACGACATGTCCGGCCTGCCCACGGGGTTCTTCGACACGGTGATCGTCAACTCCGTCGTCCAGTACTTCCCGAACGCCGAGTACCTGGAATCGGTCCTGCGCCAGGTGGTGGAACTGCTCGTTCCCGGCGGTGCGGTCTTCCTCGGCGACATCCGCCACCTGGGACTGCTGAGGCCGTTCCACACCGCCGTGGAGGCCGCGGGCGCGACGGCCGGCGACGCCGCGGCACTGCGGCGCGCCGTCGACCGCCGGGTGGTACGCGAGAAGGAACTCCTGGTCACTCCCGAGTACTTCCACACCCTCGGCGACGTCTTCCCGGACGTCGGCTGCGTGGACGTCCGCGCCAAGCGCGCGGAGTTCCACAACGAGCTGAGCCGGTACCGCTACGACGTCGTGCTGCACAAGAGGACCGTCACGCCGGTCGACGCCCGCCTGGTGCCGTGGACCGAGGCGGGCGGTCTCGAAGGGATCGCCGCTCTGCTGGAGCGCGAACGGCCCGCCGCGCTGCGCCTGGTCGGGGTGCCGAACCGCAGGGTCGCCCACGAGGCCGCCGCCGCGCACGTGCTGTTCGCCGGCGACAGCCTCGACGATGTCCGCGCGGCGCTCGCGCGGCCGACGGGCGTCGACCCCGCCGACGTCGAGAGGTTCGCCGCCGGACACGGCTTCCGTACGGTCACCACCTGGTCCGCGACGGACGCCGACCACGGCGCGCTCGACCATCTCCTGCTGGACACCGAGACGTTCCCCGATGACATGCCGGTCCCGACCCGGCCGCCCCAGGCCCCTCCGAGGCCCCGGACCGGCCCGCTGATCAACAGCCCGGTGACGTTCCGCGAGTCCGGCGGACTCGGCCTGCTGCTCCGCGGCCACCTCTCCGGGCGGCTCCCCGACTACATGGTGCCGTCCATGTTCGTGGTCCTGGACGCCCTCCCGGTCACCGCGAACGGCAAGCTCGACCGGGCCGCGCTGCCCACGCCCGACTTCGCCGGCGAGGCCTCGGGCCGGGCTCCGGGCGACGCGTACGAGGAACAGCTGTGCACGCTGTTCGGGCAGGTCCTCGGACTGCCGCGGGTCGGTGCCGACGACGACTTCTTCGCCCTCGGCGGCCACTCGCTGCTCGCCATCCGCCTGGTCAACTCCGTCCGTTCGGTCTTCGGCGCCGAACTCTCGGTACGGGCCGTCTTCGAGACGCCCCGCGTCAGTGACCTGGCCCGCGTGATCGCGTCCGCGGAGCGGGCCGGCAGGCCGCGGCTGACGGCGGCCGAGCGCCCCGCGGTCGTCCCGCTGTCCCCGGCCCAGCGCCGCCTGTGGTTCCTGCACCGCCTCGAAGGACCGACCGGCGTCTACAACATCCCGATGGCGCTGCGCCTGACCGGATCGCTGGACCGGCCCGGTCTCGAGGCCGCGCTCCGGGACGTCGTCGCACGGCACGAGAGCCTGCGCACCGTCTTCCACGACAGCGACGGAGAACCGTGCCAGGTCGTCCTCGACGACGCGGCCGTCGAACTGCCGCCGACGCGGGCCGCCGGAGCGGATCTCGCCCGGGTGCTCGCCGAGGCCGCCGCCGAGGGCTTCGACCTCGCACACCAGGTGCCGATCCGGGCCACCCTGTTCAAGACCGGTGCGGACGAGCACGTACTGCTCGTCGTGGTGCACCACATCGCGGCGGACGGCTGGTCGATGGCTCCGCTGGCCCGCGACCTGGTCACCGCGTACACCGCACGGCTTGCCGGACGCGCCCCGGACTTCCCCCCGCTGCCGGTGCAGTACGCCGACTACACCCTCTGGCAGCGGTCGCTGCTGGGTGCCGACGACGACCCGGCCGGCGAGCTCGCCCGTCAGACCGCCTACTGGGCCGAGACGCTGGCCGGGCTGCCCGCCGAGCTGGCGCTTCCGGCGGACCGCCCCCGGTCGGCGGCCGCCGACCACGCCGGCGCGGTGACCACGTTCACCGTCCCCCGGGAACTGCACGCCGGACTCAGGGAACTCGCCGGCCGCCACAACGTCAGCCTCTACATGGTGGTCCAGGCCGCACTGGCCGCGGTGCTGACCCGGCTCGGCGCCGGGACCGACATCCCCCTCGGCGGCCCGATCGCCGGGCGCGGCGACGCGGCCCTGAACGACCTGGTCGGCTTCTTCGTCAACACCCTGGTCCACCGCGTCGACACCGGCGGGGACCCGGCCTTCGCCGACCTCCTGGAGCGGGTCTCCCGCAACAGCCTGGCCGCCTACGCGAACCAGGACGTGCCGTTCGAGCGGCTCGTGGAGGTGTTGAACCCGCCGCGGTCGATGGGGCGCCACCCGCTGTTCCAGGTGATGCTCACCATGCAGAACAACGTCGAGCCGGACCTCGCGCTGCCCGGCCTGGTCGCCGAGGCCCTCGATGTCCGCCCGGACCGGGCCAAGTTCGACCTCGACATCGAACTGCGCGAACGGCTGACGCCGGACAGGGCGCCCGACGGGATGCAGGGCAGGGTGGTGTTCCGCACCCATCTGTTCGACCCGGAGAGCGTCGAGCGCCTGACCGGCCGGCTGGTGCGTTTCCTGGCGGCCGTGGCACGGGACCAGCAGGTCCGCATCGGGGCCGTCGACATCCTGGAACCGGGGGAGCGGGAGAGGCTCCTGCACCACGGGAACGCCCTGCCGGCACCGCCGGCCGGCTCCGCCACCCCTCCCGGCGGGGACCCGGTCGCCCTGTTCGAGGCCCGCGTCGCCGAGCGGCCCGAGGCCGTGGCGGTGGTGTGCCGGGGAGTCGAGTGGAGTTACGCCCGGCTGGACGCCGAGGCGAACCGGCTGGCACGCAGGCTCGTGCGCCTCGGCGCGGGACCGGAGCGGTTCGTGGCGGTCGCCGTGCCGCGCTCCGCGGAGACGATCGCCGTGCTGCTCGCGGTGCTGAAGACCGGAGCGGCCTACCTGCCCGTCGACCCGGGCTACCCGGCGGCGCGCAACGCGTATGTGCTCGCGGACGTGTCACCGGTCCTGCTCGTGACGACGTCCGACGCCGCCGCACTCCTGCCGGAGGCCCACGGCGTGACCAGGCTCGTACTGGACGACCCCGGGGAACGCGCCACGGTCGACGCCCTCTCCCCGGACCACCTCGGCGACGCCGGGCAGCACCCGGACCGAGCCGCCTACGTCATCCACACCTCGGGCTCCACGGGCCGGCCCAAGGGCGTCGTGGTCTCCCGACGCAGCATGGCCGCCCTGGTCGCCTGGGCGGTGGCCGCCTTCGGGCGCGACGGCCTGGCCCGGGTGCTCGCCGCGACCTCGCTCAGCTTCGACGTCTCGGTCTTCGAGATCTTCGCCCCGCTCGCCGCGGGCGGCAGCATCGAGGTGGCGCGGGACCTGCTGGCGGTCGCGGACCGGCCGTTCACCGGAAGCCTGGCGAGCGGCGTGCCGTCGGTCGTATCGGTGCTGCTGCGGGAGGCCGCGGCGGAACCGGCGCCGGCCACGGACGAGCCGGTGCTGGCGGTGGACCGTATGGTGCTGGCGGGCGAGGCGCTGACCGAGGAGGTCGTGGAGCAGATCCGGCGCTCCGTCCCGGGCTGCGCCGTGGCCAACATCTACGGCCCCACCGAGGCCACGGTCTACTCGACCGCCTGGTACTCGGACGGCGGCGCGGGCCGGCCGCTGATCGGCCGCCCGCTGACACACACCCGGGTGTACGTCCTCGACGACCGTCTGCAGCCGGTGCCGGCCGGGGTCCCCGGAGAGCTCTACATCGCCGGCTCCGGCGTGGCCCGCGGCTACCTCGGCCGGCCCGCGCTGAGCGCCGAGCGCTTCGTCGCCGACCCGTTCGGCGAGCCGGGGACCCGCATGTACCGCACCGCCGATCTGGTGCGGTGGACCACCGACGGGCAGATCGACTACCTGGGGCGCGTGGACGACCAGGTGAAGATCCGCGGGTTCCGCGTCGAACTGGGCGAGGTCGAGACCGCGCTGCGCCGCATGCCGGGCGTGGCCGAGGCGGCCGCCGCGGTGCGTGGCACGGCCGACGGCGACCAGCGGCTGGTCGGTTACGTGGTCCCCGCCCCGGACGCCTCGGCGGACACCGCGCGGCTGCGCCGCGAACTGGCCTCGATGCTGCCCGACCACATGGTGCCGGGCGTGATCGTGACCGTGGGATCGCTGCCGCTGACGTCCAGCGGCAAACTCGACCGCAAGGCGCTGCCCGCACCGGACCCCGGGTCCGGCGAGCGCCCCCGTCGCGAGCCCCGCACCCCGCTGGAGGAGCAACTGTGCGCGGTCTTCGCCGAGCTCGCCGGTGCCGGCGCGGTCGGCGTGGACGAGAGCTTCTTCGACATCGGCGGCCACTCGCTGATGGCGGTGAAGCTCACCAACCGGATCAGGGCCCGGTACGGCGTCGACCTGCCGCTGCGGACCGTCTTCGAAGCACCGACCGTCGAGGAACTGGCCGTCCGCATCGGCGAGTCGGACCACACGAGCGTGCCGCTGGCGCCGATGCCGCGCCCGCGGACCGTCCCGCTGTCGTTCGCCCAGCGCCGCCTGTGGTTCCTGAACCGTCTGGAGGGGCCGTCCGCCACCTACAACGTGCCGGTCGCCGTCCGGCTGTCGGGTGCCCTCGACCGTACGGCGCTCGCGGACGCGGTCCGCGACGTGATCCGGCGGCACGAGAGCCTGCGGACCGTCTTCCCGGAGAGTGAGGGCGAGCCGCGGCAGGTCGTGGCCGAGACCTGGCCGGACCTGGACGTCGTGGACCACGACGGTGCCGACGACGCCACGCTGGAGAGGGAGTTGACCGCCCTCGCCGCCCGCGGCTTCGACCTGGCCCGGGAGATCCCGGTCCGCGTGACCCTGATCGTCCGGGAGCCCGACGAGCACGTGCTGCTGTTCGTGTTCCACCACATCGCGACGGACGGCGGGTCCACCGAGGTGCTGCTGCGCGATCTGTCGACCGCCTACCGCGCCAGGACGAACGGCGGTGAACCCCCGTTCCCGCCGCTGCCGGTGCAGTACGCCGACTTCGCGATCTGGCAGCGCGACCGCCTCGGCACCGAGACCGACGAGAACAGCCCCCTGGCGCGCCAACTGGCGTTCTGGCGCGACGAACTGGCCGGGCTGCCCGCCGAGCTCACGCTCCCGGCGGACCGACCCCGGCCGGCGGTGCCCAGCCACCGGGGCGGCGCGGTCCGCTTCGACGTGGACGCCACGACGCACCGGCGGCTCACGGAGCTGGCGGGCACCCTCGGTGCCAGCACGTTCATGGTGATGAACGCGGCGGTCGCGGCGTTGCTCGTCCGCCTCGGCGCGGGCGCCGACATCCCCGTGGGGACACCGGTCTCCGGGCGGACCGACGAGGCGCTGGACGACCTGGTGGGCTTCTTCGCCGGCACGCTGGTGCTGCGCCTCGACGCGCACGGCGATCCCGGCTTCGGCGAGCTGGTCGAGCGGGCGCGCAAGACCGCGCTGACCGCCTACGCCCACCAGGACGTGCCCTTCGAGATGCTGGTCGAGGCGCTCAACCCCGAGCGGACCCCGGCCCGTCACCCGCTCTTCCAGGTCATGATCGCGCTGCGCAACGGCTCGGCGACGCCCCCCGCACTGGCCGGTATCCGGGCCGAGGCCCACGAGGTCGAGGTGCCCGCCGCCAAGTTCGACCTCGAGTTCGATCTGGTCGAGGAGCGCGACGCCACCGGGGCCCGGGGAATGCGCGGTGTGCTCCGGTACAGCAGCGACCTGTTCGACCGCTCCACGGCCGAGGGCATGGCCGAGCGGTTCGTCGGACTGCTGCGGCACGTCGCCGTCCGGCCCGAGGCCCCGATCAGCTCGGCCGACATCCTGCTGCCGGGCGAGGGCGCGCTGCTGGAGACCCTGCGGTCCGGGACGGCCGGCCCCCGGCCGGCGGTCTTCCCCGACCTGTTCGAGGCACAGGTGCGGCGCACTCCGCACCGCACCGCGCTGGTCTGCGGCGACGACGAGATCAGCTACACCGAGCTGAACCGGCGCGCGAACCGGCTGGCCCGGTACCTCGTCGCGGCCGGCGCCGGACCCGAGGGCCTGGTGGCGCTGCGCCTGCCACGGTCCGTGGAGCAGGTCGTGGCGACGCTGGCGGTGCTGAAGTCCGGTGCCGCCTTCCTCCCGGTCGATCCGGCATACCCCGCCGAGCGCGTCCGGCTCGTGCTCGACGACGCCCGGCCGGGCCTGGTCGTGGACCCGGCCCTGCTCGGTGACCCGGAGACGGCCGCCCGGATCGCCCGGGAGTCCGGCGCCGACCTGGCCCCCGGCGACCGGCTCGCGTCCCTGACGCCCGGTCACCCGGCCTATGTCATCCACACCTCCGGCTCGACGGGCCGCCCCAACGGCGTCGTCGTGACGCACGCGGGGATCGCCGGGCTCGCCGGGAGCCAGATCGCCGGGTTCGCGGTGGACGAACGCAGCAGGGTCCTGCAGTTCGCGTCACCGAGCTTCGACGCCGCCTTCTCCGAACTGTGCATGGCCCTGCTCGCCGGCGCCGCGCTCGTGGTGGCCCCGCAGGAGGAACTGATGCCGGGCGCCCCGCTGACACAACTGCTCGCAGCGCGTTCCGTCAGCCATCTGACCCTGCCCCCGGCCGCCCTGCCGCTGATGTCCGACGACAGCCTGGCGGCCCTGACCACCCTGGCCGTCGCGGGCGACGCGCTTCCCCGCGACGCCGTTCGCCGGCTGGCCGGCCGGGTCCGCCTGCTCAACGCGTACGGACCCACCGAGACCACGGTCTGCGCCACCATGAGCGAGCCGCTGGACCCGGACGGACCTCCCACGATCGGCACGGGCGTCGACGGGGTCGGGCTGCGCGTCCTCGACCCCTCGCTGCGCCCGGTCCCGACCGGTGTTCCGGGAGAGCTGTACGTCAGCGGCCCGGCACTCGCCCGCGGTTACCTGGGCCGGCCGGCCCTGACCGCGTCGCGGTTCGTCGCCGACCCGTACGGCCCGGCGGGGACGCGGATGTACCGCACCGGAGACCTCGTACGCCATGACGGCGACGGCCGGCTGCACTTCCTCGGGCGGTCCGACGACCAGGTCAAGGTGCGGGGGTTCCGGGTCGAGCCCGGCAACGTGGAGGCCGAACTGGCCGCGCTGCCCGGCGTCGCCCAGGCGGCCGCCGTCGTCCGGGACGACCGGCTGCTGGCCTACGTGGTGCCCGGGCCCGGCGCCGTTCCCGACCCGTCGGCGCTGAGGCGGCAGCTCGCCTCGAGGCTGCCGGGCTATCTCGTGCCCACCGCGATCGTCGTCCTGGAGGCCCTTCCGCTGTCCCCGAACGGCAAACTCGACCGCGCGGCCCTGCCGGCGCCCGACCTCGGCACGGCCGGCGGGCGTGAGCCGCGGGACGAGCGGGAGAAGGCGCTGTGCGAGGTGTTCGCCGAGGTGCTGGGGGTGCCGGCGGTCTCGGTCGAGGACGACTTCTTCGAACTCGGCGGCCATTCCCTGCTCGCGGCCAAGCTGATCAGCCGGCTGCGTTCGGTCCTCGGCGTCGAGGTGGGCCTGCGGCAACTGTTCGAGGCGCCCACGCCGGCCCGGCTCGCCGCGACGGCCGACCAGGTGCGCGGTGCCGGGGGAGACTTCGAGGCGGTGCATCCCCTCCGGTCGGGCGGCGGCCTGCCACCGCTGTTCTGCGTGCATCCGGCGGGCGGTCTGGCCTGGTCGTTCTCCGGGCTCACGGCGTACATACCGGCCGACCGTCCGGTCATCGGTCTGCAGTCGCGGGCCGTCGCCGACCCTCCGGCCCACGGTCCGGACAGCATCGGTGAGATGGCGGAGGACCACCTCGCCCGGATGCTGGAGGTGTGCCCCGACGGCCCGTACCACCTCGTCGGCTGGTCGGTCGGGGGCCTGATCGCCCACGAGATCGCCGTGCGGCTGGAGCGCCGGGGCAAGCGGGTCGGCCTGCTCGCCGTCCTGGACGCCTACCCGCTCCACGACGTCGGGGGACTGCCGTCGGGGTCGCCCGGCCAGGCGGTGCGCAGGGAGATGGCGGGCTCCTCGGACGCCGAGTGGTCGGCCGACCTCGCGGAGCGCCTGACACGGGCCTACGAACGCAACACCAGGGCGGCCGCGCACTTCACCCCCGGCGTCTTCCACGGAACGCTGCTGCTCTTCCGTGCCACCCGGAAGCCGGAAGGCCACGGCCTGACGGCGCGGCTGTGGCATCCGCACGTGGTGGGAAGCGTCGAGGAGCACCTCGTCCACTGCGGCCACGAGGACATGACCCGGCCCGAGTCCCTGGCCGCCATCGGTCCCGTCCTGGCCGCCCGCCTAGCCGAACTCGGATGAACATCGACCATAGGAGCGGAAAGATGAGCAACCCCTTCGAGGACGAGAACGCCCAGTACCTCGCCCTTGTCAACGACGAGGGCCAGTACTCGCTGTGGCCGATGTCGATCGACGTCCCGCAGGGCTGGAGCACGGCGCACGGCCCGGCCGGCCGCCAGGAATGTCTGGAGCACATCGAGAAGAACTGGACCGACATGCGCCCCGCCGGCCTGGTCGCGGCCATGGGGGAGGCGTAGCCGGCACGTCCGCCACTCGCCCCCCGGCGGCCGCCGGGGGGCGAGTGGCGGGCCCCAGGGGCCGGTTCCGGAGCCGTCCGGGACCGGCCCCTGACCGTTTCCGGTCCGGACGAGACCCCGCGGGCCCGCGGGACGCCGCCCACCGGACAGGCGGCCCGGCCGCCGGGAGACGGCGAGCCCGGTGCTGAGCACCGACGGCAGAACGGCCTGCGGACCGACGGAGCCGGGACGCACCACCACCGACGGCGCCGCGACCACTCGGCCCCGCGCGTCGAAGACCCGGACGGCGCCGGACGGCGATCGAATCGGCCCCCGAGGTCAGCTCCTCACGGACCACCGCCGTTCCGGTGCGCCGGCACTCGGCCGGCTCGCGCCGCACGGCCACCGGGCCGGTGACCGTACGGGCAGTGCGGCGCCGCGGAGAGGTCCTCCGGACGGGGGCGCGGGTTCGCATCTGTCGTCCCGACGGAAGCCGGCGGGGAGCCGCACCGGAATCATCCGGTGCGGCTCCCCACGTCACGCCTGGGCCGGGGAGCGTCGGTCACCCTCCCCCGAAGGAGACCGACGCCCCCCGGCCGCTCCCCCGGCGCCGGAAATGGCTCTGGTGTGCGCGGTCGGTGCCGTCACCAGCACATGACCGCCGTCTCACCCGGACCCCACGCGGAGTACAGGCGGACCCGGACGTAATAGCGGCGGCCCTTGACCAGCCGGGCCGTGACGGCCGCGTTGTGCGCGGTCCCCCCGTCGTCGTGGCCGGCGAGGAAGCGGGGCTCCCCGTCCCGCTCCTCGAACAGCACGACCACCCGGTCGGCCTCGCCGAAGGTGCCCACCGTGTAGTCGCGGGTCTCCGGCGGATCGACACGGAAGTCCGCCTGCTCGCCGGGGCCCAGGCCCAGCGGCACCGAACGGAACGGCACCAGCGGCGGTGGCAGCGGCGGATCGGCCGGCGGGTACCGGCGGAGCACGAACTCCTTGTCGGCGGGGGAGAGGGTGCCGGGCGGATGCACACCGCTGTGGTACTGCTCCGGCTCCAGGACCAGCCCCGGCGGCAACGCGTACTGCATGATCGACTGAGGGTCCCAGACGGAGCCGTTGGCCTCGTCCGGACCGAGCCTGCGCAGGATGTTGTGGTACGTCCTGTCCCGGCTCCAGTGGTTCGGCGGGCCCGCCATCTCGGCGTACACGGCCTCGTCGTCCCAGTGGATACCGGCGTACGGGCTCTGGTGCTCGTGCAGCATTCCCAGCGCGTGCCCGATCTGGTGCAGGGCGGTGGCGCGTTCACCCGGTGCGGTCAGGTCCCAGCCGAAGTTCATGGTGCGCTCGTGCACGCCGACCCGGAGCGCGTCCCTGCCCACGGCCGACCAGGAGCCGTCACCGAGCTGGAACCCGATGCGCAGCTCCGCCTCGGTGCGGTCGTGGACCTCGGTGAACGTCAGGCCCGGCCCGAGCCCCCGCCACTCCTCGAAGCACTCGCGCACCACGTCCCGCTGCTCCTCGGCCCCGCCCCACGGAACCCACCGGGTCCGCCCGGTCCCGGGCACGGCGATCTCCGACCCCGCGGTGTCGTCGCCGAAGAAGCAGTAGTGCAGCACGGTGCCGTCGACCCACAGCCGCCGCCCGCCGATCAGCGCGCCGAGCCGCTCGGCGGCCAGGCCCGGCGGATACGCGGGGGCCGGCTGCGGCGGCAGCGAGCAGTGGCGGACGGTCATGGCTCACAGGCTGCCCTGCCGCCGCTCCGGGCGCCTGAGTCGGGGTCTGCTCAAGTGGCCCTGTATCAGACCTGAGTACCCGTGCTCCTGTTCTTGTGATGACCTTGCGACGCGATGCCACCGGTCCGTACGAGAAGGACACGACGACACTGCGAACGCCCTGGCCGTTCACCGGCCGGGAGGACGAACTCGACCTGGTACGGCGCTCGCTGGCCGGCGCGGGGCGCGGCCTCGTGGTGACCGGGCCGGCGGGGCGGGGCAAGACCCGCCTCGTCACCGAGGCGGTGCGGGGCACCGACCTCGCCCGGGTCACCGGGACGCCGGGGGCCCGGCACCTGCCCTTCGCCGCCTTCGCCCCGCTGCTGCCCGAGCCCGCCACCCTGCACCTCGCGCTGCGGCGACTGTCCGGTGTGCGCACACTGTTCGTCGACGACGCCCATCTGCTCGACGACGCCTCCGCCGCCCTGGTCCACCAGCTCGCCGTGCACGGACGCACCCGGCTGCTGGTCGTCGTCACCGACGGCGAACCGGTGCCCGCCGCCGTGTTCCGGCTGTGGACCGGGGAACTGCTGCCCCGGCTCGCCCTGCCGCCGCTGCCCCGGGAGGACACCGCGCGGCTGCTCGCGGCGGGCGCGGATCCCGCCCCCGAGCCGCTCACCGCGAACCGGCTGCACCGGCTGTGCGACGGAGATCTGCGGCTGCTGCGCGACCTGTCGGACGCGGTACGCGAACACGGCAGGCCCACCGAGGTCCCGGGCACCTGGGAAGGGCGGGGTCCGCTGCCCCTGACCCCGGCCGTACGCGAACGCACCGCCCCCCTCCTGGACCGCGCCCGACCCGAGGAGCGCGAGGCCCTCGACCGCCTGGCCTTCGCCGAACCCCTCCCGCTCGACGGCGACGGCCTCGACCTCACCGTCCTGGAACGCCTGGAGACCGAGGGCCTGGTCCACGTCGACGACCACGGCGGTATCCGCCTCGCCCACCCCCTGCACGGCCCGGTCCTGCGGGCCGCCGCGGGCCGGCTGCGCGCCCGTCGCCTCGCCCGTACACCCGAGGACTGCGCCCCCGCCCTGGCCGCCGAGTCGGCGGAACTGACCCGGCGGATCGAACGGGCCGACGTGACGGCGGACTCGGCGCCCGTCGGGGACTGGCTCGTGGGCGAGGGGACACCGGTCCCGGCCGGGTACGCGGCCCTGCGCGCCCGGTACGCGCGGCTGCGCGGCGCACTGCGGGAGGCGGCCGCATGGGCGCGCGAGGGCCTGCGCACCGCCCCCGCCGACCCGTCCTGCCGCACCGAACTCACCCTCGCGGAAGGGACCCCCGAGGCGTACGGCGACCCCTACGACGCCGTACGCCTCGGCACTCCCGCGCGTGCCGCCGGCCGGCTCACCGGCGTCTTCGCCGACCACGCCGACGCCCTCGCGCGGGCCGACGGGCCCGCACTGGACCGGGTGGGCGAGGAGTTCGAGCGGCGGGGCTTCCTGCTGTTCGCCGCGGAGGCGCACGCGCAGGCGGTCTCCGCCCACCGGGAACCGCACGCCGCCCGCACCGCGCGCACGCGTGCGGTCGCTCTCGCCCGCCGCTGCCAGGGTGCCCGCACGCCGGCGCTCGCGGGCCTTGCCTCCGGCGAACTCACCGCCCGTCAGCGGCAGATCGTCGCGCTGGCCGCGGAGGGGCTGAGCAATCGGCAGATCGCGGAACGCCTCACGCTTTCCGTCCGCACGGTCGGGAACCACCTGTACGGGGCGTACACCCGGCTGGGCGCCCCCTTGCCCCGCCAGATCGCCTGACGGTTCGGGTGTTTCTGTTTCGTGGGCGGCTGCGGGTGGGGCGTGGTCGCTCGCGCGGTTCCCCGAGGTTCTGACCTGAACGGTCACGGTCCTCAGGCGTCCGACTCCCTGTCGATCAGAAACTCATGGGGTTCTCGTCCAGGACGCAGCGGACGGCGGGGCCGCCGAAGCAGCCGCGGACGAGGTGCGGCTGACGTCGGCGTCTGCGGAAGAACCGGCGGGTCCCGGTGACGAGTTCGGTCCGGCCTCGAGTTCGGCGACGCGCTTGCGGGCCGCGGCCGGCTCAGCCTGATCACTGCCGGCAGTGCCGGGGTCCGCCCACGGCAGTTCGACGTGGTCGGCGGAAGAACACAGCGCACCAGCCGGTGACCGGCGTCGATCGAGGCCGGCCGCCGGGCATCCCGCATCCGCCGGTCACACCCCGGAAGGCGACAGCACCGGCACCGGACCGTCTCCGGCCGCATCATGAGGGAGCGTCGTCCGGCGGACCCTGCGCAGCGGCTGCTCGGAACGCCGCCCGACGGGCACAGCCACTGCCCCGCCCGTCACCCCGGCGAACCATGCCGGTCACAGCACTGGCCGTAGCGGGTTGCCGGTGCCATCCGCGCAGCCGGGGCCGAGGGCTGGGCACCCCGGAAACCCGGACACCCCTTCGTGCTCGACCAGTCGCCGGGGTCCACCCCTGCCGGCAGACCGGCGAGTCCGTGTGCTGCGCCTTGAAGTCTGCCGAATCTCACGCCGGACCCGCCGTCGGTTCGAGCGCCTTCTCCAGGAGACTCACCAGCTTGAGCAGGTCGTCGGCGTCCAGTCGGGCAAACGGGCTCAGGGCCAGTGTCGCCTCGATCAGCGCGGACCGTACCCGTCGGCCGTCCTCCGTCAGCGCTGCGACGCGTGAACGGCGGTCGGCGGGGTCGGCGGAACGTTCGACGAGTCCCCGGCCGGTGAGCTGATTCATGACGAAGCTGAGGTTGGGCGCGTTGCAGTACAGCCGGCCGGCCAGTTCCTTCATCGAGGGCGGCGCCTCGGCCGGGTCGATCGCCCAGAGTGCCTGAGCGGTCGCCTGCGTCAGACCGTGTTCAGCCAGGACGGTCTCGATCCGGTCGCTGGTCTGCATGAAGATCTCATGGTTCGCCACCACCGCTGCCTCAAGGGTGCTTCGCGTCATGGCCTCATCCTAGCCTTTTTACTTCGAGCCTCGAAGTGTTATGTTTCTTCGAGACTCGAAGTAATCGGTCCTCGTTCCCGCTGCGGACACGAGGCCGTCCCCGGAGCGGGACGCTCCCCGCGTCCCGTCCTTCCCGAGGCCCGTCCACTCCGGCGCGGCCCGGCGCCCAGCCGAACAGGAAGCACTCACTCATGCACGACTACACGAACACCACCGCCGTGGTCACCGGCGCTTCGAAGGGACTGGGCGAGGCCTACGCACGGGAACTCGCCTCCCGAGGCGCACACCTCATCCTTGTCGCCCGCTCGGCCGACGCGCTCAACACCCTTGCCGCACAGATCCGGAAGGCCCATTCCGTCCGGGTCGACGTGATCGCCGCGGACCTCTCGGACCGGCGGTCCCCGCAGACGGTGGTCAACGCCATCGAGGAACTCGGCCTGGACGTGGACCTTCTGGTCAACAACGCCGGGACGGGGTCGGTGGGGCCCTTCCTCGGCCGTCCTCTCGAACCCAACTTCCAGTCCGTCGACGTGAACGTCACCGCGCTGATCGGCCTGGTCCACCTCCTGGGCGCCGGCATGGTCGAACGCGGCCGCGGCGGCATCGTCAACGTCGCCTCCACCGCCGCCTTCCAGCCCATGCCGTACCAGGCCAGTTACGCCGCCACCAAAGCATTCGTGCTCTCGTTCACCGAGGCGCTCGCCGAGGAGGTCCGGGGTACCGGCGTGCGTGTGATGGCGGCCCACCCGGGAGCCACCGACACCGGATTCTTCGACCGTACGACCGCGTCCATGGACCCGAAGACCACGGACACCCCCGCCGACGTCGCTGCCGGAACACTCGACGACTTCGCACGCGGCCGGTCCGTCTCCTACCCCGGACGCGCCTCCAACCGCGCTGGAACCTGGGCGTCGCGCCTGCTTCCCCGGACCACGGTCGCCCGCATCACCGGCAACCTCAACCGCAAGGCCGGATTCGACGACGTGAGCGACCTCGACCCCGCCACCTCGTGACGCCACAACCTGCGGCGCGAAGACGAACAACGGCGCCGACAGCCCACCGAGGCCGCCCGGAGCCGACGTCATGGGAGAAGAGATGACCACGCTGAATGAGCCGCTGCACCTGGGCAACGGCGCTCCGCTGCCCAACAGGATCGCGAAGGCCGCGATGGAAGAGTTGCTCGCCGCGCCGGGCCAGCTGCCCGGTGACGAACTCCTCACGCTCTACCGCCGTTGGGCCGCGGGAGGCGCCGGGCTCCTGATCACCGGACACGTCATGATCGACGGCAGAGCAGTCGCCCAGCCCGGCGACGTCGTCCTGGAACAGGACACGCCGCTGGAGCCGTTCCGGCGCTGGGCGGCGGCCGGTAAATCGGCAGGCGGACGGATCTGGATGCAGATCAACCACCCCGGGCGCGTCATCCCCGAAGACCTCGCCGGCACCACCTGGGCCCCCTCCGCGGTGCCGATCGACGCCGGCGGCTTCTCCAGCATGTACCCGACACCCCGGCCGATGACCGCCCAGGAGATCGACGAGACGGTGGAACGCTTCGCCGTGACCGCGCAGCGGGCCCAGCAGGCCGGCTTCGACGGAGTCGAGATCCACGCCGCCCACGGCTACCTCCTCTCCCAGTTCCTCTCTCCCCTGGTGAACCGGCGCGACGACCGCTGGGGCGGCAGCCTGCACAACCGCGCCCGCCTGCTGCTCGATGTCACGGGCGCGGTCCGCGAGCGCGTCGGCACGGGCTTCGCCGTGGGAGTGAAACTGAACTCGGCGGACTTCCAGCGCGGCGGATTCGACACCGACGACGCACGTGACGTGATCAAGATGCTCGCCGATGTGGGGGCTGACCTGGTCGAGCTGTCCGGCGGCAGCATCGAGAGCCTGGCCACGGCGGGCTTCCCCGCGGACGGCCGCACCCTTGCCCGCGAGGCGTACTTCCTTGAACTCGCCGAGCGGCTCGTCGCCACCTCGCCGCTGCCACTGCTGCTGACCGGAGGGATCCGGCGACGCGCAGTCGCCCAACAGGTGATCGACTCCGGAGTCGCCATGGCCGGCCTGGCCACGGCGCTGGCAATCGACCCCGCTCTGCCGGGACAGTGGCTTGCCGGCGGCGATGCGCAGGCCCGCCCGCCCCGCACCCGCTTCCGGAACAAAATGCTGGCCGCCGCGGCCGTCCAGGCCGTCACGTCGCGGCAGCTCGCCCGCCTCGGTGCGGGCAAGCCGTCGAAGACGCCCTACTCTCCGGCCGTCGCCCTCCTCCTCGAACGGCTCGTCCGCGCCCGGCGCCGGCGCACCTATCTGAAATGGCGTACAGACGCCTGAGGCCGGACGGGACCGGGTCGGCCCCGCGTACGAATTCGGTCAGCGAACGTGCTCCGGCGTGCCCGACCACCCCCGACCCGTCAGTCGGACACCACGAGCCGTGGCCGCGAACCGATTTCCTTCATGCGGAAAGTGCCTTCCTCCGGCGACGACGGAACCCCTGGACAAGGTCCGTCGCCCCAGCTCAGGAAGGCACTCTGCTGTTCCCCGGGAGGGGGAGGCACCGCGGCGAGGAAGCACCTCTGCCTGTACCGCCTCGCCCTGCGCCGTGTGTTCGCACACCCGAGGAGACCGCCCCGTTGGACGCCGACGAGGCGGCCATGGTTCGCCCCTGCGTCGTGGCGTGGGAACGGAAGCGGAAGCGGGAGCGACAGAGGCGGCGTGGGCGCCGTACGGTCCTTGTGCCGGCCACGGCGGGAATCGACCATGAGGGGCCGAGCGCAGGAGCGCCTTGCGGTTGCTGCCGTGGTCCGGGCCGGACGGGAGGCCCGCGTATCCGTCCACCGGGGACGAGGGCGGGTTCCCCTCCCGGGCGGCGGACGAAGCTGAGGCAAGCCGGCCGGCCACTGCCCTGCCGGCCCTCGTGCGTGCTGTTCAGGAGGCCGAGACGGCGTCAACGGCGGATGAACCGGCCGCGATGCCGTCTCCCATGGCGGACATGCTCGAGGACATGATCAAGCCGGCGGCCAAGCGGTTCTGAGCCGCTGAGACCGCCCCTGCCCGTACGCCGACGCGGGGCGGGGGCCGCTTTGGCAGTGTGTCCGTTCCAACCGCGCATACGCCCGCGCCCCTTCAGGCACGTCCACCGCACCAACCTCAAAGGGGCACGGGACTGTATCGATATGCGGCTCCGCCGCGAGCGACCACGACCCACCCGCAGCCGCCCACGGCGGGCTCACGCCGCCCCGAACGCGGTGAAGGCCCACCCCGTCGCCCGGTGCAACGCGTCGGCCGGAAGGCCGGCACGCGCGTCGCGCAGGGCCTCCGCCAAGGAGAGCCCCGTACCAAGGGCTTCATGGAGGGCCACCATGAGGGGGACGACCGCCGCGTCGTTGACGGGCGCGCTGCACGCCACCACCCCCGCCGTACCCAACGGCAGCAACGCCGTCACCAGGCCGAGGAGTTCGTCCGCGCCCACCGTGGCGAACCGCGCGGTGTCGCAGCAGGACAGGATGATGCGGTACGGGCTGCGGTCCAGCCGCTCGAAGTCGTGGACGATCAGCGGCCCGTCGGCCATCCGCAGGGACGAGAACAGCGGGCCGTCCGCGCGGAACGCGCCGTGCGCGGCGATGTGCGCCAGCCCCGCCCCGTCCAGCTCCCGCAGCACGCGCGGCACCGTCGCGTCGTCGTACTCCAGGACGGTCGCGCCGCCGTAGCGGTCGGCCAGCTCGGGCACCTCCGCGCCGCCCGTCGCGAGACCCGGACCGCGCACCAGCACCTGGCGGCCCCCGGGCGGCGGCGCCGTCTCCTTCGCGCGCAGCCAGCTGCTCGCCGACGGCGACACGCTCAGCACCCGCTCCCGCAGCGAGGGCAGCAGCGCCCACGGCACCCGGTGCAGCCGCCCCGGCGGCACGATCACCACCGGGCCGTCACCGAGGTGCGCCGCGGCCGGACCCAGCAGCAGCTCCTCCAGCCGACGGCCCGCGGCCTCCACCACCGGCAGCCGGGCCTGCGCCCCCGGATGCGCCAGCCGCCGCAGCCCCGCCTGTACGTGCTCGGCCTCGGTCTCCGCCGCCGCCAGCAGCCCCGCCTCGAACCGCCGTACCCTGCCCTGCCCGCACAGCAGCACCTGCACCCGCCCGTCGAGCACGGCGAGTTCCACCAGCTGCCCGTCGTCGTTGTCGCCCAGCCGCGCGAGCAGCCGGCCGACGTCGAAGCGGTCGCCGTCGTCGGGGGCCTCGCCGCGCATGTGCAGCGTCCGGGAGCGGATCTCCCGTTCGAGGCGCCGCTGTTCCCGCTCCAGTGCCGGCACGGGCCTGCCCTCCATGCGGGCCTCCTCCGCGCGGGCGGCGATCTCCCGGTAGGCGGTCATGCCGCTGAGCAGCGCCGGGTCGGCCGGCGGCCGGGTGGGCGGTGCGGACAGCGCGGTGGCCCGCCAGCGTTCGCTCCACACCAGCAGCCGCCGCGGCCCGCCCGAGACCAGACTGGCCCGCTGGGCGAGCGCGGCCAGCTCCGCGCCCTGCGCGGTGGCGCGGGCCCGCAGCTCCGAGGCGCCCAGCGTCATCCGGTGGTCGTCGAGCACGTCGAGACCGCGCCGGCAGGCCTCAAGCACGCCCCGCGCGGAGCCGGCGGACTGCGCGCGCAGCGCCTGCGCCGCCCAGCCCGTCATCCGCGCGAGCGGCGGCCCGCCGCGTCTGCTCCGCGCGGCGACCGCCAGATGCCGTTCCGCGTCCGCCGTCCAGCCCAGGTCCAGCGCGATCCGGCCCGCGAGCAGCGACGCCTCCGGGGCGGCCGGGGCGCCGAGCGCGGCCAGCCGCTCCGCCACCGCCGCCGCGTCCGCGACCAGCCGGCCCGAACCGCGCCCGGCCGCGTGCCGGGCCCCGATCAGCACCAGCCGCGCGTGCGTCTCCCACCAGGTGCGCCGCTGCCCCGCGAACAGCCGCACCGCGAGCGCCGCGCGGGCGATCGCCGTCTGCGGCTCGCCGGCCAGCCGGGCCGCCCGCGCGGCGGCCAGCAGCAGCTCCGCCTTGCGCGTGGACTGCCCGCCGATCCCGTCCAGCGCCCGGAGCGCCGCGTCCGCCTCGGCCAGCGCCTCCGCGGCGAGACCGGCCGCCATCAGCACCTCGCAGCGCCGGATGTCCAGCATGAACGTCGGCGTGCCGAGCTTGGCGTACCGCTCCTCCGCCTCGTCGAGCAGCCGCAGCGCCGCCGGGACGTCGCCCGCGCGGAACGCGGCCAGCCCCCGGCTCTCCACCGCGTCCGCCTTGTCGTGCTCCTGCCCTGTGGTGTCCCACAGCGCCTCGGCCGCCGTGAAGTCGGCGTTCGCCCGCTCCACCGAACCCAGCGCCAGATGCACCGTCGCCCGCAGCGTCAGCGCCCGCGCCGTCCAGATCACGTCCTCGGCCTGCCGCAGTACGGGAATGGCCCGCCGTACGTCCTCCAGCGCCTCCTTGTGATGGCCCAGCACCCACCACGAGTACGCCCGGCGGAACAGCACCCGCGCGCGGGTGTGCCCGGTGCCGCGCTCGACGCCCCGCCCCAGCGCGTCCATGCCCTGCCGGGTGCGCCCCGCGTGCACCAGCGCGACCCCCAGTGTGGCGAGGACGTCCGCCTCCCGCTCGGCCGAGTCCGCGCGCGCCGCCCAGGCCCTGGCCCGCCGCAGATGGCTCAGGGCGAGCCGCATGTCGCCGAAGTCCCGCTGCCAGATGCCGATCACCTGATGGGCGACGGAGGCGTGCAGCGGCGCGGGACGGTCACCCAGGACCTCTTCCGCCCTCGCCAGCGCCTCACCCGGGGCGGCGAACACCATCGGCAGCAGTTCCAGCACCGTGTCGCTTCCCGCTGTCACCCCACGATGGTAGTGGTCCATCACCACGCCTCACAGGTGTGACGTTGTATCAAACGTCCGCCCGGAGGCTCTTCATCACGACAGCTCCGCGGCACCGGCCGCCGTCGCACCAGTGGAGGACACGCCATGGCACCACAGCGATTCCGCGAGCAGTTCGCACAGATCCAGCGCTCGATGCCCGACGTCCCCCTGGCGATGGGACCGGACGACGCGGGCGAGTTCCTCTACGAGAAGGGCGTCGTCCTCGCCCGTGACGGAGAAGAGGCCCGCGTCGTCGAGGACGCCGTACGACAGCACTTCACCACCTTCGCCGGTCTGACCCCGGACCACGTGCGCCGCGCGAGCCCGGAGACCAACCGCTCCGGCATCACCCGCATCCAGGTCGCCGACCCGGGCCGGGGAGACGGCAGCGGCGACCCGGCGGTCGCGGGGGCGCTGCGCGCGCTGTCGGCGACCGAGGGCCGCGCCGGGCGCCGGCTGATCAGCCGCAACCACGTGGTGTCCATCGCCGTCAACGCCTGCCCCGGCGACGAGCCCGTGCCCGTGGCGCCCGGCGGACGGCCCAACCCGGCCGCCGCCGAGACCGCCCACGACCCGGACACCGCCGTCGGCGTCCTCGTCATCGACACCGGCCTCATGCACGACCACCGCTCCTACCCGCTGCTCGCCCACACCCGGGGCGACGCCCAGGTCGAGGAGTGCGACGGCGACGGGATCCTCCGGCAGTACTGCGGGCACGGCACGTTCATCGCCGGACTCGTCGCCGCCGTCGCCCCCAACACCGACATCACCGTCCGCGGCACGCTGAACGACGCCGGCGCGATCCTGGAGTCCGAGTTCGGCGAGAAGCTCTTCGAGGCCGTCGACCAGGACGGCTGGCCCGACGTCATCAGCCTCTCCGCCGGCACCTCCAACGGCCGTACCGACGGACTCCTCGGTGTCGACGCCTTCATGCGGGAACTGCGCGAGCGGCCCACCCTGCTGGTCGCCGCCGCCGGCAACAACGGCAGCGCCACGCCCTTCTGGCCCGCCGCCTACGCCGATCTGCCCGGCTACGAGAACGCCGTGCTGTCCGTCGGCGCGCTGCGCGGGGACGGCGAGTTCGGCGCCTGCTTCAGCAACCACGGCGGCTGGGTGAAGGCCTACGCGCCCGGCGAGCGTCTCGTCAGCGCCCTCACCGGCTTCGACAGCCCCGTACCGTACGTGTACCAGCACTCCACCTACGACGCCTGCCGCTACGGCTTCACGTACGCCTGCACGTGTCATCACCCGCGCCACACCGGCGTGCTGAGCGAGGACGAGGGCTCCGGCAAGCCGGACCAGGTGATGTTCGAGGGGCTCGCCCAGTGGAGCGGGACCTCGTTCGCCACTCCCGTCGCCGTCGGCATGGTCGCCGCCCACATGACCGCACAGACGGAGACCGACCCGCGCAAGGCCCGCCGGCAACTGCTCGACGCCAACACCGAGTACGCCCAAGTGCGCGGGGCGCACGTTCCGGCGCTCCTTCCGCCCACCTGGCGCCCCGAGCGGGTCTCACCACCCTCGGCCCGGGCATGAGGAGCGGAGTTCTCCCTTCCACGGCGTACGATGACGTGCCGTACACGAGGGGTGGGACCGTGGAGCGTACTGAAGTCGGCGCGTTGGTCCGGTCCGCTGTCGACGGCGACGCGGCGGCCTGGAAGGCGATCGTGGAAGGGCTGGGCCCACTGGTGTGGTCCGTGGTGCGCGCGCACCGGCTCTCCGACGCCGACGCGCACGAGGTCTACCAGACCGTGTGGTTCCGTTTCGCCCAGCATCTGGGGCGGATCCGGGAACCCGACAAGACGGGCTCCTGGCTGGCCAGTACCGCGCGGCACGAGTGTCTGAAGGTGCACAGGAACGCGCGCCGGCTGATGCTGACGGACGATCCGCAGCTGCTGGACCGGGTCAGCGAGGACGGTGTGCCGGAGCAGTCGCTGCTGGAGTCGGAGGAGGCGGCGGCGCAGAGCGAACGCGTGCGGCGGCTGTGGCAGGAGTTCGAGGAACTGGGCGAGCGGTGCAGGCAGTTGCTGCGCGTGCTGATCGCCTCGCCGCCGCCCAGTTATCAGGAGGTGTCCGCCGCGCTCGACATCGCGGTGGGCAGCATCGGGCCACTGCGCCAGCGCTGTCTGCGCCGGCTGCGGGCCCGGCTCGAGGCACGGGGGACGATGTGAACGACGACATGAACGACGACATGAACGACGACTTCGACAGCGGGCTGCTGGAGGAGGAACTCCGGCAGGCGGCAGCCGTACTGGACCCGCTGCCCCCCGCCCTGCTGCAGATCGCCGTCGACGCCTACGCGCTGCACGACCTCGACGCCCGTGTGGCCGAGCTGACCTTCGACTCGCTGGTCGACGCCATCCCGGTCAGGGGCGCGACGGACGTGCCGCGCATGCTCACCTTCACCGCCGGTGAGGTGACGCTGGACGTCGAGGTGACCGCGGAGGGCCTGATGGGCCAGGTGCTGCCGCCCCGGCCGGCCCGCGTCGAGGTGCTCGTCGGCCCGCAGCAGGCGGCCTCCCTCACCGCCGACGACCTGGGCCGCTTCACCACCACGGTCGCGCCCACCGGCCCCTTCGCCCTCCGCCTGCACACGGGTGCGGACGTGGTCGTCACGGAGTGGCTCCGCGCCTGACCCCTCCGGGTGGGGAGCCGAGGGGCGGCCACGCCTCCCCGGCTCCCGGCAGCGGCTGTTGTGCCGGGGCCGGTTCTTCGCCCCCGCCGGCCCTTCCCGTCTCCGGTGGGCGCTGCCCCCGGACCCCCGCTCCTCAGACTCCCCCAGAGGGGCTGATCTTGCTGGAGACCGCGTCGATCAGGGCGGTGAGTGACGAGGCGAGCCCGTGCAGGCCCGGGCCCGCGGGGCCGCCCGGTTCGGTCATGTAGGTGTCCCGGCGGATCTCCACCATCAGGGCGGACACCTCCGCCCGCTTGCCGTAGAACTCCAGCGGTACGTACGTCCCGGCGAACGGGCTGTCCAGCCCCGTCTCCCCGCACGGCGCGAACGCCTCGCGGGCCGCGGCGAGCAGCCCGGGCGGGGTGTGGAAGGAGTCGGTGCCCAGGCAGACCTCCGGCCGTGGCCCGTCGCCGTGCAGCTCGTAGGGCAGCGGCGCGCTCGGATACGAGTGCACGTCGATGATCACGGCCCGCCCGGTCGCGGCGAGCCGGTCGGCGACGGCCTCCGTCATCGCCCGCGCGTACGGATGGAAGTACCGCTCGACCAGCGGCTCGGCGTCGAAGCCCTCGGGCCGCAGCACGTCCTTGTGCGTGGTCCGCGTGTAGACCGCGCCCATGCCGACGGCCAGCATCTCCTCCCGCTCGTCCGGGAACCGCTCGGGGTCGACGACCAGCCGCGAGAGCCGGTTCACGAACCGCCACGGCGTGACCCCGGCCGCCCGCGCCGCCGCCTCGGCGATCGACGCGGTGTGCGAGTCGGTGATGTGGTCGAGCTCCCGCTCCAGCCCGGCATCGTCCAGCACGATCCCGGAGCGCACATCCCCCGGTATCTCCCGCGAGGAGTGCGGCACGTGCAGGATCACGGGGGAGTCCGGATCACCGGAAAGGAAAGCGAAGGACGACGACACATCGGTCATGCAGTTGCTCCAAAGGCGTTGTCAGTGGTTCACGACATGATCAACCGTGTCATACGGCACTGACAACGCCCACCACCGAAGGACCGAGGAGCACCATGCCGATCAGCGACGAGCAGGTGACCGCCCACCCGTTCCTGAGCGCCCTGTACCGGGACGCCTACTACCCCGACCACGTCGTGGACCGCGGCCGGGCCGTCCTGCTCGCCCTCTGCGAGCGCATCGAGACGGACCGTCCCGCCGACCTCACCGCGCTCTACGCGCTGACCCACGCCGCCACCGAGGAGTTCAACGACCTCCAGGACGTCTTCGTGGAGGCCGGCAGCGAGATCGAGACGGTGGCCCGGGAGGAGATAGCCGAGGAGTTCTGGTTCGTCGCCCGGGTCTACGGCTTCGCCGACGCCGACGTCGAGGAGCTCATCGCCCCGCGCGACTGGTGAGCCGCCACGCGGCACGGACGGCTCCGCCCCGGCCGGGCGCACGGCCGGCCGGGGCGGAGCACCGGGGAACCGCTCGCGTCAGCTCAGGGACGCCAGCGCCTCGTTCCACGTGGTGGACGGGCGCATGACCTCGGCCGCCTTGGCCGGGTCGGGCTGGTAGTAGCCGCCGATCTCGGCCGGCTTGCCCTGCGCGGCGATCAGCTCGTCGACGATCTTCTGCTCGTTCGCGGCGAGCGTCTCGGCGAGCGGCGCGAACGCCTTCGCCAGGTCCGCGTCGTCGCTCTGCGCGGCCAGCTCCTGCGCCCAGTACAGGGACAGGAAGAAGTGGCTGCCGCGGTTGTCGATGCCGCCGACGCGACGGGTCGGGGACTTGTCCTCGTTGAGGAAGGTCGCCGTGGCGCGGTCGAGGGTGTCGGCGAGGACCTTGGCACGGCTGTTGCCCGTGGTCGCGGCGTACTGCTCGAGGGACGGCACCAGCGCGAAGAACTCACCGAGGGAGTCCCAGCGCAGGTAGTTCTCCTTGACGAGCTGCTGCACGTGCTTCGGCGCGGAGCCGCCGGCACCCGTCTCGAACAGGCCGCCGCCCGCCATCAGCGGGACGACCGACAGCATCTTGGCGCTGGTGCCCAGCTCCAGGATCGGGAACAGGTCGGTGAGGTAGTCACGCAGCACGTTGCCGGTCACCGAGATGGTGTTCTCGCCGCGGCGGATGCGCTCCACCGACAGCTTGGTCGCCTCGACCGGGGACAGGACGCGGATGTCCAGGCCCTCGGTGTCGTGCTCCGGCAGGTACTGCTCGACCTTGGCGATCAGGTTGGCGTCGTGGGCGCGGGTGGCGTCCAGCCAGAACACCGCCGGGTCGCCGGTGGCGCGGGCACGGGTGACGGCCAGCTTCACCCAGTCGCGGATCGGCGCGTCCTTGGTCTGGCAGGCACGGAAGATGTCACCGGCGGAGACCGTCTGCTCGAGGACCGCGTCGCCGTTGCCGTCGACCAGGCGGACCGTACCCGTGGTGGGGATCTCGAAGGTCTTGTCGTGGCTGCCGTACTCCTCGGCCTTCTGCGCCATCAGACCGACGTTCGGCACCGAGCCCATGGTGGACGGGTCGTAGGCGCCGTTGGCACGGCAGTCCTCGATCACGGCCTGGTAGACGCCGGCGTAGCTGGAGTCCGGCAGCACCGCGAGGGTGTCGGCCTCCTGGCCGTCGGGGCCCCACATGTGGCCGGAGGTGCGGATCATGGCCGGCATGGAGGCGTCGACGATGACGTCCGAGGGGACGTGCAGGTTGGTGATGCCCTTGTCGGAGTCGACCATCGCCAGCTCCGGGCCCTCGGCGAGCTCGGCGTCGAAGGACGCCTTGATCTCGGCGCCCTCGGGCAGGGACTCCAGGCCCTTGTAGATGCCGCCCAGGCCGTCGTTCGGGGTGAGGCCGGCCGCGGCGAGCTGCTCGCCGTACCGGGCGAACGTCTTCGGGAAGAAGGCGCGCACCACGTGGCCGAAGACGATCGGGTCGGAGACCTTCATCATCGTGGCCTTCAGGTGCACGGAGAACAGCACGCCCTCCTGCTTGGCGCGGGCGACCTGCGCGGTCAGGAACTCGCGCAGCGCGGCGACGCGCATCACGGAGGCGTCGACGACCTCGTCCTTCTTCACCGGCACGGACTCGCGCAGCACGGTGGTGGTGCCGTCGTCGCCGACCAGCTCGATGCGCAGCGCGCCGTCCTCGGCGATGACGACCGACTTCTCGGTGGAGCGGAAGTCGTTCTCGCCCATGGTCGCCACGTTGGTCTTGGACTCGGCGGTCCAGGCGCCCATGCGGTGCGGGTGGGTCTTGGCGTAGTTCTTCACCGAGGCGGGGGCGCGACGGTCGGAGTTGCCCTCGCGCAGCACCGGGTTGACGGCCGAACCCTTGACCTTGTCGTAGCGGGCGCGGATGTCGCGCTCCTCGTCGGTCTTCGGGTCGTCCGGGTAGGCCGGCAGCGCGTAGCCCTGGCCCTGCAGCTCGGCGATCGCGGCCTTGAGCTGCGGGATCGACGCCGAGATGTTCGGCAGCTTGATGATGTTGGCCGCCGGCGTCTTGGCCAGCTCACCGAGTTCCGAGAGGGCGTCCGGGATGCGCTGGTCCTCGGCCAGGTACTCCGGGAACAGGGCGATGATGCGCCCGGCCAGCGAGATGTCACGCGTCTCCACGGCGACACCCGCCTGCGAGGCGTACGCCTGGACCACCGGCAGGAAGGAATACGTCGCCAGGGCCGGGGCCTCGTCAGTGTGCGTATAGATGATGGTCGAGTCAGTCACCGGGTGCTCCGCTCCACGTCTGCAACATTGCTCGACATCAAGATATCTCGTGATCGACCGGGGCTCGACAGGGGTCCGCGCCGAGTTCCGGCCGACCTCCCGCCACGATCCTCGTCGGCGTGGCGGGAGATCACCCGGCCGGTGCGCTCAGATCGGCCGGGTGGCGGTCATGTCGTCCGGTGCGGCGTCCGCGTCGCGCTGCTGGGGGAAGACCACGGAGCCCTGCTGGAGCGCCACCGTCCGCGCCGGCGACGGGATGCGGATGCCCTCCTCGCGGTAGCGGCGGTGCAGGCGCTTGATGAACTCGTGCTTGATCCGGTACTGGTCGCTGAACTCGCCGACGCCCAGGATGACGGTGAAGCCGATGCGGGAGTCCCCGAAGGTGTGGAAACGCACCGCGGGCTCGTGCTCCGGCACGGCGCCGGTGATCTCCGTCATCACCTCGGCGACGACCTCCATGGTGACCCGCTCCACCTGCTCCAGGTCGCTGTCGTACGACACCCCGGCCTGCACCAGGATGGTCAGCCGCTGCTCGGGACGCATGAAGTTGGTCATGTTCGTCTTGGCGAGCTGCGCGTTCGGGATGACCACCAGGTTGTTGGACAGGTTGCGGACGGTCGTCTGGCGCCAGTTGATGTCCTCGACGTAGCCCTCCTCGCCGCTGCTCAGCTGGATGTAGTCCCCGGGCTGCACGGTCTTGGAGGCGAGGATGTGGATGCCCGCGAACAGGTTGGCGAGCGTGTCCTGCAGCGCCAGCGCGACCGCCAGACCGCCGACGCCGAGGGCGGTGAGCAGCGGGGCGATCGAGATGCCCAGCGTCTGCAGCCCCACCAGGAAACCGATCGCCAGGACCAGGATCCGGGTGATGTTCATGAAGATGGTCGCCGACCCGGCGACCCCGGAGCGGGACTGGGTGACCGAGCGCACCAGCCCCGCCACCACCCGGGCCGCCGAGATGGTCGCGGCGAAGATGACCATCAGCGTCAGCGTCTGGTTGACGTTGTGCTGCACGGTCCGGGTCAGCGGCAGCGCCGCCGCCGCGGAGGCCGCACCGCCCGCGATCGCCGCCCACGGCACGATCATGCGCAGCGCGTCGACGAGGACGTCGTCCCCGCGCCAGCGGGTGCGGTCCGCGTGCCGGCCGAGCCAGCGCAGCAGCATCCGCAGCAGGAAGGCGGCCAGCAGACCGGCCGCGAGGGCGATGCCGGCGTACAGCAGGTCGTGCCCGGTGAGCGCGCGGGTCACCGCTCACCTCCGGCGAACGCCCTGGCCGACGGCCGTATGCGAAGTCGTGTCACGTGTCGTCACCTGCTCGATTTCTACGGGATGTACGTCGCGCCGGCCGTCCCTGACCGGCGGTCGGCGCGATCGCTCATCCTGCCGTATCCCGCAGGGCAGTTCGTACCGGCCACGGCCTCTCCCCGCTGGTCAGATCACCTTCAGCCGCACCAGCACGCCCAGCGTCAACGCCCCCGGCAGCAGCGGCAGCCACACCGTGATGACCCGGAAGGCCAGCACCACCGCCGTGGCCGGCGCGGCGGCCCCGCCCACCGCCACCAGCGCCACGACCAGCGCCGCCTCCACCGAGCCGATCCCGCCCGGAGTCGGCACCAGCGCCACCGCGACCGTCGCCGCCAGATACGCCACCGCCATGTGCGCCGGCGGCACCGACAGCCCGAACGCCAGGCCCACCAGAACCAGCACGGTCGCCTGCAGCGCGGGGAAGGCCAGCGCCCCGCCCCACAGCGCCAGCGCCCGGGAGGGCAGCGCGTGCACCGACCGCGCCTCGCCCAGCGCCGTCCGCAGGAACGCCCCCACCGCCCGCCGCAGCCGCCGTACGGCCACGAGCGCGCCCGCCGCGACGACCAGCACCGCGCCGACCGCGAGCAGCAGCGGGCCGAACGCCCCCTCGGGCAGCAGGGAACCGAACCGCAGCGCGCCGGGGAACGCCACGAGCAGGGCCGCCAGCAGCCCCACCCGGCCGACGGACTCCGCCAGCAGATACAGCGCCAGCGCGGCCGAGGAGCGGGCCGGCGGCAGCCCGCACACCGTCATGAACCGCAGATTGACCGCGCTCGCCCCCAGCCCCGTCGGCAGCAGGTGGTTCGCCGCGCCCGCCGCGAACTGGGTGGCCAACAACCGCTTCTGGGGCAGCCGTTCGAGCACCGCGCCCTGCCGGGTGCACGCGGCCGCCACCCAGGTCAGACAGGTCACGCCCGCCGCGGCCAGCAGCCAGGGCCACCGGGCGGTCGCCAGCTGGGCGAACCCCTCGGCCAGCACCGACCGGTGCCGCACCGCGACCACGGTCACGAGCAGCAGCGGCAGCACGCACAGGACCCGGCGGATCGTCCCCGTCACGGCCACCGAGGATGCCCGCCGGGCACCAACGGCGGGTTGCGGCGGCCCGGACGCCCGCTGACGGCCGGGCGGCGAGGCCGGATCGCCCTTGACCTCAATCATGCTCGAGGTCCTACCTTCGTCCGCATGAGCATGGAGACCACAGCGTGGACACAACTGCGCAGCGTCATGACCGCCGAGGACGAGCACCGCCCCCTCAGCAGGGCGACGCTGCGCCGCATCGGCGCCTTCGCCCGCCCGCACCGCCGCCGTCTGATCCTGTTCGTGCTCCTCGGCACGGCGACCGCGGCGCTCGCCGTCGCCACCCCCGTACTCGCCGGGCGCGTCATGGACACCATCGTCTCCGCGGGCGACGAGGCCACGGTGGTCCGGCTGGCCCTGCTCATCGCGCTGATCGCGGTCGTGGAGGCGGCCCTCGGCGTACTCGGCCGCAGACTCTCGGCGGCCCTCGGCGAGGAACTCATCCTCGACCTGCGGACAGCGGTCTTCGACCACGTACAGCGGATGCCGGTCGCGTTCTTCACACGCACGCGTACGGGAGCGCTCGTCTCCCGTCTCAACAACGACGTCATCGGCGCCCAGCGCGCCTTCAGCAACACCCTGTCCACCGTGGTCGGCAACCTGGTCACCCTGGTCCTCGCCCTCGCCGTGATGCTCACCCTGTCCTGGCAGATCACCCTGCTCGCGCTGGTCCTGCTGCCGGTGTTCGTGATCCCGGCCCGCCGCATGGGCCGCCGCATGGCCGGGATGCAGCGCGAGGCCGCCGCCCTGAACGCGGCCATGGGCACCCGGATGACCGAGCGGTTCTCCGCACCCGGCGCCACCCTGGTCAAGCTGTTCGGACGCCCCGAGGAGGAGTCGGAGGAGTTCGCGGTCCGCGCCCGCCGGGTGCGGGACATCGGGGTGCGTACGGCCACGGCGCAGACGGTGTTCATCACCGCGCTGACCCTCGTCTCCGCCCTCGCCCTCGCCCTGGTCTACGGCCTCGGCGGCCGGCTCGCCCTGGGCGGCACCCTGGAGCCGGGCGCCGTCGTGGCGCTGGCGCTGCTGCTGACCCGGCTGTACGCGCCGCTCACCTCGCTCGCCGGGGCACGGGTGGAGGTGATGAGCGCGCTGGTCAGCTTCGAGCGGGTCTTCGAGATCCTGGACCTCGAACCGCTGATCCGGGAGAGGCCGGACGCGCGCGAGGTGCCCGAGGGCCCGGTCGCCGTCGAGTTCGACGACGTCCGCTTCGGCTACCCGTCCGCCGACAAGGTCTCCCTGGCCTCCCTGGAGGAGGTCGCCACCCTCGACCAGCGCGGCGGTGACATGGTCCTGCACGGCATCTCCTTCCGCGCCGAACCCGGGCAGACCGTCGCCCTCGTCGGCTCTTCCGGCGCGGGCAAGTCGACCGTCGCCCAGCTCCTGCCACGGCTGTACGACGTCGACTCCGGCGCCGTACGCGTGGGCGGCGTCGACGTCCGCGACCTGAGCGCCGCCTCCCTGCGCGCCACTGTCGGGATGGTTACCCAGGACGGTCATCTCTTCCACGACACGGTGCGCGCCAACCTGCTCCTGGCCCGGCCGGACGCGAGCGAGTCCGACCTGTGGGAAGCCCTGCGCCGGGCCCGCCTCGACGCCCTCGTACGGTCCCTGCCCGACGGCCCGGACACGGTGGTCGGCGAACGCGGCTACCGGCTCTCCGGCGGCGAACGCCAGCGCATGACCATCGCCCGGCTGCTGCTGGCCCGCCAGCGCGTCGTCATCCTCGACGAGGCCACCGCCCACCTGGACAACACCTCCGAGGCGGCCGTGCAGGAGGCGCTCGCGGAGGCGCTGGAGGGCAGGACGGCGGTGGTGATCGCGCACCGGCTGTCCACCGTCCGCGCCGCCGACCTCATCCTGGTCGTCGAGGCCGGCCGGATCGTGGAACGCGGCACGCACGAGCGGTTGCTGGCGGCCGACGGCCGCTACGCCGAGCTGTACCGCACCCAGTTCGAACGGCAGCCGGGGGAGGCGGCGGTGGCGTAGCGGCGCCGCCGGACGGAAACGGAAGGGGCGGGCCGCCTCCGGGTGGCCCGCCCCTTCCGTCCGCTCCTGCCCGTTCCTACCGTGCCCGCGCGGCGGCCTCGGTCCGGTCCGGGCGCTCCGCGGCGCCGGACTTCGCCCGTCCGGAACGGCTCCGGCCACGGCCCCGGCCGCCCTTGCCGCCACCGGAGTACGCGTCGAGCACGACGGCGAGCGGCGAGGCGGTCAGGACCGACGAGTACGTGCCCACGAGCATGCCGATCAGCAGCGCGAGCGCGAAGTCGGTGAGCGAGTCGCCGCCCAGCAGGGCCAGCGCGGCCAGGATGAAGATCACACCGATACCGGTGTTGACCGTCCGGGGCACCGTCTGCAGGATCGCCTGGTTGGTGACCTGGGCCAGCGGCGCCTTGCCGTCCTTGCGCCACAGCTCGCGGATCCGGTCGAAGACCACGACGGAGTCGTTCACCGAGTAACCGATCACGGTGAGCAGCGCGGCCAGGAACACGCCGTCGATCGGCTTGCCCAGCCAGGCGAAGATGCCGGCGAGGATCACCACGTCGTGCGCCAGGGCGGCCACCGCCCCGGTACCGAACATCCAGCGGAACCGGAACGCCAGGTACAGCAGCTGGGCGCCGAGCGCCAGACCGAGCGCGATCAGCGCGTTGCGCCGCAGCTCGTCGCCGAGACTCGGGCCGATCAGCTCGTCGCGGACCTTCTCCGCCCCGCCGCCGACCTCCGCGATGGCGTCGGCCACCTCGACCGCCTCCGCGTTGGTCAGCTCCTCGATGCGCACCGTCAGCTTGTCGTCCCCGGAGGACTGCACGACCGCCTGCGGGAAGCCGGCGTCGGCCAGCGCCTCCCGGGCCCGGTCCGGGTCGACGGTCTCACCGGTGGAGTACTCGATGAGACGGCCGCCGGTGAACTCCACCCCGAAGTTCAGCCCGCGCACCACGATGCCCGCGCCGGCGACGACGAGCACCACGGCGGACACCGCCAGCCAGCGGCGCGGGCGCCGCATGAGCTGCGGGTCGCGGCGGGTCAGGTACGTACGGACCCGGCCGATGGAGGCCAGACCGGTGAACTTCGGACGCCGGTGCACCCAGCGGCGGGCCACCGCGAACTCCGCGAGCACCCGGGTGATCACCAGGGCGCTGATCATGGAGGCGATGACACCGATGCCCAGCGTGACACCGAAGCCCTTCACCGGACCGGACGCCAGCAGGAACAGCAGCACCGCCGCGATCAGCGTGGTGACGTTGGAGTCCGCGATGGCGCTGAACGCGCCCTTGAAACCGGCGGTCAGGGCCGAGCGGCCGCTGGGCCGGTTGCGCTTGCCGTACTCCTCCCGGGCCCGTTCGAAGACCAGCACGTTGGCGTCCACGGCCATACCGATGGCCAGGACGAAACCGGCCAGACCGGGCAGGGTGAGGGTCGCGCCGAGGGCCGCCAGACCGGCGTAGGAGATCAGGCCGTAGCAGAGCAGGGCCAGGGTGGCCAGAACGCCCATCAGCCGGTAGACGACGATGATGAAGAGCGCGGTCAGCGCGGTGCCGACGACGGCCGCCCAGGCGCTGGCCTCGATGGCCTCGGCGCCCAGCGTCGGGCCCACGGTCCGCTGCTCGACCGTCTCGACCGGCACCGGCAGGGCGCCGCCCTTGACCAGCAGGGCGAGCTCCTTGGAATCGTCGCTGGTGAAGGAGCCGGTGATCTGGGTGGACCCGCCGGTGATACCCGTGTTGCAGGCGACGGACGGATCGACCTGCGGCGAGGAGATGATCTTGCCGTCCAGCACGATCGCCACCCGGCGCTGCGGGTCGCCCGCCGGGTGGCAGGCGGCCTCACCGGTCAGCTTCGCCCAGCCCTTGTCGTCCTTGAAGTCCACGGTGACGTGCCAGCCGGCGCCGCCCTGCTGGTCGAAGCGGGCCTCGGCGTCCTTGACGTCCTGGCCGGTGAGCGCCGCGGCGGCCAGCCGGAGTCGTTCACCGGACTGCTCGTCGGGCAGGACGCGTTCGCCCTCCTTCTGCGCCTTGTCGGACCCGGTGGCGGTGCCGAGCACCGGGTGCACGGAGAGCTGCGCGGTACGGCCGAGGACGTCGGCGGCCTTGCGCGGATCCTGTACGCCGGGCAGCTCGACGATGATCCGGTCGTCCCCGGAGCGGACGATGCTCGGTTCGGCGACGCCGAGCGCGTCGACCCGGCCGCGCAGCACCTCCAGGGTGCGGTCGGTGGCCTCGGCGTCGGCCTTCACGGTCTCGGTGGAACGGGTCTCCAGCACGATCTGGGTGCCGCCCCGCAGATCCAGGCCCAGACGGACCGGGACGGTGACGGCGACGAACACGGACAGGGCGATCACGGCGAGCGCGAACAACGCCCTGACGCGGGCGGGACGTTTCACAGATGCCTCCAGCAGGCACGCGGAAAAGAGGAAGAGGGGATCTCAGGTGCTGGAGGCCGTGGGCGGGGCGCGCCCCAGGTCCGACGGCATGTGCGCGGCGGCGGGCGGCGCGTGCCCGGCCGCCGGAGCGGGCCGGGCCGGCCGGGGCGGGACCGGCGGCGTGTGCGCCGCGGTGAAGAGCAGATGACCGGCGGGCACCGTCCGCTCACCGGCGTCCCGTTCCGGCCTGGTGAGCGGGGTGCGGGCGCCGACGTAGGCGTCGTCGCCGTAAGGACGGGTGTCGGACTGGTACGCCGAGGCGGCGGAGGAGGAGGCGGCGGGGGAGAGTTCCGCGCCGTGGGTGAACCCGAGGGTCAGCAGGACGGCCGCGAACGCGGCGAGGGCCGCCGCGGCGGCCCGGGACGGAAGGCGGGCGGAGCGTCCCCGCCGGTCGGCGGTCAAGGCTCGACGAGCCCGGCGCGGATCGCGTAACGGGTCAGTTCGAGGCGGTCCCGCAGCCCCAGCTTGTGCAGCAGGTTCTCGCGGTGCCGCTGGACCGTCTTGACGCTGATGAACAGCAGCTCGGCGATCTCCTTCGACGAATGCCCCTCGGCGACGAGCTTGAGCACCTCCTCCTCGCGCGGAGTCAGCAACTGCTCCGGCGCCTCCTCGCCGTGCCGGACCCGGTCGAGGTAGTTGCGGATCAGGGCGGTCACCGCACCCGGGTACAGGAACGGCTCGTCCCGCATCGCGGCCCGGCAGGCGGCGACCAGGTCCCGGTCCGCGACGGACTTGAGCACATAACCGCCGGCCCCGGCCTTGAGCGCCTGGAACAGGTACTGCTCGTTGTCGTGCATCGTCAGCATCAGGATGCGCAGCCCCGGCCTCAGCGCGGTCAGCTCGCGGGCGGCCTGCAGACCGGTCAGCCGCGGCATGGCGATGTCCAGGACGGCCAGGTCGACGTCGTGGGTGCGGGCCATGGCGATCGCCTCCGCGCCGTCACCCGCCTCGGCGACCACTTCCAGGTCCGGCTCCCGGTCGAGGATGAGCCGCACACCGCGCCGCACCAGCGCGTGGTCGTCGGCGAGCAGGATCCGGATCGTGGTGTCCGTCCGGCGGTCGTCGTGGGTGTCCTGGGTGTCCTGGTGGTTCATGACTGCTTCCTGAGAGTGGGCACGGTCAGCCGGACCCGGGTACCGGCCGGTGTCGCGGAGGTCTCGCCGGGGCCGGAGATGTCCAGCCCGGCCCCGATCAGCAGGGCCCGCTCCCGCATCCCGCGGAGCCCGGCGCCCTCGCGGGCGGCACCGATGCCGCGGCCGTCGTCACCCACCTCCAGAACGACGCACCCGTCGGCGGCACGCAGGCTCACCTCCACGCACCGCGCCTCGGCGTGCCGCGCGGCGTTGGTCAGGCTCTCCTGCGCCACACGGTAGATCACCAGCTCCGCCTCGTGGTCGAGAGCGGGCAGATCGGAGTCGAAGCGGCGCAGCACGCGCAGCCCGGTGTGCGTGGCGAACTCGGTGGCCAGCGAGGTGACCGCACTGACCAGGCCCAGATCGTCCAGGACGCCCGGACGCAGCCTGCGCACCAGCCGGCGGACCTCGTCGAGGCTCTCCCGGGTGATCTCCTGCGCCTGCTGGAGTTCACCGCGCAGCGGCTGGGACGCCTCGTCGGCCGCCCGCTTCAGCGCCAGCAGCACGGCGGTCATGCTCTGTCCGACCTCGTCGTGCAGCTCCTGGGCGATACGGCGCCGCTCGCCCTCCTGGGCGAGGATGGCGCGGGCACTGCTCGCGACGCGTTCCCCCTCCAGCCGCTCCAGCATCGAATTGAACGTGCTGACCAGTTCGGCGACCTCGCCGCCACCGCGCACGGGCAGCCGCTGACCGGGGCGCAGCAGGTCCACGGTGGTCATCAGCCGCGTCACCCGGTCCAGCGGGGCGAGGCCGATGCGCAGCAGGGCCGCGTTGGCGACGAGCATGACGCCGAGGCCGCCCACCAGGATCACCGCCTCGGTCAGCAGCACCGGAACGGACACGGTCACCGGAGCCCACAGCAGCAGCGCGGTGGCACTGCCCAGCACCACCGCGTTGAGCCCGAAGATCCGCCAGTACAGGGACACGGAGGTCACGCCTTCCTCTTTCTCGTCTGCCTCTACTGTCGGTCACCGCGCCATCCCGTGCGGCTGCGGCCCCCTTGTCCCGGCGGACACCGGCCAGCCTGCACCAGGAGCGGCCCCCGGTCGATGGGCCCCGCGACCCATTTCCGCCGGCCCGCCCGACCCACACCGGGCGGGGTGGGTCCTCGGACCCCGCTCAGATGGGTACCGCGCCCGATGGGCACCGGGACGGGAACGGGCGAGGGTGGGGACAACACCCGTACGTCACTCCCGTACGTCACCCCCGTACGTCACCGTCCCCGAGGAGGACCGGCCATGTCGCTCGACCTGCCCCGCACCGAAACCCGCACCGCCCATCCGGCCGCCGACGAGGTCCGCCAGCGCCTCGAACACGCCCGTACGACCCGGCTCGCACAGCTCAAGGCCCTCGACGAAACGGGGCAGAGTCCCGGCGACCACCTGATGTCCAACCAGAAGGACGCCATCAAGCGTGTCCTGAAGGAGATCGACGAGGCCTTCACGCGCGTCGACGACGGCACCTACGGCACCTGCCTGGGCTGCTCCAAGGCCGTACCGCCGGAGCGGCTGGAAATCCTCCCGCACACCCGGTACTGCGTCGCCTGCCAGGGCCGCTCCTAGATCCTGTCGTCCTTCTCTCCCGCTCTGCCCAAGGGGTGCAGTGGTGACCCACCAGACCATCGGCGAGCGCGACACGGTCCTCGACGACGAGGACCTCGCCGCGCTGCGCGAGAACCTGCACGAGCAGCGGCTGTTCCGGCAGGAGCAGCTGCGGCAGTTCGCCGTCCACTCCTCGAACCGTGCCGACGACCGGCGCCGGGAGGCGGACGCCGCCCAGATCGAGGTCGGCGTCAAGCTCGCGGCGTCCGCCCGCATGGTGCTCGCCGACGTCGAGGCGGCGCTCGCCCGGATGGACTCCGGGCAGTACGGCACCTGCCACCTGTGCCGCCGCGCCGTCGAACGCCACCGCCTGCTGATCGTCCCCCAGGCCCGCTACTGCGGGCGCTGCCAGCAGGTGCGGGAGGCCGGCCGGTGACCGTGATCCGGCGCTCCCTTCCGGCACCGGTACGGCACCGGCACTGGCCGCTGTGCCGGCGCTGCTCGGGTATCGCTCTCGACCTGGGCAGCGCCCGCACACGCGCGTGGATCGCCGGACGGGGCATGGTCCTCGACGTGCCCACCGTGACCTTCCCGGGCACCGGCGCGATCCACCCCATCCAGCGCGGCACCATCGTCGACACTCCCGGTACGGCACGGATGCTGGAGCGGCTGCTCGGGCACCGGCTGCCCCGGATCGGCCGCCCGCTGGTCGTCGTCACGGCGCCGGTCCTGGACGGGCTCGCCTTCCGGACCGCCGCCCGCACCGCCGTCGAGATCCTCCGCCCGCGCGCCGTACTGACCGTCCCCGGCGCCCGCGCGGTGGCCCTGGCGGCGGGCGCCGACCACGTCCGGCCGCTGCTCGTCGTGGACATCGGCGCCCACCTCACCGAGGTGGTGCTGCTCGTGGACGGCGCGGTCACCGACGCCCGCCGCACCGCGCTGGGCACCGCCGACCTGGCCGACGGCACGTCGCCCGGCGACATCACCGCGGCGGTGGTCGACATGGTGACCGCGATGCTGCGGCAGGACCGCACCGGGCTGACCCGTGCCGCCCTGCGCCGGGGCGTCCTGCTGGCCGGCGGCGGCGCGCTGCGCCCCGACATCACCCGCGACCTCCCCGCCGGCCTCGGCTGCGCGGTCCAGCAGGTCCCGTCGCCGCACACCGCCGCCGTCCGGGGCGCCGCCGGCCTCCTCGCCTCGGCGCACCACCACCCCTCGGTCACCGGAACCGTCTGACCGGCCCGACCGCCCGCGCCCCGCCCCCGGAAGGAGTCCTTGACGTGGCCGGCGAGATACCTCCGGCACAGCCGCCCCCGGGCCCGCCCCCGCGCCCCCTGCTGTGGCGCTGGCGGCGCAACCCCCTGCGCCGGCGCACCGACACGCTCCACGCCTGGCTCGGCCTCGGGGCGCTGATCGCCGTACTGGCCGTGGCACCCGTGGCCGCCGTCCTCGCCGGCGACGCCGCCCGCCGGCATTACGAGGACACCGCCCGCCACCAGAACCAGACCCGGTACGAGACGGACGCGACCCTCGTCCACGATGCCCCGCGCCACCCCGAACCGGGCTCGGACGAGGAGAGGGAGACCCGCTACCCGGTCGAGGTCCGCGTGGTCACCCGCGAGGGGCGGACCCGCACCACCCGGGCGGAGGTCCGGCCGGGGCTGACCGCCGACAGCACCGTACGCATCTGGGTCACCGCCGACGGCGAGGCGACGGACCGGCCGCTGAACCGCGAGGAGGTCCGCAGCCGCACCATGGGCTGGGCCCTCCTCGCCGCCATCGGCGTCGCCCTCACCGGCGCCGCCGCCCACGCCCTGACCGGCCTGGCCCTGCGCCGCCGCAACCTCGCCGACTGGGACACGGCCTGGGCGAAGACGGCCCCGCGCTGGACGACACCCACGTGAGGCGTGGCCACCGTCCTCCGGACCCGGCATTCCCTCGTGACCCGGCATCCCCTCGTGAGCCCGCGACCGGCAGGTGACATCGCCGGTCGCGTCCGGGAGAACGAAACTTTCGCTTGCCTCGCATCAGAGTTCGACATCTCTCCGCCGCTCGGTACGGGACCCCTGAATTTGACCGGTTAAGTACATCCGCTGAGCTGGGCTTACGTGAATCATGCCCAGTTTTTGATCAAGCGAAGATTTCGAAACATTCACCGAAACTGTTGACGGTTGACGCGTGCAGACCAACACTGTCCGGCATCGAACCCCCACCGAGCCGCACAGGAGGCGCACCACATGCACGTGTCCGCACATCCGAAGGGCCGCAGACGCGGCCGCCTGCTGCTCAGCGTCAGGAGCGCCTGGACCATCGCGCTGGCCGCCGTCACCGCACTGCTCCTGACCGCCACCACCGCCACCGCCGTCACCACGAACCAGACCGGCACCAACAACGGCTGGTGGTACTCGTTCTGGACCGACTCCCAGGGGACCGTCTCCATGGACCTGGGCTCCGGCGGCAACTACAGCACCCGGTGGAGCAACACCGGCAACTTCGTGGCCGGCAAGGGCTGGAGCACCGGCGGCCGCAAGACCGTCAACTACTCCGGTTCCTTCAACCCGTCCGGCAACGCGTACCTCACGCTCTACGGATGGACCACCAGCCCGCTCATCGAGTACTACATCGTCGACAACTGGGGCACCTACCGGCCCACCGGCGAGTACAAGGGCACCGTCACCAGTGACGGCGGCACGTACGACATCTACAAGACGACCCGGTACAACGCCCCCTCCATCGAGGGCACCAGGACCTTCGACCAGTACTGGAGCGTCCGGCAGTCGAAGCGCACGGGCGGCACCATCACCAGCGGCAACCACTTCGACGCGTGGGCCGGCAAGGGGATGAACCTGGGCAACCACAACTACATGATCATGGCCACCGAGGGCTACCAGAGCAGCGGCAGCTCCAACATCACCGTGAGTGAAGGCAGTTCCGGCGGCGGTGGCGGCGGTGGCGGCGGTGGTGGCGGTGGCAACACCGGTGGCTGCACCGCGACCCTGTCGGCCGGCGAGAAGTGGGGCGACCGCTACAACCTCAACGTCTCGGTGAGCGGCTCCAGCAACTGGACCGTCACGATGCGGGTCCCCTCCCCGGCGAAGGTCTCCTCGACCTGGAACGTCAGCGCCTCCTACCCCGACAGCCAGACCCTCGTCGCCAAGTCCAACGGCAGCGGCAACAACTGGGGCGCGACGATCATGGCCAACGGCAACTGGACCTGGCCGACGGTCTCCTGCAGCGCAGGCTGACCCCCACCACGAGGAGGACCACCGCAGATGACCACCGGAAAAGCCCCCCGGTCCCTGGTGTCGGGGCTGGCCGTCGCCGCGCTGACCCTGGCCGGCACCGCCACCGCGACCCTCGACGCCGCACCGGCGCACGCCGCCGCCTGCAACGGCTACGTCGGACTCACCTTCGACGACGGCCCGTCGACCGGCAGCACCATGAACCTGCTCAACGCGCTCAAGCAGAACGGGCTGCGGGCCACGATGTTCAACCAGGGCCAGTACGCCGCCGCCAATCCCTCCCTGGTCAAGGCCCAGGTCGACGCCGGCATGTGGGTCGCCAACCACAGCTACACCCACCCCCACATGACCCAGCTGAGCCAGTCCCAGATGGACTCGGAGATCGCCCGCACCCAGCAGGCGATCGCCAACGCCGGCGGCGGCACACCGAAGCTGTTCCGACCGCCGTACGGCGAGACCAACTCGACGCTGCGCGCGGTCGAGGCCAAGTACGGTCTGACCGAGGTCATCTGGGACGTCGACTCGCAGGACTGGAACAACGCGAGCACCGACGCCATCGTGCAGGCCGCCTCCCGGCTCACCAACGGCCAGGTCATCCTGATGCACGACTGGCCGGCCAACACCATCGCCGCGATCCCGCGCATCGCGCAGAACCTGGCCTCCCGGGGCCTGTGCGCGGGCATGATCTCCCCGCAGACCGGCCGCGCCGTCGCCCCCGACGGTTCCGGCGGCGGGGGAGGAGGCGGTGGCGGCGGCACCGCGTGCACCGCGACCCTGTCCGCGGGCAGCCGCTGGGGCGACCGCTACAACCTCAACGTCTCGGTCAGCGGCGGCAGCGACTGGACGGTGACCATGAACGTGCCGTCCCCGGCGAAGGTCTCCTCGACCTGGAACGTCAGCGCGTCCTACCCCGACAGCCAGACCCTCGTCGCCAAGCCCAACGGCAGCGGCGACAACTGGGGGGTGACGATCATGGCCAACGGCAACTGGAACTGGCCGACCGTCTCCTGCAGCACGGGCTGAGACCGGGGCGGGCCGCGGCACACACCGTGCCGCGGCCCGCCCCGCGCCCGGTCACAGATGGTCGCGGAACCAGCCGGCGGCGAGTTCGGCGACCTGCTCCAGCGCGCCGGGTTCGGGAAAGAGGTGGGTCGCGCCGGGCACCACATGGACGCGGTGCGTCGCGGACAGCCGGACGGCGGCCTCACGGTTGAGGCCGAGCACCGTCTCGTCGTCGCCGCCCACCACGAGCAGCACCGGGCACGCCACCAGACCGAGCGCGTCGCCCGCCAGGTCCGGGCGCCCGCCCCGCGACACGACCGCCGACACCCGCCCCGGCCGCTCGGTGGCGGCCACCAGCGCCGCCGCCGCTCCCGTACTGGCCCCGAACAGGCCCACGGGAAGGTCCATGCCGTCCGGGCGCTGCTCCAGCCAGTCGACGGCATGCGCCAGCCGCCGGGCCAGCAGGCCGATGTCGAAGCGGTGCCGCCCCGTCGCGTCGTCCTCGCGCTCCTCCTCCGGGGTCAGCAGATCCAGCAGCAGCGTGCCGAACCCCGCCCCCTGCAACGCGGTGGCGACCGCCCGGTTGCGGGGGCTGAGCCGTGAGCTGCCGCTGCCGTGCGCGAACAGCACCACCCCGCGCGCCCCGGCGGGGACCACGAGGTCCCCGGACAGGGCCGCCGCACCCGAGGGAACCGTCACGGACTCGGAGACCATGCCCGGTCACCTCCTCAGTCGGTGTCGTCGGTGGCACGGCCGACGGGCAGCAGGCCGCCGATGTCCCTGGGCAGCGCGGCGACCAGCTTCTCCGTCAGCTCCGGGGTGAGGGCCGCGTCGAGCACCTCCAGTACGGCGGCGGCCTCGCGCACGGCCGCGTCCTCGTCCGTCTCCGCGCGTCCGGCGATCCGCCCGGCGAACGTCGTCAGGTCGAAGCGCTCACCCGAGGTGGTCTGCCGCATGGGCGCGGCCAGGGTCGGCGGCAGCTGGGCGGCCACATGGCCCGCCAGCCCGGACGGCAGCCGCTCGGCCAGCGTGCTCAGCACGGCCCGGGTCGCCCGCTCGGACGTTCCCCGGTCCGGCAACCGGGTGAGAGCCTGCACTTTTCCGATGAACTCGTCGTGCTGCATGAGGCGCTGTCCTTCCTCATGGTGCGGTGGTCGGCGGTCGGGCAGGGGACGAGTACCCGGAACGGGTCCGCACCAACGAACGCCGGTTTGTCACCGGGGACGGCGGCTACCCGGCAGACGCGAACGTGAGGGAGGAGGTGTCCGGCGTGCGTGACCCCCGTACCGGTCCCACCCGCGAGCCGGTCCCCCGGGCCCGCTCCGGAACGATCGGCCGCCGCTTCCCGCGGACCGGCACCGAACCGGTCACCGCGCGGAGCCCGCTGCGGCTGCGCCTGCTGCTCGTCGCGGTCTTCCTGCCCCTCTTCCTCGCGGGCACCGCGCTGTTCGGCACCTGGGCCGCGTGGTCCGACGCCGGCGACAGCCCCGGCCGGGGCCCGCTGATCCTGCTCGCCGTCGTCTGCGGCGTGCTCGCGCTGACGGCCCTCCTGGACCTGACGGTCGTACTGCGCCGTCTGCGACGGGAACGCGGCACCCCCCACTGAGCGGCCCCCGCACACGTCCCCCGGTCCCTTCGGTGTCGTGGACGCCGGTTGTGGGCGTACCGGACTAGTCTCACGTTTCGGATCCGAGGACGAAGGGGACCCAGCCGTCCGTGACAGGGCCGTCACCGGCCGACGGCGTGCCGACCGGAGAGGCGGTCGCAAGTGACCGAGTTGCAGGAAGGCCGCGTACAGGCGGCCCGTCCCGTGGCCCCGCCCCTGGGACGGGCACTGGTGCGGCTCACCCGCACCACCGACCACAAGGTCATCGGCAACCTGTACATGGTGACCTCGTTCTGCTTCTTCCTGTTCGGCGGGGTGCTCGCCCTGCTGATGCGGAGCGAGCTGGCCCGTCCGGGGCTGCAGATCGTCACCGAGCACGAGTACAACCAGCTCTTCACCATCCACGGCACGATCATGATGCTGCTGTTCGCGACACCCATGTTCGCCGGTTTCGCCAACGCGATCATGCCGCTGCAGATCGGCGCCCCCGACGTCGCCTTCCCCCGCCTCAACGCCCTCTCCTACTGGCTGTACCTGTTCGGCGCGCTGATCGTGGTCAGCGGGTTCCTCGTACCGGGCGGCGCCGCCTCGTTCGGGTGGTTCGCCTACGCGCCGCTCACCGACGAGGTGCGCAGCCCCGGCGCGGGCGGGGACCTGTGGACCATGGGCCTGGTGGTGACCGGAGTGTCCACGACCCTGACCGCGGTCAACCTCATCGCCACCATCCTGTGTCTGCGCGCCCCCGGCATGACGATGTTCCGGATGCCGATCTTCACCTGGAACGTGCTGTTCACGTCGATCCTGGTGCTGCCGTCCTTCCCCGTCCTCACCGCCGCGCTGTTCGCACTGGAGGCCGACCGCAAACTCGGCGCGCACATCTACGACCCCGCGAGCGGCGGGGCGATCCTGTGGCAGCACCTGTTCTGGTTCTTCGGACACCCCGAGGTCTACATCGTCGCCCTGCCGTTCTTCGGCATCATCACCGAGGTGCTGCCGGTCTTCTCCCGCAAACCGGTCTTCGGCTACCTCGGTCTCGTCGGCGCGACGATCGCGATCACCATGTTGTCGGCGGTGGTGTGGGCGCACCACATGTTCGCCACCGGGGCGGTGCTCCTGCCCTTCTTCTCCCTGATGTCGTTCCTGATCGCGGTGCCCACGGGGGTGAAGTTCTTCAACTGGATCGGCATCATGCGCCACGGCTCGCTCTCGTTCGAGACACCGATGCTGTGGTCCGTCGGCTTCCTGGTGACGTTCCTGCTGGGCGGTCTGAGCGGGGTGATCATCGCCTCCCCGCCGCTCGACTTCCACCTCACCGACAGCTACTTCATCGTCGCCCACCTGCACTACGTGCTGTTCGGCACCGTGGTGTTCGCGATGTTCGCGGGCTTCTACTTCTGGTGGCCGAAATTCACCGGGAGGATGCTCGACGAACGCCTCGGGAAGATCCACTTCTGGTCGCTCTTCATCGGTTTCCAGCTCACCTTCCTGGTCCAGCACTGGCTGGGCGAGATGGGCATGCCCCGCCGCTACGCCGACTACCTGACGGCCGACGGCTTCACCGCCCTCAACACCGTCTCGTCCCTCGGTGCCCTGCTGCTCGGCGCCTCGACCCTGCCCTTCCTCTACAACGTGTGGAAGACCGCCCGGCACGGCAGGAAGGCCGACACCGACGACCCCTGGGGGTACGGCAGGTCCCTGGAGTGGGCGACGAGCTGCCCGCCGCCGCGCCACAACTTCACCGCCCTGCCCCGCATCCGCTCCGAGTCACCCGCCTTCGACCTGCACCACCCGGAGAAGGAGTGGCGCTCATGAAGACCGAGGCGGTGCTCTTCGCCGGCGTGGCCGTCTTCTTCGGGGTCACGGCGAGCGTCTACGGGGCGTGGGCCCGGGACCCCGCCGGTACGGCCGTCCTGATCGTGGCCTTCCTGATGGCGGCACTGGTGTCCTTCTTCCTCACCGTGCAGTACCGGCGGCGCGGGCGCCGGCCCCAGGACACGAGGGACGCGGAGGTGGCCGACACCGCCGGACCGGTGGAGTTCTTCCCGCCCGACAGCCCCTGGCCGATCACACTGGCCGGCGGTTTCGGCGTCGCGGCGGTGGGCGTGGTCTACGGCGTGTGGCTGCTGCTCATCGGGGTCGGCCTGCTCGGAATGGGTGTCTTCGGCATGGTCTTCGAGCACGCGGGACGTCAGGAGCCGGGCGAGCCGTCCGCAGAGGAGCCGCGCTGAGCGGGTTCCCCGGCCGTGACCTCGGACGTGTCCTCCCCGGGCGGTGCCTGACGCGGCCGTGACGGGCCGGTGACCCATGTGCCCAGCACCCCGCGCAGCCGCGCGAGACGTCCGCCCCGCCCGTCGGCGGCCGGCGCCGGCACCGGCAGGCTCCCGCGCAGCACGGTGTGACGCTCGGCCGCCTCCAGCGGCCGGCGGCTCTCCACGTATCCCCCCTCGACCGACTGGCGTACGTCTCCCGTCTCCTCGCCCTCCTCCATCCGCTCGTACTCGGCCTCCTGAAGGGCCAGGCACACCCGCTTGGTGACCATGAAGGCGGCCACGGGCACGACGAGGGCGGAGATCCGGAAGATCCACGTCAGGAGGTTGAGGGAGACGTCGAAGACGAGGGAGATGATGTCGTTGCCGCCGGCCAGCAGCAGGACGGCGTAGAAGGAGGTGCCGGCGACACCGAAGCCGGTGCGCACGGGCCGGTCGCGCGGCCGGTCGCACAGATGGTGCTCCCGCCGGTCACCCGTCGCCCACGCCTCCAGGAACGGATAGGCGTACAGCACCGTGAACAGGGCGGCCGGCAGCGCCACGGCGGGCAGGAACACGTTCCACATCACGGTGTGCCCGGCGACCTCCGTCTCCCAGCGCGGGATCAGCCGGAGCGATCCCTCCAGGAAGCCGACGTACCAGTCCGGCTGCGAACCGGTCGACACATGGTCCGGGCGGTAGGGCCCGTAGGTCCACACGGGGTTGATCTGGGCGACGGCACCGAGGAACGCCAGCACCCCGGACACCATGAACATCAGGCCCGTGGACGTGGTCATGAACTGCGGGAACATCGGTTTGCCGACGGCGTTGCGATTCGTCCGTCCGGGCGCCGCCCATTGGGTGTGCTTGAGGTAGAAGACCAGGATCAGGTGGACGACGACGAGCGCGACGATCAGCCCGGGGAGCAGCAGGATGTGCAGCGAGTACAGCCGGCTGATGATGTCGTCCCCCGGGAACTCGCCGCCGAAGGCGAACATCTGCGCGTACGTGCCGACGACCGGGATCGACAGCATGATGCCCTGCGCGATCCGCAGCCCGGTCCCGGAGAGCAGGTCGTCGGGGAGCGAGTAACCGGCGAAGCCCTCGGCCAGGGCCAGCATGAACAGGGTGACCCCGATGATCCAGTTCGCCTCGCGCGGCTTGCGGAACGCGCCGGTGAAGAAGATCCGCAGCAGGTGTGCCCCGATCGCGGCGGCGAACACCAGGGCCGCCCAGTGGTGGACCTGCCGGATCAGCAGCCCGCCCCGCACGTCGAAGCTGATGTCGACGGTGGACGCGAAGGCCTCGGACATCCGGATGCCCCGCAACGGGACGTACGACCCCTCGTAGACGACCTCCGCCATGGACGGCTTGAAGAAGAGCGTGAGGTAGACGCCCGTGACGAGCAGGACGATCAGGCTGTAGAGCGCCAGTTCGCCCAGGTAGAACGACCAGTGGTCCGGGAACGCCTTCCGCAGCAGCCGCCCGCCCTCACTGACCGGCAGCCGCCCGTCCAGCGCCCCGGTACCGCGCTCGGCGGCACCCCGTGCCTTCCCGGCGACCGCCTGAGCCTTCCGCCGACCACCCGGAAAAAAGATCATGTCGAGAGCCGTCCATGGGGGGATGGAGTCAAAGCATGGGTAGTCCGAAGCGGCCGCTCCGAAACAGCCGGAAACGGCCGGAGGACACCCGCCCTCCTCTCACACCCCCGAACGGCTCACCCGCGCCGTCCGCCGGGGTCAGCGGTCCAGTTCGTCCTCCACCGGCGGTTTCGGCACGTCACGCAGGTGCTGGGACTGTCCCCGCCTGCCGCCCGCACGGGCCTGCTCCGCCTGCTGCGCGGGGCTCAGGCCGAGGTCGGAGTCGGGGTCCACGCGCACCGACCGGGCCACCTCCTCACGATTGGCGTACTGCTCGGCGGGAATGCCGCGCAACGCCTTGACCACGTCCGGCGCGGCACCCGACCGACTGGCCGCCTGGACCAGGTCGTCCTTGCCGGCCGGGAAATCGACGTCCTTGATGGCGCTCACCACGTCCCGGGCGCTCGTCCTGTGGGCCATGGCTCCTTCTCCCTCATCGCGGTACTGGAACCTCCCGGGTAACCGCCGTCGCCCGTCCCTCACCTCCGCGAAAGCCCCGCTACGAGGACTCCCGCACCACCAGCTCCGTGGGCAGCGTCCGCTGCTGCCGGGGCCCGCCCTGCTGGGTGATGCCGGTGAGGATCCGGGCCATGGTGCGGCCGATCTCCTCCACCGGCTGGCGCACGGTCGTCAGCGGCGGGGCGGTGTGGCGGGCGAGGACGGAGTCCTCGTAGCCGACGACGGCGACGTCGTCGGGGACCCGCAGTCCCCGCCGGCGCAATTCGGCCAGGGCGCCGACCGCCATGAGGTCGGAGGCGGCGAAGACGGCGTCCAGATCCGGGGCGCGTTCAAGTAGCGAACGCATGGCCCGGCAGGCGCCCTCCTCCGTGAAGTCACCCTCCTCGACCAGGAGTTCGTCCGCGGGCACCCCCGCCTCCCGGTGCGCGGTGTGCCAGCCGGCGAGCCGGCTGCGGCCGACGTCCATGTCCAGCGGGCCGGTGATCGTGGCGATCCGGGTCCGGCCGCGGTGCAGCAGGTGCCGTACCGCGGCGGTCGCGCCCCCGGCGTTGTCGGAGTCGACGTAGCTCAGCCGTTCGCCCGCGTCGCGGCGGCCGGCCAGCACGGTCGGCAGGCCCATCTCCTCCAGCATGCCCGGCAGCCGGTCGTCGGCGTGCACGGAGACCAGCAGGACGCCGTCCACGCGGTGCGTCGCCACCGTCTCGGTGAGCTGGTCGCGTTCGGCCTGGTCGCGGACGAGCATGAGCTGAAGCTGGGTCCGGCTCTCCGCGAGGGCGCCGCTGACACCGCGGATCAGCGCGGCGAAGAACGGTTCCGAACCGAGCCGGCTCTCCGACTCCGGGATCACCAGGGCCACCGCGTTGGTGCGGTTGGTCACCAGGCCGCGGGCGACCGAGTTGGGAACGTAGTTCAGCTCCTTGATCGCGGCCAGGACCCTCGCACGGGCGTCGGCACTGACCAGGTCCGAGCCGTTGACGACGCGGGAGACCGTGGTGCGGCCCACGCCTGCGCGGGCCGCGACCGTTTTGATGGTCGGACGGCGGTTGCCGCTCATGTGCTCCCCCCTGGGCGGCCGCGGCGGCGATGCCCGCCGCGGAGATGACCTGCGGCAATTCTTGCAGACGCCGCCGTCGGCCCAGCACCCCCCGGGGGCGGGACGGCGGACACGGGGTCCGTTACGAAACGACAAGTTGGTTTCAAGTTATTGACAGACCTATCCGCTAGCCATGAGTCTTCGTTGCGCGGTGGGAACGTGCCCACCCCGGAATGGGTACGTACCCATCCCTATCAGAGCCGCTGTAGTCATCGCAGAACTCGTCACCTCGGTGTGTCAGCGCCGTCGCTAGGAGGAGATCCATGGGCACTTACGGTTCGTCGCGCAGGAAGGCGGTGGCGTCGGCCGCGGCCGTCGGCGCGCTGGCACTCGTCGTCGGCTGCGGCGGCAGCGACGACTCGGTCACCGGTGGTGGCAAGAAGGACGGCAAGGTCACCATCACCATGGGCCTGTACGGCGTGATGGGCCTCAAGGAGACCGGCCTTCTCGAGCAGTACGAGAAGGAGAACCCGAATGTCGACATCAAGGCCGACATCGCCGGTGACGAGCAGACGTACTACACCGCGCTGCAGACCCACCTCGCCGCCGGCAACGGCCTGAAGGACATCCAGGGCATCGAGATCGGCCGGGCCAAGGAGATCACCGAGACCCAGGCGGACAAGTTCGCGGACTTCTCCGACGTGGCCGGCACCGACCACTTCCTGCCCTGGAAGGAGTCCCAGATCAGCACCGCGGACGGCAAGGTGCTGGGCCTGGGCACCGACATCGGCCCGATGGCCGTCTGTTACCGCAAGGACTACTTCGAGCAGGCCGGCCTGCCCACCGACCGCGAAGAGGTCGGCAAGCTGTGGGAGGGCGACTGGAGCAAGTACGTCGAGGCCGGCCGCACCTTCAAGAAGGACTTCAAGGGCGACAAGGTGGCGTTCACGGACTCGGCCAGCGGCCTGTTCAACGCCATGGTCTACGGCTACCCCGAGCAGTACTACGACGAGAAGGGCGACCTGATCTACGACAAGAACCCGGCCGTCAAGGAGGCCTGGGCGCTGGCCGCCGATGCCGCGGAGGAGGGACTGACCGCCAAGCTCCGGCAGTTCCAGCCGGGTTGGGACCCGGGCCTGGCCAACGGCACGTTCGCGACCGCCGTGTGCCCGGCCTGGATGCTCAGCCACATCAGCGAGAAGGCCGGTGAGGCCAACAAGGGCAAGTGGGACGTCGCCAGGGCACCCAAGGGTGCCAACTGGGGCGGCTCCTTCCTCGGTGTGATCGAGCAGAGCCCGGTGAAGGAGGAGGCCAAGAAGCTCGTCGCCTGGCTGACCGCGCCGGAGCAGCAGGCCCACATCTTCAAGGAGATCGGCAACATCCCGTCCTCCGAGAAGGCGCTCCAGGCCGACGACGTGAAGAACGCCAAGTCGGAGTACTTCGACAACGCGCCGATCGGCCAGATCTTCGGTGCCGCCGCGCAGGAGATCCCGGACAAGCAGGTCCTCGGCCGCAAGGACGGCACGATCAAGGACACCTTCTCCCAGGGCCTGGCCCTGATCGAGCAGGGTACCGCGCGCGACGAGGCGTGGAAGACCACCACGGAGCGCATCGAGAAGGCCGTCGGCTGACCCGACGCCTTCCGCGGCCACCCGGGCCCGTCGGGCCCTGTCGTCGGACTCCCGTCCGTCTCACGACGCCGTGCGCGCCCCCCGGAGAGGTACCCCCACTCGCCGCACCGGGCCCTGACCCGAGTACGTCCGGTACAGGGATCAGGGCCCGGCGCGCCGAGAGCGCGCACCTGACGCCGCAAGGCCCGCCCCACGGGCGGCCGGCGGAAGCCCGACGACAGCCCGACCACGGCCCCGGCCTCCCGCCGACGGGCCCGGGCCCCGCCTCACACATCCGCTCTCAGGAAGGAAAAGTCCGGTGGCCACCTCCACCACCAAGGCCATGACCGGCGAGGAGCCGCCGGCCCCGCCCGGCACCACGGGCGACGGGAAGACCGCCCGCCGGCGCGGCTCATGGCTGCACCGGCTGGACGTCAAGGGCGCGCCGTACGCGTTCGTCGCGCCGTTCTTCGTCGTCTTCGCCGCGTTCAGCTTCTACCCCCTCGTCTACACCTCGTGGATCTCCCTGCACGACGTGGAGCTGGCCACCCTCGACGTCATGGAGTGGGTGGCGTTCGACAACTACGTCGAACTCTGGGGCGACTCACGGTTCTGGAACGCGCTGCAGAACACCATCACCATCGGCGTCATCTCCACGGTGCCGCAGCTGATGATGGCGCTCGGCCTGGCGCACCTGCTCAACTACCGGATGCGCGCCTCGCTGTTCTTCCGCGTCGCCTCGCTGGTCCCGTACGCCACCTCGGTCGCCGCCGCCGCGCTCGTCTTCACCATGATCTTCGAGCGTGACTTCGGCATGATCAACTGGGCGCTCGGCACGGTCGGCATCGACCCGGTGCACTGGGAGTCCGACAAGTGGCCCGCCCAGGTGGCGATCTCCACCATCGTCATCTGGCGCTGGACCGGCTACAACGCGCTGCTCTACCTGGCCGCCATGCAGGCCATCCCGGCCGAGCGGTACGAGGCGGCGTCCATCGACGGAGCGTCCCGGTGGAAGCAGTTCACCCACGTCACCGTCCCCGGCATCCGCTCCACCATCGTCTTCACCATCGTGCTCTCCACCATCGGCGCCACCCAGCTGTTCGGCGAGCCGCTGATCTTCGGCCAGGGCCCCAACGGCGTCACCGGCGGCGCCGACAACCAGTACCAGACGCTGGGCCTGCTGCTGTACGAGGAGGGCTGGAAGAACTACCAGATGGGCCGCTCGGCGACCGTCGCCTGGGCGATGTTCATGCTGCTCGTCCTCGCCTTCGTGGTGCAGCGCCTGATCAAGCGCCTGCGTTCCCGTACGTCCTGACCTGGAGTCACCATGACCACCAACAGCCTCCCGGTCCGGACGGAGCCCCCGGTCCGGACCCCCGTCGAGAAGCCGTCCGGCCGCGGCGCCCGCCGGCTGCTGCGCCAGGGCGCCGGCCGCCAGCACCACGCCGGCCCGCTCGCCTACGTCCTGCTCGTCGTCATGGCGGTACTGTCGATCTTCCCGCTGTACTGGACGATGGTGGCGGCCTCCACCGACAACACCCGGGTCAGCCAGACCCCGCCGCCGTTCCTGCCCGGCCCGAACCTGTTCAGCAACCTCGCCCGGGCCTGGGACGAGGCGGCGATGGGCAAGGCCATGGTCAACAGCCTGATCGTGGCCGGCGTGATCGCCCTGTCCACGGTGATGTTCGCGACGCTGGCCGGATTCGCCTTCGCCAAACTGCGGTTCAAGGGCCGCAACATCCTGCTGATGCTCGTCATCGGCACCATGATGGTGCCGCCGCAGCTCGGCGTCGTACCGCTGTTCATGATGATGTCCGAGCTGGGCTGGTCGCAGCAGCTGCCCGCCGTCATCTTCCCCACGCTGGTGAGCGCCGTCGGCGTGTTCTTCATGCGGCAGTACCTGTCCGAGGCGCTGCCCGACGAACTCGTCGAGGCCGGACGCGTGGACGGGGCGCACTCGCTGCGCATCTTCTGGAGCATCGTGCTGCCCGTGGCGCGGCCCGCGATGGCCGTCCTGTTCATGATCACGTTCGTGCACGCCTGGAACGACTTCTTCTGGCCGTTCGTGGTGCTCGACATGACCAACCCGACCGTTCCCGTCGCCCTCACCCAGCTCAGCGCGGGCTACGTCCGCGACCAGTCGCTGATCATGGCGGGCGCGCTGCTCGGCACGCTGCCGCTGCTGGCGATGTTCATCGTCTTCGGCCGCCAGATCGTCAGCGGCATCATGGCCGGCGCCGTCAAGGGCTGACCCGCACCCGCTCCGCCAGGCCTTCGCCTGCGGAATCCCCTCACCCCGAAAGGACTTACGTGGTCACCGCACAGCAGACCGCGTCCGCCCCGGACGCCGCCCGCACCTTCCCCAAGGGCTTCCTCTGGGGCTCCGCCACCGCCTCCTACCAGATCGAGGGGGCCGCCGCCGAGGACGGCCGTACGCCGTCCATCTGGGACACCTACGCCCGCACCCCGGGCCGGGTCCGCAACGGCGACACCGGTGACATCGCCACCGACCACTACCACCGCTGGCGCGAGGACGTCGCCCTCATGGCCGAACTCGGCCTGGGCGCCTACCGGTTCTCCCTGGCCTGGCCCCGCATCCAGCCCACAGGGCGCGGCCCCGCCGTGCAGAAGGGCCTGGACTTCTACCGGCGCCTCGTCGACGACCTGCTGGACAAGGGCATCCAGCCCGTCGCCACCCTCTACCACTGGGACCTCCCCCAGGAGCTGGAGGACGCCGGCGGCTGGCCGGAGCGCGCCACGGCCGAGCGGTTCGCCGAGTACGCCGCCCTCGCCGCGGACGCCCTCGGCGACCGGGTGAAGACCTGGACGACGCTCAACGAGCCCTGGTGCAGCTCCTTCCTCGGTTACGGTTCCGGCGTGCACGCCCCCGGCCGCACCGACCCGGTCGCCGCGCTGCGCGCCGCCCACCACCTCAACCTGGGCCACGGTCTGGCCGTCCAGGCGCTGCGCGACCGCCTTCCCGCCGCCGCCCGGTGCTCGGTCACCCTCAACATCCACCACGTCCGCCCGCTCACCGGCAGCGACGCCGACGCCGACGCGGTCCGCCGGATCGACGCGCTCGCCAACCGGGTCTTCACCGGCCCGATGCTGCAGGGCGCCTACCCGGAGGACCTCCTCAAGGACACCGCGGCACTGACCGACTGGTCCTTCGTCCGCGACGGCGACCTCGAACAGATCCACCAGCCGCTGGACTTCCTCGGCGTCAACTACTACTCGCCCACCGTCGTCTCCGAGGCCGACGGCACCGGCACCCACAACTCCGACGGCCACGGCAACAGCGCCCACAGCCCCTGGCCGGGCGCCGACAAGGTCGCCTTCCACCAGCCGCCCGGCGACACCACCGCCATGGGCTGGGCCGTCGACCCCACCGGCCTGTACGACCTGCTGCGCCGCCTGTCGTCCGACTTCCCGAAGCTGCCCCTGGTCATCACCGAGAACGGCGCGGCCTTCGACGACTACGCCGACCCCTCCGGGAACGTCAACGACCCCGCCCGGATCGACTACGTGCGCGGCCACCTGGCCGCCGTGCACCGGGCCATCCTCGACGGCTCGGACGTGCGCGGCTACTTCCTCTGGTCGCTGCTGGACAACTTCGAGTGGGCCCACGGCTACGGCAAGCGGTTCGGCGCCGTCTACGTGGACTACCCGACCGGCACCCGCATCCCCAAGGCCAGCGCCCGCTGGTACTCCGAGGTGGCCCGCACCGGAGTCCTGCCCGGCGCCTGACCGGACGGGCGCGGTGGTGCACGCCACGCCTATGACCACTGCGCTGTGTGCCGAGGACCGAGTGGCCTCCGGTGCGGCACAGTGGGCGGGCGGGCGGCACCCCGGCGATGGGGGGAATCCGGTGGCGCCGCCGGAACGGAGGGACCGGTCCACGCACCGGTCCCTCCGGGGCGGGCCGGTTCCTCAGGCGGCCGTGTCGATCAGGAGGTGGGAGCGGGCGGTGCCGAACAACCGCCGCTGTTCGGCGAGATGCCGGCGGGTCGCCGTCGTGTCGACCAGGAGCTGGTACACCTGGCCCGCCTTGCCCGCGACGAACACCTCCAGGCGCTTGCGGGGTTCGCTCCGTCCCACGTAGTGGTAGTCCATCTCCAGCCAGATCGCGTCCCGGCCGTTCTGCCGCGTGGTGTGGTGGACGACCTCGAGGCCGTCCATCGACGACTCGGAGGCGATGCGGTACCAGTCGAGCTGCCCGGCCGAGGCGGCCCGGGCGGTCGGCCCGTACGAGGTGTCCCGCTTGACGCTCAGGTCGTACGTGCCGTCGGGGGAGCGCCAGGTGCTCTGGATCTCACTGGCCGGCTGCCGGACCCAGCCGTCCGGCAGTGCGAAGGAGACGGTCAGGCCGGGTTCGTCGACCCGGTGCCAGCCCTCGGGCGGGGGCGGGGCGGAGGGGCCGGGGCCGTCGCTTCCGGCCCGGGTGCTCGGCGGTCCGGAGGGTCCGGGTTCGTCATCCCCGGCTGCCCGGGTGCCCGGCGGCGTGGTGGGGGCCGACGTGGTGGAGGCCGGTACGGCAGCGGCCCCGACGTCGTCCGCGACGCTCCGGTTGGCGGCGGAGCCGCCGATCAGCGGGACCCCGAAGAGCGCCAGCAGCAGACCGGCGACCGCGGTGATCGCCGAGACCACGGCCGCCACTTCACCCCACCGCCGACCCGGTGAGGCTCCTCCGCCCGAACCGCTCAACTGTCCCCCCGCATCTCTTCCGTTCACGGCCAGGGGCACCACTGTGCGGTACGCGGCCGGTTCCGTCCTCCGCCGGGCGCGCAGACTTCCTTGACCCTCCGTGCACCGCCGCCGCGAACTGACCGGCACCGTGCTCCCCGGGACGCCCACCCGCGGTGGAGAATGCGGCAGGGGATCACCTGCGGCGGGGGCGGAGGGCCATGGAGCGCGAGGACGCGGTGGGGAAGAGCGGGCCGGCGGGCCCGGTGTCCGTCTCCAGCGACAGCGTCAGCGGACCGGACGGATTCGACCGGTGGGGCGAGATGGTCGGCAAGGCGGTCATGCCGGTGACGATGGCCAGTGAACACGCCGACCACTTCAGGGGCGAGGCGACCACACTGGAACTCGCGCGCACCGAGGCGTCCGCCTTCTCCTTCTCACCGATGTCGGCGTGGCGTACACCCGCCCACATCCGGAGGTCGGACCCGGAGAACTACTACCTCTGCCTGGTCCACGGCAGTCCGATCGTCCTGGAGCAGCGCCGCAACGACGTCCTGCTCACCGCGGGGGAGATGGCGATCTTCGACACCTCGCAGCCCCTGTTCTGCGATTTCCAGGACCACGGCCGTCCCACCCGGGTGTCCCTGTTACGGCTGCCCAGAGCCGCCGTACCGCTGCCCGGTGACAGAACCGACGGGCTGGTGGCCACCCGCCTGCCCGCACAGGCCGGTTCGGGCGTGCTGCTCGCCTCCTTCCTGACCGGTCTGCGGGCGAACGCCGGGCAGTTCAACACGACGGAGCTGCGACGCCTCGGCGCCATGGCGCTCGAAGTGGCCGCCACCTTCCTCGCCGCCCGTCTCGACCTCTCCCCGTCGCTGCCGGTCGAGAGCAGGCAGCAGGTGCTGCTGGCCCGGATCGACGCCTTCATCACGCACAACCTGTCCGACCCGGAGCTGAGTCCGGCGACGATAGCCGCGCACCACCACATCTCCGTACGCCTCCTGCACGCCCTGTTCGAGGAGGAACCCGAGACGGTCGGCGCCACGATCCGCCGCCGCCGGCTGGAACGCACCTGCACCGACCTCGCCGACCCGCGACTGCGGCACCGGACGATCGGCGAGATCGCCCTCCGCTGGGGCTTCCGCCACCCCGCCGACTTCAGCCGCGCCTTCCGTCGCGCCTACGGAATCTCCCCCAGCGACTTCCGGCACACGGCCTGAGCGAAAGTTTCGCCATCGGCGGTGTGAAGAACAGCCAAGTCATTCAAGCGAAGCGGCACTTCGGAGGCCTCCGAAACATTCGGACCCGGTCCGGCGCCCCTCACGCCTCCTCGGGCGGAGCCGTACCCACCGGCCGCGCGAGGTGGTGGGCGGTACGCACGGGCGTCGCGTCCCCCGCCGGGCCTCGCGCCGACGTGGCGCCGCACGCCGGGCCGGCCGTCCCGTGGCCGGGCCGGCGCCTCTCACGCCTCCTTGGGCGGAGCGGTGCTCTGCCGTACCACCAGGTGTGTCGCCAGCTCTATGCGCTGGGCGGCCGTGCCGGGGTCGTCCGGGCGGAGCAGCATCCGGGCGGCCTCCTCGGCCATGTGCCGCAGCGGCTGGTGGACCGTGGTGAGCGGCGGGCTCGACCACTGCGCCAGCGGTACGTCGTCGTAGCCGACCACCGACAGCTCCTCCGGCACGCGCAGGTCCTTGACCCGGGCCGCCTCCAGCACGCCGAGCGCCTGGAGGTCGCTGCCCGCGAAGATCGCCGTGGGCCGGTCGGGACCCTCCAGCAGGTCCATGGCGTGCTCGAAGCCGCCCTGCACGTGGAAGTCGCCGAAGCGCATCAGCCGCGGGTCGGCCTCCAGACCCGCCATCGCCATGGCCGAGCGGTAGCCGTCGAGGCGCGCCAGTGAGCACAGCATGTCCTCGGGCCCGGTGATGATCGCGACCCGCCGGTGTCCCTGGTCGGTGAGGTGGCGGGTGGCGGCGAGACCGCCGGCCCAGTTCGCGGAGCCGACCGAGGGGACGTCCGGGTCGGGGTCGCCCGCCGGGTCGATGACGACGAAGGGGATGGCCGCCGCCCTGAGTTGGCGCTTGATGTCCTCCGGGAGGGTGGAGAAGACCAGCACGACGCCCAGCGGCTTGCGTTGCAGCACGCCCGGGAGCCACTCCGGCGCGGGGGTGTGCCGGGTGCCGCTCTCGGTGAGGACGACCGTCGCGCGGTTCTCCTTGGCGACGTTCTCCACGCCCCGGATCAGCTCCATCGCCCAGATGCTCTCCAGCTCGTGGAAGACGATCTCGATGAGCGGTGAGCGGGACGCCGACTGGGTGCGACGGCGGTAGCCGTGGGCGTCCAGCAGCCGTTCCACCTTGGCCCGGGTGGCGCGAGAGACATCCGATCGGCCGTTGAGGACCTTCGAAACTGTCGGCATCGAAACGCCGGCCTCTTTCGCTACCGTGGCCAGGGTGACTCTACCGTTCGTCTCGTCGTCATCGTGCATAGGCGCAGGATACGGCACCACGCGTCGATAACGGTTTGGGCGAGTACTGAATCGACCGTTGACCGAAACACCGGTCTGACCTACTGTCCAGCGGCATGGACTTTCGGTGATGATGCCGAAACTTTCGAAAGGCGAACGATGAAGACACGTGCGCGCTTGCCCAGACTGGTCGCCTGCGGTGCGACGCTCACCCTCGCACTGAGCCTCTCGGCCTGCGGTGACGGGAACGGCGGGGCGTCGGCGGACGACGGCAAGATCCATGTCCTGGTCTACGGGGACGCCAGCAACAAGGTCGAGAAGCAGCTCGTCGAGAAGTTCAACAAGACGTCCGACGTCAAGGTCGTCCTCGACACCATCCCCGGTGCGGACTACCAGCAGAAGCTGCAGACGATCATCAGCACCCCCCAGGCCCCGGACGTCTTCTTCAACTGGGGCGGCGGCAGCATCAAGCCGTTCGTCAAGGCCGATCTGCTGATGCCGCTCGACGACTTCATCAAGAAGAACCCGGACCTGGAGAACAAGTTCCTGCCGTCCGTCTTCAACAACGCCGTCGTCGACGGCAAGCCGTACGGCATCCCGATGCGCGGCACCCAGCCGGTCCTGCTCTTCCACAACAAGGCGGTCCTCGACGAGGCGGGCGTCAAGCCGCCGAAGACCTGGGACGAGCTGCTCGACGCGGTGAAGAAGCTCAAGGACGAGGGCGTCACCCCGATCGCGCTCGGCGGCGGCGACGTCTGGCCGACGCAGATGTGGTTCCAGTACCTCTACGACCGCATCGCCGGACCGGAGCTGTTCGCGAAGGCCGTCGGGGGCGACAAGAGCGCCTGGGAGAGCGCGGACAGCAAGAAGGCCCTGAACATGATCAGGGAGCTCGTCGACGCCGGCGCCTTCGGCAAGAACTACGACTCCGTCAAGTACACCAACGGCGGCTCGGTCCAGCTCGTGGCCGCGGGCAAGGCCGGCTTCGAGCTGATGGGCTCCTGGTACTACTCCCAGCAGCTCACGGACCACAAGGAGTTCGCCGAGAAGGACCTCGGCTACACCGCCTTCCCGGCCGTCGAGGGCGGCAAGGGCGACCCGAAGAACGTCGCCGGCAACACCAACAACTACTACTCGGTCATGAAGAAGACCAAGCACCCCGAGGCCGTCGCCGAGTTCCTGAAGCTCATGTACTCCGACGACTTCGTCAAGGCGCATCTGGAGATCGGCAACCTGCCGACCACGACCAACACCGACAAGTTCATCGAGACCGCGGGCTCCCCCGAGTACTCGCGCTTCCAGTACGACCTGGTCGCGGACGCCCCGTCGTTCCAGCTCTCCTGGGACCAGGCGTACCCGCAGAAGGCCAGCTCGGACATGCACAAGGCCATCCAGCAGTTCTTCAACGGACAGCTCGACACGGACGGCTTCATCAAGGCCATGCAGGCCCTCCCGACCGAGTGACGAACGGCTCATGACCACAAAGATCACGAGCGCCCGGCCCGCCGCCGGACCCCGCAAGGGGTCCCGGCGGCGGCCGCCCGCCTCATCCGCAACGAAGGTGGGCCGCCCCGGCTTCACCTGGGCGCTGCCCGCCGCAGTGTTCTTCACCCTCTTCGCGATCGTCCCGCTGATCATGGTGGCGGTGCTGTCCTTCATGACCTGGGACGGGCTCAGCTCGCCCGAGTTCGTCGGCATGGACAACTGGTCGCGCCTGATGGACGACCCGGTGATGCTCAAGAGCATCTGGCTGACCCTGCTGCTGACCGTGCTCGGCGTGGTCCTCCAGACCCCGCTGAGCATCCTGCTCGGCGTCTGGGCCGCCGGCCACCAGCGCAACCGCGCCGTACTGTCCGTCATCTACTTCATCCCGCTGCTGCTGTCCGCGACGGCCGTCTCCGTGCTGTGGCGGGCGCTGCTCGACCCGAACTTCGGCATCCCGGCCGAGGCCGGCTGGCTCTTCGGCGACGGCAACCTCTTCGGTGAACAGGCCACCGCCATCGGCGTGCTGGCGTTCGTCAGCACCTGGCAGTTCACCCCGTTCCACACGCTGATCTACCAGGGCGCCGCCCGCGCGATCCCCCAAGTGCTCTACCAGGCCGCGGAGATCGACGGAGCGGGCCGCTACCGGCAGTTCTTCCACATCACGCTGCCGCAGCTGCGCAACTCGATGATCACCTCGATGATCCTGATGATCGTCGGCGGCCTGACCACCTTCGAGACGGTCCTCATCCTGACCCAGGGCGGCCCCGGCACCGACACCACCATCAGCGCCTACTACATGTACGACAAGGCGTTCAAGAGCTTCGACTACGGCACCGGCTCCGCGATCGCCCTGGCCCTGGTCGTCGCGTCCACGATCATCTCGCTGATCGTCGTCCGGGTCTCCGGCTACGACAAGATGCGCAGCTCCATGGAGGGTGTGTCATGAGGCGCCGACCGAACTACCTGGCCGGCGTCGGCTCGCTCTTCTGGCTCTTCCTGGTCGGCCTGCCGTTGTACGTGATGCTCGCCGCGACCCTGCGCACCCGCCAGGACTACGCCGAGAACGGTCCGGTCTCCTTCCCGGACAGCTTCACGCTGGACAACTACACGGGTGCCTTCGACGCGGGCTTCGGCCAGTACTTCTTCAACACGCTCGTCGTCACCGCCTGTGTGATCGGCATCGTGCTGCTGCTGGTCCCGCCGCTCGCCTACGCGATCGTCCGCAGCCGCGGCCGGGCCACCTCGGCGATCTTCCGGCTGTTCCTGCTCGGCCTCGCCATCCCGGCCCAGGCCGTCATCGTGCCGATGTTCTACCTGATCAGCGAAGCCGGGCTGTACGACAACCTGCTGGGCGTCATCCTGCCCACGGCCGCGTTCTGCCTGCCGATGTCGGCGCTGATCCTCAGCGGCGCGATGCGCGACATCTCCCCGGAGCTGTACGAGGCCATGGCCATGGACGGCGCCACCCCGCGGCGCATGTTCTTCCAGCTCGTCCTGCCGCTGTCGAGGGGCGGACTGTCCACGATCGTGGTCTTCTCCGCGCTCCAGGCATGGAACGGCTTCCTGTTCCCGCTCGTCCTGACCCAGTCCGACTCCACCAAGGTGGTCACCCTGGGCCTGTACAACTTCCAGACCGCGCACGGCATCGACATCCCCGGTCTGCTGGGAGCCGTGGTGCTGTCCATGGTGCCCATCCTGCTCGTCTACCTGTTCGCCCGTCGCGCCCTGGTCCAGGGTCTGATGGGCGTCGGAGGAAAGTGACTGCCGACGTGGCCGTAGAGACCACCCCCGAAATCCCCCTCTGGAACGACCCGGCCCACCCCGTCGCCGCCAGAGTCGACGCGCTGATCGGCGCGATGACCCTCCAGGAGAAGATCGCCCAGCTGTACGGCGTGTGGGTCGGCGCGTCCGCCAACGGCGGCGAAGTGGCCCCCCACCAGCACGACATGGAGGAGGCCGTCGACCTCGACGCGCTCCTGCCCGACGGACTGGGCCAGCTCACCCGCCCCTTCGGCACCGCGCCCGTCGACCCGGCGCTCGGCGCGCTCTCCCTGCTGCGCACCCAGTCCCGCATCACCTCGGCGAACCGCTTCGGCATCCCCGCTCTCGCGCACGAGGAGTGCCTGGCCGGCTTCGCCGCCTGGGGCGCCACCGCCTATCCCGTCCCGCTGTCCTGGGGCGCCTCCTTCGACCCGGACGTGGTGCGCCGGATGGCCGCCGCCATCGGCCGTGACATGCGGTCCGTCGGCGTCCACCAGGGTCTCGCCCCCGTCCTGGACGTGGTGCGCGACGCCCGCTGGGGCCGGGTGGAGGAGACCATCGGCGAGGACCCGTACCTCGTCGGCACCATCGGCACCGCGTACGTCCAGGGCCTGGAGTCCGCCGGGATCGTCGCCACCCTCAAGCACTTCGTCGGCTACTCGGCCTCCCGCGCCGGACGCAACCTCGCCCCCGCCCCCATGGGCGCCCGCGAACGGGCCGACGTCCTGCTGCCGCCGTTCGAGATGGCGATCCGCGAGGGCGGCGCCCGCTCCGTGATGCACTCCTACACCGACACCGACGGCGTCCCCGCCGCGGCCGACGAGAGCCTGCTGACCGGACTGCTCCGCGACACCTGGGGCTTCGACGGCACCGTCGTCGCCGACTACTTCGGCATCGCCTTCCTCAAGACCCTGCACGGCATCGCCGGAGACTGGGCCGACGCCGCGGGCGCCGCGCTGAAGGCCGGCGTCGACATCGAACTGCCCACCGTCAAGACGTTCGGCGCACCGCTCGCCGAGGCCGTCACCGCCGGCCGCGTCCCCGAGGCGCTCATCGACCGCGCCCTGCGCCGCGTCCTCGGCCAGAAGGCGATGCTCGGCCTGCTCGACCCGGACTGGAGCCCGGTGCCGCCCGCGCTCGACGGCGTGGACCTGGACGACCCGGACGCCCTGCGCGGCAAGATCGACCTGGACCGGCCCGAGAACCGGGAACTGGCCCGCGAGATCGCCGAGAAGGCGGTCGTCCTGCTCACCAACGACGGCACCCTGCCGCTCGCCGCGCCCCGCCGCATCGCCCTGGTCGGCCCCAACGCGGCCGAGGCCACCGCCGTACTGGGCTGCTACTCCTTCCCCCAGCACGTGGGCGTGCAGCACCCGGACGTGCCGGTCGGCATCGACCTGCCCACCCTGCGCGACACCCTGGCCGCCGAGTTCCCCGACGCGGAGATCACGGCCGTACGCGGCACCGGCGTCGACGACGGGGACCTCTCCGGCATCGGTGAGGCGGTGGACGCGGCCAGGGACGCGGACATCGTCATCGCCGTACTGGGCGACCGCGCGGGCCTGTTCGGCCGCGGCACCAGCGGCGAGGGCTGCGACGCGGAGTCGCTCGCCCTGCCCGGCGCCCAGCAGCACCTGCTCGACGCGCTGCTCGACTCCGGCAGGCCGGTGGTGACCGTCCTGCTCGCCGGCCGGCCCTACGCGCTCGGCCGGGCCGTCGCCGAGTCCGCGGCGATCGTGCAGTCCTTCTTCCCCGGAGTCGCGGGCACCCACGCCATCGCCGGCGTGCTCAGCGGCCGTACCGGCCCCTCCGGACGGCTTCCGGTCAGCGTGCCGCGCGGCCCGGGCTCCCAGCCGACCACCTACCTCGGCGCACGGCTCGCCCAGGTCAGCGAGGTGTCCAACATCGACCCGACCCCGGCGTTCGGCTTCGGGCACGGTCTGACGTACACGAGTTTCGCCTGGAGCGACCTCGCGGTGGACGCGCGAGAGGCGGGTACGGACGGCGAGTTCGGCCTCGCCCTCACCGTCCGCAACACCGGCGACCGTTCCGGCACCGAGGTCGTCCAGCTCTATCTGCACGACCCGGTCGCCTCCGTCGTCCAGCCGGTGCAGCGGCTCGTCGGCTACACCCGGGTGGAGCTGGAGCCGGGCGAGTCCCGCCGCGTCCGCGTCACGGTCCCGGCCGACGTGGCGTCCTTCACCGGCCGCGACGGCCGCCGGGTCGTCGAACCCGGTGACCTGGAACTCCGCCTCGCCGCGTCGAGCACCGACGCGCGCCTGACGGCGACGGTCACCCTGACCGGCCCCGAACGCCAGGTGGACCACACCCGCCGCTTCCACGCGGCCTTCACCCAGGAGCCGGCTCCGGAGGCGTGACCCGGAACCGCCCCCGGACCCGGACGGCCCGGACCGCACACGCGGTCCGGGCCGTCCGGGTTTCGTCCACCCCGGCCCTCCTGCCGCACGCTCACCGTGACCGATCCTGCGGGCGCGCCCCGACGCCCGACCCGAGAACACCGGCCGGGCGGGATCTCCGACACCGGCCCCGGGGCACCCCGTCCGTGCCGTCGCGGCGGCGCGTACGCTGGGGCGGGCTTTACCGAGTGCTGGGGAAGGGTGCATGTCAGGCGTCATACGCAGGCGCGTCGGCTGGTTGGCCGTCGCCCTTCTCCTGTTGCTCTCGGCCGTGCTGCTGAGCCTCGCCGTCGGCAGCCGGCCGATCGCCCCGGGCGCGGTCTGGGACGCCCTGCTGCACGGCGGTACGAGCGCCGACGCACAGGTCGTCCGGGCGCTGCGGGTGCCGAGGACCGTCATCGGTGTCATGGTGGGCGCCGCGCTCGCTGTTGCCGGAACGGTTCTGCAGGGCATCACGCGCAACCCGATCGCCGAGCCCGGCATCCTCGGCATCAGCCAGGGCGCCTCACTGGGCGTCGTCTGCGCGATCGCCTTCCTCGGCGTGCACACACTCACCGGATACGTCTGGTACGCGTTCGCCGGGGCGGGGATCGCGGCCGTCGCCATCTACGCCGTCGCCAGCAGCGGTCGCGGCGGCGCGTCCCCGGTGAAGCTGGCCCTGGCGGGCGCCGCCATGAACGCGTTCCTCGCCTCGGTGGTCTCGGGGATCCTCACCACCAACGCGCGGGCGCTGGACGAGTTCCGGTTCTGGGACGTCGGTTCGCTCAGCGGCCGGGACGCCACGATCGCCGGCCAGGTCTGGCCCTTCCTCCTCGTGGGACTCCTGCTGGTCCTGGCCATGGCCCGCGGCCTGGACGCGCTCGCCCTCGGCGAGGACGTCGCCCGGGGCCTGGGCCGCAACGTGGCGCTGCTGCGGGTGACCGGCGCGCTGGGCGCCACCGTCCTGACCGGCGTCGCGGTCGCCGCCGCCGGGCCCATCGCCTTCACGGGGCTCGCGGTACCGCACATCGCCCGGGCGCTCGTCGGCCCGGCCCACCGCTGGCTGCTGCCGATGGCCGCGCTGCTCGGCCCGGTGATGCTGCTCCTCGCGGACGTCCTCGGCCGTGTCGTCGTCCCGCCCGCGGAGGTGCCCGTGGCCGTCATGACGGCGCTGGCCGGAGTGCCGTTCCTCATCGCCCTGGTGCGCAGGAAGGCGGTGGTCGCGGCATGACCGGCCTCCGTGGAACGTCCTCGGGACCCGGTACGGAACCGCTGCGCGAGGCCGCCCTGGCCCTCGGCGCGGACGGGCCGCGCCCCGCACGGTCCGCACGCCCCGACGGATACGCGGTGCTCCGGGCAGGGCGCGGCAGTCTCCTGCTGCACCGCAGGGCCGCGCTGGTGGCCGCCGTGCTCGCGGTGCTGCTGTCGGCGGCGGTGGTCGCCTCCCTGTGCGTCGGGGAGTCGTTCGTCCCGCCCTCGGAGGTCGTCAACGTCCTGCTGGGCCGCCCGAGTCCGGACGAACTCGTCGTCGGCACACTCCGGCTGCCGCGGCTGGTGACCGGCCTCCTGGTCGGCGCCGCGTTCGGAGTGTCCGGCGCGCTCGTCCAGACGGTGGCCCGCAACCCGCTCGCCAGCCCCGACGTCATCGGGGTGACCCACGGCGCCGGCGCGGCGACGGTCGCGGCGATGACGTTCGGCGTCACCTCGTACGCCGTCCTGCCGTACGTGTCCGTCGTCGGCGGACTGGCCGCCGCGCTGCTGGTCTACGTGCTGGCGTGGCGCGGCGGGCTGCACGCCTCCCGGTTCGTACTCATCGGCATCGGCATCTCCGTCGCCCTCGGTTCGCTGACCCGGCTGTTCGTGACGAAGGGCGACTACCTCGTCGCCCAGCAGGCCAAGGTGTGGCTGACCGGTTCGCTCAACGGTCGCGGCTACGACCAGGCCGCGCCCCTCGCCACCGTGCTCGTGCTGCTCGTGCCGTTCCTGCTGTGGGCGGCCCGAGCGCAGCGCACCGCGGCGTTCGACGACGACACGGCGACCGCCCTCGGCACCCGGCTCGGCCGCACCCGGCTCGGACTGACCGCCCTGGGCGTCGTGCTGGCGTCGGTGGCCACCGGCGCCGCAGGCCCGGTCGACTTCGTGGCGCTGCTCGCCCCCCAGATCGCGCGACGGCTCACCCGTACGACACACATCCCGCTGGTGTGCTCGGCGCTGACCGGCGCGCTGATCGTGGTCGTCGCCGACCTGTCGGCCCGCAGGCTCCTGTCCCCGCTGGAGCTGCCGGTCGGCGTGTTCACCGCCCTGGTGGGCGCCCCCTATCTGATGTGGCTGATCGTCAGCACCCGTAGCAGCCGTTCCGGAGGAACCGCGTGACCGGCAACCGCCTCACCGCCCAGGGGCTCACACTCGCCTACGAGGACCGCACGGTCGTCGAGGACCTGGACCTGGAGGTCCCCGACGGCAAGGTGACCGTCATCGTCGGTCCCAACGCCTGCGGCAAGTCCACCCTGCTGCGGGCGCTGGGCCGGCTGCTGAAGCCGCGCGGCGGCGCCGTGCTGCTGGACGGCACCGAGCTGTCCCGCATCCCGTCCCGGCGGATCGCGCAGGCGGTCGGACTGCTGCCGCAGACCCCCGTGCCGCCGGAGGGCATCACGGTCGCGGACCTGGTCTCGCGCGGGCGCCAGCCCCACCAGAAGTGGTGGCAGCAGTGGTCGGAGGCGGACGAGACGGCCGTCGCCGAGGCGATGGAGCGCACCGGCACCGCCGATCTCGCAGGCCGTCCCGTGGACGAGCTCTCGGGCGGCCAGCGCCAGCGGGTGTGGATCGCCATGGCCCTCGCCCAGGACACCGACGTCCTGCTGCTGGACGAACCGACGACGTATCTGGACATCGCCCACCAGGTGGAGGTCCTCGACCTGGTGCGACAGCTCAACCGGGAGCGGGGCCGCACGGTGGTGGCGGTGCTCCACGACCTCAACCAGGCGGCCCGCTACGCCGATCACCTGATCGCCATGCGGTCGGGACGGATCGTGGCGCAGGGCCCACCCGCCGATGTCGTCACCGCGGATCTGGTCGAACGGGTCTTCGGCCTCGCCTCGGTCGTCGTACCCGACCCGGTGACCGGTGACCCGCTGGTCGTGCCCGGTCCGCCGTGGTCCGCGGGCGCCCGATGGCCGGAAAGCACCGCCGAAGTGACCGGAACCACACAGTCCGGTCATGGTCGGAGCACGGATATCGCATAAGGTCAGGCTTGCCTAAGCAGCACCCAGGTCTGGAGTTATCGATGTCTGCCAGAACGCGCACCGCCGCCGTCTCCCTCGTCCTCGCCGCCGCGCTCTCCCTGACGGCGTGCGGCGGCTCCGCCGACGAGGGCGGGAGCGCCTCCCCGGGCGCCGGGACGAAGGACAAGAAGGCGGTCGCGCAGGGCGGCGAGGACTTCTCGGACGCGGCGAAGGAGACGGCCGCGATGGGCACGGACGCCAAGCCCGGTGAGTGGCCCCGCACCGTCAAGCACGCCATGGGCGAGACCGAGTTGAAGGCCCGGCCCGAGCGCGTGGTCGTCCTCGACGTCGGCGAGCTCGACAACGTCGTGTCGCTCGGCATCGAGCCGGTCGGCCTCGCCCCCACCGAGGGCTCTCCCGAACTGCCGTCCTATCTGAAGAAGGACGCCGGCAACCCGAAGAACGTCGGCACCATCAACAACCTCAACCTCGAGGCCATCGCCGCGCTCAAGCCCGACCTGATCCTCGGCAGCCAGCTGCGTGCCGCCGACAAGTACGACGAGCTGTCGCAGATCGCGCCGACGGTCTTCTCCATCCGCCCGGGCTTCACGTGGAAGGAGAACTACCTCCTCAACGCCGCGGCGCTGGACAAGACCGCCGAGGCCGAGGCCGAACTCGCCGAGTACGACGAGAAGGCGGAGGCGCTGGGGAAGAAGCTCGGTGCCGACAAGCCCACCGTCTCGATGGTGCGCTACCTGCCGGACGGCGTCATCCGCCTCTACGCCAACGCCTCGTTCATCGGCACGATCCTCAAGGACGCGGGCATCCCGCGCCCGAAGAACCAGGACATCGACGACCTCGCCGCGGAGGTCAGCGCCGAGAACATCGACCAGGCCGACGCCGACTACATCTTCACCGGCGTCTACGGCGACCCGAAGGCCACCGACAAGTCCAAGGCCCAGGGCAACCCGCTGTGGAAGAACCTGAACGCGGTGAAGGCCGGCCACGCCTACGACGTGCCGGACGAGACCTGGTACCTCGGCCTCGGCGTGACCGCCGCCGACGAGGTCCTCGCCGACCTGGAGCGCCACCTCACCAAGTAACCCCTTGCGGGCCATGAGCGGCGGGTCCTCGGGCGGGCCGGCCGGATCCGGTCCCGCCCGAGACGCCCCGCACGCCTGCCGCCCACCCCGGCGGCAGGCGCCGTCTACCAGCGGTCGCGGTGCACGACCTCCTCGACCGGGCGGCGGCTCACCGGACCGAACCTGCCGCGCGGCCACCCCACCGGGACGGCGGCGAAGGTGCTCATGGCGTCGGGGATGCCCAGCGCCGCCTTCCACTCGTCCTCCAGGAACAGGTGCCAGAGGGTGATGTTGGCGGCCAGCCCCAGGGCCCGAGCGGCGAGCAGCAGGTTCTGCACGCCCGGGTAGACGCAGGAACCCTCCGCGAGGGCGGAGAAGCGCTCCTGGATCCGCCCCATGCGCTCCGTCGCCTCCGCGCCGAGCGCCTCGGCGTACAGGCGCAGTCCCTCCTCCTCGATCCTCGGTTCCGGGAACTGATAGCAGGGGACGATCAGCGCCGGGGTCTCGGCGAAGTGGTCGCGCTGGTACTCGATGGCGGCGACCATGCGCGCGTACGCCGCCTCGTCCATGCCGGCGGGGGCGTACTTGCCGGTCGTGGCCAGGTACGCGTCCACACACCGCTTCCACAGCGGAGCGAGCTCGGCCATGACCGCGGGGTCGGTGACGACGACGTACTCGAAGCGCTGCATGTTGCCGCCGCTGGGGGCCCAGACGGCCGCCTGTATCAGCCGGTTCAGAAGGTCGTCGGGCACCGGGTCGGGCCGCAGGCGCCGCATGGCCCTCATGGTGGACATGGTCGCGAAGAGTCCCGGGTCGGCGGCGTCGCCCGCCGGCGCCCCGGAGAGGGGGGTCTCAGTGGTCATGATCGTGAGTGTAGGCACTGTGAACACCCCCTGCCCCGCTCCTACTTGAGATAGGGACCGTCGGCCCCGATCTTCCCGCCGCCGTTCAGCACGTACACCCGCAGGTTGCCCTTCCCCGGTGCGGCCACGGTGAGGCTGCCGTTGGTGACGGTGCGGGTGTCGCCGGTGACCGCGTCGGTGTACGTGCCGTTCGGCACGCCGGTGAAGGTGGCGCCGCCCGAGACGGTCACGAGGGCGAAACTGTCCGTGCCGCCGCTGGTGTAGCGCCGCTTGAAGGCCATGTCGCCGCTGATGCCGTCCGTGGAGTACTGGCCCATCTGCAGTGCGGGGACCGCCCGGCGGATCTGGTTCAGCCGCTGTACGTGCTTGACGAGCGGCTGTTCCAGCGTCGTGACGACGGCGCCGGTGGCCGAGTCGACCTCGGAGAAGTCGGAGGCCCTCACCTCGCCGGCGACATGGTCGCCGTAGTACGCCCGGCCGGTCGTGGCCAGCGGGCAGCTCGGGCCGCAGTCGATCTTCTTGCCCTTCTGGAACTCGATCTCCGAGCCGTAGTAGAGGGTGGGGATGCCGCGGAACGTCCACATCAGCGACATGTTCTCGGCCCAGGCGTCGGTGCCGCCCGTGTAGCGTTCGCTGCTCTTGTTGGGCCCGTAGTCGTGGCTGTCGACGTAGACGACGTTGTACGTGGCGTCGTTGTAACTGTCGTCGGAGTCCTTGCCGTTGTGGAAGGCGTTGCTCGCGTCACCGAAGTTCATGTGCATGCGCATGTCGATGACGTTCATGCCGGAGAAGCGGCTGTGGTCCGGGGTGCGGTACGTGTTGCCGTCGAGGAAGGCGTTGGCGGACGTGGGCTGGTTCCCCGTCCCCTGCTGCTGCTCGTACTCGTACATCTCCAGCGCCGCCTTCTCGTCGTCGGCGCTGTACTCCTTGCGCTCCTTCCACGTGTAGAACTGCGCGGAGTGGTTGACCGAGCCCCGGTTCCACTTGTCGTTGACGAAGGCGGCGACCTCACCGAAGACGAAGAAGTTCTTCGCGGCCTCGGCGCCGTGCTGCTGGGTGACGCGCTCCTGGATCGCGGGCAGGAAACGGCGGTTCCAGGTGGTGCGCGGGATGTGCACGGCCGTGTCGACGCGGAAGCCGTCGACGCCCATGTCGATGTACTTGTTGTAGGCGCCGATCAGATGGTTCTGCACCTGCGCGTTCTCGGTGTTGAAGTCGGCGAGGTCCTCGTGCAGCCAGCAGGAACGGGAGTCCTCGCCCTCCCAGTTGCCGATCCAGCAGTTGTGGTAGAGCGCCTTGGGGAACATGCCGGACGTCGGGCTGGGCCACTGGCAGTTGTAGAGGGTGTAGCCCTCGGGGCTCTTGGCGCCGGTGGGCGTGCCCCAGTTGACGCAGGTGTTGCCGGACGGCTCGGCGGTGGACCACAGGTCGCCGTTGTAGTAGGACTTGCCGCTCTTGGGGTCGACGGTCAGGCCGTCGTACTCGAACCCGGCCTGCTCCTCGTCGTAGTACCAGCTCCACTGGGAGTCGCGCACACCGTAGACGGTCGGGGTGAACAGGCCCTTGGCGCCCCAGCGGGAGGAGTGGTTGTAGACGACGTCCTGGTAGATCTTCATGCCCTTGGCGTGGGCCGCGTCGATGAGGTCCTGGTAGGAGGCGCCGGCGGACTCCAGGCGCGGGTCCACCTTGTAGAAGTCCCAGCCGTGGTAACCGTGGTAGTCGTAGTCCGAGCGGTTGAGGACCACCGGGGTGATCCACACGGCCGAGAAGCCGAGGCCCTTGATGTAGTCGAGCTTGTCGACCAGGCCCTTGAAGTCGCCCCGGAACATGGGGTCGTCGTTCGCCGCGTTGCCGGACTTCTCGTGCTGGCTGCCGCCGCGGTTGTTGGAGCCGTCGCCGTCGTTGAAGCGGGCGGTCAGGACGAAGTAGATCGGGTCCTTGCGCGGGTCGGTGGCGAGCGGCTTGCCGGCGGCGGGCGTCGGCGGCTTCGTGCCGGTGGTCGCCGTCGCGGCGGCCGAGGCCGCGGAGACGTTGCCGGCGGCGTCCACGGCCCGGACGGTGTAGGTGTAGGCGGTCTTCTCCTCCAGGTTCGTGTCGGAGAAGACGGTCGAGCCGACGTCGGTCACGACATCGCCCTTGGTTCCGCCGGTGCGGGTGACCTGGTACGTGGTGACGCCGGTGTCGTCGGTGGACGGCTCCCAGGTCAGCACGACGGACACGCCGTCCGCCCGGGCGGTCACCCCGGCCGGGGCGATCGGCGCCTGCGTGTCGGGCACCTCGTCGGCGCACGGGTCGTCGGCGTCCTCGGTGACCGTGTTGCCGGAGACGGTGGTGACACCGGTGGGCAGGGTGTAGTCGGCGCCCTTGTTGTTGTCCCACACGCCGTTGCCGTTGTTGAACGCGGCCTTCATCGAGGTGGCTGTGCCGAGGTCGACGTCCTTCTTCCACCAGCCCGCGCACGCGGCCTGCATGCCGACCCCCGGCACGGTGGTCCACGAACCGCCCGCCGGCTGGTAGTGGATGTTGGCGGTGGTCCAGCCGAGGGTCCGGGTGGAGTAGTAGACGGTGGCCTGGTTGCCGTCCCCCGGCGCCGGGTCCGGGTCCTCGCCGCCGGCGCAGGGGTCGGAGTGGGCGATCACGCCGTCCTTGACCGTGATGTTCCCCGTGCCGAGGGCGTAGTTCTTGCCGGAGTTGTTGTCCCAGGTGCCCGAGCCGTTGTTGAAGGTGGCCTGCAGGCCCGCCGCGGTACCCAGGGTGACCGTCTTCTTCACCCAGTCGGTGCAGGCGGTCTCCATCGCCACACCGGGGACCGCGGTCCAGGAACCGCCGTCGGGCGCGTAGTGCAGGTTGTACCGGTCCCAGTTCTTCGTCTTCGTGTAGTAGAAGACGGTCGCGGTGTTGTCGGCCGTGGCGGCGACGGGGGCGGTGGCGGGGGAGGGGGCGGCCGTGGGGACGGAAACCAGCCCCAGGACGGCGCCGACGGCCACGGCTGTCGCCAGTGGTCGTCCGGGCAGCCGCGTGCGGATGCGTCTCATGTGTGTCTCCGGAGGAGGCGTGGGGAGGGGAGGAGAGGGGATACAGGCGGGTCCGGGTGCCCGGACGGTGAAAGTCCGAACGGAAAATTGCAGAAATCGCTTACAGCAGCGGCAAGTTACCGGCGCGGAACAGCGCCGTAAAGGGGTCTCGCTTCAACTTTCCGCCGCGCCGCCCCTGAATGTGCTCGCCTCGCGGGTCGGCTGGCGTCGCGTCATGGACCGCGGACGGGCGGGACGTCGAAGGGGTTGACCGTAGTTGAACGTTGCCCTTACGGTCACGACCGCAACATCTTGCAGTCGTTTTTCTGCAAGGCATTGCAATGGTGGGCCGACTCCCCAGTCATCCGTCGGCCGGCACCCGGGACACCCGCATCCTCACACGGGAGACTCCATGCACCGGAGTACCAGCAGAGCACGCAGAACCACCGCCGCGGCGCTCGCCCTCACCGCCGGCGTGGCCGGCAGCCTCCTCGCCGCCGCGGCACCGGCGCAGGCGGCTCCGCCCGGCGACAAGGACGTCACCGCGGTGATGTTCGAGTGGAAGTTCGACTCGGTGGCCAAGGCGTGCACCGACACCCTCGGCCCGGCCGGCTACGGCTTCGTCCAGGTCTCCCCGCCGCAGGAGCACATCCAGGGCGGCCAGTGGTGGACCTCCTACCAGCCGGTGAGCTACAGGATCGCGGGCCGTCTCGGTGACCGCGCACAGTTCAAGAGCATGGTCGACACGTGTCACGCGGCGGGCGTGAAGGTCATCGCGGACTCGGTCATCAACCACATGTCGGCCGGCAACGGCACCGGGACCGGCGGCTCGTCGTACACCAAGTACGACTATCCGGGCATCTACTCCGCGCCGGACTTCGACAACTGCACCTCGCAGATCGGCAACAACTACGGCGACCGCTTCAACGTCCAGGAGTGCGAGCTGGTCGGCCTCGCCGACCTGGACACCGGCGAGGACTACGTACGGGGGAAGATCGCCGGTTACCTCAACGACCTGCTGTCCCTGGGCGTCGACGGCTTCCGGATCGACGCGGCCAAGCACATGGCCGCTGCCGACCTGGCGAACATCAAGTCCCGGCTCAGCGACCCGAACGTGTACTGGAAGCACGAGGCCATCCACGGCGCGGGCGAGGCCGTCTCCCCGTCCGAGTACCTCGGCAGCGGCGACGTCCAGGAGTTCCGCTACGCACGCGACCTCAAGCGGATCTTCACCGGCGAGAACCTCGCGTACCTGAAGAACTTCGGCGAGAGCTGGGGCTACATGGCCTCGGACAAGTCCGGCGTCTTCGTCGCCAACCACGACACCGAGCGCAACGGCGACACCCTCAACTACAAGAACGGCGCCGACTACACCCTGGCCCACGTCTTCATGCTGGCCTGGCCCTACGGCAGCCCCGACGTCCACTCCGGCTACGAGTTCACCGACCACGACGCGGGACCGCCGAACGGCGGCCAGGTGAACGCCTGTCACAGCGACGGCTGGAAGTGCCAGCACGCCTGGCGCGAGATCTCCTCCATGGTCGGCTTCCGCAACGCCGCCCGAGGCCAGGCCGTGACCGACTGGTGGGACAACGGCGGCGACCAGATCGCCTTCGGACGCGGCTCCAAGGCGTACGTCGCCATCAACCACGAGGGCTCCTCGCTGACCCGTACGTTCCAGACCTCGCTGCCCGCCGGCGACTACTGCGACGTCCAGTCCGGCAAGGGCGTCACCGTCGACGGATCCGGCCGGTTCACCGCCACCCTCGGCGCCAACACGGCCGTGGCCCTGCACGCGGGCGCCCGGAACTGCGACGGGGGCACCACCCCCGACCCCGACCCGGTGACCTCCGGCGTGTCCTTCTCCGTCGACGCCACCACCAGCTGGGGCCAGAGCATCTACGTGACCGGCAACCGTCCGGAACTCGGCGCCTGGAACCCGGGCAGCGCCCTCAAGCTCGACCCGGCCGCCTACCCGGTGTGGAAGCTGGACGTGGAACTCCCCGAAGGCACGTCCTTCGAGTACAAGTACATCCGCAAGGACGAGTCGGGGAACGTGACCTGGGAGAGCGGCGCCAACCGCACCGCGACCGTCACTTCGACCCGGACCACCCTCAACGACACCTGGCGCGACTGACGTTCCCCGTCTCCCCGCCCGCTGTCCGGCCGCCCCCCTTCTTCCGAGGGGGCGGCCCCCCTCGCCAAGTAGTGCCTGCGGTACCCGGAAGCGGGCAGCCCATGGGTTGGCACACGCCTCCGCGCGCACGAAAACCTACTGTCATGACAGCACGCAAGACAGCAGTACTCTCCTCGGCGTTCCTCCTCTCCCTGGGTCCCGTAGCGGTTGCCACCCCGGCCACCGCCGACACGCCGAAGCACTCCTCCGTCCCGACCGTGACGAGCGTGGTCGACGCGATCGGGCGCAGCGCCCACACACTGAGGAGCACCGACCCCGAAGGCAGCCTGCGGGACTTGAACGTGCTGGGCCGCATGGTGAAGGACGCCGAGGTGGTGGGCCTGGGCGAGGCCACCCACGGCTCCCGGGACTTCTTCCGGATGAAACACCGGGTCCTGCGCTACCTGGTCGAACGGAAGGGCTTCCGGACCTTCTCCCTGGAACTGCCCTGGAGCAGCGGCGTCCGCGTCAACGAGTACGTACTGCACGGCAAGGGCGACCTCGCCCGCACGGCACGCGAGGAGTTCCAGGGCTCCTACCGCATCTGGAACAACCAGGACTACCTGGACCTCATCGAGTGGATGCGCGCCTACAACCGCCACCACCCCACCGACCCGGTGCGCTTCGCGGGCAACGACATGGGCTACGCCGGACCGGAGCTGTACGACCGGGTGACCGACCACGTGACCCGTACCCACCCGCACCTGAAGGCCCGCGTCACCGCCCTCTACGACGGCCTGGCACCGACCACCGACGCCGCCACCTACATGGAGCGGTACCTCGCACTCCCCCTGACGGAACGCAAGAAGCGCGCTGAGCGCACCCTGGAGGCGTACGAACTGCTCCGTGACCAGCACACGGCCCCCGGTCCGAGCCGGCGGGAACACATCTGGACGGTCCAGCACGCGAGGGCCATCCACCAGATGGCCAAGGGCTATTCCTACGACATCACCGACGAGTCCCAGGTCACGGAGATGATGAAGTACCGCGACCGGGTGATGGCCGAGAACGTGGCCTGGTGGCACAGGCACACCGGCGACCGGATCCTGCTGTCCGCCCACAACACCCACGTCTCCTACGACGCCTTCGACCCGCGCTACCCGAAGACCCAAGGCGCCTTCCTGCGCGACTCGTTGGGCGGGGACTACGTCAGCATCGGCTTCAGCTTCCACAGCGGCGCCTTCAAGGCGTTCGGCACCGACGACGACGTGATCCGCACCTACCGCGTGAACGCCGCGAAGCCGGGCTCCAACGAACACACCCTGGACCGGGCCCACCCACGCGACTACATGCTGGACATGCGCACCGCCCCGCACGTCGTGCGCACCTGGCTGGCGCGACCACGCCTCACCTGGAACATAGGCGCCGGCTGGCCCGATCCCATGGAATACAGGATCGCCCTCGGCGAGGCCCACGACGTCCTCATCCGTTTGAACGAGGTCGAGGCGACCACGTACCTGGGCAACCCGTGATTCCCGACCGGACCCGATACAAAAACAACCGATCATGTTCCTACGTGATCGAACGGGATGCCTGATCGGCCGGTCCTTCCCCACCCCGCTGTGCGCTGTCAGTGGCGGTCCGTAGTCTCGACGGTGTGGAGGGGAAAGAGAGAAACGCACCGCAGGGGCAGGAAACGGACGCGGAGGCCTGGCAGCGGCTGAGCGCGTACGCGTACCTCAGCGCGCCCGAGCGCCTGGAGTACGTCGCGGTGATGCGCGTGTTCTGCGGCACGCTGCTGGCGGACCTGTCCGTGCCCGACCTGCTCACCAAGCTGGCCGAGCGCGGCGGCCCGGGGGCGGGGCTGGACGCGGAGACGCTCACCCGCAGGCTCGAGGAGCTCGTGCGCTGGGGCAATCTGCTGCGCAGCACCCACACCGTCAGGGCGACGAGCATCTCCGAGTACCAGCGCTCCCGCTCCCGCTACCAGCTCTCCAAGCTGGGGGAGCGCGTACAGCGCGACGCGGACGAGGTGCTGGCCGGGGCGGACGCGGCCCGTGAGGTGAGCAGCGAACTGCTGGCGCTGGTCGACCGAGGTCTGCGCGAGCTCGCCGCCATGGCCGCGGCGCCGGGCGGCGCGGACCCGCAGCAGGCACTGGAGCGGATCAGCACGCTCTTCGTGCAGTTCACCGGCTTCGCGGAGTCCGTCCGGGACTTCTACGCCTACCTCGGCCAGGTGCTGGCACGCTACGACCTCGACTCCGCCGAGTACCAGGGCTTCAAGGAACTGCTGCTCGACTACGTGGAGGCCATCACCGAGGACGTCTCCTTCCGGGGCCCGCGCATCGCGGCCCACCTGGACGCCGTCCGGCCGCACCTGCCGGCGCTGCTCGCCCGCATCGACGCGCACACGGCGGGCATCACGGCACCCGCCGACGGACTGCCCGAGACACGGGTACAGCGCAGCCGCGGACGGGACCTGGCGGACTGGGAGGGCATGCGGGAGTGGTTCACCACCACCGGAGCGCACTCCAGCCAGGTGGACCAGCTGCGGGACGCCACCCTGCGTGCCCTGCAGTCGCTCCTGGCCAACGCCAAGCGGATGCTGCGCTCGGCCTCCGGCGAGATGTCCCGCCGCAAGGACCTGCTGCGGCTCGCGGCCTGGTTCGACGCCGCGGAACCGGAGGAGGCCCACGACCTGGCGGTCGCCGCCTTCGGGCTCTACGGCGCACGGCACCTGGGGGTCGCGCCCGACCCCGACCGGTCCGTACCGGCCTATGTGAGCTGGTGGACCGGGCCCGTGGTGGACGTCCCAGTGGCGCTGCGCGAGCGCGGCAGCAGATCACCGCGCGGACGCGCGGCGGCGGCCGAGGACCACAGTGAGCAGAAGCGCCGCCTCATGGAGCAGGCCCGGCAGCAGGCCGAGGCCCGGCGGACGGCGGCCGACGAACTGCGCAGCGCGTCCGGCCAGTTCGACCAGGTGCGGCTCGGCACCCCCGCGATGCGACTGCTGCTGGAGCTGCTCACCACCGCACTCGGCAACGCCCGGCTGCACCGGGAAAGCGGCGATTTCCTGCTCGACGGCGCACGGGCGGACGACGCGGACCTCGGCATCCGGCTGACCGCCTGGCGCACACCCGGCCGGTCCACGGTCCTGCGGTCCGTGGACGGCGACCTGACCGCGGACGACCTCACCGTGGCCGTCGAGAGCACCTCCACACCAGCGGCGGGGGAGATGTCCGCGGCGGAGGAGTCGGTGTCCGCGCTGAAGGCACCGATGCCCGAGGTCAGGGAGGCGAGCGCCTGATGCCCCTGCCCTCCGCCCACGACGTCGCCCTCGCGGCCGAGCGCCGCACCGCCGCCCGGCTCCTGCTGGCCCACCCCCTGGTCACCAGCACCGGACCGCACAGCGACACGTTCCCCCTGATCCGCCGCCACGCCGACTGGCTCGCCCAGCGCTTCCAGCAGGTGTTCGGCTACCGCCTCCTGGTCGAGGCCTCCTACGCCCGGCTGTTCAAGGCGGGCCTCGGCCCGGGGTCGGGGCACCGTCTGGAACGGCCGTCGACCGGTACGCCGTTCACCCCACGGACGTACGCCTACCTGGCCCTCGCCCTGTCCGTCCTCGTCACCGCCCCGGAACAGCTCCTGCTCTCCCAGCTCGTCGCCGACCTGCGCGCCGCGGCCGTCGACGCCGGAATCGAGATCACCGACACCGGTCGGCAGGCCGAGCGGCGCACCCTCGCGGCAGCCCTGCGGCAACTCGTCGACTGGGGCGTCCTGGTGGAGACCGAGGGCCAGGTGACGGCCGTCGCCGAGGAACGGGCGGGGGAGGCGCTGCTCACCGTGGACCGCGACATCGCGCGAGCCGTCGTCGCCGGCCCGCTCGCCCAGAGCCGCGACGGCGCGGACCTCGTCCGCCGGGCAGCCGACCCCGGCTTCGGAGGACCCCGTACGTACGTCCGCCGGCGCCTCGTCGAAACCCCCGTCGTCCACCTCGACGACCTCACCGACGCCGAGCGCGAGTGGCTGCGCACCCGGCAGCGGCGCGAGGCACAGGCCTTCTCCGAACTGCTCGGTCTGGAAGCCGAGATCCGCGCCGAGGGCATCGCCCTGATCGACACGGACGACGACCTCACCGACCTCCACCTCCCGGGCACCGGCACGGTCGCCCAGGCCGCGCTGCTCCTCGTGGAACGGCTGGTCGACCGGCTGCGCCCCGAGGACCCCGGCCATCCGGCGGTCGGCGGACGGCTGGTCATCGGCGTACCCGTCCCGGACGGGCTGCTGCCCGGTCTGCTCGACGAACTGATCGAGGAGTACGGCAGGCGCGGCGCCTGGCAGCGCGGCCACCTGGAGGACCGGGACGGATTCCTCGCCGCCGTGCTCGACCGCCTCGTCCGGATGCGCCTGATGGCGCCCGCAGGACCCGTCCGCGCGGACGGCCACGGTGTGCCCGAGGGATACGAAGAGACGGCGGCCGACGGCCGCTCCGTCACCGACGTCTCGGGCGCACGCGGCCAGGACCGCGCCGCCGGCGGCTGGATCCTGCTCGCCGCGGCCGCCCGCTACGCCACCACGGTGGCCGTCGGACCACGTACCGCCCAGTCGTCGACGGACGACCCTGCCGAGGAGCCGCCCCGATGAACCGCCCGCCGTCCCCGCACCGCTACCGACTGCACCGCGCGGGCATCCGGAACGTCTGGCAGTACGACCACCAGGAGTTCACCTTCGGCGAGGGCCGCATGCTGCTGCGCGGCAAGAACGGCGCGGGCAAGTCCAAGGCCCTGGAGATGCTGCTGCCCTACCTCCTCGACGGCGACGCCCGCGCGCTGGACGCCACGGGAACCGGGCGCACCACCCTGACCTGGCTGATGCTCGACGGCTTCACCCAGACCAACCGGCTGGGCTACCTCTGGCTGGAATTCGCGCGGACGGACGAGGAGGGGAACGACCAGCACCTGACCGTCGGCGCCGCCATCCGGGCGTCCCGGTCGACCAGGACGGCGAAGCCCTTCTTCTTCACCACACTCCTGCGCGTCGGCGAGGACCTCGACCTCGCCCCCGCCGGCCACCCCCTCCCCGTCGACCGGCTGAAGACACTGGTCGGCCCGGAGAACGTCACCGACCGCGCCGTCGAACACCGGGCCAGGGTCGCCCGCGACCTGTTCGGCCTCACCGACCCGGCGCGCTACCGCAACCTGCTCCACCTGCTGCACCGGCTGCGCCGTCCCACCATCGGCGACCGCATCGACTCCGGCGGACTGGTCCAGGTCCTCGCCGAGACCCTGCCCGCCCTCGACGACGAGGTCGTGGAGAAGGTGGCCCGCAGCCTGGACGACCTCGACTCCGTCCGGGCCTACCTCGGACGCCTCGAACGCACCGACCAGGCACTGAGCACCTTCCTCACCGGCTACCGCGGCTACCTGCACGGCTCCCTGCGTCGCCGCGCCGACCAGGTGAGCGGTGACCTGGAGCGGCTGACGGAGTACCGCGGGTCCGCCGCCGACGCGGTGCGCGAGGCGGCGGAACTCCGCGCGCGCGAGCGGGAACTCGACGCCCGCATCGAGACCCTCGAAGCCGAGTCGGCCGCGGCCGGGACGGACCTGGCCGCGCTGCACGCCAGTGCCGGATACCGCGGCCTGCGGGAACTCGGAGAGAAACGCGACACCGTCACCGCCCTGCACAGCGCGGCCGACACCGCCTTCAAGGCCGTCCGCCAGGCGCACCTGGGCGAGGAGGAGGCAGGCAGGCGTCTCACCGGCGAGGCCGGGCGGCTCGGTGAGGAGCTGGTGGAACTGAGCACCGTACACGCCGAGTCGGTACGGGAGGCCGAGCGGTCCGGAGTGGACCCCGCCCACCTGGGGGAGCCCATGGCGACCCCTGTCGCACCGGTCGCACCCGCCACCACGGCGGAACTGACAGCCCCGGGAGGCGACTTCCACCTGGTCCGGCACAGCGAAGTGCTGGCGGTCGACACCGAACTCTGCACGGCCGCGCTGCACGCCTGGGACACCCGGCTCGACGCCGCACAGCCGCTGATCAGGAACCGCGTCCGCTTCGTCACCGAACTGGACGCCCTCATCGAACGGTCGGACGCGGCCCACCGGGAGGCGGACGAGGCCGACGCCACCCGGGAGCGCCTGGAAGAACAGGTGGAGCACGCGCGCACCCGGACCGGAGAGCGCCGGCAGGAAACCGTGCGCGCGTCGGAGACGTACGCGGGCGCGGCCGGGACGTGGACCGGGCGCCTGCGCGAACTCACCGGGCTGCCCCTGGACGAGGTGCTCGCCCTCCTCGCCCACGACCCGGCCGGCGGCCCGCTGCCCGCCCACGCCCCCGACGAGGTGGCCGACACCGCCAGGTCCGCCGTCGACCCCTGGCTGGCGGACCTGGCCGAGGAACGCGACGCCCTCGCCCTGACCGTCCGCGCACGGGAGACGGAGCGCGGCGACCTGCGGCACCGGCGCGAGGAATGGGAGCGCCGCACCGACCCCGAACCCTCACCCCCCTCCCACCGCACGGCGCCCCGCACGCCCGGCACCGGAGCACCCCTGTACCGCCTGGTGGACTTCGCCCCCGACCTGGAACCGGACGCGCGAGCGGGGCTGGAAGCCGCGCTGGAGGCGAGCGGTCTGCTCGACGCCTGGGTACGCGCCGACGGCACGGTCCTCGACCCGGCCACGCGGGACACCCTCCTGGCCCCCGGAACACCCGCGCCCGGGCCGACACTCACCCAGGTGCTGCGGCCCGTCGCCGCACCGGACAGCGGGGTGACGGCGGAGCAGGTACGACGCCTGCTGGAGACGGTGGCCCTCGCCGAGGCCGGAGTCCCCGTCACCGGTACCGACACGGCCGCCGACGCGGAGACCGGACCGCACACCGCGATCGGCACCGACGGCTCCTGGCGGCTCGGCGTCGCCCGAGGCCGCCACGCCAAGCGGACCGCCGAGTACGTGGGCGCGGAGGTGCGCGCGGAGACCCGCCGCCGCGCCCTGGCGGACATCGACCGCAGGCTGAGCGACGTGGAGGGCGAGCTGGAGGAGCGCCGCCACGCCCTGCGTATCCTCACCGACCACCGCGACCAGGTGGACCACACCCTGCGCCGACCGCCCTCGGCCCGTGGACTGACGGACGCGTGGGCCCGTACCACCGAGGCCGAACGCGCCGCCGAATCCCTCGCCGCACAGGCGTCCACGGCCGCCCGCGAGGCGCACCGGGCGCGTGCCCGCGCGGTCGTCGCCCGGCGCGAGACCGAGGCGACGGCGAACGCCCAGGGCCTCCCGACGGACCCGGTCGCACTCGAAACGGTCCGCCTGGCCCTCGACCGCCTCGGGCAGGGCACGCGGCAACTGCGGCGGCGGATCCGCGCGGTCCTGTCCACGGCCGAGAACCACCGCGGCAGCCGCACCGCCTACGAGCGCGCCGCCTCGGCCCGCCGGGAGGCCGAGGCGGACTACGCCGAGCCCCTCGGCCGCCTGGAGGCCGCCCGCCGCACCGTCCGGGCCCTGGAGGAGGCCCTCGGCGCCACGGAGCAGGAGATCCTCGCCCGGGAGGCCGACGCGAAGCGTCGCCTGGACGCGGTGGGACGCCAACTGCCGCCCGCGCGGAGGGACCGGAGCGACGTGCACGACCTGTGCGTACGGGCCGAGGAGGACGAGCGGAAGCGGCACGAGGCACTCGCCGCGCAGGAGACCGAGGTGCTGGCCCGCGGCAGGAGACTGCGCGCGGCCCTCGCGCTGCCGGGCGTACTGAAGGGAGCGGGCCTCGACACCGACGCGGACGGGGGAGCGGCCCTGAAGTCCCCGGACCCCGTCCATCAGGGCGTGCGGGAGCGCGTCACGGCACTGGGCCTGCTGACCGACGCCGTGCGCCGCGGCCTGGACGCCGAACGCCACGACATCTCCGACACCACCCTCCTCAACCGCCACACCGAACTGCGCGACCAGCTCTCCGGCGGCTACGACGCGACCATCGAGGAGAACGACGGCATCAAGCTGTGCCGGCTCGTCGACGACCAGGGCCCGCGGGACATCGCCGAGGTCGGCGAGCGCATCGCGGCCGAGGCCGCCGAGGCGCGCGACCGTCTGACGGAGCGCGAACGCGAGGTCTTCCAGCGCTTCCTGACCGGGGAGCTGGGCGACCACCTGTCCGCACAGGTCCTGGCCGCGGGAGCCCTGGTCGCCGCCCTCAACACCACCCTCGCCACGGTCCGCACGTCACACGGCCTGGGCGTCACCCTCGACTGGAAACTGGCCGACGGCGTGGAGGCGGACGTCAAGGCGGCCGTCGACCTCCTGCGCAGCCCTTCGGGCCTGCGCACCCGCGAGCAGTCCGAGCAGCTCCGCGAGGTCCTCCAGCGCCGTATCGAGGACGCCCGCCGCGCCGACCCGGCCGCCGGATACGCGGCGCACCTGCGCACCGCCCTGGACTACCGGGACTGGTTCACCTTCACCCCCTGGGTGGTGGACGACGCGGCACCGGGCAGCCGCCGCAAACTCTCCGGCCGCACCGGCCTGAGCCAGGGCGAACAGCGGGTCCTGTCCTACCTGGTCCTCTTCGCCGCGGCGGCGGCGCACTTCACCGGCCTCGCCGACGCCGCCCCGCACACCCCCCGCCTCATCCTCCTCGACGACGCCTTCGCCAAGGTCGACGAGCCCACGCACGCCCGCCTCGGCCGCATCCTGGTCGACCTGGACCTCGACTTCGTCCTCACCAGCGAACGCCTGATCGGCAACTGGCCCGACGTGCCGTCCCTGCACATCTACGAGTGCCTGCGCGACCCGCACGTACGGGGCGTGGCGACGCTCCACTACACGTGGAACGGACGGCAGCGCAGGCTGATGCCGGTATGAGCCGCCCCGGACCCGCCGAGGGCTCCCTGGACGCCGAGCCCCTCGCCTTCCTCACCCGTCCGGGCCTCACCCGCCTCTGGACGGCGGCCCGCGCCCGCCTCGAACGCAACGGCCTCCAGCCCACCGGGACCATGAGACTCCAGCACCTGGACGCACCGGAACGCGAGGCCCTCTCCCTCCTCCTGGCCAGACCCGTCACCGGCCCCACCGCCACGATCGGCCTCCCCGACCTGGACGCCCGCCTGCGCGCCAGCGCGGTCGGCCGGGGCCTGGCCGCGACCCTGGAGGAACTGGGCCCGCCCCTGACGGACCGCAGGGCGCTCCGCGACGCGGCGGCGTCCGAACGGGCCCGCGTCTGGTCGACGGCCCGGACGGAGCTGGAGTCCACCTCCCTGTCGTCCCACCCCTGGGCGGAGCGGTGGCTGGAGGACCTACGCCGCGGCGGCACCCTCACCCGCCAGGACCCGCACACCGCGACCACGGTCGTCACCCAGGCCATCCGCACCCTGGCCACCCTCTTCCCGGACGACGAGACGCATCCCACCCCGGCCTCCTGGGGCCGCGGCGAACTGGCCACCCGCACCACCGGCTCCGCCCACGGCCTGGACGACGGCGCCCTGCTGTCCAGGCTGGTCCTACGCGGCATAGCCCTGGCGCACGACACCGACTTCCCCACCGACGCCCCCGCCCGCCGGGCCCTGTGGCGCACGGCCTCGGTCACCCCGGACGAGGTCTCCAGCACGGTCCTCACCTACGGCCTGCGCCCCACCGGCACCACCTGGCAGGAGACGGCCCTGCGCGACCGCGCCGACCACCACAGGGAAACCCACCTGACCCTGCGCGAACTACGCACCCTGCCCCTGCGGCTGCCGCCTGGCACCCGGGTCCACGTCTGCGAGAACCCCCGCGTGGTCGAGGCCGCCGCCGACACCGCCCGCACCGCACCCCTGGTCTGCACCTCGGGCAGCGCGACGACGGTCGTCCTCACCCTCCTCGACGCCCTGGCGGCGTCCGGCTGCACCTTCGCCTACCACGGCGACTTCGACTGGCCCGGCATCGCACTCGCCAACCGCATCATCCAGCGCTACGCGGCCGACCCGTGGCGCATGCGCGCCTCCGATTATGAGCACCTGGCGACCCGCACCCGACTGTCCGGCACCCCGCACCTCCCCCTCACCGGCCCACCGGTGGAGGCCGCGTGGGACCCGGAACTGGCGCCCACCATGGAGGCGTCGGGCATCTCCCTGCACGAGGAGGCGGCGCTGGACCTGCTCCTTGAGGACCTCGGCTGAGGTCAGACACCGAGCCCGCCCGCGGCGAGCAGGTCGGAGACGTCGCTCACCAGTCTCCTGCCCAGGCCTTCGGCGGTACCGAGTCGTGCCTCGAAGTCCCGGAGGCCCTGGAAGACCTCGGCGTACGCTTCCTGCTCCCGCAGTGGGAGGTGGAGCACCTGCAGGCGTCGGATGTCGACCCGTGACGAGCTGGAGGCGTGGGTGCCCGCCTGACGTCCGTTGGAGGGCGCGCGCAGACAGCCGGCGAGGAAATGCGCGTTCAGTTTGGCCGAGTCCACCCGCAGGGCGTACAGCTGCGGTCCCAGGGCCGTCGGGGGCCCCTCGTGCACCCATGCCCGGTACGCACGGACGACACCGGCGACCACGACGTCGCCCTCCTCGACGATCACGGGCGCCGATCCGGCGGTGACGAGCCCGCTGGGAGTGCCGTCCGTCAGCAGGTCGGCAACAGTGAGGAGAGGCACGGAGTCTCTGCCGGGTGCCGTCGTGCCGTCCAGCGTCTGCTGTCCGGAACGCAGCGACAGGGCACCGGCTTTGACGAGGTCGCCCACGCTGGTCGTGGTCTGCGGCAGGTCGGTCGAGAACCTCAGTTCCGACAGCCGTTCGGCTCGACGGGCCAGGTCGGTCAGCGCCGTCCCCGCTTCCCGCCAGGCCGCCGCGAGTTCGAGGCCGGACGGTTCGGCGGTCACCGACGCGTAGCGTCCGGGGGTGACGTCCACCTCGTCGTCCAGGAGTTCGATGAGGGGAACGCGGACGGCTCCGTCCGGCAGGCCGGCGTCCGGGCGGTCGAGGGCCTCCAACGCGGAGAGGGCGAAGGCCCGCAGCGGCTCCCAGTGGGGACCGGATTCACGCGTGCCGGTCCTGGCGAACCGTGTCGCGTCGACCAGGAGAACGTCCTGTCCGGGCGGCACCGCGGCCGTGCCGTCCGGTGCCGCTCTGAGGATCCACAGTTGGAGCGAGACGCTGTGCGGCTGGGCACTGCCCGGCGGGAGGGCCACCACGGCGCGGAGCGCGCCGGTCCGCAGCAGGGAGCCCCGGATACGTCGGCCCGCCTTGCGCGAGGCGACCGCCGGAGGCAGGACGACGACGGCCGCCCCGCCCGGCTTGAGGTGGGCGAACAGGTGCTGCACCCAAGCCAGTTCCGGCTCGGTCCGTGGCGGGAGACCGTGCGTCCAGCGCTGATCGGTGGCGAGTTCCGCGTAGCCCCAGTCACGTTCGTTGAACGGCGGGTTGCAGAGTGCGATGTCCACCCGCGCTCCGGTGAACGGGTCCTCGCGCAGAGCGTCCGCCGTGACGATCTCCGTACGGACGTCGTGGTCGTCCGTGAGGAACGCCAGCCGCGCCGACGCCAGCGCGGCGAGGGCGGGATCCCGCTCGCACGCCAGCACCGACAGGCCCGAGCCCACGCCCTCCTGTACGGCCGCGGCCGCCAAGTGCCCCGTTCCGCAGGCCGGATCGAGAACGGTGAGCTTCTCGCCGGCTTCCTCGCCGCTCCCGCCGACGCGGACGCCGAGCGCGATCCGCGCCATCAGCGCGGCGAGCGGCGGAGGTGTCGTACTGAGCTGACGTACATGCGTCTCGAGCCATCTTTGCAGCAGGAACTCGAACGTCTCGCGCGCCCCCTCGTCCCGCCCCAGCTTCGCCGCCTCGGCCGCCAACTCCTCGGCCTCCGCCGTGAGTTCCGTGCGCGAGCCGCGTGCCCGAGGGGAGTGCATGCGGCGGGCCGCCTCGGCGATGGCCAGGCCCGACTCGTCCCTGCTGCCCAGCGCCTCGAACCGGGGCCACAGAAGCTCGCGCCCCCCGATGGAGTCGAGTTTGCCGTTGTCCCTCAGCCACTGCTCGACCTCGGCCAGGGAGAACTGGGGGCTGACGTCCGTGCCGCCGATGCGGGTGGGGAAGGAGTCGTGGCGCCGCCGCCAGTTGCTCACCGCGGCACGCCCCACGCCGGCGATCCGGGCGATCTCGGCGAGGCTGACGGGTACGGAGTCGGTTGTACTCATCGGCGGTCTCCGAGGTGCTGGGGCGCTGGTGTGCGGGCCGGCGGTGGACGGGTCTCTGGAGGGATATGTATGAGAGGCTACTACGCTCATTGACTTTGTTCACAGTGCAAATGTCCGGATCGCTGTGCGGGAAGTGTGGAGGACGGGAGAAATGCAGGAATTCACGCCGGGAACGGTGCTCCTGGACCGTTACCAGCTCACATCGGTCCTCGGTCGCGGTGCGATGGGCCATGTCTGGCAGGGGCGTGACCTGCGCCTGGAGCGACCCGTGGCCGTCAAGACGGTCGCAGCGGACCTGCTCGCCGTCCCCCGGAGCCGGGAAGAGGCGTTGCGGCGCTTCCAGCGCGAGGCCAAGGCCGCGGCACGCCTCCACCACCCCAACACGACCACCGTCTTCGACGCGTCGATCACGGACGGCACCTGCTGCCTGGTCATGGAACTGATCGAGGGCACCACCCTCGAATTCCTCTTCGACCAGCAGGACGACGGCCGGTTCGACGTGCCCACGGCCGCCGCCGTCGCGGCCCAGCTGTGCGCAGGCCTGTCGGCCGCCCACGCGGCCGGCCTCGTCCACCGTGACCTCAAGACCCAGAACGTCATGGTCCGAGGGGACGGCGTGGTGAAGATCCTGGACTTCGGGCTGGTGAAGGTCCTGACCGACACGGACCCGCGCCTGACCATGACCGGCGAGAGCATCGGCAACATCGTGTGCGCCTCGCCCGAACTGCTCTCCGGGCAGGACCGGCTCGACGGACGCAGCGACCTCTACGCCGTGGGCTGCCTGCTGCACCACATGCTCACCGGCGAGACCCTCTTCGCCACGGACCAGCCGGCCCTGCTGGCGACCCACCACCTGACCTCACCGCCGCCCGCGATCGAGGACGCGGGTGTCGATGTCCCGCGCGGCTTGGGGGAACTGGTCACCGCCCTGCTCGCCAAGCGACCGGACGACCGCCCGTCCTCCGCGACCGAGGTGTACGCGGCCCTCGCCCCCTATCTGCCGGCCCCCAGCCCCCGGCTGGCCGTCCGGCCCGCCGCACCGGAGGACCCCCGCCGCCCCTTCCTGGTCCCGCAGGGACCGAGCCCCGTGTGAACGGTGCGAAGATGACCCCGTCGACCGGGTGCGCGGGCTCGCTCCCGGACGCAGGGGAGTGAAGGGCGCCACGGGCGCCGGGACTGGGACTGGGGACGAGCGCGATGCGGCGAAGCCTGGGACGGTACGAGCTCACCCGGGAGCTGGGCCGGGGCGGCATGGGGGTCGTGTGGGCGGCGTACGACCCGCGGCGCGGCGGTGAGGTCGCCGTGAAACTCCTCCAGCCCCGCCAGGGCGCCTCGGACTTCACCTCCCTGGAGCGCCGCTTCCTCCGCGAGGCGCGCCTCACCGCCCGGCTGCGCCACCCGGGCATCCCCGCCGTCCACGACCACGGCAGCCACGAGGGCCGGCTCTACCTGGTCATGGACCTCGTCCCCGGCCGGCCCCTCGACGCCGTCCTCGAGAGCGACGGCCCGCTGTCCGTCGAGCACGCCGCGGACGTCACCCGGCGCACGGCCGAGGTGCTCGCCCACGCCCACGCCGAGAGCGTCGTGCACCGCGACCTCAAACCGTCGAACCTGATGCTCACCCCCGACGGCGAGCTGAAGGTCCTCGACTTCGGCGTCGCCGCCGCCCTCGACCCGCAGCCCGGCGAGACCCGCTTCACCGCGGCGAACGGCACGCCCGGCACGGTGATGTACATGGCCCCCGAGCAGGCCGTGGGGGAGACGGTGCCCGCAAGCGACCTCTACTCCCTGGGCTGCGTCCTCTACGAGCTGCTCACCGGCACCCCGCCCTTCGCCACCGGCAGCCAGTTCCTCCTCTACCACCGGCACGCGCACGACCCCGTACCGCCGCTCGACGAGCGCCGCCCCGGCGTCCCGGCCGGACTGCGGGAACTGGTGGAGGCGCTGCTGGAGAAGAAGCCCGAGGACCGCCCCGCCTCCGCGACCGAGGTGGCCGCACGGGCGGCCGCCTGGGCGTCCACCCCGGTGAGCCCCGCGAAGCCGGTGATCCCGCACCCCCGGCTGGCCGAGATCGACCGCGTCCGCCGGGCGGGCCGGCCCGCCCGCGCCCTGGAGGAGTACGGCGACCTCCTGGCCGCCCCCGGTCTTGGCAGGGCCGACGTCCTCGCCGCCCGCGTCGGGCACGCCCTGTGCGTGGGCGGCCTCGGCCGCACCCGTGAGGCACTGGACGAACTGAAGTCGGTCCTCGCCGAGCAGCGCAGCCTCCTCGGCCCGGACGACCCCAGCGTCCTGGACACCCGGTACGAGATCGCCGTGCTGCTGGCCCGCACGGGCGAGCGCCACGCGGCCAGGGAACTGCTGAAGCGGCTGGCCGACGACGAGGACCGGATCCTCCCCGTCCCCGAACCCCGGCACGGACGCGCCCGCACCCTGCTGGACCGGCTCGGGCGCATCGCGTGACCGGCCGAGCACCCGCCTTTTCGTAATCTATGTTCACAGTCAATGCTGCGTGTTACGCTGCGACCGCGCCGCCCGGAGGGGAGACGGGACACTGTCTACGGACGGCCGCAGGAGACACCCGAGGGGAACAGCGCCCATGACGCCAGCAGCTCAGCGCGAGACCGAGCGGACGGGGGCCGAACAGCTCCCCGAGGAGGGCAACCTCGTCGAGGTGCGCGGCCAGTCCTGGGTGGTCGCCCGCGTCGAGCCGTCCCCGGCCCCCGGCGCTTCCGACGGCGGCGGGGAGCGCAGGCCCGCCACCCTCGTCCACCTCCAGTCCGTCGCCGACGGCCGCTTCGGCGACACCCTCTCCGTCATCTGGGAGGTCGAGCCCGGCCGCCGCGTCCTGCCCGCCGGCTCCCTCCCCGACGCCTCCGCCGGCGCCTACGACTCCCCGAACCGCCTCGCCGCCTTCCTCGACGCCGTCCGCTGGTCCGCCGTCGCCTCCGCCGACGCCAAGACCCTCCAGGCCCCGTTCCGCTCCGGCGTCGCCGTCGAGCCGTACCAGCTGGAGCCGGTCTCCCGCGCCGTCGGCGCGCCCCGCGTCAACCTCCTCCTCGCCGACGACGTCGGCCTCGGCAAGACCATCGAGGCCGGACTCGTCGTCCAGGAACTGCTGCTGCGCGGCCGGGCCCGCCGCACCATGGTCGTCTGCCCGGCCGGCCTCACCCTGAAGTGGCGCGACGAGATGGCCGAGAAGTTCGGCCTGGAGTTCACCATCGTCGACTCCGAACACTGCGCCCGCCTGCGCCGCACCCACGGCACGGCGGCGAACCCCTTCCGCGTCCACCCGCTCACCATCGTCTCCCTGCCCTGGCTGCGCGGCCAGAAGGCCCAGCGCCTCCTCGACGAGGTCATCGGCGCCCCCGAGGAGAGCCCCGACGGCGAGCACAAGCGCTTCTTCGACCTGCTCGTCCTCGACGAGGCCCACCACGTCGCCCCCGCCGCGCCCAAGCAGGTCTACGCCGTCGACTCCCAGCAGACGAAGCTGATCCGGCGTCTCGTCCCGCACTTCGAGCACCGCCTCTTCCTCTCCGCCACCCCGCACAACGGCTACCCCGAGTCGTACACGGCCCTCCTCGAGCTCATCGACGACCAGCGTTTCGCGCGCGGCGTCGACCCCGACAAGGAGGCGCTGAAGGACACCGTCGTACGCCGCCTGAAGTCGACGGTCACCAACGCCGACGGCACGCCCCGCTTCCGCACCCGCGTCACGCGCGAACTCTCCGTCGACTACACGCAGCAGGAGCGGGCGATCCACGAACTGCTCGGCTCGTTCGCCGAACTGCGCCGCAAGAAGCTCACCCCGAAGGCACGGGGCGGCCGCCGCGCCGCCGACCTGGTGACCCTGCTGCTGAAGAAGCGCCTGTTCTCCTCCCCGGCGGCCTTCCTGCACACCGTCCAGGTCTACCTCTCCCACCTGGAGGACACCGGTGGCCCCGCGCGAGGACGCTCGGCCGCCGCCGAGGTCCCCGAGTGGCTGGAGGAGTTCGCGGACATGGTGGCCGACCTCGACGACACCGGCCTGGTCGACGCCGAGGACGACGCCCTGACCCGCTCCACCTCCCTCACCCCGGCCGAGGACGGCCAGGAACTCGACCTGCTCCAGGAGATGGAGCGCTGGGCGCTGACCCACGAGGCCGCGCCCGACTCCAAGGCGGAGGCGCTGATCAACGAGATCAAGGCGATCTGCCGCCCGGACGGCAAGAAGTGGACCAACGAACGGGTCGTGATCTTCACCGAGTACCGCGACACCCAGGAGTGGCTCCACGACCTCCTCCAGGCGGAGGAACTCACCGACGGCGGCCGCGTCGAGCGCCTCCACGGCGGCCTCTCGGCAGAGGAGCGCGAGCGCATCCGCCTCGGCTTCCAGACCGAGCCGTCCCGCGCCGAGGGCAAGGTCCGCATCCTCCTCGCCACCGACGCCGCCGGCGAGGGCATCGACCTCCAGAACCACTGCCACCGCCTGATCAACTACGACATCCCCTTCAACCCCAACAAGCTCGAACAGCGCATCGGCCGCATCGACCGCTGGGGCCAGAAGAAGGACCCCGAGATCACCCACTTCATCGGCTCCGGCTGGCAGCAGGCCCAGGCCGGCTCCTACGAGGCCGACCTGGAGTTCCTCTCCCGCGTCGCCAAGAAGGTCGCGCGCATGGAGCACGACCTCGGCTCCGTCAACGCCGTCCTCGCCGACGCCGTACAGCGCCGCATGACCGGCGACACCGCGCCGGTCGACATCGAGAACGCCAAGCCGAAGCCCATCAAGGGTCGCCGCACGGGCGGTGACGTCGCCCCCGAGCAGAACGTCACGGCACAGACGAAGCGGCTCGCCGACCAGTACGAGGAGACGGTCGGCACGCTGGGCCTGACGCCGGTCAACGTCAAGCGCGTCGTCGACACGGCATTGGCTCTCGACCACCAGCCGCCGCTCCTGCCGTCCACGGTCCGCGCCGAGGACTTCGAACCGGGCGACCTCTTCGACGTACAGCCCCTGTCCGGCAGTTGGGAACGGGCCACCCGCGGTCTCGCCCACAAGCTCCGCGAGGGCGAGCAGCGCCCGCTCACCTTCTCCCCGGCGGTGGCGGCGCAGGGCAGGGACGACGTGGTCCTCGCCCACCTCAAGCACCCGCTCGTCGCGCTCTCGACGCGCCTGCTCACGGCGGCCGTCTGGAACGCCGACTCGGTCGGCCTGAGCCGCGTCACCGCCGTCGTCACCGACGACCCGGCCGTCACGACGACGCTCGTCTCGGCGTACGCCCGTTACGTCCTCGTCGGCACGGACGGCACCCGTCTGCACGAGGAAGTCCTGTACGCGGGCGGCTGGTTCGGCGATACGGGACGCTTCCGCCGCTGGGAGTCGGTGGGCGAGCAGGGCCGGGTCCTGTCCCAGGCCCTCACCCGGGGCACCGAGGCCGCCCCGCACCTGCGCAGGGAACTCACGGAGGCCTGGCCCAAGCTCCGCGACCCTCTTTACCGCTCCTTGGAGGCCCGCGCCGCCGAACTCGGCCGCCAGTTGGAGAGCCGCCTCGCCGACCGACGGACGGAGGAGGAGCGCCGCATCACGGCCACCCTCGACCGCTTCGAGGCCACCCTGCGCGCGAAGCTCAAGGAGGAGGGCGAGGGCGAAGGCGAACAGCTCGCCCTGCTCACCACCCACGAACTGACCGGCCACGAGCGCCGCCAGTTCGAGGAGGACCGCCAGCGCTGGCAGCACCGCCTCGAAGGCCTCCCCGCCGAGCGCGAGCGCGAGCTGGCCGCCATCGCCGCCCGCTACCGCGAGCCCCGCTCGCACCTCTTCCCCGCCGCCGTCGTCTTCGTCGTCCCCGCAAAGGAAGCCCGCCGATGAGCCCCCGCCGCCCCATGAGCCGTGGAGTAGCCGCCGCCAAGGCCCAGGCCGCCGACGGCCGTCGGCAGCACCAGGAGTGGCTGGACCTCACCGAGGTCTCCGGCCCCTTCCTGACGATGCCCGTCCTGCTGCGCGCCTGGCCCCAGCTCGACGCCTTGGAGAAGGACGAGCGCGCCCGTCTGCGCGCCCACCACGCCGACTGGCAGACCGACACCGTCGCCGGGCGCGACGCGTGGGTGGCGTACGTCCTGCGCCGCCTGCTGGGCTGGGACGACGCCCTGACCTTCCGCGAGGGCGAGTCCGAGCACCACGGCCTGGACCGCCTCACCCTGCGCGTCGCCGAGCACAACACCGAGGTCCGCCCCGACTTCGCGTTGGTGGAACCGGGCGCCGACCTCGCCGCCGAGCCCGACGTGGACTCCGCCGCCAAGCGCGTACGGCTCCTCGGCGTCACCGTCCCCGCAGGCACGGCGCCCACCGCGCGGGCGGGCGGTGGCGGTGACTGGGCTGCCGCTCCGGCCGACCGTCTGGCGCGTCTGTTGCGCCACCACGGGGTGCCGCTGGGCCTGGTCACGGACGGCCGCTGGTGGTGCCTGGTCTGGGCCCCGCTGGGTGGCGTGACGACCACGGCCGTCTTCGACTCCATCGGTTGGAACGAGGCGGCGGAGCGCAACGTGGTTCGCGCGTTCGCGTCACTGCTGAGCCGCCGCCGCTTCTTCGAGTACGACGAGCCGGAAACCCTGGTCGGCCTGCTCAAGGCCAGCCTGGCGGCGGGCGAGGACGTCACCGAGGCGTTGGGCGTCCAGGTCCGGCAGGCGGTCGAACTCCTCGTCGACGCGATTGGGCGCGCGGACGTGCGCGCCGCCGAGAACGGCGCACTCGGCCTGCACGCGTCGGGGGTACCGGCGAGCGAGATCTACCGCGGCGCGGTCGCGGTGATGATGCGCGTCGTCTTCCTCCTCTTCGCCGAGGAGCGCGGCCTGCTGCCGGCCGACAACGAGGTGTACGCACGCTCGTACTCCGCCCGCTTCCTGCGCGACGAGCTGAAGGCACGGGCGGACGAGGAGGGCGAGACGTCCCTCGAACACACGACGTCGGCCTGGCACCGCCTGATCGCCCTCTTCCACGCCGTGCACGGGGGTGTGGACCACCCGGGCTCCGGTTTCCGACTCCCCGCCTACGACGGCTCGATCTTCGACCCGGACAAGTACCCGTGGCTGGAGCGCACCACCCCGCTCCTCCCGATCGACGACCGTACGGTCCTGCACATGCTCCAGGCCGTGCAGGAGGTCCGCGTCGGCAAAGGCAAGGACCGCGAGGTCCGCACGCTCAGCTTCCGTGCGCTGGACGTCGAGCAGATCGGCTACGTGTACGAGGGCCTGCTGTCGTACGACGGGCGTCGGGCGACCGAGCACATGGTGGGCCTCATCGGCCCGGAGGGCCTGGAACACGAGGTCCCGCTGCGGGAGCTGGAGTCCCTGGCGGCGAAGGCGGGCGGCTCGCTGAAGACGCTGGCGAAGTCCATCCACGAGAAGTGGAAGGACCCCAAGCCCCCGGCGACGGCGGGCCAGTTGGAGAAGAAGCTCGCCCCGCTGGGGACGGAGGAGTCGGCGGAGGCCCGTCGCCGCCTGAACGCGGTGACGAAGGACCCGGCACTGACGGAGCGCCTGCTCCCGTTCGTCGGCATCCTCCGCGACGACCTGCGCGGCCTGCCGACGGTCATCCCCAACGGCACCCTGTACGTCACCGAGTCCTCCCTCCGGAAGAACACGGGCACGCACTACACGCCCCGCTTCCTCGCGGAGGAAGTCGTCCTGCACGCGCTGGAGCCCCTGGTGTACGAGCCGGGCCCGCTCCAGACGGCGGACACGGGGGAGTGGCGGCTGAAGTCGGCCGACCAGATCCTGGACCTGAAGGTCGCGGACATCGCGATGGGCTCGGCGGCGTTCCTGGTGGCGGCGTGCCGCTACCTGGGCGACCGCCTCATCGAGGCCTGGGAGAACGAGGGCCGCACGGACGCGATGGTCTACCGGGCGGGTCGGGCTGTGGACGCCGTGACGGCGGCCGACGCAGAACAGGACCCGGTGGTGGTCGAGGCGCGCCGCCAGATCATCGAGCACTGCCTGTACGGGGTGGACATCAACCCGATGGCTGTGGAGATGGCCAAGCTGTCGCTGTGGCTGGTGTCGATGGACCCGGAGCGGCCCTTCACGTTCCTGGACGACAGGTTGGTGTGTGGCGACTCGCTGCTGGGCGTGCACAGCATGGAGCAGCTCCAGTCCGTCCACATGAAGCCGCAGGGGCAGACCGACGTCCTGGCCGAGCAGGCACGGGACCTGGTGGACCAGCTGACGCGCGAACGCCTGGCGATCACCGCCATCAAGGGCGTCGACCTGCCGGCACTCCAGAAGAAGCGGGAGCGGCTGGAGGAGGTCAACCGGCACTCGCGACGGCTGCGGCTGGTGGGCGACCTGATCGCGGGGGCGGCGCTGGCTACTTGTGCTTCGGGACGGGTGCCTTGGTATGAGGAGGAGGGTGGGGAGCGGGTCCGTGATCTGTTTCCGCGGGCTGTGTGGATCGTCCAGCAGATCGTCGCGGACGGCGTTGAGGACGACTCTGACGTGGTGCGCGAGGCGCGGGTTACGGCGGAGGAGTGGCTGGGGGCGGAGCTGCCGGAGGGGGCGTTGGAACGGCGGCCGGTGCATTGGCCGTTGGTCTTTCCGGAGGTCTATTCACTCAAGGGTGGATTTGATGCCATTGTGGGCAACCCCCCGTTTTTGGGTGGCAAGAAGTTGACGGGACCGTTCGGACAAGCCTATCGGGAATACATGGTCGACTACCTTGCAGGGGGTAAGCGGGGCAACGCGGACCTTGTGGCGTACTTCGAGCTCCGAGCGCACAGACTCCTAGGTGAGGCTGGGCAGACGGGGCTGGTTGCAACCAACACTCTGGCTCAGGGGGATACCCGAGAGGTTGGGTTGGACCAAATCCTCAGTAATTCTGTGGAGATTCGGCGAGCCATCAAGAGCGCCCCCTGGCCATCTAAGTCAGCGGTGCTCGAATATTGTGCGGTCTGGACTAGTAGACAGCCTCTGTCTGCGGGTGCAGTCCGGTATCTCGGCGGTACTTTGGCGCCGAATGGGATCACCTCATCGCTTAATCTCCGATCGCGCGTATCATCATGGGTGGAGGGGATCGTACGCAACACGGGCGTTGCGTACATCGGTAACTTCGTCAATGGTATCGGTTTCGTGCTGAGTCCCGAGGAAGCGAAGGACTTGATGCTGAGAGAACCACATTCCCGAGAAGTACTCTTCAACTACCTCAATGGCCAGGATCTCAACGGGAGTCCGGATTTGTCGGCGAGTCGGATGATTATTGATTTTGGGGATCGTTCGCTCAGTGAGGCTGAACGCTATCCATTGGCACTTGCTCGCGTGCGTGAGTTGGTGAAACCGCAGCGGGACAGGCTGGGTGACGATAAGCGTGCTACGCGTGAAAAATGGTGGCAGTATGAGAAGTTGGCGCCTGGTCTGCGTTCCGCTATTAGTCCACTGAGCCGCTGTATCGCGATCACGTTCAGCAGCGCTACGCAAATGCCCGTCATGGTTCCAACCGGGTCTGTTTTTTCGCACATGGTGGTCGTTGTCCCAAGCGAAGACTTCGCGCAGCTCGGATTTCGATGTAGTGCGGTGCAGTACTGGTGGACGACGGATAGGTGTTCCAGTCTGAAGTCTGATCTACGATATACGCCGTCTGATGCGGCCAGGCCTCTGGTGCAGCCCGTATTCACTGAGCGATTGCGAGCATCGGGTTATCGCCTACATTCCTATCGGAAGGAAGTGATGCTTCGTCGTAAAGCTGGACTTACTGATACCTACAACATGCTTCATGATCCGGATTGTGAAGATGCGGATATCGTCGGGCTGCGTCAAATTCACGAGGACATCGACAGGGCCACTATTGAGGCCTACGGTTGGGATGATCTCCTGGACGATTCTGGGCAGACGCTTCCTGTAGACCCGTCCCACGAGACGTTTTCACTGGATCATGGCTTCCACGAGACTGAGCAGGGTATCCGCTACACCATCGGCCTCCTTGCCCGGACCGAGATCATAGACCGGCTGCGCCAGTTGAACCACCAGGCGTACGCCGACGAGGTTCACCTCGGTCTGCACAAGGGAGTGACGGAGAAGAAGGCCAGGGAGAAGCACCCCGACCTGCCCCCGCCCTCCCCCGAGGCCGTCCGGAAGCGCAAGGAGCAGATGGCTGCGCGAGGTGGGTCGGATTTCGGTGAGGGCGCCGAGGGCGCCCTCTTCTGAGCCGGTGGCATGACAACGGGCTGGTTCGCATCATCTCAAGTGACTGGAACCAGCCCGTTGTTCCGTTCGGAAGTCCTGGTCGGAGCTATCCCGCCGTGAGCGCCACGAACGCTGCCCACTCGCCCCGGCCAACCCGCAGCACCGGCCCACCGTCCGCGACTTTGGAGTCCCGCACGTACACGGCGTCGAGACCGGCAGCCACCTCCACGCAGTCGCCGCCATCCGATCCGCTGTAGCTGCTCTTGAACCAGTGCAGCCCGTCCACGTTCTCGGTCACCTGCTCCACGCTCACGTCTCTCCCACCATCCGCTCGATGAGTCGTGCAGACTCCTCGACGTTCAGGGCCTGCGATCGCAGCTTGCCATATCGCAACGAGAACGCGCTGACCTCGGCGGGATCCGTGACAACGCACCCGACCCCTTGGGACTCGAAGTACCCGAGGAGCCTGTGTTCGTGTGACTCCACCACCACGAACGGACCGTTCTTGCCCGGATGGAACCCCCGCCCGGCGGGCATGACCTGAACCTCCACGTTCCGCAATGCGCTGACCTCCAGTAGGCGTCGCCACTGCTCGCGCATGACCTCAGAGCCGCCCACCGGATCGCGCAACGCCTCCTCACTCACGATGAACGACAGCTCCGCCAGCGGCACCCGCGTCAGCAACTTCTGCCGACTCAACCGCGCCTCCGTGTGCTGGTCGATGATCTCCTCGCTCAGCGGCGGACAGTGACCGGCGAACACCGCCCGCGCGTACCCCTCCGTCTGCAACAGCCCCGGCACCAGCAGCGGATCGTACGAGAAGCGGCTCACCACCTCCGCCTCGATGACCGCGAAGTTGCGGAAGAAGCGCGGCAGTTTCGCCCGGTCCACCTCGTTCTGGAGTACCTCCAGAACGCCCCCCGCCTCCAACACCCGGTCCGCCGCCCGTGTGAACGCTGCCTTCGCCGGCCGCCGCCCCTGCTCGACGGAGGCGACCTGCTCCAGCGAGTAGTCGATGGCCTCCCCGAGCTGCTGCTGGTTCAACCCGGCCCGCTTCCGTAGATGCTGGAGCAGCCTCCCGTACGCCGCCCACGCCCCCGGCAGGTCACCCCCGCCCTCCTCCTTCGCCTTCGCCGCCCGACCGCCCCGCGTCTCCCGCACCGTGCTCATGCCTCACGCCCTTCCGTCCCGCACCGCACCCCGCCCACCCGCCCGGTGGCGACGGACAACTGCGCCATCGGGACTTGTCCAACGAGATGCGCGAGAACCGGGACACGGCACGGCCCCGTACAACGCAATATGTGAAGTGTTCGCACCGCCAACCCGACTTGTAGATCAGGCGAGTTGAAAACCGCTCACTCGACCCGGCCGCTGGGCGGTCAACCGGTGTGACATGCCCCCGCCCTCATCACCACGGCCGCTGTTTGCCGTACGGCGACAGCGGCGCTTTCCACCACGCTGTTCACGGCGTGCTGCGCGGTCCTGGCCGGGGCCCGCTCGTACGCGGCCGCAGGCCAGTGGGCCCCGGCCACCTCGACGATCTAGCCGGGTCGTTTCCCGGTCGGCGCCGGGCATGTGGCGGTGGACGGCAAGACCGCACGCGGCTCGCGCGTTCCCGGTGACGAGCCAGCCCGTGCCGCTCAGCCTTGGACGCCTTATGGCTACCCTGCATGAACGCCGACATGGCCGGCCGCTGTCTCTCTGTAGGAGAATGTCCATTGCCACGCCACCGCCAGTATACCAGTACTGGTTGCCGCCCTCGGAGTACTGACTTCACTCACGCTTGCCGCCGCCCCCGCGACAGCCGAGAACGATCCGGCCCGTATGCCTCTCGGCCCCTCCTCGTTGCAAGTCAGGGTCGGTGCGGTCCAGACCCTGGCACCGGGCGTCACCTATCAGAAGTTCACCCAGGGGGAGCCCTCCGACGTGTGGTCGGTCTGGCTCAAGAACCCCGTGAACTCCGGATGGCTCGTGGGAAATCGTCTCTACGCCGACCAGCTTGCCGCTGAACTCACGCAGAAGGGATTCCCCGCCCGCGTCGACACTTTTGATGCTCCCGCGACATCGGATACCCCTGCCGGTACCGTGGGATACACGGTACGCGTCGGCCAGTTCGACACCTCGCGCCGGACGGACGCACAAGAGCTGCTGGACCAACTGACGCAAGCGGGCTACAGCGGGAGGGTCACCTACACGGCAGAAGACGGCGAACCCAGTTCCGGCCCCTGGGAAGTACGAGTCGTCAAGATCGCCCCCGATGCCGCTGTGAAGGTACAGGCCGTCAACGGCAGGGAACTTCGCTCAGCGCAGACAGTGCGCGAGATGGCGAAACTCAACAACGCCCTCGTCGCGCTGAACGGCGCCGAGTACGACATCTCGACCGGCCCGGACTTCTCAGGGTTCGATGGCGACCCCGAAGGGCTGTACATGAAGGACAACGCCATACTCAGCGAAGCCAACAACGGGCGTACAGCGCTGCTGCTCGAAGGTGCCGGAGCCCGGGCGCGCATCGCCGAAGTCACCTCGAAGATCCAGGTCACCGCCCCGAACGGTGACCTCAGGAGCATTGACGGCATCAACCGGGTTCCCGGACGCAACTTCGGCTGCGGCGGGGTCGGCGGCGACATCCGCAAGGACGACCAGGCCCCCACTCTGGCCCCCTGGCGCAACACGCTGTGCGTCGACGACAACGAAGTCGTCGTCTTCCGACCCGAATGGGGTGACACAACGCCGAGCCCTGGCAACGGAGTCACCGACAGCACCGAGGTGGTGATGAACGGAAACTGGGTCGTCCAGGAGATCAGGAGCCCTGCCGGTGGGACGATCCCTCCCGGCGGTCGCGTCATGCAGGGCATAGGCGACGGCGCCACATGGCTCCAGGAACACGCCGTCGTCGGAGCAGCCTTCAAACCCGGTGCCGGCGTGGTGGATTCCACGGGGCGATCGGTCACCAGCCCCACGCTGTCCGCGGTTGCGGGTGGTGGCCCCGCCCTCCTCCGTGACGGGCACACACTGATCAACACCGCCGCCAACGGGATGACGAACTTCCAGGGCCGACCCAACCTTTCCGTCGTGCAGCGTCACCCGCGCACCCTCGCCGGCATCACATCTGCGGGCGAGCTTCTCCTGGTGACTGTCGACGGCCGTCAGGCGGGCGTCAGCGTAGGGGCGACCTGGCACGAAGCCGCCGGCATCATGCAATGGCTCGGTGCGGAAGATGCCGTCGGCCTCGGCTCAGGAGGCGACTCCACCTTGATCATCAACAACACGCTGTACAACCGCCCGACAGACACCTGGGGAGCCACGCACACCGAACGCGAGGTCGGTAGCACCGTCGCAGTCATCGCACAGTAAGAGCTGACGGAACCCCGTGAGCTGTGCCGTTCCTCCTGCGCCCAAGTGATCGGAGACTCGGTCAGGTCTCCGACAGTACGAGCCAGACCTCGGAGAAGGCGAGGCCGTGCTCACGTATCACCGCCCCGCAGGGGCAGCCCAACGTGGCCCGGTGCCAGTCACAGGTCACTGCCCAGGGGCCGTCCTTGCCTCCGCACTCGGGGCAGCCGACGGTTTCGGCCGCCCATACATCCGACGCGGGTCTGGTGTAGTGACGGAATCGGCCCATGTAGCGGGCCTGCCAGGGCTCGACCGGCGGGGTGAGGGGGACGGCGCCGGGTGCGTTCGTCGCGGCGAGGGCGGTGAGCAGTGCGGCCAGGCCGGGGAGCAGGGACTCGCCTGCTTCGGTCGGCGGTGCCGCGCGTTCCATCGCCTCCGGCACGGTGCCGTATCTCGGAGCCGCAGCCGCGAGGGGCGGATTCGGGACCGCGTGCCAGGGCAGCAGGGCGCGGGCGACGGCGGCCAGGAGAGCGGCGGCAGGCGGACTGACGGCACCGGCGTCGAGGTGATGGACGGTGGTCCGGAGTATGCGTTGAAGCCGTCTGTCCCGGTCCGTCGCCCTGATCCGTGCTGCTGTGCCCCGCCGGGTGGGGAGCGGGGCGGTGAGGCGGGCGAGGACAGCCCTTACCGCCTCGGCGTCCGCCGAGGAAAGGCGCCACTCGCCCGCGGCGAGGAGCTGCCGGGCTCTCACGGACTCCCGGGTGAGAGCGCGTGTCCACAGAGGGCGTGCCGTTGTGTTCAGCATCCGCTCCACGTTCCTGGCCGAACCGTCCATCTGCCGCTCCGGCTACCCTCCCTGCATGGAGCAGGACCATCCCCTCGTCCGTGATGTCTTCCCCGACCTTATCGCCGAGCTGACCACCCTCTTGGAAGACGAGGGAGAGCGTGAGTTGGCTATCTGCGTGTGGGATGTCCGTCTGGTCGCCATGTGCGACTGCGGTGACGACTTCTGCCAGAGCATCCACACAGCGGCGCACCAGAAGGGCGAGCCGTACGGCGAGGGCCACCGATGCGTACCGCTGTTGCCTTCGAAGGGCATGTTGATCCTCGATGTCGTGTACGGCCGGATCATGTACATCGAGATACTGAACCGGGCGCCCATGCACCCTCTGAAGCCCTGATGTCCGTGCCCCGCCGCGGAACGGTCCCGCCGGGGCTGTCAGCGGAACATGGCGACGTTCTCCGTAGCCCACTGCCGGAAGGGCCTGGCAGGGGAGCCGGTGACAGACGGAACCGTGTCGTGCACCTTGAGCAGTTCGTCGTTGACGTCCCCACCCATCAGGTCGAGCACCGCGTGCGCGGTCTGCTCTCCCAGGAAGGGGGCCATCTGCCGGTGTGCCTCTTCCCGGCTGATCTCCTCGACGGACACCTCGTGCCCCAGGGCCGCCCCGATCGCGCGGGCCTGCTGCCGGGGCGTGATGCGTTCCGGTCCGGTCAGTGCGTACGTCCGCCCGCGGTGACCCGGCCCGGTCAGTGCCGTCCGGGCCACCGCCGCGATGTCGGCGGGGTGCACGGCGGGAAGCCCGATGTCCGCATAGGGCACCCGGATCGACCGGTGCTCCCGGATCGATTCCGCCCACCACAGGGCGTTCGACGTGAACTGTGTCGGACGCAGGATCGTCCAGCTCATCCCGCTGTCCCGGAGCAACTGCTCGACGGCCAGGTTTTCGGCGGCGGCGGGCAGGTGCGGGTGGGTCCGCACCGTGATGGAGGACACGAGCACCACGTGCTCCACACCCGCCTGCCGGGCGGCCGTGAGAACGTCCGCGTCCGCACCCATGCCCGGTACGAGGAACACAGAACGCACTCCGTCCAGTGCCGACTTCAGCGAGGCGGGCCGGGCGAGGTCACCCTCGACGGCTTCGACCCCGTCGGGGAACGAGGCCCGTGCGGCGTCACGGGTCAGGCCCCGCACGGGTGAGGCGCCGGACCCGTGCAACTGCCGTACCAGAGCGCTTCCGATGTTTCCGGTGGCACCCGTCACGAGGATCATCGTTGTCTTCTCCTGCCGTCGGCCGGTGATCACGTCTGCCGCACGCTAGAACCTCAACCGAGATTCAGGTCAAACAGACGGGGAGGCGTCCGAGGCCGGTAAGGTCGGGATCTTCGGTCGGCGTAGGCCACCGGAGTCCCAGAGGTGACACATCTTGATGAGCCGTCAGTGGACGAGTGATGACTCCGACACCGCAGTGCACGAGGCGTGGAGCCTGCCCGCCGCCGACACCTTCCGAGGACATCGAGCCCTGTGGTGGAGTGCCGGGCCGGCCGGGGAACTCGCGGTCATGCTCGTCCACCGGCGGTACCTGGAGCGCAGCCGCTACGGCAAGGGATGGCTCGCCTGGCGGCCGAAGGACCCGTTCACGGGCGAACTGGTCACCGTCACCGCGCGGGGGGAGCGGCGTACCACGGTGGAGAACGTCCGGATCTGGCCGAGCCACCTGGCCCTGTTGCCCGACTCCCGCTTCCTGCTGGTGAACAGCCGTACGCCTCACCGTGAGACCGACGGCCCCTGGGCGCCCAACGCCGTGGTGTTCTCCCCTTCGGGGACACCCGAGAACGAGTTCTGCGTCGGTGACGACATACCCGCCCTGATCACCGACCGCCACGGAGGGATCTGGACGGCCTACGGGGACGAAGGCATCTACGGCGGTCACCCCGAGTCCGGGGGCGGTCTCGCCGGATGGAACACCGAAGGCCGCGCGACGTGGACTCCGGGGGACAGGCTGCCCGCCCACCCACTGGAAGGCTGCACCGCCGCGACCGAGGGTGATCAGGTGTGGCTGGTCTGGTACACCCACAGTCGGTCGGGCACCTTCCTGACCCGCGTCACCCCGTCCACCGGTGAAGTGACCAGCCATCCCAGCCCCGTTCACGATCCGGACGGCTTCGCCGTGCGCGGCAACCGGGCCGTGCTGACCCGCCGCGACCACAACCGACGGACCGTCGAACTCACCCGCGCCGAGTTCGACGGCACCACCTGGACGGCGACCGACCGCCGCACACTGCGTGTACCCGGCCGGGTCGTCGGGCGCTGCGGCCAGGGCCGCGACGGCACCCTCTGGCTCCGCACGGGCGACACCTGGCTGCGCATCGAGGCGTGAAGGGCTGAACGCGCCGGGACTACCTGGCCGCGTGCGGCACGAACGCGGCCCACTCGTCCCGGCCGACCCGCAGCACGGGGCCGTCGCCCGCGGCCTTGGAGTCCCGTACGTACACGGCACCCGCGCCGGCGGCCACCTCGACGCAGTCGCCGCCGCTCGTTCCGCTGTAGCTGCTTTTGAACCAGGCGAGCCCGTCGGACTGCTCAATGTCCTGACCGGTGCTCATAGTTCCCCTGTCGTGCGCTCGACGAGACGGGAGGACTCCTCCGTGTTGAGGGCCTGCGTGCGCAGCATCCCATACCGCAGGAAGAACTCGCTGACCTCGTTCCGGTCGGACCTGACGCTCACCACGTCCTGTGCCTCGATGTAGACGAACTGCTTGCGGTCGGTCGACTCGATCAGCACCATCGGCCCGTTGAGCCCGCTGTGTGCACCCCGGGCCGTGGGCATGATCTGCAACTCGACATTGCGTGTCTTCGAGCACGCCAATAGATGCTCCAACTGCCCGCGCATGACAGTGGTGTTCCGCACCACGCGCCGGATCGCTGCCTCCTCCACGATGAACACGAAGACCATGGGCGGACTCTTGCGGCTCAACAGCGCCTGGCGCGCAAGACGAGCCGCCACCCTCTGCTCGACGATGTCATCAGGCAACGGAGGGAAATGTGCTTCGAGTAGCGCCTGTGCGTATGCCTCGGTCTGCAACAACCCAGGAATCAGAAGGGGGTCGTACGAGAACCTGCTCACCGCCTCGGCTTCCAGGAGGGCGAAGTCCTGGAAGAAGACGGGAAGTTTGGCTCGGTCCACGTCCTCCTGGAGCACCCGCAGCGCTCCGCCCGCCTCCAACACCCGCTCCGCGGCCTCCGTGAAGGTCGCCTTCGCCGGTCTCCGCATCTGTTCGACGGAGGCGACCTGCTCCAGCGAGTAGTCGATCGCCTCGGCGAGGGCCTGCTGGGTGAGGCCGGCCCGTTCGAGGAAGAGGCGGACGAGCTTGCCGTAGGCGCTCCACGCCGCCGGGCGTTCCTTGTCCGGTCCGCGTCGGCCGGTGGTCCCGCATTCCCGCTGGGTCGTCCTGCCCATCGCGCCCCCTGTTCTGTGCGGTGTCCCGTTGTGACCGGCAACGACCGACCCGCCGTTCCGGCCACGAGCGCGGCCCCGTACACCTGCCGTACCGATCCGTACAGCGGTCGTACCACGCGGCCGGGTACGAGAGTCTGACCTCGTCAGGCTATATGCGTGACGGGACGGTTACTCCATGAAGTCACCTGAAGTGGGCGTCGAACCACCCACCCGCGTCCCGCAGTTCACCATCCGCCTCAGTAGCACCGCACGCGGCGCCCGCCTCGCGCGCCGACTCGCCGTGCAGCAGCTCGCGGCCCGGGGGATCCCGTACGACTCCGAGACGGCCCAGGCCGTCGCCCTCGTGACGGCCGAGCTGGCGGCCAACGCCGTCACTCACGGCCGCACTCCCGGGCGGGACTTCCGACTGACGCTGCTCTTCTTGCCCGAGCACGCCACCCTCCGGGTCGAGGTGACGGACACCCGCCCGGAACGCCTGCCCCGCGACCCGGTGGCCGGGCCGACTCCAACCGACGCTCCATCGGGACGTGGACTGCTGCTCGTGGCCGAGTACGCCGAACGATGGGGCTGCGAGGTGCGGGACGCGTACACGAAAACCGTCTGGGCGGAGGTGCCGTGGCCCACCTGACTCCCCGTCGCGCAGGCAGTCGGACGGGATCGTCCTGGTCACCGGAGCCGCACGTGCGTGACGTGAGCTCGCGCGCCGCACGGCGCGGGCCATACTGGGGCCATGCTCGATCCCCTCGGACAGCTGTCGCCGCTCCAGCACCACCTGTTGCGGGAGCTGGACCTCTGCGACCTCCCGGCACCGGAAGCCGGACCGGAGTCCTACGCGGCCCGGGACCTCGACACGGACGCGGTCCGGGACGCCCTGCCCACCCTGCTGTGGGCCGGGCTGGTCGAGCAGCGGGACGGGGACCGGGGCACGCTCCGCCTCACCGCCGCCGGAGTGGCAGCTCTGCGCACGGCGGAGTGCGACGAACTGGCGGCACGGTTGAGCGCGGTGTCGTCCTTCGCCGACACTGTGGCGCGCGGTGCGGCGCCCCGCTCCGCCGGACACGCCCTGAGACTGCTCGCGGAGGGGACGTGGGACCTGGAGCAGGCCGAGGCCCACGTCACAGCCGGCGAGGGTGCGTAGCCGCGGTCACGGTTCGTCCGCCGGTCGGTCGAAGTCCAGCACGACGCGTCGACGGGCACGGTCGGCTCTGGGCTGCGGCGGGAGGACGCTCGCCGACGTGAGGTCGGTGACGGTGACGACCGGGGAGTTCACGATCCTTGTGGTGAGGGCCCGCTGTGCCGGAGCGAGGTCGACCAGACGACGCAGGACGGACAACAGGTCGACCAGCTCCGTGGACCACTCGCGCGGCCACGTCGTGGCGTGGAGGTCGTCCAGGGGGCTGGTCCTCCGGCTGGTGGGGGAGGCCTTCCGGTAGCCGAACCACTTCCTCACGATCCGCATGCCGCCGACTTCGTAGTTCCAGACCTCGGGCGGGACCCCCGTGAAGGTGCCCGGCCCGACGTGGAGGGCGCCGCTCTCCTCGTCGTACGTCAGCGTGTCGGGCACGGCGGAGCCGATCGCCGTCACGTACCGCACCTGGCGCGGGTCCCCCGGAGGGAAGTCGACCTCCTCCTGACCGGACGTCGGCGCGTTGGGCGGATCGCCCCGCTCGCCGTAGGTGGCCGCCCACAGGATCGCACGGCCGACCCGGACCGCCTCGCTCCAGAGCTCCGGGTCGCGGGTGAGAGGCAACCGGACGCCCGGGGTGAGCAGTTCCTCGGCGAACTGCTCGGTGAAGGCACTGTGCCCGGCGACGGTCACGGCATAGGCGGCGAGGTCGTGCACGGTCACCCCGTGCAGACCGAGGACACCGGACAGGTACCGGAGCAGGCCCGTGGGCACGTTGGCACTGCCGTCCGGGTGGAGGATCGGGTGCACCCTTCCGCCCCGGCCGTTGAAGTGGTGCGTGTCCGGGAGCAGCGCAGTCGCCACCAGCGCGGGGCCACTGTCGATCTCGTGGCTGTTCTGCTGGTTGAGGAACACCTGCTCGGGCTGGAGCGACTCCCACAGGTCGGGCCGGGCGAAGTCGAGTACCCGGTGGTCGGCGATGAGCCACTGCCGGTCGAAACTGCGCAGGGCGATGCGCAGAAGCGGTGGGCGGGCGCGGGATTCCTTGTCGACGGTCCGGTCGGGATGCGGGAAGCCCGGCAGGCACGCGGGACGTGTGTCGAGTCGGCGATCCCGCGTCTCCTTGAAGAGGACGGCCTTGGCCTCGGGGTCCTCCTCACCAACGAGACGGGCCCAGCGGCGCTGGAGGACCGACGGGTGCGGTGAAGTGACCCAGGACCGATTGGTCTTGCAGCCTGGACTGCCCCAGGGGAACAGCGCGTCCAGCGCCGGGTACTCCTCCCAGCCGGACAACGCCGCAGGAGTGAAGGGTCGTATCCCCTGCGTATGCGCCTCCCGCCAGCCGTCGTCGTCCAGGCCCACCGATCGCAGATGTGCGAACTTCTCCGCACGCTTGCCGTGCAGGGCCCGGTAGTGGATGCGGGCGGGGCGGGTGGCGTCGTGGTCCGCGTGCCGTACGAAGAGGCAGATGGACAGCGGCTGGGCGACGTGCGGGAAGACACGGGTGGCCACGTCCGAACGCTGCCCCTCCGGCGACAGGTTGATGATCCATCCCTCGTCGCACGTCCGGCGCAGGTAGGCGCGCATGCCCCGCCCCGCGGGGCCGGTGGCGAAGGCGGACGGGGTGATGAAGCAGACGACGCCGTGCCGGTCGTCCGCGTGGGCGTCGAAGACCTTCCAGGTGGCCCAGCGCCAGAAGTAGACGTACAGGTTCTTCAGCGCGTGCTCGTAGCGGCCGTTCCCGGGGTGGCGGAAGTCGTCCAGGGGCGGGCGTCCCTGACCCTTGACGCGCTTCTCGATCCAGCCGCCGCGGTTCTCGGCCTTGTCGTCGTAGGGCGGGTTGGAGATGACCACGGTGACGGGCACGTTGGCCTTCATGTGGTTGGCGCGGGCACGGGAGACCGACAGGGCCGCGTAGGTGGAGGCGAGCTGCTCCTCCTGGACGTACGGGTCGTCGAGCGTGTCCGTGACGTGGAGGTTGAGTCCGCCGGGCGGGAGCTCGGCGCCGTGCTTCTTGAGCAGGTCAGCGGCACGGAGTTCGGCGACCGCGAACGGGCCCATCTGCAGCTCGAAACCGTACAGGCGCCCGGCGAGGCGGCCGATCGCGTCCCGTGCCATGGCCTCGCCGGAGCGGGCGGCGGCCTGCCGCGCCACCCGCTCGATGATCGTGTGCAGGTAGGTTCCGGTGCCCATCGCGGGGTCGACGATGTGGACGCCGTCGTCGCCGTAGCCGCGGGCCTTGCCCAGGCGGGTGCGCAGGACCTCCTCGGTGAGGCGGACCATCTCCTCGACCACCTGGTGCGGGGTGTAGTAGGAGCCGCTGCGCCGGCGCAGGTCGTCGTCGTAGACGGAGAGGAAGGACTCGTAGAGGTGGAGGTAGGCGTCCCGGTTGCCCTGCCGGATGGTCTCCCACTCGACGGATGCGACGGTGCGGGCGAGGAGGTCCAGGGTCACCTCGAACCGCTCGTTGACGTTGTCGGTGAGGAGTTGGAGGGCCTTGCCCATCAGGGCGTGACCGGCGTGGAGCCGCCGGCCGATCTCGTGGAAGCTCGTGCCGGTGACGGGGATGCCCTCCGTGCGGGCGAGGAGCAGGGCGAAGGTGACGGTCTGGGCGTATCCGTCGGCGAAGGTCGCGTCGTCGGCGGTGGGGAAGAGCAGGCGGCGCCAGTCGCTCCTCAGACCGGTGAAGGGGCGCTCGACGGTGGGGTCGTCGGCGTCCGTCCCGCTCTCCGCGCGCAGTTGTTCCCGCACGGCCTCGCGCAGGAGGCGGCACAGCGGGGCGATGTGCTGGACGAGCGCCGAGACCCGCCGGATCTCCTGCGGCTTCCAGAGGAGCACCGTTCGCGTGAGTGCGTCGAAGGCGGCCGGATCGGTGGCGGTGAGTTTCGCCCCGGCGCTCTTCAGCGACCCGGACAGCACGACCTCCTCGCCGACCTGCGTGCCGTACTGGAAGACGCGCCAGTGGGTGCCGTTGGTGTAGAGCAGGTTCGGCAGGTCGCGCAGGCGCTGCCACTGCCGTCTGTCGTGACCGGTGAAGGTGTCGGGGTCGATGCTCTTGCCGGGCCGCTTCACCTCGATGTAGCCGGTGATCCGGGTGCCGACGCGTACGGCGTAGTCGGGCCGGACGCCGAGGTGCGGTATGCGGGTCTCCGGATGCCAGCCGATCTCGCGCAGGGCGTGGTGCTTCCCCAGGGCGCGGAACAACTGCTCCAGCGGGCCCCGGATCGCCGCCTCGCGATCACCCGGCCCCGCCAGACCGCGTTTGCACTCCGCGCCGAACGCGGAGACGGCGTCCTGTAACCACTGCAGGCGTGCGTCAGCCATGGTCCCCCCAGACCTCGGGCCCCGGACATGACACGGAGCCGACCCCTCCTGATGCGCAGTATGGGGCAGTTTCTGACCAAACGGCAGGGCGCGTACATCAGTTGGCGCGCTCTGTTCACGTGCTCGTACGGCCGTCCATGGCCGGAGGTCCCGTCCTCGCCGCTGGTGTGTACGTGTCGTGAGTGTGTGGCACCTGCATCAGAAGAGCAAGAGTGTACGTGTAATCTCGCAGATCTCTTGTGAACTCAGTGCATCAAAAGCATACTTAAGTGGGTTGTGTCACTCCCGCCGTTCGGGCGGACATTCCTCTGACGTCCCACTGCGAGGTCTCATGCTCGACCACCGTCTCGTGCAGACAGCCGTGATCGGTCACAAGAACTCCGACCATCCGGTCATCCTGCCGATGGACGCGTGGGAACTGGACCGCTGGCGCAAGGCGCACCCCGCCTACAGTTACTGGTGCGGGTTGCAGCTCGGCGGCTGTGGCGGGGAGCTGAGCGACCGTCGTTACACCACCAAGGTGTGCCACTTCGCCCACCATCCGACGGCTCCGGTCTGTCACCGGAAGAACAACGGCGAGTCCAGCGCCGACCACCTCTTCATCAAACGCGGAATGCAGAGGCTGCTCGGCAAGCGGAAGGTGAAGGGGCAGGTCGAGACGCGCGACCTCGGCACCGGTCCGGGCGACGCGGTGGACGTGTATCTGCCCGACAGCCGTCGCCGGCTGCGCTTCCAGCTCAACACCGTCGACTACCGGACCTGGCGCCGGGCCGACGATGAACTTGCCGCGGACGCCGACGGCATCGACTGGGTCTTCTCCTCGGAAGGGCCGATCACCCAGCAGTTCGTCGGCCGTCACGGCTACTGTCTCCGGGTCCGCTGCGAAACGGTGGGCGGCGAGCGCCGCGTCCACATCGGAGCCGAGGCACGGGACCGCACGGTGTCCTGGACCCCGCTGGAGGACTGCGCGGTGACACCGTCCGGCATCGTCACACCGGACACCGAGAAGATCCGTCTGGTCCGCCCCCGGCCTCGGCCGACCGTGTTCCCGCTCCAGGGCGGTCTCGTCTTCGCACTCGATCCCGAGGCCGAGGTGCCGGCCGACTCCCCGTTCGCGGCGGAGGACCGGCACCTGCTCGTGGCCGACGTGAAGCCCGTGGACAGTCCGATCGTCCGGGCGCTGGTGTCCCTCCCGGGGGACACCGAGGTGCCGCCGGCCGAGCACGTCTACCGCGTCGCCGACGGCGCCCGCTTGCTGATCACCGAGGGCACCGCGGGCTGGGCGGTCGAGGCGAACCGCTATGTACGCCTCAACGCGCACGAGGCTCAGCGCACCGGTCTGTGGGTCCCGCCCGCCACTCCGGAACCCCCGTTCGTTCCGGAGCCCGTACGCCGGGCGGCGCAGGTGGCCCCGCCACCGACGACGCCGACCGTGACGGCGACACGCACCGCGGTGACCGAGCCACCGTCGGTGAGCGGCACGCCAGTGGCATCCGCGCCGATGACCCGCGCCGAGCTGGTGACGGCCCTGCGCGACGCCTTGTCGCATCACGCCCGCCTGCACACCACGACCACGTGGGAGATCCTCGCCCGCACGGTGAACCCCGAACTGGCGAGGTACTCCCACACCGACCGGCGGTACCTGCTCGTCGAGATGGACAGTCCGCTGCGCGACCACGCGCCGGTCCTGTCAGCGCTCATCCGGGAGGGGGACGCACCGCTCCCATACCTGTCCAACATCCTCTCGCAGCTCGGCGTGGCCTACGCCGGCACGTCGTCCAGGATCAAGCGTTGGACCGCGGTGGAGACCGAACGGGCGTTCGCGGCGTACGGGACGCCCCCGCGCACGATGCCGCCGCGCTTCTCCCTGAAGCCCGAACAGCCGCTGGTGCGGCAGTTCGTGAGGAAGGGCGGAGGCCTGACCCCCGAGGTCAAGGTGCGGCGCCCCGCCGACCGTCAGGTGAACGTGGCGAGGCCGATGGGCAGGACAGTCGCCGACACATCCATGGTGAAGCGTCTGCGCTCCCTGCTCCAAGAGCTCACCGGTCTCCTGAGCCTTGTCGACAAGCCGACGCGGAAACGGGCGCGAAAGGTCATCAGTGAGGCGCAGACGTGGCTCGCGCACCACGACGGCGCACTCCTGCCGGCAGCCCAACGGGCCAAGGTGGCCGACAGGAGCTCCGGATATTACGTCCGTCTCGTCGAGGACGAGTTGAAGGCCGTGAACGACGGTCTGAAAGCGGCGAATCGGCGTACCGACAAGGAGGCGAAACGGCTGGCGAGGATGGAGGCGGCCCAGAGCAAGGCCAGGCTCGCGCGGTCAAGGGAGCCGTCCAGGCGCTCCACGCCCGCCGAGGACCCGGTGGACCGACTCAGAAGGCAGCTCGTCGGAGTCGCCGCGCAAGGCGGCACCGTCGCGCTCGGCGACCTGGACACCGGCGAGTCCGGGCTGGGGCCCCGGCACTGGCTGGTGACGCTGGACCGGCGAGCGGGGGCCGACAGTTCCCCTCTGCTCTCCGCGCTGGTCGTAGACGCCCACGGTGGTCCGGTGGTCTTCTTCCGGGACGTTCTCGGGGCCGCAGGACTCGCCGTGCCGCGGACGGAGGAAGCCCTGCTGGCGATCTGGCGGCGGGAGCAGGAACGCGCCCACGCTGCTTACGCCCGTCCGCCCCGTCCACTGCCTCCTCGCCTCGTCCCGCGGGCCTCGGCGCCGAAGGACGAGACCGGGCGGTGAGACGGGGGTGTGCGTCAGCCGACGGCCCCCGGCCGTCGGGGTGATGCGGACGGCGGGCCTTGTGCGGGGAGGAGCAGGGCGCGGCCGAGGGTGGCGGTCACCTGAGCGGCGTGATCCGGCAGTTGCCGGGCGGTCCACGCGGCCGCCAGGGCCAGGAACCCGGTCAGGTCGCGCTCCGCTGCGGTGAGCAGGTGTCGCAGGTCGTCGGCGGCGAGCTCGATCACGGGACTGTCGTCCCGGTCGGCGTCCACGGTCAGGCGGACGGCGTCGCCGTGGCGTTCGGCCAGCGGGGACGGGTCGTGGCCGAAGGAGGCCCGGCCGTCCCCGTCGAGGACGTCGAACCAGTCGCCGCGTTCCTCGAGGCCGTTGCAGCAGCCCGGCAGCAAGGTGACGCCGGAGGCGGTGTCCGTGACCCGCAGGCCGCCGGACGCGAAGAGGTCGTCCATGGTGAGCAGCCCGTGCAGGAAGGAGCCGAGCGGGTCCGCGGGCCGCGGTGGGTACTCGTCGGCCGCCGGTACGACGTCGTTGTGGGCGGCGATGCTCATGACCGCCGTGCCGACCTCGCGGGGAGCGAGCGCGCCACTGAGCGGCAGGAAGCCGTACGGCTCGATCCCGGCGACCGGCCAGAGCGTGAAGCCGACGGGAGCGGAGACTTCGAGGACGGGCTGCAACACGATCACCCGGAGAGTGTGCGGCACGTCGTCCCCGTTCCGCACGGCCACAGTGCGACGGCCACCGTCGTGAGGATCCCCGAAGACCTCCAGGGAGCGCCCCGACTCCTAAAATGCGTCGAGCCCCGCACCGGTGCCGCCTACCCTTGCCGCATGGGCCACGCGAAGACCTCCTACGTCTGCTTGCCCTGTCGGGCCTCGTACAAGCAGCCCTACGACGGGGGCAGGCCGCACCGGGTCTGTCCCCGCTGTGCGGAGCCGCTGATCCACGTGGGATCGGCCTTCGCGGCGCCGCCGCGCCGGGACGCCGAGGCCTGGCGGGTGCTGTCCGTCCTGCTGCACGCGGGGGTCCGCTTCCACAAGGGCTGCTGCGGCGGGCCCGGGTACCGTCCGCGCACGCTGCGGGAGGTGCGCGAGCGGATGGCGTACGCCCGCCGTACCGGTGAGCCCTTCGCCGAGGCGCTCGTACGCCACGACGTGCCGTGACGGAGAACGTGGGACCGGCACGGTTCGTGACGCCGCCCCCGGTCCCCGTCGACGCCCGCGGAAGCTGGCCGGCAGTGGAGGCCGCGCTCGGGACGCGGCTGCCCGAGGACTACAAGCACCTCGTCGAGACGTACGGGTGGGGCGAGTTCTGCGACTACCTCAATCTCCACACCCCGTTCGGCACGAGCAGGCACAACGGCCTCGCGTGGCAGAGCGGCAGACCGTCCGGCACGGCGGAGAGGGACCGGGAGCGCTACCCGTACCCTCTCCATCCGGCTCCGGGCGGACTGCTGATCTGGGGCACCACCATCGACGCCGACCGGCTCTGCTGGCTCACCACGGGTACGGCCGAGAACTGGCCCGTCGTGGTGTGGAGCAGTGAAGGCCGGTACGAGCACCATCCCGTGGGCGCCGCCGGGTTCGTCGAGGCGTGGACCAGGGGACGCATCGACTCCCGGCTGCTCGCGGACATGGAGCCGGGGCCGGCCCCGTGGTTCAACGCGTTCCGGCCCCGCAACCACCGCTGCCTGCGCCTCACGGAGGGGCCGCTCACCCACGACCGGCGCCTGGCGATCCTCCGGAAAGCCCTGGCCCCGACCGTGGATCGGGGCACCTGGCGCTCCGAACAGGGTGATTCGGGCCAGGACCACTTCGCCACCGTCGGCACCGACTGGCTGCTCACCTACGACATGTCGCACCCGCACCAGATCCGGATCTCGTTCCCGCCGGAGGACGGTCCGGCGGCCCGGCGACGCCTCTTCGCCGCCGTCCGGAGGATGCGGTGCGAGGTGACCCGGATCAGCGCGTCCGACGGCGTGCCGCTACCGGCCTGGGACACGGTGGCCGACGAGGACACGCAGGCGTAGGCGGCGCATGCCCCGAGGGTGTGGCTCAGGCGGGACAGCCGGCCTGCGAGGTGATCGTGCCCCAGCGGACCATCAGGTAGCCCGACGCGCCGATCTCCGCCACGGCGTAGCGGGTGTACGGCCAGCCGGCGCCCGAGGTCTGCCTCTGGCTCTCCAGAGCCCGGCACGCCTCACCCGCGGCCATGTCCGCCCAGGTCTCGATCTGTCCCTGGTTCCACATCAGGTAGTCCGACCAGACGTACATGGCCGAATTCGCCGGGTCGAAGCCCACCTTGATCTCGTCGTGGCCGAGCACCTGGTCGGTGCCGAGCGTTTCGCGCATCGCGTTGGTCCGCTCGATGATCTCCGTGGCGGCGCGGTCCGCGACCCGGATCTCGGTGCTGTCGGTGCTGGGGACCATCGCCTCCCCGAGTCCGTTCTCGTCCGGCTCCCAGTCCTGTCCGGTGTCGTAGACCGCGTCGGTGCCGTCCTCGAGGGCCGACCGGCACTGGGTGTCGGCTACGAAGTCCTCCTGCCACGTCACCTGCGGATCACGGCCCTTCTCTTCCCTCACCGTGACATACGTGCGGTAGGGCAGATCCGGATGAAGGCGGAGCACGAGGTCTCTCAGCGTCGCGCACATGGATCTGGCGACCTCCGTCTCCGCGGACACGATCCCGTGTTCGTCCGCGGCGTCCAGCCGGTACGAGAAGTAGACCTCTCCACGTGTTTCGTGGAACCTCACGGTTCCCGGGATCAGTTCGGTCGGGCTCAGGTCCCGCGCGGTGACTTCCTGGTCGTGCAGGACCGCGCGCGCCACGTCGTGCTCGCCCTCGCCCCGGGCCGTACGCGCCTGCTCCCAGCTCCCCGTATCCGCCAAGTCGTCGCCCGCGGCCTGCTGTTCCCCTCCCACCGTGTCGTCCTTCGCGGTGTCCGCGGACGGCCGTGCGGACCCGGCCGAGGAGAGGGGTGACGCCGGGGGAGTGGCGGCGGAGGAGGCCCGTTCGCGGTTGTCGGCGTCACCTGACATCAGCGCGGCCGCCCCTCCGGCCAGGCCTCCGACGACGGCGGCGGTGAGGACCACGGCGCCCACCAGCCGTCGCTTCGACCGATGCCGCTCCGGGGGCACGTGCCATGTCGGATCGGCCTCGGCCGGCACGTCCCAGAGGGCCGTGACCATGTCCACGGCCGTCTCCGGCACCGCGCCGGCAGGCAGCACCTGGGTGACCTGGGAGGCCAGCAGTTCCGTGCACGTCCGGGCGGCCTCGGCCGCCGACGGGCGTTCGTCCGGCTCCTTGGCCAGCGCTTTCTCCACGACCCGGCGCAGCGGTGCGGGGACTCCGTCCAGGTCCGGCTCCCCGGACATCACACGGAACGCGACCACGTCCGGTGCGCCGGTGCCGAAGGGCGGCCTTCCGGTGGCCGCGTAGGCCAGGAGAGCTCCCCAGGCGAACACGTCGCTCTCGGGACCGGTGGTCCCCGTGCGGTAGTGCTCGGGGCTGATCCAGCCGGGGGTGCCGGTCATGACACCGGTGCGGGTGACGCTGGTTCCGTCGGCGGCGTGGGCGATCCCGAAGTCCAGAACGCGCGGGCCGCCGGGCGTGAGGATGACGTTCTGCGGCTTCACGTCGCGGTGCACCACGCCCGCGGCGTGGACGGCCGCCAGCGCCTGCGCGGTGGCCGTCGCGAGCGCGTACAGGCTGCCACCGGTGAGCGGTCCGTGGGCGAGCAGGTGCTGGTGCAGCGTCAGGCCGGGGACGTACGCGGTGGCCAGCCACGGTGTCTCCGCGTCCGGGGCGGCGGTGAGGAGCGGGACCAGGTACGGGCCGGTGACGCGGGAGGACAGCTCCACCTCACGCCTGAAGCGGGCCCTGAACTCCGGCTCCTGGGCCTGCTCCGGATGAACCACCTTCACCGCGACGCGCGTTCCGTCGGAACCGACCCCGGCGTGGACGGTCCCCATGCCTCCCGCCCCGAGACGGCCGACGATCCGGTACGGGCCTATGCGGGAAGGGTCGCCGGGACGGGCCGGCTGGACTCTTCCGCCGGAGCCGTTCTCACTCACAGATTGTTCCTTCGTACGGGACTGCGGCGGTCCGTCCCGCCCCTGTCGACAAACCTTCAGCGAGCGGAGAAGTGACTCGCGAGCCGGTTGATCTCCCTGACCCACAGCTCCATGTCGTCGCCGGGCCGCTTGTACGGTGCACGCCGGGCCAGTTTGAAGAAGCCGCCGGACGGCCGGCCGGTCTCCCGCAGAACCACGAGCGCCGAGAGCAGGGGCGGTGCCCCGTCCGGGCTCTCCCGGACGGAGGCGTCCTCGAGCAGGTAGGGCATGGGGCCCTCGAAGGCGGGGACGTGGTGGCCCCGCCGAGCCAACTCCGTGCTGAGATCGCCGTACGTCAGCGGTGCCGCGCCCGCGCGTGCCCGCTCCCGCAGGATGTCGACCACGGCGTCCAGCGCCCGCTCGTACTCCAGCGTGTCCTTCTTCATCGCCCTCTCCCCACCCCGGTGTTCGGCTCCGAACCGGCTCAGAGCCTAAGCGCCCCGCGCGCCGAAGGGCAGAGGTGCACGTCGAATTTCTAGCACAGAGTTGTGAACTGAGTGCACGGACTGCATACTGAGCCGGCCGGTGCTGCCGAACCAAGTCCGACGCGCACCGGTGGAGCACTTTGCCGGGCTCGACCGGCGGGGCGACGTGCCCCGCTCGCGTCCGCACGACGGGCCACTCTCCTCTGCGACACCCTTGGGGTTCACCATGCGCATCATCCGCGTCTCCGCAGCCGCGGCGCTGCTGCTCGCCGCGCTCAGCGCCTGCGGTCCGACCGCCGACACCGGCACGGACGGCTCCACGTCCATCGCCCCGTCGGTTCCCGAGACGCCGGCCGCCGATACCGGTGAGGCGGCCCAGGAACCCTCGGCCGGCGCCGAGTCCTCCGCGACGCTGCCGGACATGGCCGGCAAGGGCCTGCAGAGCGCCCAGGACGAGGCGCAGGCCGCCGGCTTCTACCACCTCACGTCGCACGACGCGCTCGGCCGGGGCCGCAACCAGATCCTCGATCGGGGCTGGAAGGTCTGCTCCCAGACCCCGGCACCCGGCGCGCACGCGACGGACACGAAGGTCGACTTCGGCACCGTCAAGCTCGAGGAGACCTGCCCCGCGGGCGGTGACCGGGGCGAACCCGAGAAGGCGGGCTCCACCATGCCGGACTTCACGGGGAAGTCCGTCAAGGTCGCCCGCCAGGCACTGGACAGCTCCACCAGTATCACGGTCGACGACGTGTCCGGCCAGGACCGGATGGTGCTCGTCGAGTCGAACTGGCAGGTCTGCTCGACCGACCCGGCGGCCGGCGCGGAGCTCGACGGACAGCCGGTGACGATCGGGGCCGTCAAGTTCGGCGAGAGCTGCTGACCGCGTGTCGGCTCCTTCGCAGGCGCACCAGGCGTCTGCGGCTCCCGCCCCCCCGAATCCTGAACCCTGAGCCAGGATTCGGCACAGCCCGGGGTCTGTTCCTCGCCGTGGTGGGCGTTGCCTCCCACGCCCTTCGCTTCACGAACACCCCCGTGACGGAACACAACAGTGCGGGGACCGCCCCGCCGACACCGAACGGATACCACCTTCATGTTCACGATCAATCTGGAGACGGTCGAGGCGCAGCTCGGCGCCACCGCCGAGCTGAGCATCTTCAGCGACCCCAGATTCGGTAACCGGGCCGTCGTGACGGCACACTACGAGGACGAGGACACGTTCGAGGACTCGACGGTCATCATGATGTTCTCGGCGGAGCACCTGGACGCGTTCGCCAAGGCGATCGAGCGTGCCCGAGAAGGACTGGCGGCAGCGGACGGTGGGGGCATGGTCGGCCTCGCCGGCTGGGCTGAGAAGAACACCGGGTGACACGGGCGCGCGGATACCTCGGACACGGGTCGTCCGCGCGGCCCGGTCGCTGACGACCCGTGGCGAAGACACTTCCGTTCGGCCCGTCCTGGTCGCGGGGGCGCCGCGCACGGTCCGGTCAGCGGGCGAGCCCGGACTCCCAGGCCCAGGCCGCTATCTCGACCCGGTTGCGGGCGCCGAGTTTGCCCTGGATGTTGGTGAGGTGGGTCTTCACCGTGCCCGCGCTGATGTGCAGGGCGGCGGCGATCTCCGCGTTGGTGTGCCCGCGGGAGACGAGGGCGGTGACCTCGGTCTCGCGCTCGGACAGGGGCGAGGGGCGGGCCGGGGCGGCAGCGGCGGCGGGGCGGGTGAACCGCCGGAGCAGGCGGACGGTGATGGAGGGGCTGATGAGGGCTTCACCGGAGGCGGCGGAGCGGACGGCCTCGGCCAGCAGGCGGGGCCCCGCGTCCTTGAGGAGGAAGCCGCAGGCACCGTGGTGCAGGGCCTGGTGGACGTACTCGTCGTCGTCGAAGGTCGTCACCATGACGACCTTCGGGGTGTGCGCGGCCCCGGGACGGTGCAGGTGCCGCAGCGCCTCGATGCCGTTCAGCCGCGGCATGCGGATGTCCATGAGGACGACGTCGGGACGGTGCAGTTCGGCCTGCTGGATCGCGGCAACCCCGTCGGCGGCCTGGGCGACGACCTCGATGTCGTCCTCGGCCGACAGGATCATGGCCATGCCGGTGCGGACGATCGCCTGGTCGTCCGCGAGAAGGACGCGGATGCTCATCGGAGCACCTGCCGCACCGGGAGAGGGAGTTCGAGTACGACGTGCCAGCCGGCCTCGGGGCCGGGACCCGCGGTCAGCGTGCCTCCGGCGGCGACGGTGACCTCGCGCAGGCCGTGCAGCCCGTAGCCGGTGCCGTCGGACGGACACTGGTGTCCGTCGTCGGTGATCCGCGCGGTCACCCGGCGGCGGGAGACGTCCAAGCGCACATGTGCGGCGGTGCAGCCGTGGGCGTGCTTGCGGATGTTCGTCAGCGCCTCCATGACCACGCGTTCCACGATGTGGGCGGCGTCCGCGGGGAGGCCGTCGACCGGGCCGGTCTCGGTGAGGCCGACCCGGGCCCCGGGGAGCCGGCAGCCGGCGACGAGGGCGCGGACGGCGTCCGTGCCCGGTGTCCGGGTGTCCGGGACGGTGTCCTCGCGCAGGGCGCCGACCATCCTGCGCATGGCGGTCAGCGCCTCCGCCCCGGTGGTCTCGATCAGTTCCAGGGCGTCGCCCACCGCCTGGGGCTTCCTGGCCGCGACGGCACGGGCGCCCTGTGCCTGGAGCACGATGCCCGATATGTGATGGGCGACGAAGTCATGCAGGTCGCGGGCGAACCCCAGGCGCTGTTCGAGTCTGATCCGCTCCTCGTGCTGCCGGCGGGAGGCGACGACCAGGCGGACGGTGAGGCCGGAGGCCAGGGCGCCGCCGGCCACCAGCGTCAGGACGAGCGCGACGATGCTGCTGCCCTCGTCCACCTCGATCACCAGCGGACGCAGGACGACGGCGGCCATCAGCAGCGGCAGGGCGACGGCGGTGCCGGCCGGGGAGCCCCGCCGCGCCGTCATGTGCAGCAGCACCATCAGGGCGATCGGCTCGAACAGGGTGTAGGCGTCGGAGGCCTGGTCCAGGACCGAACCGCCGCTCGCCGCCACGCGCAGTCCGGCCGAGCAGGCCAGTGACACCAGGGCCGCGCCGCACGCCGCCCACGCCAGCACCGCGGGGGACGACTTGATCCCCACGGCCGGGAAGGCGACGGCCGCCGCCGCGGCCGTCGACAGGAACAGTGTGATCCCGGTGCCCTGGCTTTCGAGGGTGCCGGTGTCGAGGTCGATCAGCAGGGCCGCTCCGAGGAGGCAGAGCAGCAGGGCGCTGACGGCGAACCGGACGGCGGCCGGCGCGCGCAGTGGTCTGAGCATGGTGAGAACCCTAGCCGCGCGCGGCACCGGTCCCCCTCTGCCGAAAGTCGTAGCCGTCCACCGGGGAATGGGTCCTTCGGGAGATCCGCCCGGCCCGGCCCCGGAAGGAAGCTGAAGCAGTCAGCACCGCTCGACCCGACCGAAGGATCAGCCCTCATGGACATACGCTTCCAGGTGGACTCCGCACCCGTTCTCGGCCCCGCGCTCGTCCTGTTCGCGGCCGGCACCGTCATCCAGGTGAGGCGCGGGGTGTGGGACAGGCGCCAGGGTCTGCTGCGGCTGGCCGCCGCCGTCTACGTCGCCGCCGTGCTGTCCCTGACGGTCTTCCCGCTGAGCGTGACGTGGGGCGAGTACGCCAACCAGGCTCCCTGGATCGGTCAGATCAACTTCGTCCCGCTGCTCACCGCGGACATCACCATGGTCCCCAACGTCATCATGACGGTGCCGGCCGGCTTCCTGCTGCCCCTGCTGTTCCGGAACGCCACCTCGGCGTCGTGGGCGACCCTGATGACGGCGGCGGCCAGCCTGTCCGTGGAAGTCGCCCAGATGCTGTCGTACATCGTCCTGAACAACGGTCGTTCCGTGGACGTCAACGACCTCTTCGCCAACACGCTCGGCGGACTCGTGGGCTACGCCCTGGTGACCCTCGCCCTGCGCGCGCCGGCCCTGCGCGGGCCCCTCCTGGCGTCCGCGCTGCCCCGCTCCGCGGCGTCGCAGGCCGACCGTCGGCGGACGGCGACCGCCGACGGCACCCGGGAGGTCCCGGCCGCGGGCCCCGTCGCCCGCTCTTGACCCCGCCCGCTCCCGCACCACCCTGGTTCACGCGGGGAACGGCGGCTCGCGACCACAGGGGCGTGAACCGCCGCCTCGGGCACGCCGGGATCGCGTGACGCGTCGTTCCACGCACGCGTCCCCTCCCCGGACGTCCAGGAAGCCAGGTGTCCACGTGAGAGCCGTACGCCGACGGCCGGGGCGGCGTGAGAAGCCGCTCCTGGTCACCGCACCGCGACCCTCGGCCAGTCGTGCACAGTGCGACCTGACCGTCCACTCGCCGTCGACGAGCACGCGACCCATGGAGCAGAACGTGTGACCGTCGAGTGGACGGCCCCCCGGCACGTCCTGCCCGACACCACGCCTCCTCTCGCACTCGCTCAGCACGGCGCGGATGTCTCCCTCATGGATGAGGGCCGCTCAGCTCAGTCCCGTTGTGCCAGATCCAGTGCCGCCGTGTGCACGAACCAGTCCAGCACCCCGCAGATCTCCTCCCCGTGCTCCGCGAACACCCGGACCGGGAAGGACGGACGCAGCTCCAGCTTCGCCTCGGGCAGGTCGATGCCGTCGATCTTGTTGAGGCGGTTCAGCAGTTCGCGGCGCTGCTCCGTGTCGTCGAAGGGACGGCGGTCCTTGAGGTACTGGAAGACGACCTCGACCGTTCCGCTCACCGGGTAGACCGCCATGGGCCAGATCAGATGGGGACGGCGCGTGGTGCCGGCGTCGAGCATCGGGAAGCAACTCGTCTCGTCGTGGCGGCCGTAGGTGACATGACCGCCCTGGAGGCGCCAGAAGTCGAGTGCGCCCAGGACCCCGGCGGACGCCTCCGGCCAGTGCTCCTGCAACTGTGCCCGGAAACGCTCGGCCGCCGCCGCGTCCTCTCCATCGGGGAGCGGGTCGTGCGCGGCGGGTTGTGTGACGTCCTTGCCGAGCAGGGTGGCCAGCTCCGCGGCGGTCAGGCGCTGCGACGCGTCGGCACGGCCCGACGGGTCGAACTTCACCCCTTCGCCCGTCAGCAGTTCCTGCGGCGACGGCCGGTCACTGCCGTCCGCCCAGCGGAACGCCGGGGAGATCTTCCCGTCCGCAGTGAGAACCCGGTACGCCCCCATCACCGTCGGGTTGGAGCTCAGATGGGCGCCGACGGGGACCGGGTGGCTGCCGATCAGTTCGGCGACATCTCCGTACGTCGTCCACGTACCGCTCGGCATCGCCACCAGGGCGGCCCGCAGCTCGGCCCAGCCAGGCCACTCCTCGCCCGTCGGCCTGACCCCGCCGATCGGGCCGGGCCACAACTCCACCGCCCGCTCCGTCAGACGGTCGGCACGGGCCAGGATCTCGGCCTTGCCCCAGCGCTTCTCCGCAGCGATCTCCTGGTTCATGTACAGGGCGCTGGAGTCGAGGATCTGCTGCTTGCGCTCGAACGGGCTGTTGGACAACTTGGTGTTGTCCCCGGTGAGGGTGAGATTGCCGAGCGTGTGGACCAGCAGGTCGTGCAGCTCCTGCGGAGTCTGGTCCGGCTCGGTCTCGTCGGCGAGCAGATCGAACCAGGCCGAGGTCGGACGCTGCGGAAGGACGTGCTCCACGCTGAGGGACGCCTTCACGAAGTCGACCGGCTCGCTCGAACCGTAACTCTCCTCCAACCGGCGCAGGATGTAACTCCGCTGCGGAGGCCGGCCGCTCCAGTAGAACGGCTTGCTGCGGATCGCCTCGCGCAGCTCCTCGTCGCTCGGCCACCGGCGGCGCCCGCCGGACAGGAACCGCCGGACCGCCTCGGCGGAGGGACGGTCGGTCTCCAGCTCCTTCGGCGCGTCCATGAAGATGCGGTTCAGGTTGTTGGTCGGTGTCTGGCAGATCACGCGACGCACCAGGTAGGACTCGACGCAGAGAAGAGCCTCTGCAGCGTCATCGGGTGTCGTGGCCTGTGTGTCCACCAGGTCCAACAAGTGCAGCGCCAGGGGGTAGTGAGTTTGGCCTCCCCAGGCTGCCAGGCGCTCCAGCACGGCGCGGAGCGCAGGTGAACTCTCACGGTGCGGTTGGATGATGCGCAGCAATCGACCTGCGCGTTCGGCTAGTTGTGCGATCTCGCGCTGCAACGCCTCTTCGTCACCGGCCATCGGCTGCAGCCGCTTCTGCTGCTCCCGGTAGATCTCGCTCTGCTTGGTCTTGTGGTGGCCCCGGACGACCAGGTCCAGCCAGACGAGGAGTTCGAGGTTCTTGGGGCCGAGGCTCTGCTGCATGGGCAGCCACAGCTCCTGGTAGACCCGTTCGCCCCGCTTGGGCAGCAGCATGAACACGTAGTTGCGCAGCAGGTCGCTCTGGCTCAGCCCGACGCCCGTGTTGTTGATCGATTCGAAGATCCGGTAGACGTTGTCACCCGGCTCCGCGGTGATCTCCACGATGGACAGCAGGTCCTTGAGGACGGTCTCCACCGTCGCGATCCACCGGTCGTCGCCGGCGGCCTCCTGCCCCTCGGTGAGCGCACCGAGGAAGAATCGGTAAGCGGCACCGATGTTGTCGCTTCCGCCGGCATCTGCCCGGGACTGGACGCAAGCCGTGTATGCCTCGCGGTCGGCCTGCGTCGGGAGCAGCCGGTAATGATCGAGGCCCTCATGGAACTCGTTCACCAGTATCTGCCGGTGCACCCTGTCCACACCGCGCGAATCACCCGTTCCCTTGAGGTGGTCGCGCAGCGCGGTGAACGCCAGCATCAGTGTCGTCAGCCGCTGCTGACCGTCCACGACCAACCACCGTTGTACGCCGCCGGCCTGGATCTGGCCGGGAGCGAGCACCACGGAGCCCAGAAAGTGCGGGGCACTGGTCTCACCCGACAGGTGCTGGTCGACGAGCTCGCCGACGTCCTCCCAGAGTCGCTTCAGCTGCTCCCTGCCCCAGCTGTACGTCCGCTGGTACAAGGGGACTTGAAACTGCTTGTCCCCCTGGACGAGCTTGAGGAAGGTGATCTCCTGCGCGCGCATGCGCTTCCTTTCCCTGCCGGCTGGGCGCAGCCTGACGGCTTGTCCGGTGATCCAGACCACCGCGACGACGGTCGCTCAATCTACAGTGAACTGAGTCAATGGTGGTGGGATTGTGGCTTTTACGGTTGCCGGGGCACCTCGTGCGTGAGAACTGCCGCCGCCTGCTTGGAGATCCGGGGCATCGTCTCGTTGGGGGACCGGCGCAACAGCTTGATCGACCGGCCCTCGGCCCACGCGTTCCAGGCCTTGAGGTAGTAGAGCAGGTGCTCGCGTGAGTCGTCGCGGCGACGGTGCGAGGTGCCCGTGGCGAGGTTGAGCATCGTGTTGCGCAGGGTGAGGCGGGGGTCACCCGGCTCCAGACGCGCGCCCGTCACGATGCCCTCCTTCCAGGCGCTTTGATCGATGTCGGGCCGCGCCTCGCAGGTCACGTACCAGCCGATGGTCGCCGCCGTGACGGTGATGCGGCACGCGCGGTTGAGCGCCACGCCGTGCTGGAGGGCGTCACGGATGCCAGGGTGCTTGTCGAGCATGGTCAGAAGCTGGTCGTTGCTGGTCACCGACGATCCGCCGCTCCAGGAGGAGTTGGGCGCGTTCAGGTAGAGGTGCAGGCCGCGCAGGGCCGCTGCCAGGTGCGTGGCGTTGGCCTCGCCGGCGAGGGCGAGCGCGTCCCGGCCGGTGCGCTTGCGTCCCGTGTCCATCACCGTGAACGCGGTGCGCGGGACGCCGTGGGTGACGGTCAGGGGGACGGTGATCCCCGCCTTGGCGATCGCCGCGAGGCGGTGCTGGCCGTCGATGAGTACACCGTCCTCGTCGAAGGCGATGCCCTGGTGCGTCAACTGCCACTCGCCGCGCTGGATACGGCCTGCCAGTTGCTGTACCGCGGCCTTGCTGAGCGGTCGGTTGCTGGTGTTGCGGGTGAGCCACTCCGTCGCGAGCTCCGGACTGACATGGAGGACTTCCATCTGCATGGCGCATGGCCTTTCTGTGGCGTCTGCCTGGAGCTGTGCGAGTGATCCCGAGTCATATTGACCTAGGGTTGTGAACAGAGTCAACATGCAATAAGGCTTGTGTCGATGATTTCCGTGCGGTTCCATGGGGCGCAGTGGAGCTCGAAGGTCTGCTGCTACCCTCAGCCCGTGTGCTCAGTTCACACTTGAGACGATGCGCTGGGGGCGGATACGTACTCGGGTGGGCCGGGGCGGGATGACACCAAGCGGCCACGCATGTGGCTCCGGACAGCAGTGGGGTGGCGCGTGAGCCAGCGTGAGTACGGCGTGGGTGACGAGATGCAGCCGGTCGGATCGGTCTACCGGTACGACGACGGGTTGCACGTGCGCGTGGACGACGTGGAGCCGTACGAACTGGTCGATCCCGAGGCCTCCGACGGGTACCGCCAGGGCGACGACCTGGTCCGGTGCACGCTGTACCTGAGCAACGGCACGGCCCACCCCATCGACGTCGACGGCATCACCCTGCTCGTGCGCGGCGGGCCCTACGGCAAGACGGCACGGCAGGTACGGGACCACCGGACCGAGCTGCTCGACGACGGGCTCGAAGGCACCCTCCGCAAGGGCCGTCGCGCGTCAGTGACCTGGGCGTACAGCATCCCGGCGGGAACCGCCGCGGAGCTGGACATCGAGGTCCGGTTCCCGTACGACCACAAGCGCGAGAGCGTCACCTTCACCACGGCGAGGGCCACGGCGCCCGCGCCCGCACGGGCGGGACGGCTGCCGGACCAGGCGCCGCTGTTCGGCGAGCGGCAGCCGTCCCTGTTCACCGACGCCGGGGACGAGGGCCACGGAACGGCCCGTACCGTGCTGGGAGCCGTACCGTCACAGCCCACCGGGCCGGGCCCCCGTCCGGCCACGCCCCTCGTGACGCCGCCGACCGGGTCCGTCCCCCGCGCCCAGGACCCGTCCCCCGACGAGCTCGACGCGACCCGCGTCCGCCAGATCTTCCGTTTCCTCGCCGAGGCCGAGGAGTCGAAGACCCGCCCCGTCCGCACGCTCGACGGCGCCGCCGGCACCGTCTGGTTCGAGGAACTGCCGGACGCCCCCGAGGTCGCCGTGATGCTCGACGGTGCCCTCGACTCCGAGGAACCGGCCTGGCTGACCCTCGAACGCCCCGACCGTGAGGACGCCCCGCACCCCGAGCCCCTGCTCGCGCCCTGGATCGACGAGACCCGCATCCGGGACTTCAAGCAGACCCGCGCCCCGCACCTGCGCCGCCGGATCGAGCCGGAGTTCCCGGACTGGTCCCAGGGCATTCCCCTCGACAAGACGTACCACGAGCTCGACGACCACCCGAAGCGGGAGAAGATCGAGAAGCTGTACGCCGCCTGGGAACAGGAGTGGCTGGCCTGGGCGGAGCGGCGGCGGGCCATCGATCCCGTCGTGAGGCTGTACGACCGCCTGCACAAGATGCACGAGGACGCCGCCAACCTCGGCGAGGCCTACGAACTCGTCCTCGGGCTCGGCCGGCTCACCTGGCAGACGACCACCGGCCAGCGCGTGGAACGCCACCTCGTCACCCACCGCGCCACCCTCCACCTCGACCCGGTCACCGGCACCCTCACCGCCGCCCCCGACCCGACCGGTGTGGGCCTGGAACTGGAAGAGGGCATGCTGGAAGGCGCCCAGCACGTGCCCGGCGCGGTGCGGGAGCAGATCGTCGACACGCTGGACGGTGCCTCCGACGTCACCGACCCGGCACACCTCGACGCCGTACACACCGCCCTGCGCAGCTGGACCAACGCGGCGCACAGCGCCGGCGGCTACTCGCCGACCGTGGAACGCGCCCGGCCGCGCACGCTCGACGTGCCCCAGGTGGGACTCACCCCCGCGCTCGTTCTGCGGGAGCGCAACCGCCGTTCGACACTTGACGCCCTCAAGGCCATCGCCCGCCACATCGACGCCGGCACGTCTCCCACCGAGCTGCTCGGCTACATCGCGGGCCGCGACGGGGCGCTGACCGCCGCCGACCTCGCGGCGGCCGAGGACGACGGCGCCGAGGCCGGAACCGACGAGATGTACTTCGCGCTGCCCGCCAACGAGGAGCAGCGCACCATCGCCGAACGCCTGCGCGCCAACCGGCTCGTCGTGGTGCAGGGACCGCCCGGCACCGGCAAGACGCACACCATCGCCAACCTGGTCACGGATCTGCTCGCCCAGGGCAAGCGGGTCCTCATCACCAGCCACACCCCGCGCGCCCTGCGCGTCCTGCGGGACAAGCTGCCCGAGAACATCCGCGACCTGTGCGTGAGCCGCACCGAGGACGGCGCGGCCGCCCAGCGGGAGCTCGAGGCGTCCGTGCAGAGGATCCTCAGCGAGTACGCCGGTTACGATCCCAAGGCCTCGCAGAAGGACATCCGTACGCTCCAGGCACGGCTCGCCGCGGCCCGGTCGGCCCAGCAGACCATGCTGCGCGACCTCGCCGTGCTGCGCGAGCAGGAGACCCACCGCTTCGAGGCGGAGATCGGCGACTACACCGGCAGCCTCCAGGAGATCGCCGAGCGCCTCACCGCCGAGACGGAGCGGTACGACTGGCTCGGGCGGGTTCCTCAGGAGCAGCCCTCCCTGACCGCCGACGACACACTGAGGCTGCTGCACACCACACGTGCCTTCACACCGCACCACCGCGCCCTCGCGGCCGAGGTGCCCGGCCCCTCCGAACTGCCCGCGTCCGGTGACTTCGAGGAGGCCGTGCGGGTGGTGCGCTCCGCCGAGGAGGCGCACGAGGCGGTACGACAGGACCCGCTGAGCCTGCGGTACGACACCGCCGTGCGGGGCCTGAACGAGACCGGACAGCGGCGTCTGACGGCTGCCCTGGACGCGTTCTCCGCCGCCCGCGCCAGGGCCGCGTCCCTCGCTGCCGCCGCCGGCGGGTGGGCCGGGGCGCTCGTGGAGGAGGTGACCGCGGGACAGGACTGGCAGACACGCAGCCGGCACGCCGCCGTCACCGACGCCCTCGCGGCGCTCGACGCCTCGCTCGCCACGCTGGGGACCGCGATGGTCAGCGGCCTGGAGCAGTACGACCCGGCCACCGCGCTCGGTCAGGCCACCGCCCTGCACGACGGCCTCGCCCAGGGACAGAAACTGCGCGGCCCGCTCGGCACCCGCTCGAAACTCGCCAAGGCCGTCGGCGGGTTCGTGCAGTCCGTGCGGGTCGACGGACGGTCCCCCGAGGACGTCGCCACCGCGGCGGTCGTCGTCGCCCGCGTCCAGCTCGAACTGCGCCTGGCCCAGGTGGAGACCGAGTGGGGCGCCCCCGCCGGCGCGTGGCAGGGCCACGGTCCGCGCCTGGCACGTCTGCGGCAGGACGCCGACGTGCTGGAGGCCCTGCTCGCCGTCGCCGCCGCCCGCACCGACGTGCTCACCGCCGCCGCCACCTCGCCCGAACTCGCCGTCGCCACCTGGCACGATCCTTCGGTCGAGAACGCCGTACGCGCCCTGCTGCGTGCGGCGACCACGCTGCGTGCCGCCGAGCGGTCCCGCAAGGTGATCGCGGACACCGAGGAACTCCTGCGCTCCTGGAACGACCGGCCCGGCGTGGCACCCGCCGTCGACCGCGCCCTCGACGCCGTGCGCGCCCGGGACCCGCAGGGCTACCGGGAGTTCGGCGACGAGATGGCCGAGGTGCGGGAGGCCGCCCGGCTGCGGGCCGAGCAGCACGCCGCGCTCACCCGTGTGCGGGAGGCGTTCCCCTCGCTCGCCGAGCGCGTCACCGGCTCCGCGGAGGACACCGCGTGGGACGACCGGCTGCCGCTGCTCGCCGAGGCCTGGGCCTGGTCCGCGTGGCGCGACCGCATGGAACGGCTCACCGACCCGGAGGCCGAGCGGACCCTGCGCAAGCGGCTGACGGAGGCCGACGACGAGGCACGCATCACGCTCGGCCGGCTCGCCGCCGCCCGCGCCTGGCACCGCTGCCTCGGGCTGCTCACCGGCGACCAGTCCCGCGCCCTCAGCGCGTACCAGCAGGCCGCCCGCCGCATCAAGGGCAAGTACCAGCACCGCTACCGGCGCGACGCCCAGGCCGCGCTGCGCAAGGCGCAGACGGCGGTGCCCGCCTGGATCATGCCATTGCACCAGGTGGCGGAGACCGTGCCGATGGACCGGCCCGGCCTGTTCGACGTCGTCATCGTCGACGAGGCCAGCCAGTCGGGTCTCGAGGCCATGCTGCTGAGCTGGCTCGCCGACCGGATGGTGATCGTCGGCGACAGCAAGCAGGTCAGCCCTTCCAACGTCGGCCTCAAGCAGGACGAGTACTTCCACCTGCGGGACCGGCTCCTCACCGCGCTCGAGCCGGACGTCCGCAGCCTCTTCGGCCCCGACTCCAGCTTCTTCGACCTCACCGAGGCGCTCTCCGCCGGCCGCGGCACGCTCATGCTCAAGGAGCACTTCCGGTGCATGCCGGAGATCATCTCCTTCTCCAACGACCTCTGCTACAACGGCCGGCTCCAGCCGCTGCGGCAGTACGGCGCCGACCGGCTGCCCCCGGTCCGCACCGTGCACGTCGAGGGCGGAGCGGCCGTCGGCGGCAACGACCGGCTGGTCAACACCGCCGAGGCCGAGGCCCTCGTCGACGCGGTCGTGCGCTGCTGCGCCGACCCGGCGTACGAGGGGAAGACCATGGGCGTCATCAGCCTCCGCGGGGCCAAGGGCCATCTGACGGAGCTGGAGAACCTGCTCGCCGAACGCCTCGACTACGAGCAGCGCGAGGAGCGGCGGATCCGGGTCGGCGACGCCGAGGACTTCCAGGGTGACGAGCGACACGTCCTGTTCGTCTCCTGCGTCAACTCGGCCACCACCGCCGCGGGGACCGTACCGGGCGGCTTCAACGGCAAGACGTACGAGCAGCGGCTCAACGTGGCCGCCTCCCGCGCCCAGGACCAGGTGTGGGTGTTCCACAGCGCCCGGCCCGAGCAGTTCCACGAGAACGACCTGCGCCGGCGGTGGCTCGACCACCTCACCCGGCCCGCGGAGGAGGACACCGTCGCGGTCGAGGGCGAGGTGCGGCCCGACGTACGCCACGAGGCGTTCGACAGTCTGTTCCAGCAGAAGGTGTACCTGGAGCTGACGGCCCGGGGTCACCGGGTGCGGCCCGGCTACCGGGTGGGCCGCCACACCATCGACCTGGTCGTCGAGGGCGGCACCCGCAGGCTCGCGGTCGCCTGCGACGGCGACGCCTTCGCCGAGGGCGAGGACGCGTCCACCGCCGCCGCCCGCCAGCGCGACCTGGAACGCGTCGACTGGACCTTCGTCCGGATCCGCGGCAGCCGTTTCCACCTCGACCGCGAGCAGGCGCTCGCCCCGCTCTGGGCGGAGCTGGAACGGCTGGGGATCGAGCCGCCTCCCGCGGAACCGGAAGGGAGCGGCTCTCCCGAGGCGGCGGCGGATCCCCAGGTGCCATCGGCCGACGGCCGGGACGAGGACGACGGAACGGAGGAGGCGCGGGAGGACGAGCGCTCGCACGACCCGGGTCCCGCGCCCGACGCGGCGCCGGAGGTGACGGAGCTCTCCGCCGTCGCACCCGAGGATCCGCGCATGCCCTGGCCGGACCCCACCGGGGAGGCGGTCGCGGAGCCCGCTCCCCGTCCGGCGCCCTCCACCGAGCAGGGCGCCCTGCCGGTTCGGGAGATCCCCGCCGCCGCCTTCCAGCGGCTGGTGCGCGAGATGCAGGGGCTGCAGGCCGCCATCGACGCCCCGGACGAGACACCCGTGGACGCGGATCCGGCGAACCTCGTCTTCCTCAGGAAGACGCAGGCCGACCAGCGCGAGCGCCGCACGAAGCGGCTCGGCTTCCTGCGGACCTTCCTCGACGCCGTGCGGGTCGGCCAGGAGGAGGGGACGCCGAGGGTGGTGCACCCCGGTGCGCTGCTCGTCCTCGAGTTCGACGGGCGGATCGACGACGCGACCCTGTACACCGTCGCCGAACTGCCCACCGGTGACGCGGAGATCATCTCCCCGTCGTCACCGCTGGGCCACGCGTTGATGTGGCAGCCGACGGGGCGGACGATCTCGTACGACGCCTCCCGGGGAAAGAGCCACGAGGTCGTCGTCCGGGAGATCCGGGCCTGACGCCCACGGGGCGCTGACAGGAGGGACAGAGCCTTCCGCAGCGACGGCCCCGGTGCCCCGGACCCGAAGCAGGGTCCGGGGCACCGGGGCCCCGCACGTCTCAGCCGGCCACCGGGTCCAGCATGCGGCTGCGCTCACCGCTCCACGAGATCGCCAGCGCGTCGCGCGCCCGTGTGCAGGCCACGAACAGCAGGCAGTGCTCGGCCAGCAGGTCCGACTGGTGCTGGACAGGATCGACCTCGGCCGGCGTCACCTGCGGGGCGAACGGCAGCACGTTCGACGTCACGCCCACCACGGCCACGCACCGGAACTCCAGTCCCTTCATCGCGTGCATGGTGGCCACGCGGACGCCGGAGACGTCCGGTCCCGGGTTGTCCTTGACGGCCACCGCCGGGACGCGCTCCCGCCGCAGGCGGGCGATCACGGCGTCGACCAGGGTGTTGAACCGGGCGCACACCGCCACCTCGGACGGCTTCACCCCGTCCCGCTCGATCCAGGTGCGCACCTGCTCGACCAGCGCCCGCAGCTCCTCGTCCTGGCTGCCGTGCCCGCGCGCCGCCGGGACGCGGCCGTGCAGCTGGGACCGGTAGCCGCGCAGGGAGTCCCGGCCGCCGTCCTCGTCGTCGTCCTCGCCGAGCCGGCCCACCGGCTGACCGTCGAGGAGCGACGCCGACCAGCGCAGGATCTCCTCCGTGCTGCGGTAGTTGAGGCGGAGCCGGGAGGTGCGTCCCCGGACGTTGATCCCCAACGAGCGCAACGAGACGCGGGAGTCGTAGATGCGCTGATGCGGGTCGCCGACCAGGAACATGTCGTCGGCCTGGGAGGCGACACAGGCGCGCAGCACCCGCCACTGGGCCGGATGAAGGTCCTGCGCCTCGTCCACGACGACATGGCGGTAGCGCGGTGCGCCTTCGGCGAGGGTGCGCGCCGCCTGGTCGCACAGCTGCGTGTACGTCGCCGAGTCGCGCGAGGCGAGGTCCGCCGTGAACCGCTCCATCACCCGCCACAGCCGAGCCCGTTGCACCCGGCCGACCTGGGTGCCGCGTCCGCGCCGTACACAGCGCAGGTACTCCTCCGGCGTGCGCAGCCCCTGGGCGAGGACGACGTTGCGGAACTCCTGGGACAGGAACTGCTCCGTCCAGGGCAGTTCCTCGCGTGCCATGGCGCGGGTCCAGGCGCTCTTCTCGGCGGCGGCCGACAGGGGCTTCGGGGAACTGCCCCGCGCCTCCCGGACGACTCGGGCGGCGAGGGAGTCGACCGTCGTGACGTCGACGCGCTCCAGCAGGTGGGCGTCGGCGTCGCCGAGCAGCAGCGCGAGGCTGTCCCGCAGGGTGGCCGCCATGGCGTTGGTGAACGTGGTCAGCAGGATCCGCTCGTCCTCCCGGCCGGTGCGCAGCAGGTGCCGTACGCGGTGCAGGGCGACCACCGTCTTGCCGGTGCCGGGACCACCGGTGACCTGGGCGGGGCCGTTGAAACCGGGGTGCTGGGCGTACCGGCGCTGGGCGGGGTGCAGGAAGATCCGCCAGCGGGTGAAGTCCTCGCTGAGGATGCGTTCCAGCTCGCCGGGGCCCGTCACCTCCACGATGCGGTCGGACGTGTTGAGGATCGCCTCGGCGAGGGTGACCGCGGGCCGTTCCTCCGCCGTGCGGACGGTCTGTCCGCGCGGCGCGATCAGCTGTTCCCAGACGTCCTCGGGGGACTCGCCCTGCGCCAGGAACCACAGCACCTCGTACTGGTCGGCGGGCATCATCGGCGGTGCCATGACGGTCAGGTCGTCGGCCGTGACGCAGACGCGGGCCAGCTTCAGCACCTGGTCGTCGACGCCGAGGTCGCGCAGAACGGTGTCGGAGTGCTCCTCGAAGAGGCGGGTGGGAGTGGTGTCCGCCTTGGTCTCGAAGTAGGTCTCCATCTGCTCGAGGGCCTCGACGTTGCGCACCTCCACGCCGCGGGTGGCGCTGTTGACGGAGTAGGCGCGCTTGCAGGCCCAGTTGATCGCCTCGTCGTGCGGGGCGACCCGCAGCAGCATGAACAGCTCGCTGCCGTCGTCGGGGGCCAGGAGGACGCCCCGGTAGAACCTGGTGATGCGTATGGTGCGGATCCGGGGGTCGCGTGCCCGCTCGAGCTTCTCCAGGTGCATGCCCTTGCTCGCGTGGAGCTGGGGGACGGTCATGCTGCGGAACATCTGGATCGCGTCGCTGACTTCCTTCTGGACCGGTCGCTGCAGCGAGATGAGGTCCGCGACGAAGTCGTCGGAGAGAGCGAGTCGGGGCATCGGCGTCCTCGGTGACGGGCGGGCGGCGGTCGGGACCAGCCTAGAGACCCCGGCGAGTCGGAGCGACGGAGCATCCGATACTCATTGTGTGAACTGTGTCAACGGTCTATCCTTCACGTGCTGCCGCACGTTCGGTCCCCGTTCGTGCTCCGTCGGATCCGTCCGGAAGGACCCACCGCATGCCGGCCCAGCCCGCCCAGGCCGCTGTCCCGCACCCGCTCGACGAAGTGCCCCAGACGTTCCGTGTCGGGGACTCCTACGAGGTGCGGGACGGACTCGTGACCTACATACGCCGCGATCTGCTGGGGCCCTGGGACGGAGAGACCGAGACCCTGCCGAGCGCCTCGTCCGGGCCGCGCGACCGGTACCTCGTGGGCATGCTCGGTCCCCGACCCCAGGACGTCACCGCCGACCGGATCGCGCTCGTGGCCGCCCAGAGCGCGGACGGGGAGTCGGGCGACGAGCAGGAGGGGGACGACACCGAGCTGCAGGACCGGCTGACCCCGCAGGCCGCCGGCCACATCTGGGCCTCCTCCATGGGACTGTCCTTCACCGTTCCGGCCTCGGTCGGCACGCTCAGCGTCACCGTCCGCTGGGGACGCTACACGCAGTCGGAGGAGGCCACCGAGCGCGGCACGACCCGCAGGGTCTGGTCGCGCGAGCCCGTCGAGCACCCGGTGGACATCGATGTGACGGACCTGGCGGACCGGATCGTCGAACTCGAAGGGGGAGCGGCCGTCCTCGACGTGCAGGTGCGTCGGCACACCGGCCGGGCCGGCACCGAGGACCTCCGTGTCGTCGAGCTGGCCCTGGTGAACCGGCAGCAGGACAGCCGCGAGGCGCGCGACGCCCACTGGCTCTTCCAGACGGAGATCGACGTCACCGCCTTCCCGGACGACCAGGCCGCGGTCTTCCTCCCGGTCGACGACCCGCTCGACCCCGCCAACCGCGGCAACGGAGCCGAGGACGCCGAGGAGCGCAGACTCCGGCTCCTCTACCGGGACAGCCTCAGCCACGCCAAGGGCCGCAACGTCGCCGTGCACGCCCAGGTGCGGGACGGTGAACGCAACGCGCACCGCCTCACCACCACCTGGCTGCCGGAGTACGACGTCCGGGCCACCACCGCACCGACCGTGGAGGAGCAGGAACTGCTCCGCGGCCTCGAACTCGGCATGGACGAACTCGCGGCCCTCGCGGTGCCCGCCCGCCGGACCGAACTCAGCGCCGCGCTGGCCCCGCTCGCCGACGGCTACGGCACCTGGCTCGACCAGCAGCGCCGCGAGGCCCGCTCGCTCCCCGACGACCTGCGCGCGTCGGCCGACGCCGCCATCGACCAGGCACTGGACATCTGCGACCGGATAACCCTGGGCATCGACCGGCTCGTGGCCGACGACACCGCCCTGGAGGCCTTCCGGTTCGCCAACCGGGCCATGGCGCTCCAGCGCCGCAACACCGCGATCGCCGCGGCCCGCGCCGGCCGAGAGGACGACCGCGCCTCCTACCGGGAGGCGTACGACGAGATCCACGCGAAGGGCAAGGCGGCCGCGAGCTGGCGCCCCTTCCAGCTCGCCTTCGTCCTGCTGAACCTCGACTCCCTCAGCCGGCCCGGACACCCCCACCGCGGCACCGGCCGCGAGGCACTCGTCGACCTGCTGTTCTTCCCGACCGGTGGCGGCAAGACGGAGGCCTACCTCGGCCTCGCCGCCTACACCTTCGCGCTGCGCCGCCTGCAGGGCACGATCGGCTCGGGCACACAGGCGCGCAGCGGCGAGGCGGGCGTCGGCGTCCTCATGCGCTACACCCTGCGCCTACTGACCGCCCAGCAGTTCCAGCGCGCCGCCGCCCTGGTCAGCGCCTGCGAGGTACTGCGCCGCGAGGAGTTCGCACGGGACGCCCGCTGGGGCGCCACCCCGTTCCGCATCGGACTGTGGGTGGGAACCTCCGTCTCGCCCAACTGGTTCGACGAGGCCAAGGAACAGATCGCCGAGGCCAAGGAGAGCGCGAGCGACAAGCACGCCCGCGTCCTCCAGGTCCTCACCTGCCCGTGGTGCGGAAGCGGACTGACGGCCCGCTCCCACATGGAGTACGACGAGGGGCGCCGCCGTGTCCTGCTGTACTGCCCGCGCGGCGAGGGCGAGGACCGCTGTCCCTTCTCCCGGCGCGAGTCGCCCGGCGAGGGCGTCCCGGTGCTCACGGTCGACGAGGAGATCTACCGGCTCGCGCCCTCCCTGCTGATCGCCACCGTGGACAAGTTCGCCCAGCTGCCCTGGAACGGTTACGCCGGTCTGCTGTTCGGCAGGGTCACCGAGCTGTGCCCGCGCCACGGCTACCGTCACGACGACCTCGACGCCAAGACCGGCTGCGGGAGCCGCCACAACGCCCGGGGAGACCTGCCCGGCGTCACCGCGCAGCCGGTGACGCGCCTGCGGCCCCCGGACCTGATCATCCAGGACGAGCTGCACCTGATCTCCGGGGCCCTCGGCACCACCGTCGGCCTCTTCGAATCCGCCGTGGACCAGTTGTGCACCTGGGGCGTCACCGACGCCCAGGGGCAGCGCCACGAGACCGGACCCAAGATCGTCGCCTCGACGGCGACGACCAAACGGGCCGCCGAACAGGTGCTGGGCGTCTTCGGACGAAAGGTCGCCGTCTTCCCGCCGCAGGTACTCGACGTCGGGGACACGTTCTTCTCCCGCCAGGTCGAGCTGAGCCGCACCGACCCCGGCCGGCGCTACCTGGGCGTGTGCGCGCACGGCACCCGCCTCAAGGCTGCCGAGATCCGGGTCGCCGAGATCCTGCTCCTGGCCGCACAGCAGCTCTTCGACGACTACGGCAAGCCGGCCGACCCGTACATGACCCTGGTCGGTTACTTCAACGCGACGCGTGAACTCGCGGGCATGCGGCGGTACATGGACGACGACATCACGACCCGGGTGCGCTCCAACGGCAGCCGCCGGGGCCAGGACACGCTGGCCGACCGCATCGTGAGCCGGACCGGCATGCTCGGCATCCAGGAGCTGACCTCGCGCATCTCCTCCTCCGACATCGGCGCCGCCCTCAAGCGCCTGGAGACCGGGTTCGACCCCGAGCGGGACACCTCCGTGCGGCGCCGCGCCTTCCTGCGGGAGTACGCGGCCGCCGTGAAGGAGAAGCGGGAGCCCCGCGCCGCCATGACACCGATCTCCCGGCAGGCGGTGGATGTCGTCCTGGCCACCTCCATGCTTCAGGTGGGCGTCGACGTCTCCCGGTTCGGTCTGATGCTGGTCGTCGGCCAGCCCAAGAACACCGCCGAGTACATCCAGGCGTCCTCGCGCGTCGGCCGTGACGCCTCGCGCCCCGGTCTCGTCGTGACCCTCTACAACTGGTCGCGCCCCCGGGACCTCGCCCACTACGAGGACTTCGAGCACTACCACGCCACCTTCTACCGCCAGGTCGAGGCCCTCTCCGTCACCCCGTTCACCCGCCGCGCCCTCGACCGGGGCGTCGCCGCCACCTACGTGGCGGCGCTGCGTCACGCGGCCCACGACACCTCACGCAACCTGGACGCCCACCAGGTGGACCTGGACGGCCCTCTCGCCCGGGACGTCGAACGCCGGCTGCTGGAACGCGCGGAACGGGTGGGGAACGACCTCTCCCGCCAGTACCTGAGCGAACGGCTGGACCGGTTGAAGGACGAGTGGCGCCGCAAGCGGGACGAGAACAGCGCGGCCCTCGGCTACCGCAAGGAGAAACACAAGACCACCGTCGTGAACGGGCTGCTCCGACGGGCGGACGGGTCCCGCTGGACCGAGCTGACCGTCGGCATGTCGATGCGCGAGACGGAGAACGAGATCAACCTCCTGCTGCCCGGGGGTGGGGCCTTCCTCGAGGACTCCTCGGGCGGCGGCCCGGATTGGAACTTCGGAGCGGTCGGCACGGACGCCGAGACCGACCACGACCTGGCGGCCACCGTGGACAGCGACGAGTACGGAACCACCGGCGCGGACACCCTCAGGAGGGCACAGCGATGACCACGTGGAGCAACCGCAGGGTCGGAGCGGTCCGCCCCAGCCACCTCATGTTCACCGCCGGCGTCGGGTCGCTCGTCGACCTGCCGAACTTTTCCGTCCTGGTCAGGGGACTCGACGCCTGGAGCCACTCCGGCATCACCGGCTACGACATCGACGAGCCCCGGCTGCGCGCCGCCGTCAACCGCTCGCTCCAGCGCTACGGGCGCGGACAGATCGAGCAGTTGCGCGCGGCCCCCTGGCTGGAGGGCGCGGACACGGACCCCAAGGGGTGGGCGGCGCAGGGAGTCGGCGTGCCCGTCGCCCCGTTCCCGCAGTGGCTGCGCTGCACCGCCTGCAACGTCCTCGCCGCCGTCGACTCCGGCGAGTTCGCCTTCCTCAACACCAATCCGCGCACACCGCACGAGGCGAAGTTCGTCCACGACTGCAAGCGGGGCAAGCCGCTCGCCGTGGCCGCCCGCTTCACCCTCGTGTGCACGGCAGGCCACCTCGACGAGTTCCCCTACACCCCGTTCGTCCACCACGGGCAGGCCTGCGGAAGGATTCCGCGGCCCAAGCTGCGCATGAAGGACCACGGCGGCAACCAGGCCGCCAACGTCACCATCGAATGCGTCGCCTGCGGCGCGAAGCGCAACATCCGCGAGGCCATGGGCGAACGCGGGCGCCGTCACCTGCCCCGCTGCCGGGGTCGCCATCCCCACCTGGGCACCTATGAGCCGAACGGCTGCGACCGCGACGCGGTGCTGATGGTCGCGGGCGCCTCCAACCAGTGGTTCCCCCTCACCCTCAGCGCGCTCGCGCTGCCCAAGGGACAGGGCGGCGACATCGACAAGCTGCTCGACGACCACTGGCCGGAACTGGAGAAGGTGGAGGATCGCAGCGAACTCGCCTTCATGGCGCGGCTGCCCCAGTTCGGGTTCCTCAAGGAGTTCGACGCCGACGCCGTCTTCGCGGCCATCACGGCCCGCAAGCAGGGGCTCGACGGACCGGCCCCTTCCGCCCCCGACGTCCAGGCCGACCTCTTCCACCCCGAATGGGACGCCCTGTCCGGCCCGGTCCCCCCGCCCAGTGACGACTTCGCCCTCCGGCCGGTCCCCGTCCCGGCCCCGCTGGACGAACTCTTCTCGGACGTCCGCCAGGTCGAGCGGCTGCGTGAGGCGCGCGCTCTGATCGGCTTCACCCGGCTCGACGCCCCCGACCTCGAGTCCCCGGAGATCGCCACCCGCGTGGACCTGTCGCGGGGCACGCAGAACTGGGTACCGGCCAGCGAGGTCCGCGGAGAGGGGATCTTCCTGCGGGTGCGGGACGACCTCATGGCGGAATGGGTGGCACGCATGGAGAAATCGCCGCAGATGGAGGCACACCGGGAGGCCTACGGCCGGTTCCGCACCAACCGGAAGTCGGACCGCAAGACGAGTGACTTCGACCCCCTCCACGGCTGGCCCGGCGCCCGCTACATCGCCCTGCATACCCTTTCCCACCTGCTGATCCGCACCATCGCCCTCGAATGCGGTTACAGCTCGGCCTCCCTGGCCGAGCGGATCTACGCCGGAGACGAACAGAACCCGAGGACGGGGATCCTGATCTACACCGCCGTCCCGGACTCGGAGGGCACCCTCGGTGGCCTGGTCTCCCTGGCCGAGGAGCGCGAGTTCGGCCGGATCGTCCGCCGGGCCCTGGCCGACGCCGGGCACTGCTCGGCCGATCCGCTCTGCTCGGAGCGCCTGCCCCACGATCCGGGCGACTACCTCCACGGGGCGGCCTGTCACGTCTGCCTCTTCGTCTCCGAGACCACGTGCGAGCGCGCCAACCGGTTCCTCGACCGCCGCTTCCTCGTCCCGCTGTCCGGGGACAAGGGGCAGGTACTGACGCCGGCCGGCCTGTTGCCGTGAGCCGGCGCGCGTTCGAGGCCGCCGCGGAGTCCGCCGTGGCGGTCCTCGGCCTGTCCCGGAGCAAGGACCTCGTCGGCCTGCTGGCGCGGCGGGGAACCAAGGAGCGGGCCCTGGCCGAACTGACCACACCGGGGGCGGACACGGTCGTCGCGGACCTGTACGACGCGATGGAGGAGGACGCGGTCCCGCTCGCCGAGGCGGCCGCCTACGTGCGGGGGTATGTCGCGGCCATGCTGCGCGCCCGGGACGGAGTGCGGGTCCGCACCGTGTGGAGCGGCCCTGCGACGCCCGGTGTGCCGGTGCGGGCGACCGCCCAGGTGCTGGTCGACGTCATCGACGAGGCCCGGGACGAACTGCTGGCCATGACCTACGCGGCCCGCCCGTATCCGGCTCTGACCCGGGCTCTCACGGCGGCCGCCGAGCGGGGTGTGAGGATCCACGTCGTGGTCGAGACGCTGGCCGGCGCGAGAGGACTCCTCAAGGGACGGGAGCCGGCCGAGGCGTTCGCCTCCGTTCCCGGGGTGATCCTGTGGCACTGGGCCCGCGACCCGGACGGCCACCCCCACTCGCGACAGCACGCCAAGCTCGCGGTGGCCGACCGCCGCACGCTGTTCCTGGGCAGCGCCAACCTGACCGAGTCCGCGGTCCACCGCAACATCGAGGCGGGAGTGCTGGTGAGCGGTGGCGAAGCGCCGCGACGGGCGGCGGAGCACATCGCGGAGTTGCAACGGCTGGGCGCGCTGAGGCCGCTTCGGCCGTGAGCGGGCCGGGGCACGGGGCACGCCCGCTCCCGCCTCTTCAATCGGTCAGCCCGCTCACCTCGCCTTGTGCGCCCTTCAGTTCGGACGAACGCTCCCCTCACCAGCTGACGGGGTTGCGAAGAGGCCGGGATTCGGGACCGGTGTCGGGGCAGCGCCGTCCGCCTTCGTCAGGGTGCAGACGCCGTCCGCGCAGTCGCGTTCCAGACGGCCGCGGGAGACGGTCTGCGCCAGGCCGATCACCCAGCAGGCCGGGCAGCCGCGGAGGGCGACCAGGCCCAGGGGCGCGGCCGGCAGGGTGGCGGGGCCGGCGAAGGGCACCAGGGCGATCGAGCCGATGATCAGGCCGAAGCCCAGAACACCGCGCAGCAGGTGCCGGGGGACGGAGGAGCCGGCGAAGTCCGCCTCCGCGCGGACGGGCCTGCCGGTTTCGGTGGTCTTCACGGTAGTGCCTCTCCTTCGGCTGCTTCATCGGTCGCCAGGGCTTGCCGCAGAGCGGCCCGGGCCCGGTGGAGCCTCGATTTCATGGCCGCGTTGCTCAGGCCGAGCGACTGCGCGACGAGACGGCCCGGATACCCCTGGACGTCTCTCATGATCAGTACCTGCCGCTGGTCGCGGGGGAGACCGCTGACCGCGAGGGCGATCCGCTCGGCGTCCAGCCGCCGCAGCACCGAGGTCTCCGCGGAGGGCGCCGGCTCGCCGCCGGCCTCTTCGGCGACGGATGCGGAGGCGGATGCGGAGGCGAGCAGCCGTAGGTGCCGCAGGCATTCGTTGCGCACGATGCGGAACATCCAGGAGGCCAGGGCGCCGGATGCGCGGAGCGTGCCGATCTTCCGGTAGAGGATGATCAGTGCTTCCTGAGCCGCGTCCTCGGCGTCCTGCGGTGTGGCGCACAGCGACAGCGCGAACCTGCGCACATGGGGCTGCGACTCCACGATCACCGCGGTCAGCGAGCTGATGTTGCCGTCCTGGGCGGCTTTGACCAGCCGTTCGTCGGGCCAGGGGGAGTTCCGGCTCATGCGTCCTGCTCGTGTCCGTCGATCCGCCGTCGTGACCGGCGCGGATCAACCACGGCTCCGGTTCCTCCGCTTGAGCAACGTCACGCTGCACATGCAGACCAGCAGTACACCGGCCACGGCGATGATCGCGATCGTCATGCTTCGTTCCTCCTGGTGTTCGCCGGCCCGCTCGGCCGGTTCACGGACAAGAGGCGGCGGGGGCGGAAAAGGATTCAGCGCCGCTGCGGCCGACGTGAGGACGGACCGCACGGAGCGGTCAGCCCGTCTGTACGGGGCCGTCGGCGAAGGCGACCGCCAGGTCCGACTCGATGCGGGCCGCGCAGGCGCGCAGTGCGGGGAGGAGGGTGTCCCTGGTGTGTCCGGGCGGCTCGGGGCCGGCGTGCAGGGCGATGTTCACGGCTCCGACGGCCCGTCCGTCCCGGTCCCGGACCGGTACGGCCAGGGAGCGCAGTCCCGCCTCCAACTCCTGTTCGACCAGGGCGTGTCCCTCACGGGCGACCCGGTCCAGCACGGCGGCGAGCGCGTCGGGCGAGGTGAGTGTGTGCGGGGTCAGGGCCCGGGGGCGCGAGGCGTCGATCCGTTCCCGCCGGTCCGCCTCGGGCAGGTCCGCGAGGAGGACCCGGCCCATGGAGGTGGCGTACGCGGGCAGTCGTGTGCCGGGCATGATCCGGGCGCTGGTGATCTGCTGGGCGGCGGCGCGGGCCACATAGTGGACCTCGGTGCCGTCGAGGACCGCCAGTGAGGCCGACTCCCGTACCCGTCCGGCCAGTTCGGTCAGATGGGGCTGGGCGATGTCGGCGAGGGTGAGGGTGGACAGCCGTGCGTAACCGAGCTCCAGGACGCGGGGGGACGGCAGGAAGCGGCGGTCGAGTTGTTCCACGTAACCCAGTTGACGGAGCGTCAGCAGGTTGCGGCGGGTGCTGGGGTACGAGAGTCCGGCGGCCTCGGCGGCCTCGGCGAGGGTGAGGCCGCCGCGCCGCCGGCCGAGCGCGGTCAGGACGGCGAGGCCCCTGGCCAGTGCCTGGAGGAAGGACGGCCCCAGTTCCGGCTTGGCGTCGGCGTAGGCGGGGGCGGCGGCGGGTGGCGCAGCGGTCGTCTTCGAGGTGTCGTACAGCTCGTCCGCCGTGCGCCGGGCCTCCTCCTCCATCGTGGCCAGCGCGTGCTCGCGCAGTTCCTCGCCGCTGTGGCGGCTGGTGTGCGCCAGCACGCTGATCGCGCAGACGGGCCGGCCGTCGGGGTCGCGCACCGGGACCGCCAGGGCGACCAGGCCCGGGGCGACCAACTGGTCGTCCAGCGCCCAGCCCTGCGCGTCGGCCGCCGCGGTCCAGGCGGCGAAGTCGGCCTCCGTCCGCTCGGGGGCGGGAGCGGCGAGGCGTGCGGGGACGGCCGGGAAGGTCTCGTCCAGGGGGTCGGCGGCACGGCGGGCCCGCCACGCCTCGTACGTGTCGGGTCCCCATCCGGTGGCGAGTACGGCACCGGCCGCGCAGCGCTCGGCGGGCAGCAGGTCGCCGACGCGGAAACCCAGGGGGATCACCCGGCCGGGCGGGACGGCCTTGCCGACGATGCGTGCGTCGCAGCCGTCGAGGACGATCGCCGAGACCGACTCGTCGAGGGCGCGGGCCAGCCGGTCGAGGCTCGGCCGCAGCGCGCGGGACATGCCGCTCGCGCGCAGGTAGGCGTTGCCGAACTCCATCAGGCGCGGGGCGGGCACGAGGTCGCGTCCCACGGTGCGCAGATGGCCGAGATGGGTCAGGGTCGCGGCGATCCGGTCGACGGTCGAGCGCGCCAGGCCGGTCGCGCGCGTGAGGTCGCCCGGACGCACGGAGTGGGGGGCGTCGGCCACGATCCGCAGCACGGCCAGCCCGCGCTCCAGCGGGCCGGCGGCTTCCGCGGGGGAGTCGGCCGGCGCGGCCGCCACCGGCGCGGCCGCCCTCGAAACGCCCGGCGCCATGGCACTTCCTCCTGCTGTATGTCGGCTTCCCGGCGCATGCGGCCGTACCCGTCTCCAGGAGAACGCTACCGGCCATTGACAGCCGTCTCGGCGATCACACACACTCAGCGCACTCGGACAATGAAAGTAAGTTCACTCAGCGAAAAAATGGTGGCCCGGTGTGCTGCGGGACGCATCCCGCCGGGCCGCCCCTTCCCCTGATGAGGACTCCCATGAGCACTTCCGCCCGGAGCCGCGCGGATCTCGTCCGGCACAGCGCGTACGAGTTCGCGCTGACCACGGTGCTTCTCTTCGCCGTGGTGAGCCTGATCCGCTGGCTGGCCCATCCCGGGTCGCCGCTGGCGATCGGCGACCCCCAGGTCCTCTTCGCCGTCGCGGGGGTCGCGGTCGCCGCGCTCATCGCGGGCCTGATGTACTCGCCGCCCGGCCGCAGATCCGGGGGCCACATGCACCCCGGCGTCACCGTCTTCCTGTGGTCCAGCGGCCTCTTCCCGGCCCGCGCCGTCCTCCCGTACGTCACCGCTCAGCTCGCCGGATCCGCGGCCGGCACCGCGCTGGCCGGGCTGGTGTGGGGCGGGGCCGTGCGCCAGGTCGGACACGGGGCCGTGCACCCCGCACCCGGGACGGGTACGGTCGAACTGTTCCTCGTCGAGGGCGCCGCGCTCGCCGCGGTGTTCACCGCGGTGGCGCTGGTGATGGCCAGGCCCGCCCTGGGGGCGCTGATCCCGGCGGCCATCGGCGTCGGCGTGGGCGTGGTCGTCGCGACCCTGGGCACCGTGACCGGCGCGAGCATCAACCCGGCGCGCGCCTTCGGCCCGGCCCTGCTCTCCGGTACGTACGAACACTTCTGGAACTACATGATCGCGCCGGTGGCCGCCCCGGCCCTCGTCGGCCTCGCCCACCGGGCCCTGCGCACCCGCCGGGCCGCCGCCCCCGCACCCACGCCCGCCGAGGCCTGAGCCCTCACATCCACTGTCAGGAGCACCCCGTGTCCATCTCCCGAGGACTGATCATCAACGGCCAGGAGGTCCCCGCCTCCTCCGGCCGCACCGCGACCGACACCAACCCCTGGACCGGCGCCGTCTGCGCCGAGGTCGCCGCGGGCACCCCGGACGACGTACGCCGTGCCGTGGACGCCGCCGACGCCGCGTTCGAGGCGTGGGCCGCGACCAAGCCGGCCGAACGCCGCCGGATCTTCCTGCGCGCCGCGCAGCTGATGGCCGAGCGCACCGAGGAGGTCGTACGGCTGATGGCCACGGAGGTCGGCGGCGCCGCCCCCTGGGCGGGCTTCAACGCCCACCTGGCCGCCGACATCCTGCTGGAGGCGGCGGCCGAGGTCAGCCGCCCGACCGGCGAGATCCTCGCCACCGACGCCGACGGCGTCCACTCCACGCAGGTGCGGGTGCCCAAGGGGGTGATCGCCGCGATCTCGCCGTGGAACGCGCCGGTCATCCTCGGTGTCCGCGCGGTGGCGTTGCCGATCGCGATGGGCAACACCGTGGTGATGAAGCCCAGCGAGGACGCGCCGATCGCCTGCGGCCTGCTGATCTCCGACGTCCTGCACGAGGCGGGACTGCCGGCGGGCGTGCTCAACGTCGTCACCAACGACCGCGCCGACGCCGCCGAGGTGGTCTCCGCGCTGATCGCCGACCCCCGGGTGCGGATGGTCAACTTCACCGGCTCCACGGAGGTCGGCCGCACCATCGGCGTCCAGGCCGCCCGGCACCTCAAGCCCGCCGTCCTCGAACTCGGCGGCAAGAACCCCCTGCTGGTACTGGAGGACGCGGACGTCGACTACGCGGTGGACGCCGCGGTCTTCGGCTCCTTCATGAACGCGGGCCAGATCTGCATGTGCGTGGACCGGGTCATCGTCCACCGCTCGGTCGCCGACGAGTTCACCGCCAAGTTCGCCGCCCGCGTCCGGGCACTGCCCTGCGGCGACCCGAGCGACCCGGGCACGGCGGTCGGCCCGGTCGTGAACGAGGCCGCCGCCCGCCGGGTCGCCTCACTCGTCGCGGACGCGGTCTCCCGGGGGGCCGGACTGGCCGCGGGCACCGGCGAGATCGAGGAACCGGGCACACTGATCCGTCCGGTCGTCCTCACCGGGGTCACCAAGGACATGAAGATCTACTACGACGAGATCTTCGGTCCGGCGACCGTCGTCCACGTCGTCGACGGCACCGACGAGGCCGTCGCGCTCGCCAACGACACCCCGTACGGGCTCACCGCGGGCGTCATCACCGAGGACCTGGCCGAGGGACTGGAGGTCGCCGGCCGGCTGCGCACCGGCATCGTCCACGTCAACGACCAGTCCATCGCCGACGAACCGCAGGCCCCCTTCGGCGGCGTGAAGAGCTCCGGCTACGGCCGCTTCGGCGGCCAGGCCGGCGCCGAGGCCTTCACCGACACCCGCTGGGTCACGGCGCAGGTCAGGGGACACGCGCACTTCCCGATCTGACGGACGGGCGCCCGGCCGGCCGGCCGGACAGCGGATCACCAGCCGGCCGGGCGCGTACGCCGTGACGTGGCGGGTGCTGTCCGTCCTGCTGCACGTGGGGGTCCGCTTCCACAAGGGCTGCTGCGGCGGGCCCGGGTACCGTCCGCGCACGCTGCGGGAGGTGCGCGAGCGGATGACGTACGCCCGCCGTACCGGTGAGCCCTTCGCCGAGGCGCTCGTACGTCACGAGATGCCGTGACGGGAGATCCGCACGGGGCGCGGTTCGTGCGGCCGCCGACGAGGACGGACAGGCGTCGCGCGTCCTGCGGCGTGCCGATCGGGCGACCGGTCCGGGTCACACGGTCCCGGACCGGTTCGAGGCGTCCTCCGGTCAGTCCTTGACCGCCGCCGCGAACATGCCCGCCTCGTACGAGCCGCCCTTCTGGTGGGTGATCACCGCGAGCCGGTTGGCCGCGTTGATCAGGGCGACCAGCGTGACCAGCGCGGCGGTCTGGTCGTCGTCGTAGTGCTTGCGCACCCGGGCCCAGGTCTCGTCGGAGACTCCCTCGGAGGCGTCGGCGAGACGGGTGCCCTCCTCGGCGAGGGCCAGGGCCGCCTGTTCGGCCTCGGTGAACACGGTGGACTCGCGCCAGGCGGCGACCAGGTGGAGCCGGACCGCGCTCTCACCGGCGGCCGCGGCCTCCTTGACGTGCATGTCGACGCAGTGGCCGCAGCCGTTGATCTGGCTGGCGCGCAGCGACACCAGCTCCTGGGTGGACTTCGGCAGCGGCGAGTCGTGGATCACCAGGGCCGCGCCGGCGAACCGCTTGGCGAACCTGGCGGCGAGCTCGTTCTCGAACAGGTTGAACCGGGTATCCATGGCTTCGTCCTCACTCGTGTCTGTTCGCGGTGTTGAGCTGGGCTGAACACGAGATGCCGGCCGTCCGCTCCCTGTGACAGGAGGGAAGTGTGACGTGTGCCACCGTTCGCGTCGGCGGCCCGGATGCCTCCGCATGAGCAGCGGTCACCCGCGGCGCGGCATTCTTCGGCCGTCACATGGCTATCGCGCGTCGGCGTGTCGGTGTACGGTCTCGGGCCGATGGGCTTTGGGAGCGCTCCCATCGCGCTGCACCACGCTGTGCTCGCATGACGCGAGTCATCGCACGAGTTCGCATCGCACGAGGAGGAACGCTTTGAGACGCTTTTTGGCCTTACTGGCGACCTGCGCGACGGTCCTGGGCCTCACGGCGCTGTCCGGTCCGCAGGCGGTGGCCGCCACCGGCTGCAGGGTCGACTACACGGTGGCCAGTCAGTGGCAGGGCGGCTTCCAGGCCGGAGTGAAGATCACCAACCTGGGCGACCCCGTCTCCGGGTGGACGCTCGGGTTCACCATGCCGGACGCCGGGCAGGAGGTCGTCCAGGGCTGGAACGCCACCTGGTCGCAGTCCGGCTCCACGGTCACCGCCACCGCTGTCGACTGGAACCGCACACTGGCCACCGGCGCGACCGTCGACCTGGGATTCACCGGCTCCTTCACCGGCGCCAACCCGAAGCCCACGGCGTTCACGCTCAACGGCGTGGCCTGCACGGGCTCCGTCGAAGAACCCCCGCCCACCCCGGACGACGGCACCCCCGTGGACATCAACGGACAGCTGCACGTCTGCGGAGTGAACCTGTGCAATCAGTACGACCGCCCCATCCAGCTGCGCGGCATGAGCACCCACGGCATCCAGTGGTTCAGCCAGTGCTACAACACCGCGTCCCTGGACGCGCTCGCGCGGGACTGGCGGTCGGACCTGCTGCGCATCTCCATGTACGTGCAGGAGGACGGTTACGAGACCGACCCCGCGGGCTTCACCGCCCGCGTGAACGGCCTCGTCGACATGGCCGAGGCCCGTGGCATGTACGCCGTGATCGACTTCCACACCCTCACGCCGGGCGACCCGAACTTCAACCTCGACCGCGCGAAGACGTTCTTCGCCTCCGTCGCCGCCCGCAACGCCGACAAGAACAACGTGATCTACGAGATCGCCAATGAGCCCAACGGCGTGAGCTGGGCCGGCATCAAGAGCTACGCCGAGCAGGTCATCCCGGTGATCCGGGCCGCCGACCCGGACGCCGTCGTCATCGTCGGCACCCGCGGCTGGTCCTCGCTGGGAGTCTCGGACGGCTCCGACGAGAGCGAGGTCGTCGACAACCCCGTCAACGCCACCAACATCATGTACGCGTTCCACTTCTACGCCGCGAGCCACAAGGACAACTACCGCGCCACGGTGAGCCGGGCGGCCTCCCGACTGCCCTTGTTCGTCTCCGAGTTCGGCACGGTGAGCGCCACCGGCGGTGGAGCGGTGGACCGGGCGAGCAGCACGGCCTGGCTGGACCTGCTCGACCAGTTGAAGATCAGCTACGCGAACTGGACCTACTCCGACGCCGACGAGGGCAGTGCGGCGTTCAGGCCCGGCACCTGTGACGGCACCGACTACAGCGGCAGCGGCGTGCTGACCGAGTCCGGTGCGCTGCTCAAGAGCCGGATCAGCACCCCTGACGCCTTCCCCACGAGCTGACCTTCGACGGGGGTCCGGCCGGTCGGGCCCCCGGCCGGCCGGCCGGACCCCCGTCCTGTCGATCAGGACCCCCGTCCCGTCGATTGGGAGCGCTCCCATCGCGCTTTCGCACCTCGTACGTCACACCCCCACCCCCAACCCCCACCCCCTACCCCGGAGGCACAAGTGCGCTCCCTTCTCGCCCGATTACCGCGTCGGCCCTGGACCGCGGTCCTCACCGCGGCCGTGCTGTCGGCGTCCGCCCTCACGGTGCTGCCCGCGAACGGTGCGGAGACCGGCTGCCAGGTCGACTACACCGTGAACAAGTGGGCCGACGGCTACACCGCACAGATCAAGGTCACCAACCTCGGTCCGGCGCTCGACGGCTGGCGGCTGAGCTGGACCTACACCGGCGACCAGCAGGTGACCTCGGCGTGGAACGCGACCGTCACCCAGACCGGCGGGTCCGTCGTCGCCACCAGTACGAGCTGGAACGGCGCGCTGCCCACGGGAGGCGCCGCCGAGTTCGGCCTGCAGGGGACCTGGCGTTCGGCCGACCCCGCACCGAGCGACTTTGCCCTCAACGGCGTGCCGTGCGGAGGTGACGGCACCACGCCGCCGACCACGCCCCCCACCACCCCACCGCCCACGACCCCGCCACCGAGCGCCGACTGCGGCAGCGCGGTGATCTGCTCGGACTTCGAGGACCAGACCGGTTCCGCCCCGTCCGGCGACTGGCGCTTCACCGCACCCGACTGCCAGGGCACCGGGACGGCCGCCGTGGACACCGCCGTCGCGCACAGCGGCAGCCGGTCGCTGCGGGTCGACGGCCGGGCCGGCTACTGCAACCACGCCTTCGTCGCCGCCACCGCGGACCTGTCCTCGGTCGGTCCGGTGATGCACGTACGCATGTGGGTGAGGCACACCACCGCGCTCCCCTCCGCCCACGTCACCTTCGTGTCCCTGCCCGACTCCTCCCAGAACGGGCGGAGCCTGCGCGTCGGCGGCCAGAACGGCGCCCTGCAGTGGAACCGGGAGAGCGACGACGCCACCCTGCCGGCGCAGAGCCCGGCCGGCGTGGCGCTGAGCAGGCCGCTGCCGACGGGAAGCTGGCAGTGCCTGCGTTTCGCGATCGACACGACGGCCCCCGGACTCGACACCTGGCTCGGCGACGAGCAGATTCCGGGCCTGCACGCCGACGGCGTGCCGACGCAGGACATCGACCGGCAATGGCTCGCCCGTACCACCCCGCCCCGTCCCACCGCCCTGCGACTGGGCTGGGAGAGCTACGGGACGGGTGACGACACGCTGTGGTTCGACGACGTGGCCGTCGGCTCCGCCCCCATCGGCTGCTGACAGCCCCTCGGCCGGGAGCTCCCGGCCGGCCTCCGCCCCGGCGTCCCGGTGGGAACACGGCCGGACACCGGGGCGGACGGCCGTGTTCCGGGCGAGCCCTTCCCGCGCATGTCACAGAACCGCGGCGGCCGGCGTCCTGTGTGCATGGGATCGTGGAGGACGAGCAGGCGGGAGCAGCCGGTGAAGAGCGCGCGGGCAGAGGAGCGGACAGAGGACGTGGACGCCGCGACCGAGGCGTTCGTCGCCCACCGCAACCTGCTGTTCACCGTCGCCTACGAGATGCTCGGCTCGGCCGCCGACGCGGAGGACGTGCTGCAGGAGACCTGGCTGCGCTGGGCGGGCGTCGACCTCGCCGCGGTGCGGGACCGGCGGGCGTACCTCGTACGGATCACCACCCGGCAGGCGCTGAGCAGACTGCGCACGCTCGGCCGCCGCAAGGAGTCCTACGTCGGCTCCTGGCTCCCCGAACCGCTGCTCACCGCACCCGATGTGGCCGAGGACGTCGAGCTCGCCGACAGCGTCTCGATGGCGATGCTGCTGGTGCTGGAGACGCTCGCCCCCACCGAGCGGGCGGTGTTCGTGCTGCGCGAGGTGTTCGGCCTCGAGTACGACGAGATCGCCGAAGCCGTCGACAAGAGCCCGGCCGCGGTGCGCCAGATCGCGCACCGGGCACGGGCGCACGTCGCGGCACGCCGGCCGCGCGGGGCCGTGTCACCGGCCGAGACGCGGGACGCCCTCGACGCCTTCCGGCGGGCGGTCGAGACGGGCGATCTGCAGGGCCTGCTCGACGTCCTCGCGCCGGATGTCGTCCTCCTGGGCGACGGCGGCGGCGTCAAGCAGGCCGTCCTCAAGCCCGTCGTGGGGGCCGACAAGGTGGCCCGCCTGCTCCAGGCCGGACTGGGCAGGCTCACCGCCGAGGTGTCGCTGCGGCCGGCGGAGGTCAACGGCCGCCCCGCGCTGATCGTCGGGCTCGACGGCGTGCTCGACACCGTCCTCGCGGTGCGCGTCGACGACGGCCGCATCACCGGCCTCTACGCCGTCCGCAACCCCGAGAAGCTGTCGCACATGGAGAGCGAGACCGCCCTGCGCCGCTGAGCGCGCGGGCACCGGGACGGGCCGGTGACGGCGGGTTCAGGACGCGTCGTGGGACGCGGATCTCTCGAGCTCGCCGGCGAGCGTCTCCGCGTCGTACGGCCCGGTGTGCCGCCGGTCGCCGACGAAGAAGGTCGGTGTGCCGCGGGCACCACTGGCCTCGGCGCCGGCCGCGTCGGCCCGTACCCGCTCGGCGGTCTCCTCGGCGTCGATGTCCTCGAGGAAGCGCTCCACGTCGAGTCCGATCTCGATGGCGTACGCGGCGATGTCCTCGAACTCCAGCCGGTCCTGGTGCTCGTACAGCAGGTCGTGCATCTGCCAGAAGCACCCCTGCGCGCCGGCGGCGACGGCCGCCCGTGCGGCGAGCACGGCGTGCGGGTGGACGTCGGGGAGCGGCAGATGCCGGAAGACGTAACGGAACCGGTCGCCGAAGCGCTCCCGCAGTTCCTTGGTGACGCCGGTGGCGCGGGCACAGTAGGGACATTCGAAGTCGCCGTACTCCACCAGGGTGAGGGGCGCGTCCGCGGGGCCGGTGATGTGGTCCGTGGCCGGGTCGACCGGGCGGGCGAGGGTACGGGGCAGGTCGGCGTCCGTCTCGCCGCGCAGGACGGCGGCGAGGTGGAACGCGAGCCACCCCAGGGCGGTGGCGAGCACGGCGGCCAGCAGGACACCGACGACCGCCTGGTCGCGCAGGACCGGGTCGTCGAAGGCGAGACCGGCGATCAGCAGGGAGACGGTGAAGCCGATCCCGGACAGCACGGCACCGCCCACGACGTGTCCCGGGCCCACCCCCTGGGGGAGCTTCCCGAGGCGGAGGCGGGTGCCGAGCCGGGTTCCGCCCCACACGCCCAGGAGTTTTCCGGCCACGAGGCCGGCGACGACGGCCCAGGTGAGCCGGGAGGACAGGGCACTTCCCAGGACGCCCCCGCGCAGGTCGATACCGGCGTTGGCCAGGGCGAACAGCGGGACGACCACATAGCTCGCCCAGGGGTGCAGCATCAGCTGCAGCCGCTCGTTGACCGAGACCGCCCGTTGCAGCCCCACGCGTGCCGACAGCCCCACATCGGCGCGGGGCGACTGGCGGAAGGCGCGGGCGAGCCGGGTGGCGCGGTCCACGGCCTCGGGCGCGGGGGCGTGGGCGGGGATGAGGAGACCGCCGAGCATGCCGGCGATGGAGGCGTGGAGACCGGATGCGAGGGTGGCGAGCCACAGCACGAGAACGACGAGGAGGTACGGTGCCGCGCGCCAGGCACCCAGCGGGGTCAGCGCGGCGAGGACCGCGCAGAGGGCGAGTGCCACCAGCAGGGGCAGTGGGCGGACCGTGTCCGAGTAGACCAGGCCGATCACACTGACCGCCACGATGTCGTCGATGACGGTGACGGCCAGCAGGAAGACCCGCAGTTGGGTGACGAACCGGGGCCCCACCACGGCGAGCGCCCCGAGCATGAAGGCCGTGTCGGTGCCGATGACCGTGCCCCAGCCGCCGCCGGCCTCGCCCCAGGGAGCGATCGCCAGGTAGACCAGCACCGGAACGACCATGCCACCGATACCGGCCGCGGCCGGGAGCAGCACGCGGCGGCGGCCGGCCAGCGAGCCGACCGAGGACTCGTAGCGGACCTCCAGGCCGACGACGAAGAAGAAGAGGGCCATCAGGCCGTCGCTCACCCAGTGCCCCAGGTCCATGGAGAGTCCGGCGTCGCCGAGCGACACGGACGCCTCGGTCGCCCAGAGCGACTCGTACCCCCCGGACCAGGGTGAGTTGGCCCACCCCAGGGCCACCACGACAGCCGCCAGGAGCAACCCGGCGCTGCCCGCTTCGGTGGTCAGGTAGGTGCGTACCGGATCGGCGAGCTGGGCCGCCAGCGAACGCCGCCGGGCCCTGGTCTGGGAGGGCGGGGCGTTCTCCGCGCGTGTCACAGGTGTCCCCCTTCCTGGCCGCCCGCTCCGCCCGGACCGGGGCTTCTCAGCGGCGGGACGCGCCGGAGGCGGGCCGGGCGGCGTCGGCGGGAAGCGACGCGCCGGGGACCGGGGCGATCACAGCGGCCAGGGACCCGCGCGGTGCGTGGTGCATGGGTGTCCTTCCTGTCTCTCCTCACTTGATCGTCGCGTTCCGCCGGCCCCTGGGCACCTGGGGTGGCCGACTGTTGCGCCGTTCGGATCACGAAGGGAGGCCGGAGGCGGCCCAGGCGCCGGGACGGTCCTCGGCGACGGTCCCGTTCCTCGCGGCCTCGGCGTAGCGCTCCGGATCGGCTCAGCTCGGGGCGCAGCCGCCGCGCGGCCCCCGATGGCGTCGCACCACCTCCGCGTACGCCTTCGCGCTCGGCTTCGGGCGGCGCTCGAAGGTGTCGCGGTCGACCTCGTGGAGCCCGAGCCTGGCACCGTACCCGAAGATCCACTCGAAGTTGTCCATGAGCGTCCAGTGGCAGTACCCGAGGACGGGCGTCCCCGCGCGCACCTCGGCCGCGAGGTGTTCGACGGCGGCGGGGACGAAGGCGGCGCGCTGTGCGTCGTCCGGGGTCTGGATGCCGTGTTCGGTGACGAGGACCGGTACCCCGGACACCTCGTGGGCGTAGCGCACGGCGCCCGCGAGGGATGCCGGCTCGATGACGGTGCCCATCCCGTTGCGTTCGCCGTCGGGCGTCACCTCGCCGTCGGGGCCGTGGACGATCCGCTCGTAGTTCTGCACGCCGATGAAGTCGTCGTGGCGTGCCTCGCGCAGCCAGTGGTCGTAGACGGCGGCGCGCTTGGCGTCCCGGCGTTCCTCACCGCCGGGGAGGGCCACTTCGTCGGCGATGGCGATGGAGACACCGACGGGCAGGTCGCCACGGCGGGCCTTGACCGCGTCGCGGGCGGCCCGGTGCGCCCGGGTGAACGCGGCCTGGAACTCGTCCTGCCGGTGGGCGGGGATGACGTTCGCACTGGCGTAGGCGGCGCTCCCGGCGGCGTGTGCGGCGGCTTCGAGCATCCGCGTCTTGAGCGTCTCGGCCTCGGCCGGGAGCTTCGCGCCCGCCTGGAGGAGCTGTTCCAGGTTGGGTTCGTTCAGGGTGACGGCGTGGGAGACACGGTCGCCGAAGCGCGCCATGACGCGGTCGCACTGCTCGGCGAAGCGGGCGGGGGCGTCGGCGGCGGTCCAGGAACCGGCCGCGGCGAACCAGTGCGGGGCGGTGAAGTGGCTGAACGTCACGACGGGGGCGAGACCGCGTTCGAGGCAGCCGTCGACCTTGCGCTCGTAGTGGTCGAGGGCCTCGGCGGAGACGACTCCGCGCTCGGGTTCGACGCGGGCCCACTCGACGGAGAACCGGAAGGCGTTGAGCCCGAGTCCGGCGGCCAGGTCGAGGTCCGTCTCCCACCGCTGGTAACCGCGGCACGCCGGACCGCTCGGTTCGCGGAACAGCGTGGGCGTCGTGTGCTCCAGGAACCAGGTGTCACTGGCGCTGTTGTCGCCCTCGTTCTGGTGTCCCGCGGTGGCGACGCCCCACAGGAAGGTGTCGGGCAGGCTGGTGTGGGTCATGTGTGTTCCTCGCACTGGTTCAGGGACGGTGGTGGGCGGGGCGTACGGGCGTCACCGCGCGGTCGCGGGGAACGGCGCGCAGAAGGTGTGCCGGCCGGGTCCTGCCTCCACGGGCTCCGCGCCCGGCAGCTCGACCAGCGCGGTGACGTCGGGCGGTACGACGACGTCGACGCGCAGCCTGTCGCCCTCCCGGCGCCACCCGGCCCCGGCCCGGCCGTACGGCGTCTCGTGCTCGGCCCGCGCCCAGGTCAGGCCGCCGCCGGGACGGGGACGGATCAGCAGCCGCCGGTAGCCCGGCTCGGCGGGGGCCAGACCGGCCACGGTGCGGTGCATCCAGTCGGCGACCGCGCCGAGCGCGTAGTGGTTGAACGAGGTCATCTCGCCGGGATTGACGCTGCCGTCGGGAAGCATGCTGTCCCAGCGTTCCCACACGGTGGTGGCGCCCATGTCGACCTGGTACAGCCAGGACGGGCACGCCCGCTGGGTCAGCAGCCGGTAGGCGGTGTCCACGTGTCCGGTGCCGGCCAGCGCGTCGCACACCAGGGGAGTGCCGAGGAAACCGGTGCCGACGCGGTGGCCGCGCCCGGCCACCAGGGAGGCCAGCCGGCGTCCGGCCTCGGCGCGTTCGGCGTCGTCCTCGAGCAGCCGGAAGCACAGGGCGAGGGCGTAGGCGGTCTGCGTCTCCTCCGTCAGGCGTCCGCCGCCTGCGTGGAAGCGGGCGAGGAAGGCGTCACGGACCGCGTCGGCCAGGGCGTGGTAACGGACTGCGTCGTCGTGGTCGTCCAGGACCTCCGCGGTCCGTGCCAGCAGCCGCGCGGAGCGTGCGAAGTACGCCGTGGCGACCAGGGCGGACGACGTCATCGCGCGGCCGGGGTCGTCCGCCGGGGCGGTCGGGTCCAGCCAGTCGCCGAACTGGAACCCTTCGCCCCAGATCCGGTCGGGTCCGGCCAGGCGGTCGACGGCGTCGACCCAGGCGCGCATCGACGGGTACTGGGCGCGCAGCACCTTCGTGTCGCCGTAGCGCTCGTACAGCACCCAGGGCACGACGACGGCCGCGTCGCACCAGCCGGCCATGGGCGGGTTGCCCGCCGGCAGGGGCACCGGGGTGATCACCGGGATGTCGGGGCTGAACACCGGCGGCACCCCGCGCTCGTCGTCGCCCTGGTCGGCGGCGAGGTCGCGCAGCCAGGAGCGCAGGAAGTCACGGACGTCGTGGAGGAAGGCGGCGGTGGGGGCGAAGACCTGGACGTCTCCGGTCCAGCCGAGCCGCTCGTCGCGCTGCGGGCAGTCGGTGGGCACGTCGACGAAGTTGCCGCGCATCCCCCACACCACGTTCTCGTGCAACCGGTTCAGGGAGGCGTCCGAGCAGGAGAACCAGCCCGTGCGGCGCAGGTCGCTGTGGACGACCACGGCCGTGACGTCGGCCGGGTCGAGGTCGCCGGGCCAGCCCTCGACGTCGGCGTAGCGGAAGCCGTGGACGGTGAAGCGGGGCTCCCACTCCTCGCCCGCCGGGTCGCCGCGCAGGACGTAGCGGTCGGTGGCGAGCGCGTGCCGCAGCGGACGCGTGCAGAGTTCGCCGTCCTCCAGGACCTCCGCGTGGCGGAGGGTCACCGTGTGGCCGGCCTCGCCGCGGACCCGGATGCGCAGCCGCCCGACGAGGTTCTGGCCGAAGTCGAGGACCGTACGCCCGGTGGGCGAGGTGGTGACCGCGACGGGCGCGAGGTGTTCGACGCGGCGCACGGGCGGGCTGTCGGCCGGGAAGAGGACGGTGGTGTCGAAGTCGATGACGTCGGCCGGCTGCCACGCCGAGTCGTCGAAGCCGGCTTCGCTGAAGCCCGCCCGCTCCCGTCGGGCGTCGTGCTCCTCGCCCTCGTACAGACCGGTGGCGAGGACGGGCCCGGCGCTCCAGCGCCAGCCGTCCCCGGTGGTGACGGTCTCGGTGGTGCCGTCGGCGTACTCCAGGCGCAGTTCGGCGAGGAGCCCGGTGCGCTCGCCGTAGATGTCCCGGGTGCCGCCGTTGAACCCGAGCAGGCCCCGGTACCAGCCGTCGGCCAGATGGGCGCCCCAGGCGTTGCGGCCCGCACGGACCAGGGAGGTGACGTCGAAGGACTGGTAGCGGTGCCGGTGGCGGTAGCTCGTCCAGCCGGGGGCCAGTACGTGGTCGCCCACCGTGGTGCCGTTGAGCTCCAGTTCGTAGACGCCGAGGGCGGTGACCCGGAGCCGGGCCGACCGCACGGCGGCCCGTGCGGCGAACTCGCTGCGCAGCAGCGCGGCCGGGCGGGCCCCCTCGGCGGGTTCGGACATGGGCGGGCCGACCACACGTGCGGTCCAGTGGTGATTCATGGCGCCCTTCCTCAGCAGCGGCGGCGAGCAGGCACGATCATGCAACCAACACCTAGTGATTACTAGGTTTTGGCGTGTGTGACGTGCGGCACAGGCGAAGGTCGCCCGGTCAGGGAGGGCATGCTCATGACAATAAAAGAAGGTCGTCGGAACCCCTGTGGCTCCGCAGGGGGTGCCTACAGTCCCTGCCCGTCCGTGGAGATGCCCCGCAGCAGGCGGTCGAGGTGGGCGCGCATGACCGCGACCAGGTCGAAGGAGCGTCCCGAGGCCAGCCACTGCTGCTGCAGGCCCGCGTCCACGGCGACGCACTCGCGGGCGATGCCTTCGTGGTCCAGTCCGGGAAGCAGCTCCCCGCTGCGGCTGCCGGCCCGCAGTCGGTCGGCGAGCTCCGCGACGCCCTTCTCCTGCCAGGTGGTGAAGTGGTCGTGGGCCGGATGGTCGGGCGCGGTGGCCTCGGCGGTCAGGACGACCGCCAGCTCCACCATGCCGGGCATGCCGAGCGTCTCGGCCGTGTCCTCCAGGTGGCAGCGGAAGGCGTCCCGCACCGAGTCGGAGACGCGCTCCCACCGCACGTCCATGCGTTCGTGCCAGTACTCGACGACCGCGAGCAGCAGTTGCTGCTTGTCGCGGAAGTGGTGCAGCAGCCCGGCGTCGGTGATCTCGGCGTCCCGCGCGACGCGGGCGAGGGAGGTCTTGCGGTAGCCGTCCCTGCCGAAACGCAGCAGGGCGGCCTCCAGGATCTGCGTACGCCGTGCCCGGCCCGCCGTGTAGTGGCCGCGAGGTCCCCTGGGTGTCGCCATGCCAGAACAGTACCGGCGGGGTGCGGGGCGACGGCCGGCCGTGCCCGCTGTGGCCGTGCTGTGTGAGGTGGGCCACACTCTCGAAACCTAGCGGTCACTAGGTGTTCGGGTCATCATCGACGTCACGCGACGACGGGTCGCCGCGCCGTCACCTTCCCGTGAGCGCCGCGCCACGGCAGCCCGTTCTCCGTCCTTCCCCCACATGCTCCCTCTTCCCTCGGCACCTCCGTGAAAGGAGGGCTGGCATGACGACGCCGTCATCAAGCCCCACGGTCGACCACGCGCCCCGCGACCCCGCGGACGGGCGGTGGACACCCCGCCTGGTCCTGATCCTCATCGCGCTCGCCTGGCCGACCCAGTTGCTCGCCGCGGGCGGCATCCTCGGCGCCAACGCCATCGCGGGCGTCGCCCAGGCGTTCCACACCACCCAGGTGGTGTGGTTCGGCCTGACCCTCACCCTGGTGTCGACCCTGCTCACCCCCTTCGTGATCAAGCTGGGAGACCTGTACGGCAAGCGGCGCGTCATGCTCGCGATGACGGCCCTGGGCGCCCTCGGCGAGCTGCTGGCGGCGCTGGCCGGCAGCTTCTGGCTCGTTCTCGCGGGCCGGGCGGTCGCCGGGTGCTACGGGCCCTTCGGCGCCCTGTCGTTCGCCGCCGTACGGGACGTCTTCCCGGCCCGGCTGGTGAAGCAGGCGAGCGGCATCATGGGCAGCAGCGTCGGTCTGGTGGCCCTCGGCTCCCCGTTCCTCGCGGGATGGCTGATCGACACCTGGGGGTACCGCGGGGTCCTGTGGTTCCTCGCCGCCGCCACCGCGGTCGCCTTCGCGCTGATCGCGCTGCTGGTCCCGGAGACTCCCCGGCACGCCTTCGGGTCCCGCCTCGACTGGCCGGGCGGTCTGATCCTCGGCGGCGGTCTGACGGCCGTGGTCTACGCCCTCGGCCAGGGACAGAGCTGGGGCTGGGCGGACGTACGGACCCTGGGCTGGCTCGGAGCGGGAGCGGCCGCGCTGATCGCCTTCCTGTTCGTCGAGCGCTCCAGCCCGCACCCCATCCTGGACCTGAGGGTCCTGCGCCGCCGCCCGGTCGCCCTGGCGCTGACGGCCGGCGGGCTCGGCCAGACGGTCGCCTTCACCATGCCGGGCCTCGCCATCCTGCTCGCCCTGTACCCCGCCATCCCGGGCGTGTCGGACGGGCTCGGCTGGACGGCCCACCACAATGCCGTCGTCAGCGTGAGCTGGAACCTGGTGATGTTCGGCACCGGCATGCTGGTCAGCCGGTACCTGCGCCGCTTCGACGCGCGCCGGGTGTGGTGCGTGGGCCTTGCGGTCATGGCCCTCGGCTACACCCTCGTGGGCTTCCACCACGGCGACGAACTCCAGCTCATCGTCACCTCCTGCGTCGCCAACGTCGGCGCCGGCGTCGTCGTCTCGGTGGCGCCGGTCCTGGTGATCGGCGTGGTCTCGCGCGACGAGCAGGGGCTGGGCAGCGGCATGCTCAACATGCTCATCAGCCTGTTCGGCGCCGTCGTGACCGCAGGCGCCTACGCCGTCCTCGGCGCGAGCAGCACCACCGTCGACGGCACCGCCTTCTACCTCGACGCCGGTTACTCCGGGATCTTCTGGCTCGGCGCCGCGGTCACGGTCGTGGCCCTGGTGCTCTCCGTCTTCATCCCGCGGCTGCGCGACCCCGAGGAGAGCCCCGCCGGCGGCTGACCCCGCGCCTTCAGGGCTTCGTCAGCGACCGGAACTCGGTCGGCGTCATGCCGGTGTGCTGGCGGAAGAAGGCGCTGAAGACCGTCGGGTAGGTGAACCCGATCTGTTCGCTGATGGAGGCGGGCGGCAGCGAGCTGTGGATCAGCAGACGTTTGGCCTCCAGCAGCACCCGGTCGTCGATGTAGCGCTTGGCGCCGCAGCCGAGTGCCGCCCGGGTGGCCCGGGTGAGGGTGCGCGGACTGTAACCGAGCCGGGCGGCGTAGTCCTCGACCCGGTGGGTCCGGCGGAAGTCCTCCTCGACGGCCTCACGGAACAGCCGGAACGGCTCGCCGCCGCCGGAACGCCCCTGCCGTCGCGGGTCGGCGAGATGGACGAGCCGGATCAGGATCACCGACAGCAGGTTCCGCACCGTCTCGATGTACGCCTCCAGCGGCAGGTCGGACAGTGCGGCGTGCTCCTCGACCAGGGCGTCCAGGAACCGCAGCAGGGCCGCCTGCCGCGGCCCGTCCGGCGTGACGAGGCGGTACGGGACGTGCGCGCCGTCCCGGATCAGCGCGTCCGTCGCGGCGCTGGGGAAGCCGGTGGGGAAGACCAGGACGGTGGCGTCGCAGCCCCGGTGCCCGTCGGGGAACTGGAGCACCTGCCCGGGCCACACCCACAGCCAGTCACCCGGCGCGAGCGGGTACGAGGTGAAGTCCACCGAGCACGCGAGCCGCCCGCCGCGGACCGCGACGACCACGTGGAACGCCGGACGTCCGGGCACCGTGAGGGGCAGCCCCCGCTCGACGGCGCGGGCGGCGAGTCCCGGCAGGTCGAGGACCTCCAGACCCGGTGGCCTGCCGGGCGTCGGCCGGTACGACACGGCCGGGACGCCGGCCGCACCACGGCCCGCGGGGAACTGTCCGTTTTCCTTCATCGCGTGCCCGAGTGTACGTAGGCCGTCCCTCCCGGCCGGTCTAGCTTGAGGAGCACGGGCCGCGACGGGCGCGGGGCGAGCCGCCGACGCCCCGGCCGGGTCCCTCCTCCTCCTTCTTCTTTCATCGACTTCTTCTTCAACGGGAAGGATCACCATGACCATCGAGTTCGCCACCCGCTACCGCGAGCGCTCCCACATCCCGCCCGAGCCGGGCAAGCCGTACTTCGTCGAGAAGGGCAAGGGCGACCGCGCCCACCTGTTCACCGACCTGTTCACCGTCTACGCCGGCGGCGAGCAGACCGAGAACACCTTCAACTTCTTCACCTGCGAGGGCCCCAAGGGCGACATCATCCCCGCCCACTCCCACCCGGACACCTACGAGGTCTTCTACATCACCGACGGCGCGGTACGGCTGTTCGTCGAGGACCTCGAGGGCGAGCAGCACGAGAAACTGCTCACCGCGGGCGACTTCGGGTTCGTGCCCAAGAACTGCCCGCACGCCTACCGCATCGAACGCCACCACAGCCGGATCGTCGGCGTGGCCGCGGGCCCCGGCGGCACCTTCGAGCGGTTCTTCGAGAACCTCGGCACCCCCACCGACGAACTCGGCCTGCCCCAGCGGCCGTTCGTCCCCGAGCCGCACAAGTTCGGCACCGTGCCGCAGCGGTACGACGTGAACTTCCTGCCCGGCCACAAGTGGCGCACCGGAAGCTGAGCGCCCCATGCCGTACCTGAAGGCACTGCTCGCCGGAGCACTGGTCGGCGTGGCCTACGTGCTGGTGCGGGTCGAGTCGCCCGCACCGCCCCCCGTCGCGCTGGCCGGACTGCTGGGCATGCTGCTGGGCCAGGCAGTGCTGGAGACCCTGTGAGCGCCGCCGGTGCCACGCGCGGCTTCCTCCGCAAGGCCGGCCTCTCCTTCGCCGCCGGTCTGCTCATGGGCGCGCTGTACTGGGCGCTGGACCTCACCTCACCCGCCCCGCCGCTCCTCGGCCTGACCGGGCTGGCCGGCATCGTGCTCGGCGAACGCGCCGCCACCGCCGTACGCCACCGCCCGACCCGGCGCCGTCCCGCCCCTCCTCCGTCCGCCGCAGAAGATCCGTCCGCCGCAGAAGAAGGAACCCCCCGTGTCCCCTGACACCCCCGGATACCTCGACGTCCACGCCCACTTCCTCACCGACTCCTACGTCCGCCGGGCCCGCGAGGCCGGACACGAACTCCCCGACGGGGTCCCCGCCTGGCCCGCCTGGTCGGCGGCCGCGCACCTGGAGCTGATGGACCGCTGCTCCATCGAGACCTCGATGCTCTCGATCTCCTCGCCGGGCGTCCACTTCGGCGACGACACCGCCGCCCGCCACCTGGCCCGCGAGGTCAACGAGGCCGGCGCCCAGGCCGTACGCGACCACCCCGGCCGCTTCGGCCTGTTCGCCTCGCTGCCCCTCCCGGACGTCGACGGCGCCCTGGAGGAGATCGCGTACGCCTACGACACCCTGGACGCCGACGGGGTGATCCTGGAGACCAACACCCACGGCACCTACCTCGGCGACCCGGACCTGGAGCCCGTATGGGCCGAGCTCGGCCGGCGCCGCGCCGTCGTCTTCCTGCACCCCACGTCCCCGGTGTGCTGGGAGCGGTCCGCCCTCGGACGCCCCCGCCCGATGATCGAGTTCGTCTTCGACACCGCCCGCACCGTCACTGACCTGCTCATGGCCGGGACGCTGGACCGCCACCGCGACCTCACGGTGATCGTGCCGCACTGCGGTGGCGCCCTGCCGGTGCTGGCCGACCGCATCGACGGCTTCATGAGGATGTTCATGCCCGAGGGCACCGAGGCCCCCGGCGCCGTCGAACAGCTCGGCCGCCTCCACTACGACCTCGCGGGACCCGCGCTGCCCCGCCAGCTCCCCGCCCTGCTGAACCTCGTCGGCAGCGACCGCCTCCTGTACGGCAGCGACCACTGCTGGACCCCCGCCGCCGGGGTGGAGGCCCATGTCGCCGGCCTGGATGCCGCCCCGGCACCCGACGGCACGACCGGCTGGCGCGCGCTCACCACCGCCAACGCCCGCCGCATCCTGCCCCGTACGGCCCGCTGACGTAAGGCATCCACCGTGACGTTCCCCCTCCACCTGCTCGCCCCGCCCGACCCGGCCGCGTTGCCCCTGCCGCACCCCGCGCACCCCGCCGACGGTGTACGGCTGCTGCGCGGCGCCGTCTACGCGGTCCCCGAGGGCAGCCGCCCGCTGACCGTCGACCTGTGGCTGCCGCAGGATGCCGCAGGACCCCTCCCGGTCGTGGTCTTCGTCCACGGCGGCGCCTGGCGCACGGGCCTGCGCGACGACCTCGGCCCCCGCTTCCGCCACTGGAACCCCGGCCCCTTCGCCCGGCTCGTCCGGGCCGGGTTCGCCGTCGCCTGCCCCGACTACCGCCTCAGCGGTGAGGCCCCCCACCCCGCCCAGACCGACGACCTGGCCGCCTGCCTCACCTGGCTGCGCACCCGCGCCGCCGACCTCGGCCTGGACACCGCGCGGACCGTCCTGTGGGGCGAGTCGGCCGGCGGACACCTCGCCGCCCTGACCGCCCTCACCCGGTCCGCCGGCACCGTCGTCGGCTGCGTCACCTGGTACGCCCCCACCGACCTGCCCGCACTCGCCGAGGACCACCCCGAGGGGGCCTACGACCCCCACGACCCGGCCGGCTTCGAGGCACTGCTGCTCGGCGGCGCCCCGGCGGAGCGGACCGACGCGGCCCGCGACGCCAGCCCGGTCACCCACGTCGGCCCCCAGGCGCCGCCCTTCCTGATCCTGCACGGCACCGACGACGCCCTGGTCCCCGCCCGGCAGTCCGTCCGCCTCGCCGAAGCCCTGCGGGCGGCGGGCCACGACCCCGGCCTGCGGCTCCTCGACGGCGGCGACCACCTCTGGGTGGGCCTGACCGACACGGACGTCGAGGACTGCTTCACCCGCACCGTGGACTTCGTCCGCCGCCGCACGGGAGACGACCGGACCTGAGCCGGGGGAGCGGTCACCCGGCGGCGGCCAGGCGTCGCCGCAGCTCCTCCTCCGAGACGTCCTCCAGGTGAGTCAGGAAGACCCACATGTGGCCCGAGGGGTCCTTGAGGATGACGGTGCGGTCACCGTGGAACATGTCGGTCGGCGGCTGGAGGATCTCGGCGCCGGCCGCCTCCGCGCGCTCCGCCAGGCTGTCGACGTCCGGCACGAAGACGTGCAGCGTGACGGAGGTGCCCCCGCCGAGCGCGGCCGGCGCGGCGAAGGACCCGGCCTCCGCCTCGTCCACGCTCGCGTCGCCCAGCATCAGCACCGACCGCCCGACGGTGATCTCGGCGTGCAGGATCCCGCCGCCGGGAGCGTCGATCCTGAAGTCCTCGTGGGCGCCGAACGCCCGCCGGTAGAAGTCGATCGCCGCGGCGGCGTCGTCGACCATGATGTGCGGGACCACGGCATGGCGGTAACGGTCGGGGATCTCGATGCCGGCTGTGCCGGCTGCGCGCTCGGTCATGACGGACCTCCTCAAAAGACACCGCCGGCCGGTTCCCGCGGCTGCGAACGAACGTAGAAGCTCAAGTCCGGTTCAGGTCAAGCGCGGTTCTCGCCGGGGGCGTCTGCCGGAGGTCTCCGGATGACGACCGAAGCGGGCCGTACGGCGCGGCAGGTCCGCGCCCACCACGGCGGCGCCGGAAGCCCCCGGGCCCGCCGACGTCTCAGGCCGGTTGCCAGAACCGGGTGAGCGTCGAAGGGGTGAGGACCTGGCCGGGACGTCCCTGCCCCGCCAGGCGCCCCTCGCGCAGCAGGAGGCAGGCGTCGGCCGCGCGGGCGGCGTCCAGGTCGTGCGTGGCGTGGACGACGGTCACGCCGTCGGCGACCAGTTCCGTCAGCAGCGTCGCGATGCGCTCCCTGGCCTCGGGGTCGAGTCCGGTGGTCGGTTCGTCGAGCAGGAGCAGGTCCGACTCCTGGGCGAGCCCCTGGGCGATGAGGGCGCGCTGCCTCTGTCCGCCGGACAGGTCGCCGAGCTGACGGGCGGCCAGGTCGGCGATGCCCATGCGGTCCATGACCGCGTCCACGGTGGCGCGGTCCCGCCGGGTCAGCCGGCGCCACGGGCCGCGTTCGCCCCAGCGTCCCATCTCCACGGTCTGCCGGACCGTCAACGGCAGTGCGTCACCGACCGCGCCGCGCTGGGGGACGAACGCCGGTGGCCGGCTGCCGGTGTGGTGCAGCTCGCCCGCTGTGGGCCGGATCACTCCGGCCAGGACGCCGAGCAGGGTGGACTTCCCGCTGCCGTTCGGACCGACGAGTGCGGTGGTGGCCAACGCCGATATCGCGGCGCTGAGTTGATGGAGCACCGGGTGGCCGGTGTAGCCCGCGGACAGCTCGGTGAAGCGGATGCGGAACGTCGTGTCCTCGGGGGCGGCGGAGGGGAGGCCGGATTCTTTGAACATGATTTTCATTGTAGTGTGCTCGCATGGAGTGGTTGACAGCCCCTTTCGAGGCGACCTTCGTACAACGCGCCTTGTGGGGCGGAATCCTGGTGTCGGCGATCTGCGCCCTGGCGGGCACGTGGGTGGTGCTGAGGGGGATGGCCTTCCTCGGCGACGCCATGTCGCACGGGCTGCTGCCCGGGGTGGCACTCGCCGCGCTGCTGGGCGGCAACCCGATGGTGGGGGCGCTGCTGAGCGCGGCGGTCATGACGGCCGGTGTCACCGCCCTCGGCCGCACCCCGCGGCTGTCCCAGGACACCGGTATCGGGCTGCTGTTCGTGGGGATGCTGTCGCTCGGCGTCATCATCGTGTCGCGGTCGCAGTCCTTCGCGGTGGACCTGACCGGCTTCCTCTTCGGTGACGTCCTCGCCGTGCGCGAACAGGACCTGGCGCTGCTGGGCGCGGCCCTCGTACTGGCCCTGGCCGTCTCGGCCCTCGGCCACCGTGCCTTCCTGGCCCTGGCGTTCGACCCGCGCAAGGCCCGGACGCTCGGGCTGCGTCCGCGCCTGGCCCATGCCGTACTGCTCGGCCTGCTGGCGCTGGCCATCGTCGCCTCCTTCCACATCGTGGGGACGCTGCTGGTGCTGGGCCTGCTCATCGCCCCGCCGGCGGCCGCGCTGCCCTGGGCGCGCGGCGTGCGGGGCGTGATGGCCCTCGCGGCGCTGCTCGGCGTGGCCGCCACCTTCTTCGGCCTGCTGCTGTCCTGGCACCTGGGCACCGCCGCCGGCGCAACCGTCTCCGCCCTGGCCGTGAGCCTGTTCTTCCTCTCCCACCTGGCATCCGGCATCCGCCACCGCCGCACACGCCCGGCCGGCATCCGTCCGCCGGCGACCGACTGAGAAAGACCTGAGAGGCGATGTTCTTGTTCGTCCGAAAAAACGTCACTGCCGGGGCGCCGGCCGCGCTCGTGGCCCTCGCGCTGCTCACCGCGGGCTGCGCGGGGCAGGACGACAACACGTCCTCCCCGAAAGCGAGTTCCACGGCCTCCGCCACCCCGCACGGGTACGTCGAAGGGGCACAGGAGGCAGCCGAGCAGCAGTCACGACTGGTGCTCAACGACCCTGGCACCGGAGACACCCGGGTACTGGACCTGATCACCGGCAGGACACACGAGGAGCCCCGGACGACGGGCACCACGGAACTCACCACGGACGGCAGGTTCGGCTACTTCCACACCCCGGACGGCACCCGCGTCCTCGACGCCGGCACCTGGACGGTGGACCACGGCGACCACGTGCACTACTACCGCGCCGCGATACGCGACGCCGGCAGGTTCCCGGCGGGCTCGGGCGCGCGGGTGCGCGGCGACGCGGCCGTGACCGCGGTGACCGGTGAGGACGGCCGGGCCACGATCCACCGCCGGGCCGACCTGGAGGAGGGCCGCGCCGGCTCCCCCCGCACGCTCCCCGGAACCCACGCCGGGGCCGTGGTGCCGTACGCGGAGCACCTGCTGACCCTCACCGGCGACGGGAACAGCACGCCGAAGGTCGCGGTGTACGACCGTGAGGGCGGGCGCGCGGCGTCCCCGGACGCCACCTGCGAGGACCCGGCGGGCGACGCCGTCACCCGGCGCGGTGTCGTCTTCGGCTGCGCCGACGGCGCCCTGCTGATCCACGAGGACGACGGAGCCTTCACGGCCGAGAGGATCCCGTACGACCGCGACCTGCCCGCGGGGGAACGGGCGTCGTCCTTCCGCCACCGCGCGGGCAGCGACACCCTCACCGCGCCGGCCGGGGACCGGGCGGTGTGGGTGCTGGACGTCACCGAACGCGCGTGGACCCGCGTGGAGACCGGTCCGGTCGTCGCCGCCAACACCGCCGGAGAGGGCTCCCCGCTGCTCGTCCTGGAGACCGACGGGGCGCTGCACGGCTACGACATCGCCACCGGCGAGCCGGTCGCCCGGACCGAGCGGCTCCTCACCGGAGACCTGCGGGCGGGCACCGACGGACACGGACCCGTGATCGAGGTCGACCGCAGCCGTGCCTACCTCAACGACCCGGAAGGCAGCCGCGTGTACGAGATCGACTACAACGACAGCCTGCGCGTCGCCCGCACCTTCGACCTGGACATGAAGCCGGCGCTGATGGTGGAGACCGGACGATGACGACACCGAGGCGAACCGTTCTGCGGCTGCGCCGCCTGCCGGCGGCCCTGATCGCCCTCGTCTGCGCGAGCACGGCCACCGCCTGCACGAGCGGCGACGAGCGGCCCCAAGTCGTGGTGACGACCAACATCCTCGGCGACATCACCCGCGAGGTCGTCGGCGACGAGGCCGACGTCACCGTACTGATGAAGCCCAACGCCGACCCGCACTCCTTCGGCCTGTCGGCCGTGCAGGCCGCCGAACTGGAACACGCCGACCTGGTGGTCTACAACGGCCTGGGCCTGGAGGAGAACGTACTGCGGCACGTGGAGGCCGCCCACGAGTCAGGGGTCACCACCTTCGAGACCGGCAGGGCGGTGGACCCCCTCACCTTCCGGAAGCAGGCCGACGGAGGCCCCGAGGAGGAGGCAGGGCAGCCCGACCCGCACTTCTGGACCGACCCCGACCGCGTGCGCAGGGCCGCGGGTCTGATCGCCGACCAGGTGATCGAGAACGTGGACGGCGTGGACGAGGAGGCGGTCCGGGACAACGCCGCCCGCTACGACGCACAACTCGCCGACCTCACCACCTGGATGGAGAAGTCCTTCGACGGCATACCCGAGGACCGGCGCGCCCTGGTGACCAACCACCACGTCTTCGGCTACCTCGCCGACCGCTTCGGCTTCCGGGTGATCGGCGCGGTCGTTCCCAGCGGCACCACCCTGGCCTCGCCCAGCTCCTCCGACCTGCGCTCACTCACCGAGGCCATGCGCGAAGCGGGCGTGCGCACCGTCTTCGCCGACTCCTCCCGGCCCACCCGCCTGGCCGAGGTCCTGCGCACGGAACTCGGCGGCGAGGTACGCGTCGTCGAGCTCTACTCCGAGTCGCTGACCGGCGAGGGCGGGGGCGCCGACACCTACCTGCGGATGATGCGCGCCAACACCGAGGCCGTGACCGACGGCCTGACCACCGGCTGAACCCGCGCCACCGTGCCGGGGCCGGCACGACCGGCCGACACCACTCACCACCCACCACCCACCACCACACCGACGCCGCGCCCGCGCGGCCGGAAGGGAACACACACAGTGAACAGGAAGACACGAGGCAGAATCGTCTCCGGTACGGCTCTCGCCCTCGCGGTGTCCGCGGTCCTGACCGCCTGCGGGGGAGGGGACGGTGCCTCGTCCGACACGAAGGCGGCGAAGGCGACGCCCGGCACCACACCCGCCGGCGACGTCAAGGACCCGCTGGTCGCCACCTTCGACGGGGGCCTGTACATCCTGGACGGCGAGAGCCTCGAACTCACCGGGACCATCGAGCTGCCCGGCTTCAACCGGGTCAACCCCGCCGGAGACGACGACCACGTCATCGTCTCCACCGACGCGGGCTTCCGCGTCCTCGACGCCGCCGGGCAGACCCTCACCGGCATCACCTACGAGGGGGCCAAGCCCGGACACGTCGTGCGGCACGCCGGCAAGACGGTGCTCTTCACCGACGGCACCGGAGAGGTCAACGTCTTCGACCCCGCCGACCTCGCCGGCGGCAAGAAGCCGGAAGGACGCACCTACACCTCCGCCGAGGCGCACCACGGCGTCGCCATCGAACTGAGCGACGGCGAACTCCTCACCACCCTCGGCACCGAGGAGAAGCGCACCGGCGCCCTCGTCCTCGACAAGAACGACAAGGAGATCGCGCGCAGCGAGAACTGCCCCGGCGTCCACGGCGAGGCCGCGGCCCAGGGCGAGGCCGTCGCCGTCGGCTGCGAGGACGGCGTCCTGATCTACAAGGACGGCGAGTTCACCAAGGTCGACGCCCCCGACGACTACGGCCGCATCGGCAACCAGGCGGGCAGCGACGCGTCACCGGTCCTCCTGGGCGACTACAAGACCGACCCGGACGCCGAGCTGGAGCGGCCGACCCGTATCTCCCTCATCGACACCAGGACCGCGAAGCTGCGCCTGGTCGACCTCGGCACCAGCTACTCCTTCCGCTCACTCGGACGCGGGCCGCACGGCGAGGCACTCGTCCTCGGCACGAACGGCACCCTCCACGTCATCGACCCCGAGACCGGCAAGGTGGAGAAGGAGATCCCCGTCGTCGACGCGTGGCAGGAACCACTGGACTGGCAGCAGCCCCGGCCCACCCTCTTCGTCCGCGACCACACCGCGTACGTCTCCGAACCGGGCGAGCGGAGGCTCCACGCCGTCGACATCGAGACCGGCGAGAAACTGGCGTCGGTGACCCTGCCGAAGAGCACGAACGAACTCTCCGGCGTCACCGCCGGCCACTGACGGCCCGTTCGGCAAGGCAGCGGTGCCCCGGCCCGACCCGTCGGGGCCGGGGCGCCGCGCGCACCTCCGTCTCGCGCCGCCGTTCACCACGGCCCGCCGTACCGGGCCCTGACCCACGGACCCGGCTACGGCTCTCGGGGTCCAAAGGCGCCGGATGCGTGGGCCCGGCGGACGAACCGCCGCTGCCAGGGCACCTCGACGGCCCGTGAACGATAGTGCTGCCGGACCCACTTGACCGCTTGACCGGGTTCCATGCCCTCCATCACGCACATCGCGGCCAGTGCCGTTCCGGTGCGTCCGACACCGCCGCCGCAGGCGACCTCGACCCGCTCGCCGAGCCCGCGCTCATGGACGAGCCGGAGCGTGCGCAACGCGTCGTCGGGGTCGGAGGGCAGCCAGAAGTCCCGCCACCGGATCCACCGGCTCTCCCACGGCTGCGCCGCGGGCCGGTGATCCGTCAGGTATACGGCCAGCGTCGGTACCTGGCCCTCCGGAAGTCCGTTCCTCAGCCCCCGTCCGCGGACGAGTCGTCCTGACGGGAGCCGGACGACTCCGGGGGTTCTGTCGTTCCACTGCTCTGTCATGGTGTGTTCCGTCCTCGATTTCCGTCCTCGATTTCCGTGCGTGATCCCGTACGTGTCCGGATGACTCAACGCCGCCGGCGGTGCGAGGACGCGTACTCGTTCCCTTCCCCGGCGCGGTGAGCGGCGGTCGCCGCCCGCCCCGCCCGGTGCCGGACGCGGTCCGACGGCCCGTGGCCGCCGCCCGGTATGCCCGCGGGCCACCAGTTCCACTTGCCGAGCACCGTCATCAGCGCCGGCAGCACGTAGATCCGGATGACCACGGCGTCCAGCAGGATGGCCGCCGCGAGTCCCACGCCGAGCTGTTTGAACTCGACCATGCTCAGCGTGCCGAAGATCGCGAACACTCCGACCATGACGACCGCCGCACTGGTGACCACGCCGGCCGAGCGCGTGATGCCCTGACGGACCGCTTCCTTGGTCGAGGCACCGGTGGACGCGACCTCGCGGATCCGGCTGACCACGAACACGTGGTAGTCCATCGACAGCCCGAACAGCACCACGAAGAGGAAGAGCGGCAGCCACGAGACCACCGCGCCCGAGCTGTGGAAGTCGAGGAGCCCCTCCGCCCAGGTGTGCTGGAAGACCACGACCAGCACACCGAACGAGGCTGCCGCGGACAGCAGATTGAGCACGATGGCGGACAGCGCCACGGCCACCGACCGGAAGATCAGCACCATGGTGGCGAAGGTGAGCAGCAGGACGAAGCCCACCACGTAGGGCATCCGCTCCTTGAGGTGCGCGGTGAAGTCGGCACCCTGCGCCACCTTGCCGCCCACCGCGCTTTCGGCGTCGGGCACATCGGCCATGGCCCGCGGCAGCCAGTCGCGCAGCAGGTCCAGGGAGTCACGGGCACCGGCGCTCTTGGGCTGGTGCGGCGTGCCCACGTCGACCGTGTGCACCCGGTGGTCGGCCGACTCCTTGATCTGCGGCGTGGTGTCGTGCGCGAACAGTTCGTGGTCCGCGGTGCGTTCGAGCAGGCTCCGCAGGGCACTCCGCACTTCGCCGGCCCGTGCGGCGGGCGCCCGGACGGCGACCTTGTGGACCGTGCCCTTGCTGGGGAAGGCCTCGGTCAGCCGGTCCATCGCCCGCACGACGGGGATGTCCCGGGACAGGTCGTCGGAGCCGGGTTGCTTGAGGTTCATCTCGAGGGCTGGCACGGCCAGCAGGAGCAGCGCGCCCACCGACGTCACCAGCGTGACGGCCGGCTTGGACAGCGCGGGGCGCAGCAGCGCGGGCCACACCCGCGACTCGCCGGAGCGCATGGTCAGGCGCCACAGGAAGGGCACCCGCGGCTTGTCGACCCAGCGGCCCAGCTTGGCGAGCAGGGCGGGGAGTACGGTGAGCGACGCCAGCACGGCGACCGCCACGACGATGATGGAGCCGGTGGCCAGGGACGCGAAGGTCGCCTCGTCGGCCAGGTAGAGACCGGACATCGACACGATCACCGTGGTTCCGGACACGACGACGGTGTGCCCCGAGGTCTTGGCGGCGATCTCGATCGCGTCGACGTGGGACTTCCCGGTGCGCCGTTCCTCGCGTTCGCGCTTGAGGTAGAAGAGCGAGTAGTCCACGCCCACGGCCATGCCCATGAGGAGGATGACATTGCTCACCGCGCTGGTCTCCGGCAGCACGTGGGAGGCGAGCGTGGACAGTCCGATGGCCGCGCCGACGCACGAGAGCGCGAGCACCACGGGCACGCCGGCCGCGATGACCGCCCCGAAGACGACCAGCAGGATCAGCAAGGTCAGCGGCAGGCTGATCAGCTCGGCCCGCTCGAAGTCCTCGCCGAGCGTGTCCGACAGCCCTTTCGCCGTCGAGCCCGTGCCGACCTGCTCCACCCGCAGGCCCTCGTGGGCGTCCTCGGTCGCCGCGCCGGCGTCGAGCAGCGGCTGGACCCGCCGGTCGGCGTTCTCGGTGTCGCCCTTCATCGTGACCGGGACCAGCAGCGCCCTGCCGTTCGGCGAGGTGACGGGCCGGCCCACGCTCTCCACCCCGGTGAGGGCCTTCATCCGCCGGGTGACGTCGGCGGCCGCGTCCTGGGCCGCCGCGGGGTCGAGGGCTCCGCCGTCCGCGGCGGTGATCAGCACGTTCTCCTCGGCCTTCTCTGGGAAGTCGCCGGAGTGCACGATCCGGCCGGCGAGGCCGGACTCCCGGACCCCCGACTCCTCGTCGCTGAGCGCGTTCGTGCCGGCCGCCCCGCCCAGGAAGAGGCATGCGGCGACGAACACGGCCCACAGGCCGATGGCGGACCACGGATGTGTGGCGCTCCATCGCGCGATCCGTACCGTCGCCGGTTTCCTTCGCATGGTGCGTCCTTCCGCTCGTGCGGGTCGGTTCCTGGATGCCGGCTGGCCCGGCGGAAAAAACGCTAGGCCGGTCGCCATGCCGTGAGTACGAGGGAAACCGCCGTACCTTCTGCGGTTTTCCGCAGTACCGACCCTGCGGAAAACCACAGGGGGAGGGAGGCCGCGACTGGTGTGACCCCCGAGAACCCGGCACCGGGACGTCGGTTGTTCCGTCCGGCCCCGGACATCAGCGGGCCGCCGCGGCCTGGAAGGAAGGACGCTTCGAGCGGTCCGTCGTCCCGGTGCGGGACCGCAACGGGCGGCTGGTCCTCGACCGGGACGAGCACCTGCGGCCCGGCACGACGGCCGACTCGCTGGCCAAGCTGAAGCCGTCCTTCGCGGACACCGGCGAGCTGGGCGGCTTCGACGCGGGTGGCCCTGCAGAAGTACCACTGGGTGGAGCGAATCGACCACGTCCACCACGCGGGCAACTCCTCCGGCATCGTCGACGGCGCCGCGCTCGTCGCCATCGGCAGCGAGGAGGCCGACGGGCGTCACGACCCGGCCCCGCGGGCCCGGGTCGTCTCCGCCGCGGTCTCCGGGGCCGACCCCACCATCATGCTCACCGGGCCGCCGCCCGCCCCGAGGACCCGCTGACCGTCGTCTACACCTCCGGCACCACCGGCGAGCCCAAGGGCGTCGTCCTCACCCACCGCGAGGTGATGTCCAACGCCCTGGCGCTGGACGCCGTGGTGGAGCTTCCCCCGCACGTCGAGCACATCTGCTACCTGCCGTTCGCCCACATCGCCGAGCGGATGCCGGGCATCTGCCCGCCCTGCCACCGTGCCTCGCACGTCCACCTCTGCGCCGGTCCGACGCGCGTCGGCGAGGCGGTGCGCAAGGTGCGCCCCGCGCAGTTCTTCGGCGTGCCGAGGATCTGGGAGAAACTGCCCGCCGCCGTACGGGCCGTCCTCTCGCTGATGCCGGCCGAGCAACGGACGGTCATCGACCGGGCGTTCGAGGCCGCCCGTGAGCACGTCGGGTACCGCTGCTGGCCGCGGGCGGTCTGGACCGGGTGACCTGGGCGGCCAGCGCGTCGGCGCCGATGTCGGTCGACGTGGTGAGGTTCTGGGCCGGGTTCGGCATCGTCATCATGGACCCCTGGGGACTGACCGAGACCACCGGTGTGGCCACCAGCAACAGCCCGAGGACCGGCTTTTGGCTCGGCTCGGTGGGACGCCCGGTGGAGTCCGTGGAGATCCGTGTCGCCGAGGACGGCGAGATCCTGGTGCGGGGCTCGTCCGTGTTCTCCGGCTACCTCCGGCCGGACGGCCCGGTGCGGTCCGCCCTGGACGCCGACGGCCGGCTGGCCACCGGCGACATCGGCCGGACCGACGAGCAGGAAGAGGCAGGCGTCGGCCAGTCCGCCGCCGGAGCCGCCGTACTCCTCGGGCAGGCACACCCCGAGCCAGCCCAGCTCGGCGAGCCTTCCGTACAACTCGGGGTGGTGGGCCTCGCGGCCGTCCCCCGCCGACGCCTCGCGCTGCTCTCAGGTACCGCACTCGCGCTTGGCGAAATCGCGCACGGCCGCGGCGAAAGCGGCCTGTTCCTCGGTGAGTCGACTGCCCATCAGGTCCTCCGGGATCCGGGCGCCGGTCGGCGGCTCGGTCAGGGTCGGGCAGACAAGTGGGTTACAGAGATACGATAGATGTTTCCTCGTATCCCGGGGGAGTGTTCGCCGGTATCGTGAGGAGCACCATGAGAACTGACACGAACGACTCGTGGCTCGCCCGGGCCCTCGACCGGCCGGAGCCGGAGGACCGCATGGCACTGCGGATCCTCGACGCGGCGCTGGAGCAGTTCACCCTGCTGGGGCTGCGCCGCTCCTCCGTGGACGACGTCGCCAAGCGGGCCGGGGTCTCCCGGGTCACCGTCTACCGGCGCTTCCAGACCAAGGACAAGCTGGTCGAGGACACCCTGCTGCGCGAACTCAGCCGTTTCTTCCAGCGGCTGGACGCGGCGGTGGCGGCGCTGCCGACCATGAAGGAGCGGGTCGTCGAGGGGTTCGTGGTCGCCCTGCGCCACACCCGCGCCCATCCGCTCTTCGGCGGCCTGCTGCGCCTCGAACCCGAGGTGGTGCTGCCCTACCTGACCGTGCAGGGCAGCTCCTCGCTCTCCGCCACCGTCGAGTACCTGACGGTCCATCTGCGCCGCGCGCAGCAGGCCGAGGGCCGTCCCGACGACGACCCGCGTCCGGTCGCCGAGCTGATGGTGCGGGTGGCCGTGTCCTTCCTGCTCAACCCCGCGAGCTGCATCGAGATGGAGGACGAGGACCAGGCCCGGGCCTTCGCCCGCCGCTACCTGGCCCCGCTGCTGGATGCCTGACCGGCCGGGACCGTCCGCTCGGGCGGTCCCGGCCGGCGGGACGCCGCCCGGCCGTTCAGCGGCGCCGGTGCAGTGCCCGCGCCAGCCGCACCGCGCGCTCCCGCGTGGCGGCCGGAACCCCGAAGGAGGTCAGCGCGATCGGCGGGGTGAACCGCTGCACCGTCGTCGACTGCACGGAGGTGAGGGCGCGCAGCCCTTCCTCCCCGTGGATCCGCCCGAAGCCGGAGTCCCGCGAACCGCCGAACGGCAGCGCAGGCACCGCCGCGAAGCCCAGCACCGAGTTCACCGACACCGCCCCCGCGCGCAGCCGCGCCGCGATCGCCGCACCGGCGCGCCCGCCGCGGCAGAACACCGCGGCAGAACACCGCGGCCCCCAGGGCGTAACGCGAGGCGTTGGCCCGCTCCACCGCCTCGTCCACGTCGGCCACCGGATTGATCGCCACGACCGGCCCGAAGGTCTCCTCCGCCATCACCGCCGCGTCCTCCGGAACGCCGGTCAGCACCACCGGCGCGACGTACGGAGCGCGCACCGACTCGGGCCCGCCCAGCAGGGCCCGCGCACCCGCCGCGACCGCACCGGTCACATGCCGCTCGACGACCGCGACCTGGCCCGGAAGCGTCATCGGGCCGTAGGAGGCGTCCGCCCCGGTACCCGGACGCAGCGCCCCGGCCCGCTCGACCACCCGTTCGCACAGTGCCGCGTGGATCTCACGCACCGCGTAGACGCGTTCCACCCCCGCGCAGGTCTGCCCCGCGTTGCTCAGCGCGCCCCACACGATCGCGTCGGCCGCCGCGTCCAGGTCCGCGTCCGCGGTGACGATCACCGCGTCCTTCCCGCCGCACTCGGCGAGGAACGGCGTCAGCGTCTCGGCGCACACCGCCATCACCTTGCGGGCCGTCCCCGGCGAACCGGTGAACGCCAGCTTGTCGACCCCGGACCGGGCCAGGGCGTCCCCGGTGGGCGCCGCGCCGGTGACGGTGGTGAGCAGCCCGGCATGCCCGGGTACGGCGGAGTCGAAGAGCCCGGCCAGCAGGACCCCGGTGCCCGGGGTCAGTTCGGACGGCTTGAAGACCACGGCGTTCCCCGCGGCCAGGGCGTGACCGATGGAGCCCATCGGCGTGTACAGGGGGTGGTTCCAGGGGCCGATCACGCCGACCACGCCCAGCGGCCGGTGCACCAGCGAGGCCCGCTGGTGGACGGTGAACAGTCCCGTGCCCACCTTCCGCCGGCGCAGCACGCGTCCGGCGTTGCGGGCGGCCCAGCCCAGAGGCTCCAGCGTGAGGACGACCTCCAGCGCGGCGTCACCGGCCGGCTTGCCGGTCTCCTCGGCGATGGTGCGGGCCACGGCGTCCAGGCCGGTGGCGAGCGCCTTCTTCCAGCGCAGCAGGTGGTCACGGCGCCGGGACGCGGGCAGCGCGGCCCAGCCGGCCTGGGCGGTCCGGGCCCGGGCCACGGCGCGGGAGACCTCCTGAGGCCCGTCCACCGGGTGATCGGCGATCGGCTCGCCGGTCGCGGGGGAGTGCGTGGTGAAGGTCGCGGCGCGTGGTGCTGTGGCCGGGGTGGTGTCGGTCATCGGGTTTTCTGACGGGGAGCACGGGAGGCGGACGGCCGCACCGGAACGGGGTCCCCTTCCGGCGGTGTCTCGTCCTGGAGCGGGACGGTCGGGCGGGAGTGCGCCCAGTGCGGACCCAGGTCGTCCAGGGTCCAGCCGAAGGGGTAGGTGCGCGCCTTGGGCTTGCGCGGGAACCACTCCGGCCGTCCGGGCAGCAGGCGGATCAGCGCGGCCCGTACGCGGAAGCCGCGGTGGACGGCGGCCCGCACCCAGCGCGGCTGCGGGCGGAAGCCGAGCGCCGTCAGCAGCGGTTCGTCCAGGACGGCGAGGACGATCCGGGACGCCGGCCGCCGTAACGGGGCCGGGTACCAGGAGGCCAGAATCCGCAGGGTGGCCGCGGCGACCCTGCGGTTGGCGGGGTCGTAGGCGTACATCTCCCGCTCGTAGTCGTCGTGGAGCCGCTCGAACGCGGCGTAGGTGTCGGGCACGCCGGGGATGCCCATCATCTCGCCCATCCGCCGGCCCACCAGCGCCAGGCTCTCGGTCTCCTGCTCGGACAGGCGCCGCCAGCCGAACCGGTCGATCCACCGCTTCGGCCCCACCACCGTGGTGGCGAGGACGTAGAGGAAGTCCTCGTCGGGGATCCGGTAACGGCCGTGGATGCGGTTCAGGTGACGGGCGGCCGCCCGGCCGTGCTCCGAGTCCATCCCCTCGCGGACCATCTCGTACGTGATCAGCACCGTGTCGTCGTACCGCTTCTGGCCGGCACGTTCGAACTCCTGGGTGCGGTCCAGGAGCCGGGAGACGCGCGGGACGCCGAAGTCGCGCAGGAACGCGATCGACGTCCCGTGGAGATAGTCGCGGGGGAACTCGTAGTGGACGATCCACCGGTAGATCTGCTCGAAGTCCCGCTGCGGATCCATCTGCTGGATGCGGCGGAGCCGGCTGTGGCGGCCCATGGGTGATCCCTCCTGTCGGAATCGCGGCCACCGGCTCGCGGCACGAGCGGTCGGATCGGAGAAGCGGACGGTCTCCGCGTCGACCGGCCCCGCCGTACGGGTGGGGACGACGATGCCGCCGGTGAACCGGATGACGTGGCTGCGCGGTGCCGTGCGGGTCGTGGGCTGTGAGTCGAAGATACTGAAACTATTGACTTGTTTCACGAGGCGTCAATACCCCGGACCCGACGGAGACGCGGACACCCGGCCGGACTGCCGCTCCGAACCCCTGCCGGTGACAGGGAGGCCCGCTCCGCACTCCTGCGCGAGCGCGTCCCGCCCTCCTCCCGAAACCGCCCACGACGCATCGTCGATGAACCACAGGACGTCGTCGGCCCGCGCCTGGCCGGCCGACCGCGACGACGAGCCGGGTGCCGGGGTGCCGACTCGGACACCCCGAACGGTGGGGCCGGTTGGCGCGGGGTCAGGCTCGTCCGCCAGTACGCGACGACCAGGAGCACGCGGTCCTCCGGCGGCGGACTCCGGGGCCGGCCCCGGCGCACCGGACGCGCGCCCTCACGCCGGAGCGCAGTGACCGGCCTGCCGAACCGGCGCGGGCTCGGCCCGGTGAACGAGGCTGTCCAGGAGGGCACCGACGCCGTGAGCACACCAGCCACGGCGAGATCTCCGACCTGTGACCAGCGGTCAGGGAACAGCCCTTTAGACTCGCTTCCACGGCGCCCGGCGGCTCGAAGGGAAGACGTTCACGTGCATATGTACGACAACCCTGTGATCAGCGGGTTCCACCCCGATCCGAGCGTGTGCCGGGTCGGTGACGACTACTACCTGGTGTGCTCCAGCTTCGAGTACTTCCCCGGGCTGCCGCTCTTCCACAGCAAGGACCTCGTGCACTGGGAGCAGATCGGCAACGTGCTGGACCGGCCCGGACAACTGCCGCTGCCCCTCCCCGGCGCCAAGGCGTCCGGAGGCCTCTACGCCCCCACGATCCGCCACCACGACGGCCGTTACTGGGTCATCAACACCAACATCGACGGTGGCGGCAACTTCGTCGTCTCCGCCGAGCGGCCCGAGGGGCCGTGGAGCGACCCGGTGTGGATCGAACTCTCCGGGATCGACCCCGACTTGGCGTGGGAGGAGGACGGCACCTGCTGGTGCGCCTTCTCCGGCCCCGAAGGGGGCATCAACATGGCCAGGATCGACCCGGTCAAGGGCGAGGTGCTGGAGGGGCCTTTCGCCACGTGGTCGGGCAGCGGCCTGAAGTTCCCCGAGGCGCCGCACCTCTACCGCATCGGCGACTGGTGGTACCTGCTGATCGCGGAAGGCGGCACGGAACGCGGCCACAGCGTGTCCGTGGCCCGCAGCCGCTCGCCGCGCGGCCCCTGGGAGGGCGCACCCGCCAACCCCCTGCTGTCCCACAGCGGTACCGCCCGCTCCATCCAGAACACCGGCCACGCCGACCTGGTGGAGGCTCCCGACGGCAGCTGGTGGATGGTGCTGCTCGGCGTCCGCCCCCGCGGCTTCACGCCCGACGTGCACGTGCTCGGCCGCGAGACGTTCCTGACCCCCGTGGAGTGGGACGAGGACGGCTGGCCCGTCGTCGCGCCCGTTCCCGAGAGCCACGCGGCCCCGGCCGGTGCCTGGCATCCCGTTCCGGCCCCGCCCGCCCGCGACGACTTCGACGGGCCCGCCCTCGCGCCGCACTGGATCTCGCCGTTCGCCCGCCCGGAGGGCTCCTGGTCGCTCACCGAGCGCCCCGGCCGGCTGGTCCTCGACGCCACCGGCCCCACCCTCGACCGCCCCGGGTACACCTTCGTCGGCCGCCGCCAGCAGCACCACGACTGCCGCGTCACCGCCATGATCGACCCGGATGGGGGACGCGGTGGTCTCTGCGTGCGTCTGGACGAGGCCCACCACTACGAACTGGAGGTCGGGAACGGGGAGATCGGCGTCGTCGCCCGCATCGGGCCGCTGCGCCAGACCGTGGCCCGCCGGCCGGTTCCGGCCGGGCCGCTGCCCCTCACCGTGACGATCCGGACGGCCGGCCTCGTGCCCGCGTCGCCCGAACTCACCGACGGCGGGACCACGGGCCCCGACACCATCGCCTTCTGGCTCGGCGACCCCGACGCCCCGGACGCCCGGCCGCTCGCCGAACTGGACGGACGCTACCTGTCCACCGAGGTCGCCTGCGGCTTCACCGGCCGCGTGATCGGCATGTACGCCACCGAGGGCGCGGTCGCCTTCGACTGGTTCGAGTACGTCCCGGCCCCGGGGCCGTCCGTGTGACGTCCGGTGTGCGCGGGCGGGTGCCGCGCCCCGAGGGGCACCCGCCCGCGGCCCGGCCGGACCCCGGCCGACATGCCCCCCGGTCCCCGGACGGCCTCCTCGCCGGTTGGGCTAACCTGTCCCCATGCCCCCCCGACCAGCCGGATCGCGCCCCACACTGTCCTTGGTGGCCAAGACCGCCGGTACGAGCGTGCCCACCGTGTCCAAGGTGCTGCGAGGCGGAACCGACGTCTCGGCGGAGACGCGCGCGAAGGTCATGGAAGCCGTGCAAGCCGTCGGTTACACCCGCCGGACCGGGGCCAAGGGCGAGAGCGTGCGGGACGAGAACGGCTTGTCCAACGTGCTCGACCTCGTGGTCACCCACTTCGAGGGGTCATGGGCGAACCTGCTGATAGCCGGGGTCGGGCGAGAAGCGGCAGCAGCGGGGCTCGATGTCGTACTGACGCTCGCCGAGCCGCACGGCGACTGGGTGTCGCGGGTTCTGAGAAGGCGCACCCTCGGCGTGATCGGGACGCTGGTCGACCCTGCCTCGGCGCAGTTCGGCGCACTCTTCGCCGCGGGCGTCCCCGTGGTGCTGATCGACCCGATGAGCGCACCGCCGTCAGGCGTGGCGAGCGTCGGCGTGGCGAACTGGGAAGGCGGCCGTATGGCCGCCGAGCACCTTCTGTCCCTCGGCCATGTGCGGATGGGGGTCGTCGCCGGCCACGCCCGCCATCTCTTCAGCCGGGCCCGCGTCGACGGTTTCCGAGGGGCGGCCGACACGGCGACCGTCGGCGGTGCCGCGGTGTCGGTGGCCCACGGCGGATGGAACCGTGCCAAGGCGACGACCGCCACCCACACCCTGCTCGACGGCGACCCGGGGATCACGGGGATCTTCGCCTGCGCGGACTCCATGGCACTCGGCGTCTACGACGCACTGGCCGCCCGGGGCCTGCGGGTTCCCGAGGACATCAGTGTCGTCGGCTTCGACGACCTGCCCGAGGCGCAGTACATCACCCCCGGGCTGACGACCGTGAGACAGCCCAGCACCGAGTTGGGCGCCGCGGCGGTCAAGCTCCTGATCGACCTCTCCCGGGGCGAGGACGGCGGCGCACGGCCCCCCGCCCGCATGAAGCTGGCCACCGAGCTGGTCGTCCGTGCCTCCACCGGACCCGCCGCCCCGGCAGCCGCGGCGCCACGCCGATGACGCGGGCCGGCGTGTTCCGGTCGGTCTCATCGCGGTGCTGTCGTCACGACCTGGAGGACGAGGCGGCTCGGACGGGCGGTGCCATGACGGATCGTGTACTCCGCCGCGGTGGGCTCCGTGGCCGCCCCGGCCGGACCGAAGGCGTTGCGTCCGACGTCCCAGCGGGGTGACGAACTCGGTGCGATGTCGACGCGCACCCGGTGGCCCGGCAGGAACGTGTGCGCCGTCGACCAGAGGTCCACGACGAACTCCTGCTCCTGACCCGGCTCGACCGGCCGTCTGTCGCCCAGCCCCGTGACCGGGTCGACGGACCGCGCCGACCCCCGCTGCACGCCGTCGGTGACGACGAGGCTGCTGCCGTCCGGGTGCTCGTCGCACAGCCGCACGACCACGTCCGCGTCCGTTCCCGTGGTCGTGAGGTGGACGACGGCACGGACCGCGCCCATCACCGTGAGTTCCTCGACGAGCGGCACGGTGCGCCACGAGACCACGTCCTGCCGCGCCTCGATCGCCGCCTGGTCGGCGGCCCCCGCCGCGAACGGCGCGAAGAGGAGCACCGCACCGCCACACGTCGGCACCGGGGACGCCGGATCGCTGATCAGCCGCCGTTCACCGCTCTCGGCCGGCTCGGTCGCGAGCGCTTCCCCGGCGTTCAGGTACAGCTCGAGCGTCCGCGTGTCGCGCGGGGGGAACTCGTCCAGTTCGATCCACCGGTTCGAGCCCATCAGGAACACACGCACCGGCGGCATGTCCGCCGCGCCCGCGCGCAGGACGGTGTCGAACCACCGCACGTGCCGCGCGGTGAGGTCTCCGCCGCCGCCGAGATCGTCGGCGGACGCGCCCGGCCCGAAGTCCGCACCGGCCGTCCGGCCCGACAGGTCGTCATGCGACCAGGGACCGACCAGAAGACGAGGCACCGGCCCGCCGGTGTCTCTCGCGCGGCGCAGCAGCCGCCGGTAGACCTCCAGGGTCGATCCGAGGAAGACGTCGAACCACCCGCCGATCAGGAAGACCGGGACGTCGATCGCGTCGATCCGGTCGACGATCTTCCCCTCGCGGTGACGCGCCGACCCGAGCGGTTCCCGCAACCGGTCCAGACCCCACCCGACGATCGCCTCGGCGTCCCATGCGGCGTGCGGGATTCCGGCCCGGAACGCGTCGCGGGTCGCGATCGCTCGCTCGGTCGCTTCCCACCGCTCCCGCTCGGCCTCCCGTTCGCGGGCGGAGCCGATGCGCGTGATCATGTCCGGGGCGATCGCGTAGTGCGTCCACGCGAGGGTGCTTCCGATCTCCGGCACCCCACCGCGGAAGCGGAAACCGTCGAGCGCCGACATCGCCGGCGTCATGGCGGGAGCGATCGCCCGCAGCGCCGGGGCGCCTCCCAGAAGGGCGCTGAACTGGGTGTCCGAGGCGTAGGACGCGCCCCACATTCCGACGGTGCCGGTGCATTCGGGGCGTGCCGCGAGCCAGGCCACGGCGTCGGCGCCGTCGGCCACCTCCTGCGCACAGGGGTCGAAGACGCCTTCGGAGCCGAAGCGGCCCCGTACGTCCTGGAGCGCGACGAGGTAACCGGCGGCGACGAGGCGCCCGACGTCGAGCATCCCGTCGTGTTCCTCACGGGTCACGTCATAGGGATGGCGGGTCAGCAGGGCCGGCCACGGCCCGGTCCCGTGCGGAACCAGCAGGAGGGTCCGAAGCCGTGTTCCGTCGCGCAACGCACAGGTCACCTCGCGGCGCTCGGCGACCGGGCCCGGCTCCTGGACGAAGCTCGTGTCGTCGCTCACCGGAGGGCGACCGCCGTCCACGACGTCGGCGGCAGTTCGATGGTGAGCAGCCCGTCGGCGAGCGCCGCGCCGGTGTTCGCGGCCGGGGTCACCCGGTCCTGCCGGGCGAGCGTGTTCTTCGCGTACACGTCGGAGTCGGCGAGCGTGACCGCCTCGGTGACGCGCGAGGAGCCGAGGCCGCGCACATCGATCGTGACCTGAGCGGCTTCCGCCAGGTCGCGGTTGACGAGGAAGACCGCGGCCCGGTCGTCGTCGACGGTCGCGACGGCGTCGACGACGGCCACCTCTCCGTAGCGCGCCGTTTCGTACGCGGGCGTCTCGATCAGGGGCCGGATCACCTCGCCGGAGGCGAGCCGGCTCGTGATCGAGAACGGGTGGAAGGTCGTCTGGCGCCAGGCCGGGCCGCCGGGCTCGGTCATGATCGGAGCGATCACGTTGACGAGCTGTGCGAGGGACGCCGAGGTGACGCGGTCGCTGCGGCGCAGGAGCGTCATCAGCAGACTGCCGACGACGACGGCGTCCGCCACCGTGTAGGTGTCCTCCAGGAGCCGGGGGGCGTGGCGCCACTCGCCGTGGATCTCCTCGGACTCCAGGTGCTCCTTGAGGTACCAGACGTTCCACTCGTCGAAGGAGATGTCGATCTTCTTGTTGGAGCGCTTCTTGTACCCCACGTGGTCGGCGGTCGCGACGACGGCGTCGATGAAGTGGTCCATGTCGACCGCCGAGGCGAGGAAGGAGCCGAGGTCGCCGTCGTGCTCCTGGTAGTACGCGTGGCACGAGACGTAGTCGACGTGGTCGTAGCTGTGCTCGAGTACGGTGCGTTCCCAGTCGCCGAAGGTCGGCATGGTGGATCCGGAGGAGCCGCAGACGACGAGTTCGAGGTCCTTGTCGGCCCGCTTCATCGCGGCCGCGGTGCGGGCGGCCAGCTTGCCGTAGTCGTCCGCCGTCATGAATCCGGTCTGCCAGGGGCCGTCCATCTCGTTGCCGAGGCACCACATGCGCACGTTGTGCGGTTCCGGTGTGCCGTTGGCGACGCGCAGGTCCGACAGCGCCGTGCCGGACGGGTGGTTGGCGTACTCGAGCAGGTCCAGGGCGGGCAGGATGCCTCGTGTGGCCACGTTGACCGCCAGCATCAGCTCGGAGTCGGTGAGCTTGAGCCATCTGGCGAACTCGTCGAGGCCGACCCGGTTCGACTCGAGCGAGCGCCAGGCGAGGTCGCGGCGTACCGGGCGTTCTTCGCGTGGGCCGACGGAGTCCTCCCAGCGGAACCCGGAGACGAAGTTGCCGCCCGGGTAGCGGATGGTCGTGCTGCCGAGTTCCCTGACGAGTGCGACGACGTCCATGCGGAACCCGTCGTCGTTCGCGCTCGGGTGTCCGGGCTCGTAGAGCCCGGTGTACACGCAGCGGCCGAGGTGCTCGACGAACGAGCCGAAGGTGCGGCGCCGGACAGGGGCGATGACGGCCTGTCTGTCGAGTTCGATGTGGACGCGGGGCAATGCGGCGGTCCTTTCCGGGAGATGGCGCGGGAGTGTCGCGGACCGGGTGGTGCCGTCGGTCAGCGGCCTGCCCCTGCCGGATGGCACGGCAGGGGCAGGCGTGGGACGGTCCGGGTCCTGGTAGCGGTGTCAGCCCTTCACGGCACCGGTGAGGCCGCCGACGATGCGCTTCTCGAAGACCGAGAAGAAGACCAGTGCGGGCAGCATGGCGAGTGAGGTGAAGGCGAGGACCTTCGCGGTGTCCGTGGAGTACTGCGAGGAGAACACCTGGACGCCGAGCGGCAGGGTGTAGTTCGCCTGCGAGTTGAGGACGTACAGGGGCAGGAGGTAGTTGTTCCAGCTGCCGACGAATCCGAGGATGCCGACGGTGACCACACCGGGCAGCGACAGCGGGACCACCATGCGGAAGAAGAATCCGAGCCGGCTCATGCCGTCGATCGCGGCGGCCTCCTCGATCTCGTTCGGGATGGCTCTGAGGAACGGCACGAGGATGATGACGGTCGTCGGCAGACCGAAGGCGATCTGCGGGATGATCACGCCGAGCAGGTTGTCGACGAGGCCGAGGTCCTTGATGACGAGGTACAGCGGGGTGATCGCGATGACCATCGGGAACATCAGGCCCGCGGCGAACAGGGAGTACATCGCGCCCTTGAGCTTGAAGTCGTAGCGTGCGATCACGAAGCTCACCATCAGACCGAGGGCGACGATGCCGACGGTGCTGGTGATCGCGACGATGAGGGAGTTGGCGAACTCGCCCCAGAACACCGTCGACTTCAGGATGTCGATGTAGTTGCCGACCACCCAGGGGCGCGGCAGGGCGGCCGGTTCCGTGGTGATCTGCGCGTTGGTGCGGAATCCGCCGAGCACGATGTAGAGCACCGGTGCGACGCAGACGCCGACGAAGAGCAGCGCGATGAAGTAGGTGACGGGGCTGCCCCACTTCTGCGGCTTGTCGCGGCGGCCGACGGGTGCCTTCGGCTCGGGCGCGAAGGCCCTTCGGGAGGTGGTGGTCGTCGCGCTCATCACACGGTCCCTTCGGTGACGGCGCCCCTGAGGTCGCGGCGCAGGACGAAGCGCTGGTAGATCAGCGCGACGACGAGCGAGATCACGAACATCACGACCGCGACGGCGCTGCCGTAGCCGTAGTTGCCCGCGTTGCGGCCCTGGGCGAGCATGTAGATCGCCATGGTCGAGGTGCCCGCGGTGCCCGAGACGTACTGGCCCCAGATGATGTAGACGAGGTCGAACAACTGCAGCGAGCCGATGATCGACAGGAAGGCCCAGATGCGGATCGTCGGTCCCAGCAGCGGCAGTGTGATGCGGCGCTGGATCTGCCAGTAGGAGGCGCCGTCGATCTGCGCGGCCTCGAAGATCTCGTCCGGGATGGACTGCAGGCCGGCGAGCATCAGGATCACCGCGAAGCCGATGTACTTCCACGTGATGATGGCCATCAGCGTCCAGACGGCCAGGTCCGGGTCGGCGATCCAGTCGGCTTCCAGGGAGCCCAGGCCGATTTGGTGCAGCAGGTCGTTGACGGCTCCGTTGCTCTGGAGCATCAGGCTCCAGCCGGTGCCGACGATGATCTCGGAGATGATGTAGGGCACGAAGATCAGGACGCGGATGGCCGAGCGGCCGCGGATCTTCTGGTTGAGCAGAAGCGCGAGGACGATCGCCAGCGGACCCTGGATGACCAGTGAGAGCACCAGGATCAGGCCGTTGTGCCACAGGACGTCGTGGAAGGCGGGGTCGGTGAGGATCAGCTCGTAGTTGTTCAGGCCGACCCAGTCGGTGGGCTCTCCGTAGCCTTTCCACTGGTAGAAGCCGTAGTACGCGGCGAGCGCGACCGGGAAGATCACGAACGCCAGGAACGTGATGACCGCCGGTGCGGACAGGACCGCGATCTCCAGTCGCATCCTGGCACGGCCTCGGCGGTGCGCAGCCGCTCGCGGCGGAGCCGGGGGCACGGACGTGGCCGCGTCCCCGGCTCCGGGCGTGCCCTGCGGCCGGCGGCCGTCGGCCGTGTCGGTGCCCAGGGTGTCGCTCATGTCTGCTTACTCAGCCCTTCTCGGCGGCAGACTTGACGTCCTTGACGATGTCGGCGGCGGATCCCTTGCCGGCCATCAGGTTCACGACGGCGATGTTCATGGCGTTGCCGACGTTCTGGCCGTACACGGTGTCGAGGAACTGCATCGAGTAGGCGGCCTTGTTGAAGGCCTGCAGTGCCGAGATGTTGTAGGGCTCGGTGACGACCCCCTGGGCTTCCTTGTTCACCGGGATGGTGTCGAAGGCCTCGGCGTAGGCCTCCTGCTGCTCCTTGGTCACGACGAACTGGAGGAAGCCCAGGGCCTCGTTCGGCGCGTTCTTGGAGAGCGAGTACCCGCCGGCGCCGCCCATGATGGCGGAAGGGTCGCCCTTGCCGCCGGGCACGGCGGGGAAGGGGAACCAGCCCAGGTCGGGGAGCGGCTTCTTGTCCGGGGTCAGATCGGCGATCACACCGGGATTCCAGTTGCCCATGAGCTCCATGGCCGCCTTGTGGTTGGCGATCATGCCCGCCGAGGACCCGGCGCCCTGCTGCGACGTCGCCGTCAGGAAACCCTTCTGGAAGGGCTCGGTCTCCAGGAGTTCGGCGAGGTCCTCACCGGCCTCGGTCCAGCACGGGTCGTCGAACGTGAGCGACTTGGCGGCCTCCTGCATGGTCTCCTGGCTGCACTCGCGCAGGGCGAAGTTGTAGTACCAGTGCGCGGCCGGCCAGGCGTCCTTGGCGCCGACCGCGATCGGCGCGACCTTGATCGCCTTCAGCTTCGCGACGGCGTCCTTGAGTTCGTCCATCGACGTCGGCGGCGCCGTGATGCCGGCCTTCTCGAACAGGTCCTTGCTGTAGTAGATGCCCTCGGGCTGCGTGTCGAGCGGCATCGCGTAGACCTTGCCGTCGATCGAGACGCCTTCGAGGGCCGCCTCGCCCACGTTCGCCCTGTCGGTGTCGGTCAGTTCCAGTGCCTGGATCTGGCCGGCGTCGACCATGGCCTGCATCTTGCCGCCACCGCGCTGGAGGAAGATGTCGGGCGCGGAGTTCGAGTTGAGCGCGTTCTGCAGCTTGCCGTCGAGGTCCTCGTTCTGGACCGACTGGATCTTGATCGTGACGTCCGGATGCAGCGCGTGGTACTCCTTCGCGGCGTCCTTCCAGAACTCCACACCGCGCCCTTCCATCGCGTTCGTCCAGAGGGTCACCGTGCCCTGGCCACCGGACGAACCGCCGTCGTCGCCCCCGGCACAGCCGGCGGTGGCGAGCGCGACGCACAAGCCGATCGCGGCAGCCGTCGCGCTGCGGGTCTTCCTCGTCATCGTGGAACTCCCTGATCTGTCGTCAGTGATCCAACTGCTGAAATTTTGCGCAAACTAATGAGCTCTCCGCGAAGTAGGAGCAAGGTTTATCGCCGAGAATGAAAGCAGAGCAATCAAAAGTTTTCGCAAGTTGTACAATCGTTACCGAGATGGCGGCAGTTGTTCGTGATCACGAACGAGTGCGGTGAGGCCGCCCGCGGCCAGGGCCCGTTCGACGCGGCGTTCCAGCCCGAACGCAGTGAGGAGCACACCGTGACCGAGGCGACGTCCTTCCTGCTCGGACGCCTCCACGCGGCCGGCCTGACCGACGTCGTCGCGATCGAGCCGGCCGCCGGAGGCCTCGCCGCGACCGCGGGGCTCGCGCACCGCGGCGACGGCACGTCGGTGTTCGTCAAGGCGTTCGGCGAGCCACCGTCGGACGACGTCTTCGCCGCGGAGGCCGAAGGCCTCACCGTGCTGCGCGAGGCGGGCGGCATCGTCACGCCCGAGATCATCCGCACGGACCGCGACCTGCTCGTGCTGTCCGTGCTGCAGCCCCGGCGGGAGACCGAGGCATTCTGGGAGCAACTGGCCCATGCGCTCGCCCACTTGCACACCACCACCCGGTACCCCCGATTCGGTTGGCACCGGGACAACTGGCTGGGCCGTCGCCGGCAGGTCAACACCTGGGCCGACGACGGGTTCGAGTTCTTCGCCCGGCACCGTCTGCTGCGCTGGCTCGACGAGCGACGTGTCCGGGAGGCGCTCGACGCCGCGGACCGGGCGGCGCTGGAGCGGCTGTGCGACCGGCTGCCCGAGCTGCTGCCGGCCAGGCCCGCGTGCCTGACGCACGGCGATCTGTGGGCACTGAACGTGATGGCCACCCCCGACGGGCGGCCCGCGCTGATCGATCCTGCCGTGTCGTACACCTGGGCCGAGGTCGACCTGGCCCACCTGTGGACGACGGCGCCGCCGCCCGAGGCGCACGTGTTCTTCGAGCTGTACGCCGAGCTGACCGGACTCGACCGCGACTGGCGCGAACGGATGCCGATCCTCCAGCTACGTCAACACCTGGCCGTGATCGCCCAGTTCGACCCCGACTGGGGCGCCGCGGATCTCGTGCGCGCCACGCTCGCCCCCTTCCGGCAGCGGCCCTGAGCCCTCACGTTCCTGTCACGCGACGATGGCGCGGTCCCGTTTCGTCCGGGTGGGGTGAGGATGTTCGCGACAGCCGCGGGGTTGCCGGCGCCGGAGCACGGCAGAAGGCCGGCAACGGGTCGGTGTGAGCCCTGGAGCACCCGGCGACAACTGACCGGGCATGCCCGTCGACGTACTCTCCTGGCAACGCCCTTGACCTGCAGGAGCGGGCAGGGGGCAGACCGATCGGGAGTTTCTTCATGCCTCGTGCCATGTTCAGGCCCAGGATCTAGCGTTCGATCGTTTCCGCAGGTCAGAGCCCTGATTGCCGCCTCCGGGTCAGCAAATGGACGGAGCGGTCCGTTGCCGCCCCACCAAAAGCTCGGTCAGCGGACGGGCGCGGAACACGCGAGGCGGTGGCGGCCCCGACAACGCCGGATGACGGAGCACTCCACGGGCCGGCACGCGGACGGCTCCGTCTTTTCCGCGCCCTCGAGGCCATCCCACGGGACGCCTACGGCGAAGACGCCATGGCGGACGACGTCCACCGGCCGGTGGTCCGGAACTGCCGGTGGAGGTGCTGCGGACACTGAGCGGACCCGGGGCGCGCGAACCCTTCCCGATCCAGGCCGTCACACCGCCCGATGCCTTCGGGGACGCGACGTCCCGGGATGCGCCGGCAAGGAGACCTCGCGGCGCCGGCGGCAGGTCCCGGAGGGCCGGCGAGGCCCGCAAGGCCGCCCTCGCGCGTCGCGACAACCGAGGGGCGCTGTCCGGGAAGTGAACGTCCTGGCCACGGGATCGGCGCCCCTCGGCCCGGCCCGAAGCCGTCCTGTGCGCCTCACCCGTCAAGCGAACGCCCCCGACCACGAGAGGGACACCCGCCGAAACGGAGCAGGATGACGTCATCGGCGTCCCGCACCGCGCCCGGCATGACAAGCTGTGCTTGCCCACCCCCCGAACCCAGGAGGTCACCATGACCGCAGAGCCCGTGTCGACGGAAGGTTCGGAGCCGGCTGACCCCGAGGCGTCACCTCTGGCGCCGGACGGCGACGGCAACTACGACCTCAAGCGCAAGTTCCGCGAAGCCCTGGCGCGCAAGCGCGGTGCGCAGGCGGACGCCGCCGGTGTCGCCGCCAACCCGGATGCGTCGAAGGTGCGTGCGGCGCACGGCCCGGCTGCGAGCCAGCGGTCGTTCAGGCGCAAGAGCGGCGGCTGAGTCGATCAGTCCCGGGACCCGTCCGCTTCACCGGCGCTCCGAGCGCCACCCACTCGCGCATCCCGTGCAGTGGCCCGCGACGTGCGCATACCCCTGTGCGCGTTGCGGGCGAGGCGTGGACGAACTCGGACGACTCCGGGCCCGACCGGCCCGAGGGCAGCCGTGCCGTGACCGTCGATCACCAGCAGGCCCCGCACCTTGTGCGCGGTAGTCGTGCGCAGGATCTCCCGCGCGCCGTCGTCGGTGACGACGGCGACGGCCTCGCCCCGGGCCGGTTCCCGGCCGGACGACCGGTCGGCGATTCGCGTGCGGGTCACCCGGCCGACAGGACCGGCACACGGCCTCTCGCCCTGCTCACCGGCGCTTTTGGCGGGATCGGACATGAACTGCCCCGGCAGTCCGCCGAGCACGGCTGGAGTCCGCCGTGCGCCGCCTGCGGGAGACGGACGCGCGGGTCACGTCCCGTACGCGCCGGTCTCCGGACCCGCGAGGGTGTGGGAGGGCTGCTCGCCGCGGTCGGCGGGCTGACGGCCGACCTCGCCGCCCTCGACGCGGGGGCCGGCCGGGGCGGTGCCTTCGTGGACGCCGACCCCGCCGGCGACCGGGCCGTCATCGATCCGGACATCACCGCGGCAGTCCGGCCGGTCAAGCCGCTGCCGCGCGCCATGGTGGCGCGCGGCGCGGGCAGGATCGCCTCCACCTCGTCGTCCGTCGCCTCGACGGTGCCCGGCCCCTTGCCGCCCGTCCGCAATGCCTCGACGCCGCCATCGTGACGGTGGGAGCCGGCGTCCCGGCCGGGCGACCTAAAGGATCATGCAGGTGGTGGTGGCGTGGGCGATCAGTTTGCCCTGGTCGTCCAGCACCTTTCCTTCGGCGGTGGCAGTGCGGCGGCCGGCATGGATGACGGTGCCCTCCGCGGTGAGGCTCTGACCGTCGGTGCGGGCGGCGCGGATGTAGTTCACCTTGAGTTCGAGGGTGGTGTAGCCGGTGCCGGCGGGGAGGGTGGTGTGGACGGCGCAGCCCATGGCGGAGTCGAGGAGGGTGGCGGCGATACCGCCGTGGACGGTGCCGAGGGGGTTGGCGAAGTCGGGGCGGGTGTCGAGGGAGACGACGACGCGGCCGTGTTCGACCTCGTCGAAGCGCATGCCGAGCAGGCGGCCGATGGAGGGTATGTCGGTGGGGCGTTCGGCCTGCACCCAGCGCATCAGTTCCAGGCCGGTCATGGCGGCGAAGTCGGTGGTGGTCACGGGTCGTTCTCCTTGCGTGGTGCTGGTGGTGCCGCCGTAAGAGGCGGGTGCCCGTCAGGCGGGAAGGGGCTCGACGCGGGCAGGGACGTGCTTGTGCCAGGGGGTGCCGGCGATGGGGTCGCGCCAGGCGGTGCCGGCTGTCATCGGCCCTGTCTCCTCATGCGGTGGACGGCTGGGGCAGTCAGCATCCCCGGGGGAGCCCGGGGCGCGGACGGCGGTCGGTGGGGGCTGGTCAGCCGAGAGGGTCGGCGGTGTCGCGCAGGGTGGTCAGGGTCGGGGCGTACATGCGGGCCTTGATGGTGCCGAGGGTGTCGCCGGCCTTGTTCACCTGTGCCCGGGCGATGTCGATCGCGGTGGAGCGCACGGCGTCCTCGCCGACCGCCCGGTCGACGATGCCGGCGGCTGCGGCGTCGGTGCCGCCGTAGCGGCGGGCGGTGAGCATGGCCTCGTGGGCGGTCTGCGGGGCCAGCCGGGACTGGACGAGTGCGGCCATGCCGGGGGTGAAGGGGATGTTGATGTCCGCTTCGGGCAGGCACCAGTAGCCGCGGTCGGCGCGCATGACGCGGAAGTCGTGGGCGAGGGAGAACATCGCGCCGGCGGCGAAGGTGTGCCCCTGCAGCGCGGCCACCGTGACGACCGGCAGCGACAGCATCCGCGCGAACAGCCCATGGACCGAGACGACGTAGTCCCGGTGCTGGTCGGCGTGGGCGAACAGCCAGTCCAGGTCGAGCCCGTTGGAGTAGAACTTGCCGGTGGCGACGGTGACCAGGGCGCGGGGGCCTTCCGCCTTCTCCACCTCGTCGAGCGCGGCACCGACGGCGGTGAGCCAGTCGGGGTGGAAGCGGTTCTCGCCGTCTCCGAGGTCGAGGACGAAGACGTTGTCGTGGCGGTCGAGCGAGGGCATGGCGACTCCTTCGAGCTGTGTGGGTGAAGTGGCCGGGCGGTCGCAGGCTGCGGACTACGGCCGGGGCCCGGGACCGGCACCGGGACGGTCGCGCAGGGCGTGGAGGAGCAGGTCGTGGATCTCGGCTGCGGCCGCCTCGATCGGGGCGGTGCTCCGCTCGGCCCGGCACATGATCACCGCGCCTTCGACCGCGGCGATGATGAAGGCGCCGAGCCGGCGGCTGCGTTCCTCGGGCAGGCCGTGCCGTAGGAGGAGCGCCGCGAGGGCCTCCTGCCAGCGGGCGAACACGGCGGCGGCGGAACGGGCCAGCCGGGGTGCGTCGTCGTTGGTCTCCACGGCCACTGCCACGATCGGGCAGCCGGCCCTGAAGCCGCTCTCCACGAGCCGGTCGCGCCACAGCACGAAGAACGCGTCGACGGCCGCCACCGGATCGTCCGCCTGCACGGCGGCGTCGATCAGGCCCGCGATGAAGTCCCCTGCCAGTGCCACCGCCTCGTCGATGAGCTGCGTCCGCCCGCCGGGGAAGTGGTGATACACCGAGCCCCGAGGGGCTCCGCTGTGGGCGAGGACCCGGTCGATGCTGGTCGCGCTCGCCCCGTACTCACGCAGCAGGGCAGCGGCGCTGAGGATCATCCGGTCACGGCTGTCACTCCTGCGCGGGCTCACCCGCCCACCACCTTCCCCATGACGGTACGGCCCACCGAACGGGCTACCTGTCGGTAACTTATGGGGTATGCCATAGAACATGCAAGAGGGGCTGCGGCGGTCGTTTGATCCGTACCGGCAGGCGCCGCCCGGTCGAGGCGCGCCGGCTGTGACAACGCCCCCGGGCGCGCCCCGCTCGACACGCTGAACCTGACGGAGGAGTCGTCGGAGACCGGGGACCGGAACCAGTCCTCCTCCGGACTGCGCCGTGTCGTACGAGCACGGGCCCGTCGAGAGGGTGGGGCCTGTGGGCGGCTCGGCTCTGTCCGCCCGGAGGCGGGGCGGGTACGGCAGGATCCTCGTGGAGCTTCGCGGCCGTGGCGGCCGTGACGCCGCACCCGCAGGCACCCGTCGGGACCCACTCCTTCTGTGAACGCACGATGACCGCCTTCACTCACTGTGACCGGTCACGAATCGACGTTCACCACGGCGGTTCCCGGGCTGGTGCGGGAGACCGGCGAAGGGGCCGTGGCCGTGAGCGGTGGGCAGAGCGCGCTTCCCCGGCTGCTGACGGCGCGCCACGAACGTCTCCTTTCCTCATCGTGGACCTGACAGGAAGGGTGGCGGCGCGGCTGTCCACCACCGGTTCCGTGGCGAGCGGGAGGCACCGACCTGCTGGAGCGCACCCGGGACCCGCACCCGCGGGAGGCCGCGCCGACGCTGACGTCCGCGGTACGGGACGCCGCCGGAGGCGGGCTCGAGGACGACGCCACCGTGATGTGCCTGGACTGGCACGGCCCCCCAGGAGACCCAGCGGCACGCCGGCTCCGGCGCGGACACCCGGCAGGCCTCACGCGGCCCGCTCGCCGGGGAGTCCCAAGCCCCACAGCGCGAGCGCGGACTCCGGGCCGCCGGACGGTTCACCACGACGCGGGCCGGCCGGGCAGCCGTCACGCTCACCGGGAGCGACGTGGACGGACCGCAGGTTGTCCGACGCCCGCTGCGGGGAGGGCTGTCGCGAGGTCGCCGTCGGGGTCCCGGTGTGTCCCTCCCGTCCGGGACGGCGAGGCGGCCGGCGGGCCGGTGGCCGTCGTCGGGGTGTGCGCCTGAGCGGGGTTCGGCCGTGCCGTCGGGGCGAACGCCGCGCGATAGGCGGTGGGTGTCGTCCCGAGGGTGCGCCGGAAGTGCAGCCGGAGGTTGGAGGGGCTGCCCAGGCCGCAGCGGTCGGCGATGTGGTCGACGGCGAGTCCGGTGCTCTCCAGCAGTTCCCGGGCACGGTCGAGTCGGGCGGCGAGCAGCCACCGCAGGGGTGTCGTGCCGGTCTCGGTGACGAACCGCCGGGCGAAGGTCCGCGGCGCCATGTGCGCGTGCGAGGCGAGCCGCGGGACCGTCAGCGGTTCGTGCAGGCGGGCCAGGGCCCACGCCCGGGTGGCCGCGAGGGTGACGCCGGGTTCTTCGGGGGCCAGCGGACGTTTGATGTACTGCGCCTGCCCGCCGTCGCGGTGGGGCGCCGAGACCAGGGTGCGCGCGACCTCGTTCGCCGTCCGTGCGCCCAGGTCACGTCGCACCAGGTGCAGGCACAGGTCGATGCCGGCGGCGACGCCCGCCGAGGTCAGCACCTGTCCCTCGTCCACGTAGAGCACGTGCGGGTCCACCGACACCGTCGGGTACCGCGCGGCCAGTTCGTCGGCGTACTTCCAGTGGGTGGTGGCCTTGCGGCCGTCCAGGACCCCGGCTGCCGCCAGTGCGAAGGCGCCGGTGCAGATGGACACCAGCCGCCTGCCCCGGGCGTGGGCCCCGGCCAGTGCGGCGAGCACGTCCTCCGGGAGCTCTCGCTGGTGTGGTGCGTACCCCGGGACGATGACGGTGTCCGCCTCGCGTACGGCCTCCAGCCCGGCCGCCACCGTGACCGCGAAGCCCGCGGCGGTCGTGACCGGGCGCGCGGTCCGTCCGCACAGGGTCAGTCGGTAGGGACCGCCGGGCACGGCGATGAAGACCTGGGCCGGAATGCCCAGGTCCAGGGGCAGTACGTCGTCCAGGACCAGTACCGCCACTCGATGCGGTGCGGCGGGGGTGGCAGCTTCCTCTCGCATGAAGGCAAGTCTGCCACTTCCACGGGCAGTTGACGCAGACGACCATCGATGCCATGAACGACGTGATGACCACCGCCGTCCCGCCGCTCCCCGACACCCCCCTCGCCCGCCGGGCGCTGGCCCTGGTGCGTGAGACGGAGTCCACCGCGACCGCCAACCACAGCGTCCGCAGCGCGCTGTTCGCCCGCCTCCGCGCCGACCACCAGGGCGCGAGGCCGGGGCACGACTACGATCCGGAGCTGCTGTTCCTGGCCTGCGTCCTGCACGACATCGGCCTGACCCGGGCGGGCGATCGCCACCAGCGGTTCGAGGTGGACGGCGCCGACACGGCCGCGGAGTTCCTCACCGAGCAGGGCCTGCCCGCCGCCGACGTCGACGCCGTCTGGGAGGCCGTCGCCCTGCACACGACGCCGGGCGTCGCCGAGCGCCGCGGCACCCTGTGCGCCCTGGTGCACCAGGGGACCGGCATGGACTTCGGCTGGGACACGGACTGCGTCGACGACGCCACCGGGGCCGCGATCCACGCCGCCTATCCGCGGCTGTCCATGGCCACCACCCTCACCGACGAGATCGTCGCCCAGGCACGGCACCGCCCGGAGAAGGCCCCGCTCTTCTCCATCGCGTCCGAACTGCTGCGGGAGCGGTCCGTGCCGCCGCACAGGACCCGGATGGAGACCATGGCCGACGCCGCGCGCTGGGGCAACTGACCGTGACCACGTACGGAATCCTGCTGTTCGACTCGGCGCAGGAACTCGACTTCACCGGCCCGTGGGAGGTGTTCACCACCTCCTCAGGACTGCGCGACGGCGCGGACGACGTCCTGCTCCTCGCCGAACGCGCCGAGCCCGTCCGGTGCTCCCAGGGCATGCGGGTACTGCCGGACCGCACACTCGGCGACCACCCGCCCCTGGACGTCGTCCTCGTACCGGGCGGTCACGGCGCCCGGGAGGCCGAGACCCGCAACGAGCGGATCACCGGCTGGCTCACCGGCACCGCCGCGCACGCCACCTGGGTGGTCGGCGTCTGCACCGGGACCTTCCTGCTGCACGCCGCCGGCCCGGCCCGGTCCCGCCGGGTCGCCACCCACTGGCAGTACGAGGAGGCGCTCGAAGAACGCGGCGACGTCACCGTCGTACGCGACGCCCGCTACGTCGTCGACGGCAACCTGCTCACCAGCCAGGGCGTCTCCGCCGGCATCGACAGCACCCTGTGGCTCGTCGGCCACCTGCACGGGCGCGAGCACGCCCGCGCCGTGCGCCGTGCCCTCCAGTACGACCCGGCACCTCCGTACCTCGCGGACGAGCCCGCACCCTGCCCATGACCGACCGGGAAACGGAGTACCGACCGAGATGAACCGCCGTACCCTCCTGCACGCCACCACCGCGCTCGGGGCCGCGACGCTGACGGCCGGCGCCGCCACCCGGGCCGACGCGGCATCCTCCCGAACTCCCGGGCGAGACCGACCTTTACGCGTACACGTCGTCATGTTCGACGGCGTGGAAGAACTCGATTTCACCGCCCCGTACGAGGTGTTCTCCGCTTCTGGCTACTTCGCCGCCCGGGAGGTGGAGGTCCGTTACGTCACGCTCGACGGCCCTCGTACCGTCGAGGCCGCCTACGGCACCCGCCTGCGCGTCGACCACGGGTGGGCCCCCGAGGAGGCGGACCTCCTCGTCGTCCCCGGCGGCGGGTACGCGCGCCGCGAGGACCCCGGAGTGTGGGCCGAGATCGGGCGGGGAGCCCTGCCCCGGGCCCTGGCCGCCGCGGCCCGCCCGGGACTGACCGTCAGCGCGCTGTGCACGGGCGTGATGCTGCTCTCCGCCGCCGGGCTGACCTCGGGACGCCCCTGCACCACCCACCACCGGGCGCGGGCCGACCTGGAGCGGCAGGGCGGCGTGCTGAAGAACGCCCGCGTGGTCGACGACGGCGACCTGGTCACCGCCGGCGGGGTCACCTCCGGACTGGACCTCGCCCTGTGGCTGGTGCGCCGGGAACTCGGCGCGGACGCCGCGGTCGGCCTGGAGGAGATGCTCGAGTACGAGGCCCGTGGCACGGTGTGGACCGCGCGAAGCAGCCGGTGAACGGACATCGCCGGTCGCCGTCCCGGCCTGTCCGTCACCGTGGACGGCGTCCGCGACCGCCTGCGGACCTGCCGGGACACGCCGTCTCCGAACACGGAGCACGGACCCGGCCTTCCGCAGGACCGCGAGACGCCGCCCCCTCGGGCGCGCGGGGTGTGCTTCCCGCGCCGGCCGGTCCGTGGGCGAGGCGGCCGGCCGCCACCTCAAGCGCGCCCACCTGGAACTGGGCGGGAACTCGGCGTTCATCGTGCGCCACGACGCCGACGTCGGCCAAGCGGTCAACCTCGCCACCTGGGGCAACTTCCTGAACCAGGGCCAGATCTGCATGTCGATCCCGCGCAGCCTCACATCCGGGATCTCAGCACGTCGACCTCGCAGCCCGGCGCGAAGGGGTCGAAGCCGTGCTCGATCAGCCAGCGAACTGCCAGCAGGCTTCGCAACGACCACCACGCGTGGATCACGTCGAGGTCGATGTCGCTGCCATAGCCGGCGATGACGTCGTCGAGGTGCTCCTCGTGTCCGAGCGTGAAGGTGGCGAGGTCGTACAGGGCATCACCCTGGCCCGCCTCGGACCAGTCGATGATGCCGGTGACCTCGTCGCCGTCGACGAAAACGTGTGCGATCTGCAGGTCGCCGTGTGTGAACGCCGCAGTCCACGGCCGGAGCGCGGCCTCGGCGACCCGGCGGTTGCGGGTGACCAGGTCGGCGGGCAGGACACCGTTCGCCACGAGCAACTCGCACTCGTCGTCGAGTTCCGCCGCCAGCGCGACGATGCTCCGGCCGGCCCGGCCCGGCCGGGGCGGCAGGGGCGCTTCGTGCAGTTTCCGGATGGCGGCGCCCGCCGCGGCCCACGCCGCCGGCGACCCGGTCGACGGCCCGCCGAGGCGCCCCAGCGTCGTGCCCGGGAGTGCGGCGACCGCGAGCACGGGCGGCTTGCGCCACAGGACCTCCGGGGTCGGGACCGGCGCCAGCGACATCGCCTCGACCTCGACGTCGATGCGCGCCTGGTCGGCGTCCACCTTCAGGAACACGTCACCGACGCGCAGAGTCGCGCGCTCGGCATGGGCGACGACGACTTCGACCTCATCCATGGGCGATCAGTATCCCGGAGCCGACCGCCGACGTCGCGGGTCAATCGCGTGCGATTACGCGGCTGACCGCGTCCCGCTGCCCGGCGGCCTCGTGCACGGCAGGAGTCTCAAGTCCCCACCATCCGGTTTCCTCGTGCGGCAACGAACCTCCACACCACGGCTCATGGCTTGTCCGGAGTGATGAGAAGCCCCTGCGGCCCGCCGCGTCTTCGAACACAGCCCGGCGCCCACCGGCGCCCCGCTTCTCAGCCGACCGCCGCGCCGCCCACAGCCGCCATGCCCTCCCATCGCCCCCGAGGGACAACCGCCACCTCCGTCAACAGGCTCGGACGGCATACTGGCTGCTCTCACCGGCATCCATGGCGGCACATCGGGACAGGGCACATGGCGCAACCCCCGAACGACCGGACCGTTCTGGCTGATCCGGCGCTGGTGGCCGCCAGTCTCCCGCTCGTCTACAACGTCGTCCAGGACACGATGGTGCGAGCGGTGGGCGGCCTGGGGGAACTGCGGGAGCCGGAGCGGTTCCGGTGATGGCTGGTCGCCATCGCCGTACGGCAGGCCCGTATGTGGTGGCGGACGGGACGGAACCGGCCCAGCCCGGTACTGCCCGAGGAACTGACCCAGGAGTACGACCCGCAGGCGGACTTCGCGGACGTCACGATCCTGCGGCTGGATCTCAGCGGGCAGCGCCGTGAGGCGGTGGAGGCCGGCCGGTGGCTGGAGGACGAGGACCGGGAGGTGCTGTCGCTGTGGTGGATGGAGGCCGCCGGGCAGCTGACGCGTGGTGAGTGGTCGAGCGCCGAGGCTCGCCATGGCCGAGGTGATGGCCGCGGCCATGTCGTCACCGGTGTAGGTGACGGTGTCGCCGCGCCGGGCGGTCCAGGCCGAACCGTCCTTCACGGCCTCCGTCGCGAAAGTGCCGGTGCCGCACTTCTTCGGGCTCGGCGCGGCCGCCGGGGCGGAGGAGGCGGTGGCCGCCGGTGTGCTCGCCGGCGCGGAGGGCGCCGCGCTCGACCCGGCGGACGCGGAAGCGCTCACCGAGGGCGAGGCGGAGGGGCGGTGCCGCTTCGGCCCGCGGTCGTGCTGAGAGTCGTCCTTCTCGTCCGCGTGGTGCCGGGCTTCGGAACGGTGCTGCGGGGAACGGTCCTGCGCGGCCGTGACCCCGCCGACGACAGCCAAGGACGAGACGGTGATGACCGTCCTCCTCTTCGGTGACCGGCGTGCGCGATGGCTCATGTTGTTCGATTCCTTCGTTGCCGGTGGAACGTGACCGCCCTCGGGGGAGAGCCGTCGCGTTCCGGGGGCGCGGGCGCGCCCTTGTACGGGGGACCCGGGGCGCGGCGTCGGATGTCAGAAACCTCGGGACCCCCTTGTGTGACCTGAGTCATCCCTGTGATTGCCGGCGGGAAGGCGCGGGAAGCGCCTCCCCGCCGGTTCGTGACCGGTGGGGAGGCGCTTCACGGACGTGGCCGGGCGGCCGGGGTCACTGGAGGGTGATGCTGTCCAGTTCGGCGTAACCGGTGCCGCCCGCGAAGCCCGGGGATCCCTTGGCCAGCCGGATCATGTTGTAGCCCGCGCGCAGGTTGACGTTCACGGTGGCGGTCCCGGTGGGCTTGCCCCAGCCGGAGCTCGTCGGCGGGTAGGTGACGGTGGACCAGGCGCCGCCGTTGTACGCGAGTCCGTGTGTGGCGTTGGCGCCGGTGGCGTTGGCGTACTTGATGCCCATCGAGTAGGTGCGCGCGCTCGGCACGTACACGAGGAAGTCGACGAAGCTCTGGTCGCGCATGTCGGCGGAGTTGTCGATCTGCCCGACGTAGCCGCCGTTCGACGCGGAGCTGGAGCTGTGGGTGTTGGCGTTGACGACGGTGGCGTTCTCCGCCTCGTACGTCTGCTGCCAGGTGGGCGTGCCGGAGGTGGGGGTGACCAGCAACTGGTACGCCATGACCGCGTTCATGCCGTTGACGGGGACGGTGATGCTGCCGTCGGAGGCCACGGTGTACGTCTGGGTGGAGACGGTGACCGGTGCGGACTGGTTGGTGTGGCGGCCGGTGTCGTTGGTCCGGGACAGCGTCACGTTCACCTGGGAGCCGAGTGCGCCGACGCCGTTGATCTTCACCGTGTTGTTGCCGCTGTCGCCGCCGAAGACGACGTTGACCTGCTTGCGGCCGGCGTCGTAGGAGGCCACGCCGTCGAGCCAGGACTGCGGCACGGTCTCGACGATGTTGCCGGACTGGTCGCCGTACCACTTGTAGGCCCAGTAGGACGCCGTGGGCCGGTCGTTGTGGAGCAGGCCGTTCATCGTGCCGGCCTCGTACCAGTAGGCCCGCTCGGCGTCGTGCACGCCCGCGCGCTCGAACTCGGCCATGTAGTGCACGGCCACGCTGGGCTGGTCGACCTGGCTGGGCGAGCCGTACTCGTTGATGGAGACGGGGCGGTGCGACAGGCCGAGGGAGGTCTCGACGGCCCGGAAGTCGTCGACGTTGGCCTGGACGGTCTGCCAGCCGCTGTTGGTGCCGAGCTGGTGCCACACCATGACGTCGGGCAGGGTGCCGGTGTCCCTGGCGTGCCTCATGAAGGCGTACATCCAGTCGTGGTCGTACCCGGCGGTGCCGGGACCCGCGATGGGCGTCTTGGTGTCGATGGCGCGGATGATCTCGTAGCTGCGGGTCCACATGTCGTGGAAGGAGCCCTCGGTGTCGTCGAGCCTGCCCTCCCAGGTCCAGTCCGGCTCGTTCCAGATCTCGTAGCCGGCGATGTTGGTGGTCGTGGTGGCCGCCATCCGCTCCTGGATCATGGTGGTGAGTTTGGACTCCCAGTCCGCCCAGCTGACCCAGTTGTAGGGGAAGGCACTGAAGATGTCGGAGAGCCGCAGGTACTGCTGACCGCCGGCGGAGGTGACCTTGTCCGCGACGTCGAGTCCGTCGCAGCACGGGGTGGTGGCGCCGTTGCCGAGCTGCTGGTTGCCGGGCGGGGGCTGCGTGAGGGTGTTCAGGCGCAGGGGGTAGAGCCGGCTCAGTGAGGGTGCGGTGGCTCCGTCGTCGACGCCGTAGAGGCCGCCCGCGGCGACGTGGGTGACCGGGCGGACGGTCGTGCCCACGTTCACGGTGAGGGTGTTGCCGGCCGCGTGGGCGGGGGCTGCCACCACGCTGCCGGCGGCGATGACGGCGATCCCGACGGTGGCGTGGGCGACGGCGCGGCGCAGACGGGAGGATCTGCCGGTGGTCGGAGCGGACTCGTGGGAGGTGCCGGACGACGTCCGGCGGCGTGGCCAGAACATGGCGGGCCTTTCGGGTGGGGGCCGATGTGAGGAAGCGCTTCCTCACCAGGGCGCGTCCCACCCCGGAGGGGAAAGGGGTGTGGGACGCAGCTGTGCATGACGCGGGCTCACGGAGGAGCATGCTGGAAGTCGCGTTGCGGAAGCGCTGTGTTGCGCCGATGCTTCACCCGGCGTCCGAGTCGCGTCAACAGGTCGGGTGAGGTGAATTGCCAAAAATTTTTCGGGAGTTGAGGAAGCGCTTCCTCAATCGGTCGATCAGGACCCGGCCGACGCGGTCGCGGTGGAGTCCCTGACCAGGACCGCACACCGGTGCAGCCGGACGCCGCCGCCGACCGGCCTGCCGTCGATCATGTCGAAGAGGTCGCGGACAGCCGCGGCTCCCAGGGTGTGCAGGTTCATGTCGACCGTGGTGAGCGGCGGGTCGCTCTCCAGGGCGAAGATGGGCCAGTTGTCGAAGCCCGTGATCGCGACGTCCTGCGGAACCCGCAGGCCGGCGCCGCGCAGTGCCTCGGCGACACCCGTGGCGATCTGGTCGGAACCGCAGACGATCGCGTCCACACCGGGACTCTGCGCGAGCAGCCGTTCGGCGAGCACCCTGCCGGACCGCTGGGACCACTGCCCGTGCAGCACCTCGTGCGCGAGGGTCAGCCCGGCCGCACGCAGGGCGGCCGCGATGCCCCGGCCGCGTTCCCGGACCGCCCGCGCCTGGTCGGGACCGGTGATGACGGCGATCCGGCGCCGGCCGCCGGCCAGGACGTGCTCGGTGATCTCACGGGCCCCGCCCTGGTCGTCCGGGACGTGGACGACGTCCGCGGCGCCGTCGGTCTCCCCGTAGACGTAGACCACCGGCTGCTCCAGGAGCCGTCCGACCCTCGTGGTCGGGGTGTTGTTGTCGCCGACGACGAGGACGCCGTCGACCTGCCGCTCCGCGAAGCGCTCGACGATCCGCCGCAGTCTGGCCCGGTCGCCCCGCGCATCGCTGACGATCATGCTCAGGTCGATCTCGCTGAGCGCCTCCTCCGCGCCCAGCAGGATGGGCAGCACGAAGCGCTGCGCGTCGCTGTCCGCCACGACCAGCCCGACCGTGCCGGTACGTCCGCTCATCAGGCTGCGCGCGATCCGGTTGGGCGTGTACGCGAGTTCGCGGGCGGCCTTGAGCACCCGGGCACGTGCCTCGTCGGAGACGCGGGCCTGGCCGTTGATCGCTTTGGAGGCCGTCGTCAGTGACACCCCGGCGCGGCGAGCCACTTCGGACAGAGTCGTCGAACGCCCAGACTGCATGCGCTGATTCTGGCAGCCGTCCGGGCACATCGGTCTGCCGGGTGACCGCGGGGCCGCGCGGTCACCCGGCGTGGGACGTCGCCGGTCCGTCGTCAAGCGGCCCCGCGGCCGGTCACGGGGGGCGGACCCGGGAGATGGCCCGCGTGAGCGGCGCAGCGGGCGACAGTACGGGTATCAGTCCTTGACCGCCCCCGCGGTCACGCCCGCCGCCACATAGCGCTGCGCCAGGACGAGCAGGACCGCGGCGGGCACGGACGCGACGACCGCGGTGGCCATGATGGCGTTCCACTCCTGGTTGTTGTTGCCGATGTACTGGTAGATGCCGAGGGTGATCGGGCGCATCTCACCGCCGCCGTCGAGCGTGCTCGCGAAGACGAAGTCGGACCAGGCCCACAGGAAGCTGAAGAGCGAGACCGTGACGACGGCGTTGCGGCTGACGGGCAGCACGACCGACCGGAAGGTGCGCCAGGTGCCGGCTCCGTCGACGCGGGCGGCGGCGAGGAGCTCACCGGGCAGGCCCGACATGAACGCGGTGAAGATCATCACGCCGAACGGGACGGCGATGGTCGAGTCGGCGATGATCAGCCCCCACCACGAGTTGAGCAGCCCGAGGTCGAGGAAGACGCCGTAGAAGCCCATCGCCATGACGATGCCGGGGATCATCTGCGCGATCAGCAGGGCGAGGCCGAGCACCCCGCCGCCCGGGGGGCGCAGCTTGGCCAGCGCGAAGCCGGCCGGGGCGGCCAGGACGAGGGTGAGCGCGACCGTGCCGAGACCGATGAGCAGGCTGGTGCCGAGGTAGGGCAGCTGGTCGTCGAGGACGGCGCGATAGCCCTCGAAGGTGGGGTGCAGCGGCAGCAGGTCGGGCGGTGACTTGCGCATGTCGCGCTGCGGGGTGAGGGAGACGTTGACCATCCAGTACACCGGGAAGAGCATCACGGCGGTGAGCAGGAGGCCGATGACGGTGCGCGGGCGGGAGCGGCGGGCGGTCATGCTTCCTGCTTCCTCTGGACGCGGATGTAGAGCAGGCCGAAGACGAGGGCGATCAGGATGAGGATGTTGCCCACCGCCGCGCCGGCACCGAACTTCGGCATCAGGGTGCCGAATCCGAGCTGGTACGACCAGGTGGCCAGGGTGGACGAGGAGTCGCCCGGACCTCCCTTGGTCATGATCCAGATCAGGTCGAACACCTTGAGGGTGTAGACGAGTCCCAGCAGCAGGGTGATCGCCGAGACCGGACGCAGCAGGGGGAAGGTGATGCGCCGGAACTGCTGCCAGGCGCTCGCCCCGTCGAGGGCGGCGGCCTCGTACAGCTCGGCGGGGATGTTCTGCAGGCCGCTGTAGAGGATGACCAGGTTGAACGGGATGCCGATCCAGATGTTGGCGATGATGACCGAGGCCAGCGACCAGTCCGGAGAGGCGAGCCAGTCGACCGGACCGACACCCACCAGGCTCAGCGCGTAGTTGATCACGCCCGACTCGCTGTTGAACATCCAGGACCAGGTCGACGCCGACACGATCAGCGGCAGCAGCCACGGGATCAGGAACAGCGCCCGCAGGGTGCCGGACAGCCGGAACCCGCGGTTGAAGAAGACCGCGAGGGCGAGGCCCGCCGTGTACTGGCAGGCGATCGACGCGAGGGTGAAGACCATGGTGTGCGTGAGCGCCGGCCCGAAGGTCGGGTCGTCCAGGATGGTACGGAAGTTGTCCAGTCCGGAGAACGGGGCGTCACCGGAGACGAACGACCTGACGGTGTAGTCGCGCAGGCTCAGGTCGAGGTTGCGGTACAGGGGATACAGGTAGAACGCGGCGAGGTAGAGCGCCAGCGGTGCGAGGAAGGCCAGTGCGGTGAGCCGGCTCGTGCGGCGCTGCCGCCGCTGTTGTGCCGAACCGGTCGTCACGTGGCCGGGGGTGGGCGTCCCGGTTCTGGGCCAGCGGTGGGGGCGGTCGGCGCGGGTGATGGTCATGCGGTCTCCTGGGTACGGGGCCGGCCGGGGCACCGTGGTCACGTGAGACGGTGCCCCGGAGGCGTTGCCGTGCGGCCTGTCGGTGTCAGCGCTGGCCCTTGCCCGCGGCCTCCTGCGCCTCCGACAGTGCGTCCTTCGGGCTCTGGCCGCCGGAGAGGGCGCTCTGCACGGCCATCCACATCGGTTCGGAGATGACCGGGTACTTGGTGCCGAGTCCGTCACTGGTGCGGCCGCGGGCCGCGGCCACCGCGGTGACCCACGGCTCCAGCTCGGCGTCGGCCTCGACCTGCTGCTTCTGCACCTCCTCGGTCGGCGCGACGTACGACAGGGTGGTGTCCGTCTTCAGCAGGTTGTCGGAGCTGGTCAGACAGGTGACGATCTTGCTGCTGGTCTCGTAGCGCGCCGTGTCCTCCTGCACGGGGACGGTGACGAACTCGCCGCCGGTCGGCACGGGCGCCGAGCCGCCGTCCCGGCCCGGGATGCTGATGACGCCGTACTCGAAGCCGGCCTTCTCCGCGTTGCCGAGCTGCCAGGTGCCGTTCTCGGCGAACGCGTAGTCACCGGTGGCGAACTCCTGCCAGCTGGTGGTCTGGGTGTTCTGCAGGACGCTCTTCGGCGCGTACCCGCTGTCGACCCACTGCTCCCACAGGGACAGTGCGGCCTCACCCTCCGGGGAGTCCAGCTCGGTCAGGTCGCCGCCGGCGCCCCAGAACCACGGCAGGAACTGGAAGCTGCCCTCCTCGGTGTTGATGGCGGAGAAGGTGATGCCCTTCCTGCCCTTGTCCTTGACCTTCTTCAGCGCCGTGGTCAGCGAGTCCCAGTCCTTGACGGAGGCCGGGTCGACACCGGCCGCGTCCAGGACCTCCTTGTTGTAGTAGAGCGCGAGGGTGTTGGCGCCGATCGGAGTGCCGTAGGCGGCTCCGCCGATGGTGCCGGCGCCCAGGATGTTCTCCTGGACCGCCCCGGTCTCCAGGCCGACGTCGGTGACCTTGTTGAGGATCCCCGCCTCCACCAGCGTCGACACGACCGGGTTGTCCACCAGCATGACGTCCGGGGCGTTGCCCTGCTGCGCGGCGAGCAGGGCCTTGTTGCCGAGGTCCGTGGTGTCGTACGCGGTGCGCTTGACCTCGACGCCGGCCTCGGTACCGCACTGCTCGACGAGCTTCCCCCACTGGGAGGAGGCATCGAACTGGGGATACGGGTCCCAGAACGTGTAGGTCTTCCCGGCGCCGCCGGATTCGGCGTCGGAGGAGCCGGCGCCGCCTCCGCAGGCGGCGACGGTGCCGAGCGCCGCGACGACGGCGACGGCGACGGCGGTGATCGGAAGGCGGCGGGGGTTTCTCACGGTGACCTCGTTGTCTTGGAGGCGGAACTGGCAGATGGCGAAGGCGCGACGTGCTGAGTCCGGAGACGCGGAAGCGTCAGGTGGGAACCGCAGGTGGTTCAGAGCGTGGGGATCCACACGCGCATGGAGCTGTCCTGACGGTTGGCCCACGCGTAGTAGGGAACGGCGGTGAGTTCGACCGGTTCGTCGCTGTAGCCGGGGTCGGCACCGCCGGCGTTCGCGTACGGCCACCAGCCCGGGTCGCCGATGGTCCGGCGCCGGCCCGCGGCCACGACCGTGGTGACGCCGCCGAGCAGGTCGGGGCGGTGTTTGACGGCGAGGGGCCGGGTGGTGTCGAGGACGATGTCGTCCAGACCGCCACCGGGGTGGTCGACTCCTTCCAGGCAGTACACGAGAGGTCCGCGCTCGATCGCGGCGCAGCCCCGGACGGCGTCCACGCGCGGGTCGGCCACCGTCAGACGGGCTTCCAGGGCGAGTTCGAGGACCACTCGGTCACCGGGGGACCACGTGCGTTCCAGACGCAGCCAGCCGTCGGCGGCGGGTGCGTCGGTCGCGTCGCGGACCACGTTCCCGCAGCGCACGCGGTACTCGGTGCACCACTGCGGGATGCGCAGTGAAAGGGTCCAGGGCCGGTCGGTCGGCGTCTGTTCGACGGTGAGGGCGATCGTGTCCTGCCACGGATAGTCGGTCTCGGCGCGCACCAGGACCGGGGCGCCCTGGACCTCGCCGGCGTAGCTTCCGGTGACGTACTGGTGGATCTGCAGGCCGCGGTCGTCGCTGGAGGCGAGGTAGTGCTCCAGGGAGGCGAGCAGCCGCATCACGTTCGGCGGGCAGCAGGCGCAGCGGAACCATCGCGTGCGGCGGGCGGACTGGTCCCCGCCGGTGTCGGTGTGGCCGTCGCGGACCTGGAGCGGGTTGACGTACAGCCAGCGCTCGCCGTCCAGCGAGACACCGGCCAGGAAGCCGTTGTAGAGAGTGCGCTCGACGAGGTCGGAGTAGCGGGCCTCACCCGTGAGCAGGGCCATCCGCCAGCTCCACTGGACGGAGGCGATGGCGGCGCAGGTCTCGCAGTAGGCGCGCTCGTTCGGCAGCTCGTAGGGATCGCCGAAGTCCTCCTCGTCGTGGTGGGCGCCCAGTCCGCCGGTGAGATGGGTCTTGGTGCGGGTCATGGCGTCCCACAGCCGCTGCGCGGCGGCGCGCAGTTCCTCGTCGCCTGTTTCCGTCGCCAGGTCGGTGACGGCGGCCAGCAGGTAGAGCTGGCGCACGGCGTGGCCTTCCACGTCGGTGGCCTCACGGACCGGGACGCGGTCCTGGCAGTACGCCTCACCACCGAGCAGGCCGTGGCCGAAGCGGTCGACGAAGTATCCGGCGAGGTCGAGGTAACGGCGTTCGCCGGTCTCGCGGTACAGCTCGACCAGGGCGGTCTCGATCTCGGGGTGGCCGTCGACGCCGTCGATGGGTCTGCCGCTGCCGGGCGGACCGAAGACGGAGTCGATGTGGTCCGCGAACTTCACGGCCACATCCAGGAGTTCGGGACGTCCGGTGCTCCGGTGGTGGGCCACGGCCGCCTGGATCAGGTGTCCGGCGCAGTACAGCTCGTGGCCCCAGCGCAGGTCCTTGTAGCGCTCGCCGCCTTTGAGCAGCTGGAACCAGGTGTTCAGGTAGCCGTCGGGCTGCTGGGCCTCGGCGACGAGGGAGACGATGCGCTCCACGCCGTCCGCGAGCCGGCCGTCGTCCGCGGGGCCGGGCCGGGCGAGCTGCCAGGAAGCGGCCTCCAGCCACTTGTAGACGTCCGAGTCCACGAACGGGTAGGCGCCCCGGAACTCACCGTCCGCCAGGCCCGCCACGATCCGGAGGTTGCTCAGGTTGCCCGCCGACTCCAGCAGGGCAGGACCTTGCGGGATCGAGGTGCCGGCGTTCACCTGACGGCGGGTGTGCCAGAAACCTGCGCGGACCTGGACGGCGGCGGGGGTGAGCAGGGCCCTGGCGCCCGGACCGGGACGGACCGGGCCGGCGGGGACTGCGGCCCGTTCGGAAGGGCGGGACGGGGGTGCGGCACGACCAGGGCTGGGCATGGCTCTCCGGAAAAGTAGTGAGGAAAGGATCTCCGGCATGCTCGGGGTGCACGGCGTCCCGGAGACGGGCTGAGGGGCTGACGGGCTGTCGCGGGCTGAGTCGGCAGTGCCCGGCGACCGTCTCGACCTGTCCCGGGCAAAATTGAGCAATCGTTTTCCTAGCGGCAACCTAGGAAGCCCTTGCGGCAGAGTCAAGGGGCGTGCGGCGAGTATCGTGGAGATTCACGGGGGACTGGCCAGGGAGGCATGCCCGTGTCAGGATGCTGTGCCACACATCAGAAAGGAAAAGGTTTGCGCGTGTCCGCTGAAGCAGATTCCCCACCGGCCGGGAGGGCACGGCTCGCGGACGTCGCCAAGCTCGCGGGCGTAAGCGTCGGGACGGCGTCGAAGGCCCTGAGCGGCAGCGGCCGGATGCGGCCCGAGACCCGCCAGCGGGTCCTGGACGCCGTCGTGGCGCTCGGCTTCCGGCCCAACCCGCAGGCGCAGAGCCTGCACACGGGCCGCAGCTGGACGGTCGGCCTGATGACCACGGACGGCATCGGCAGGTTCAGCACACCGGTGCTGCTGGGGGCGGAGGACGCCCTCGGCGCGGGCAAGATCTCCGTGCTGCTGTGCGACACCCGCGGTGACGGCATCCGTGAACAGCACCACCTGCGCAACCTCGTGGACCGCCGGGTCGACGGCATCATCGTGACCGGTCGGCGCACCGACCCCCGCCCGCCGCTGAAGGGCGTGGAGCCCATCCCGACCGTCTACGCCCTGTCGCCCTCCACCGACCCGGAGGACATCTCCGTCGTCTCCGACGAACTCAGCGGAGTGACCCTGGCCGTCGAGCACCTGCTGGCGACCGGCCGTACCCGCATCGCGCACATCACAGGGCCGGCCCATCACGCCGCCGCACAGAACCGGGCCCGGCACACCGGTGAACTGCTGGAGGCGGCCGGTCTCGAACTGTCCACGGGCCGGGTGCACTTCGGCGAGTGGAGCGAGGCGTGGGGGCGGCGCGCCGTCGAGGCGGTCCTGCGCACCGCGCCCGACACGGACGCCTTCTTCTGCGGCAACGACCAGATCGCCCGGGGCGTGACGGACACCTTGCGCGAGACCGGAGTGGATGTCCCCCGCCAGGTCGCCGTCGTCGGTTACGACAACTGGGACACCATGGCCCTGGCCAGCAGGCCGCCCCTCACCACGATCGACACCGATCTCGCCGAGATCGGCAGGCAGGCAGCCCTGAGGCTGCTGGACGCCATCGACTCCGAGCCGAAGTCCGGCGTGCACACGGTCCCGTGCCGGCTCGTGGTCCGCGATTCGACCTGAGAGGCCCAAGGCATCGCAGCGCCTCGTGCCGGGCACCGCCGCGGCGACGGGGCTGCGGACCGAGGGGCGGGCCACGGCATGCACGCGCGGTGGCCCGGACCACTCACATGACGTTGCGCATGTTCGCCGAGCGCATCGAACAGCTCGACGAGCTGAACCAACGCCTGACCCGGCTCGTCGAGCACCACGCCCCGCACCTCCGGGCGTACCACGAACGCCGCGCCCAGGAGGGCGGGACCCGACGCGAGAGCGTCCGAAGCCTCGAGTGGTATGCCGCCCGCTGGTCTTCCACCAGGTCAGGCTGGTTTCCCTCACCTCCGCGTCATAGGGGTGTCGGTGTCGGCTCGGTGCCGCGCGCGGCCTTCACCGTCGGCTGTTTCCCACGCACGGCCAGCAGAAGCAAGCCGGCCGCGCAGAACACCGCACCCGTCGTGACGTACAGGACCAGCGGTGTCCAGCCCGCGTCCAGCAGCCGGCCCGCCGCGGTGGGCGCGATGATGGCACCCACGCGGCCGGCACTGATCGCCGCTCCCACACCCGTGGCCCGCAGCGGCGCCGGGTAGACGCCCGGCGTCAGGGCGTGGAGGCCGGCGACGCAGCCGTTGACCGCGACTCCGATGACGGCGCCGATGCAGAAGGCCAGGACGAGTGTGCCGGTGGACGACGCGAAGGCCACGACGAGTGCCGCGGACACGAAAAGATACGTACGCGGGACACTGCCGAGCGCGTACCGTGCGGCCAGTGCGCCCAGGAGCACGGTGCCGAAGACGCCGCCCAGGTTGAGCAGTGTCCCGCCGGTCAGGCTCTGCGTCGCGGACGTACCGGCCTGCACCAGCAGGGTCGGCGTCCAGCTCGTGACGAAGCAGAAGGCCGCCATGACGAGGAAGAAGGCGCCCCACAGCACCAGGGTGGGGCTGCGCGGGTCCGGTGCCAGGAGGCGGCGGAATCCGCCCGTGGAGGTGAGCATCGCCGGTTCCCCGTCCGGGAGCGCGGGCAGGTCCGGCTGTCCCATGCGGCGTGCCAGTTCGTTGACACGGCTCAGGGCGTCGGCGGGTCTCCTGCTGAGGAGGAAGCCGAGTGATTCCGGCAGGAGACGGAAGGCGAGGGGGACGACGGCCAGGGTGGCGAGTCCGCCGGCCAGGAACACCGAGCGCCACCCGTAGCGGTCGATGAGGGCGACCGAGGAGATGCCGCCGATCGTCGCGCCCACGGCGTACCCGGTGGAGTCGAGACTGACGGCCGGACCGCGCCGGCGGCGGGAGGCGAACTCACCGGCGATGACGTTGCCGCAGGCGAGGACGGCGCCGATACCGACGCCTGTGAGAAGGCGGAGTGCCCCCGGCTGCTGCCAGTTCTGACTGGCCGAGGACAGCGACATGTCCGCGGCGGCGACGGTCGGACCGGCCGGGATGACCGGCCGTCGGCCGATCCGGTCGGCCCAGGGGGCGATGAGCAGGGCGCCCGACGCCATGCCGACCGACGGCCCCGTAGCCACCTCATGGCTGAACGACGTGGAGGCCGTGGTGCAGGCGTGGTACGCGGGCCGGGGTGCAGGTACCGCGATTGCCGTCGTCCTCTTCGGCGACAGCGACCCGGCCGGCCGCCTCCCGGTGACCTTCCCCACCGACGCCACCCAGGGCTCCGGCACCACCCCCGCCACCTACCCGGGCACGAACGGCACCGTCGACCACGACAAGGTCCTCCTCGCCTCGGGCGACGCCACCCCCTGGGTCACCCAGCTCATCACCTACGCCCTGGTCGCGACCACCGTCTACGCCGACGAACCGGACTTCGACCAGAACATGGAACTCGGCAAGGAAACCTTCGCCGGCTCCGGCTGGAGAACCGCCCTGCGCAAGTACATGGAGATGGACGACCGCGGCTGTTTCGACGCCGACCCACTGGACACGACGTACGAGGAGACTCTCGACCAGGTGGCCACGGGCCGGGCGGTGGGGGCCGTCCGGGTCGCGAGCGCGCTGTCCGAACTACGCGCCGCTGCCCCGACCTGACACCGCGCATGACCGCACTGCCCGCCAACGACGACCCCGGCGACACGCGGATGCCGGGTGCCGTCTCGGCCGCCCATGGCCTCAACCCCGACACCCCGCATCGCAAGGAGGCCCTCGCTTTCATCGACTTCCTGGGATCCGCTCGCGGACAGAACCTGTACAACCGCTCCGGCTCCACCCTGCCCGCCCTCCCGAACGCCTCCTTCACCGTCGACCCCGCGATCGGGGAGGTCGCGGAGCGGCAGAAGGCCGGCACCACCATTCCTTTCATGGACCAGCGCTGGCCGGACTCCGCCGTCCAGCAGACGCATTTCGCCCAGGTCGAAGCTCTCTTCGCCGGTACCACGGACATCGAAGCGGCCTTGGCCGCTCTCGACAGGGCCTATCGGGAACGAACCCGAAGCAGGTATGAGAAGTGCGTCTTTCCCGGACTGGGGCGCGGACATCGTCCAGGACTCCGCCGGGGCCCACTCATTCCGGTCCAGCTTCCGATGAAACGGTCCGGGCCACCATGCCTGGCCTCCTCGACCAGTGCCCAGCCGCTCTTGTGCTTGAACGGAGTAAGCAGTCCCCGCACGTACGCAAGAGTTGACTCCCGTGGCGCCGAGCACGACGGCTTCGCGGCCGTTCGCGCGACGGCCATCGAAGGACTGCTGGTGAGGCGCACCACGGGCTGTCTCTCAACGCCGGTCACGAGTGGGCGAGAAGCCGACTCCATGTCAGCCCGTCCAGGTCAGGTCGGGCGCCGGTTCGGACGAAGTCATCCGGCTGTGGTCGGAGCACGTTCGAATCTCCCCACCCTCTGCTCGGACCGCAGAGTCGCTCAGCTTGATTCCCCGGGCCGGCCCGCGCTGACCTGCGGTCCGGCTGCCTACCTCCGCCACCTGCCAGGCGGCATCGGACGCAGTGGCGGCACCACGGCGAGCTGACCTGATCACGGTCACCTTCCGTGGTCCGATGGGCGAACTGCCGATGTCACCGGGCTCACGTACCTTTTCGGTTGACCGCCCGGCGGGGTGGCGACGGAGGGATGAGACATGGAGTGGATCGGGGACGCCCGGCTGGTGGCCGGGCCGGAGGCCACCTGGTACCTGGAGACGGCGTTCACGCCCGGGGAGCACCTGGGGACGGTGTACGACGACCCGACAACGCCCATCGTGGTCACGGGGATTGAAGAGGTGACCACCATTCGCGTACCCAGCGGCCGTCTCGTCGTGGACGCGCCGTGGCATGACGACGAAGTCTGGGAGTACAAGCGAGGACTGCCGACGAAGCCCCCACGGGAGCTGGCGGTGCGGATTCCCCCGGGCACCTACCGGGTGGAGATCGCGTGGACGGCGGGGCCGTACGAATTCTTCGGGGAGCACTTCGACGGCGTTGAGTGCGCCGCGACCCGCTTGTGCATCAGTGACGACCCCGTGGCCGGGTGGGAGATGGGCCTGGGTGTCGACGACGACATCGACCGGCTTCAGCCGGGCGAGCAGATCCGCTTTTACTCCGACGCCAATGTGGGCTGCTTCGCCGACGCCGACGCGTGGACGGCCTTGACCGCGCCGTTTCGCACGTATGTGGACGGCGAGCCCGTGCCGCGCAACTCCGAACAGCTGCCCGGCTGGTGCGAGCGGATCACCGACGAGTCGCACCAAGCCGATCTGGTCACGTTCACGGCAGAGTCGGGCGGCGTCGTCTGGCTAGGCCGCACCAAGACCGGCGACGTGGCCGTGATCGTCGTAACCAGCGGCATGCCTGCTGCCAAGGCCTGACGCGGCGCCACCGGGTCTGCCGGTCGCCGAACCTCCCAATGCGCTCGAGGATTTGATCAAGCGGGGAGAGGAGTATTCCCGGTCGTTTCAAGAACCCCCGGAAGCAACTGCCGATGATGAGGGCGCGGGCGGAGTGAAGGCACGTTCTCCCTCGAAGAGGACTCGCCTCCGGAGGCGATGGAACGGCTGTCCGAGCAGGCGGTCGAACAGGTGCCGCTGAGCTTGTGCGTGCCAGTCGCCGATCTCCCGCCGGTGGCGGTAGTGGGCCTGCGCCCCGGGGGATCGGTGCGGATCCGGCTCAGGCCTTCAGGCCGCGGGCGTCGGCGAAGCGGTTGCGGTCGTCGCCGGTCTCGGCGAGAACACGTGCCGCGAGCTGGACGCCGAGGCCCGGGAAGCTCAGGGGTATCTCGGCATCCGGATGCTCGCGAAGGCCGGCATCAACTGCTTCAGCAAAGCGAGAAGCTGCTTGCCGAGGGCGTCCTCGAGCCGCGGGCTGGTGAGCGTACTCGGCGCGCAGGACACCGCGCAGGCGGTCAGCCTCCTCCTCAATGCCGCGGACACGGCCGGCGCGCTTGAGTGCGGAACGCAGCCGGCTTGGCGACAGTCGCGAACTCTCGGTAGGTCGCGCATGATCGCCGAGCGCATCGAACAGCTCACCGCGCAGACCAACGAGCTGAACCGACACCCGACCCGGCTTGTCGAGTGTCATGCCCCACAGCTGCTCGAACCGGTGGGCATCGGTCCTGACAGCGCCGTCACTCTCCTGATCACCATGGGAGACAATCCGGAACGGCTGAACTCCGAGGCGTCCTTCACCGCCCTGTGCGGAGTCAGCCCCATCGAGCATTCGTCGGGCCGGCGGAGCACGCGCCGGCTTCAACCACGGCGGCGACCGGCAGGCGAACGGGGCCCCGCACGGCATCATGTTCATCCGCCTACGCCACGACCCGCGTGCCCAGGCGTACTGCGAACGCCGCACCCAGGAGGGCAAGGCCCACCGTGAGATCACCCGATGCCTCAAGCGATACGCAGTCCGCGAGACCTTCAACGCGGTCAGAACGGATTCCCGCACCCCCGCGATACGGGGGCGTCGAGGACCGCATCCGCTCAGAACGACCTGCCAGGTCACTCACGCGGTAGTCACCGGAGAGCCGGATGATCGGGAAACCGTCATGTCCGGTTCGGCGGGAGGCGGTGCGGAAAGGAACTCGCCTTCATGGCGGGCACCTCGCCGCGCGGCCGACCAATCGATCTTCGCCGCTGCCAACTCCAGCCCCGGCCGAGCCGTCAGACCCTTCGCCCAGGGTCGGGGACTGGCGCTTTGACCTGCGTATATGCCTGCAGGAGTGGCAAGAGGTCAGTTGGACGCCTCGGGCTCCGGCGCGGGCAGGGGCGTCGAGCAGGTCGCCCGGCCGAACCCACCGCTGGCCGTGGCGCTCTGCATGTGCCGCCCGCGCACGGCGACCGCGCAGCGGACCTGACCGCCCTGCTCGCCCAGAGTGATGCTGATGACAGGGTTCTGACCGAGAGGCACCTCGACCGTCTTCCTCCAGGGCAGTCGGGCGCCGGAGACGGTCTCCGCCGTGCCCTGCTCGCTCCCGCCCTGGTAGCTGAGGTCGACGGTCCCCTCGCCGGTCACCTCGTACGTCACCGGCGCGGTGGGGATCCCGGGCTCGGCCTTGTCCTCGTCGCCGCCACGCACCACACCGAACAGCGCGACGCCGAGACAGAGTACGAGGAAGCCGACGGCCGCGATCAGCACGGGGCGGTTGGAGCGGGTCTTGTGTCCGCCGTCCTCGGTGTCGACCGGGGGAGTCCCGCCCTGTCCGTCGCTCCCGGCGTCGGCCGTCCCGGTCGCTCCGGGAGCGTCCGCGTCCGCCCCCGCGTGCTCGACGGTGGACGTGGAGGGCCCAGCCTCGCGCGTCTCGCTGCTCATCCAAACTCCCCTCGGCCGCAGGCCCGGACGGGCCCCGCCCGATCCAAAAGGGGTGAGGAGGCCCCTGTCAACCGATCCTGGTCCCCGGTCAGGGTTGGCCTGATCTCAACGCGTCACGCGCGGGAAGGTCCCGTGAAGAAGAGGGAAAGCAGCAGTTCAGACGGCAACTGTCATAGCTTTTAGGCGAGTTGCGTAGATCGTCTGTGCGCTTGACATGGACAGGGTGTTCTTTGTTAGGACTCTCGGCTGCCAACTGCCATCCGGCAGATGGTCCTTGGTTCCTTCGAAGGGAAACCGATGCACAGACCACGGGCCGTAAGGCTCTTGGCCTCGAGTGCGGCGCTGGCGGTCCTCGCGACCGTCGCACCGGTGACACCGGCATTCGCGGCACCACCCGACACGGGACGACTCGCCGACAGCCTCCGCGGTCTCTTCGCCGACGGGGACACCGAACCCGCTGATCCGCCGGAGCTCCCCGACACCGATGTCCCGGCCAGTGACAAGCTCGCCAAGGCGAAGGACACGCCAAAGGCCAAGCGCGTCAAGGAGCTGACGGACCGGCGGACGCCGTACTCCCGTCACTGGCGCATGTCGGACGGGCGGGTCCAGTCCGAGGTCTCGGCCATGGCCACCGCCTACGAGACGGGCAAGGGCGAGGACTCCGAGTGGAAGCCGATCGACACCGCGGTCACCGGCACCGACCGCAAGGGCTTCGAGAAGGCGAACACCACCAACCTCGCCCGCACCTACTTCGGCTCGCGCCCCGGTGAGCTGGTCCGTTTCGAGCTCGACGAGGGCCACTGGGTCGCCATCGGCCTCAAGGACGCGGGTGCCGCGAAGCTGACCCCGGCGGTCGACGGCAACAAGGTCACCTACCAGGACGCCCTGGGCCAGGGGATCGATCTCTCCTACACGGTCGGCAACGGCAGCGTGAAGGAGGACATCGTCCTCAACGAGCGTCCGAAGGGCACCCCCTCCTTCGAGTTCACGCTCACCACGGGCGGCCTGACCGCGAAGTCGGAGAAGAACGGCACCATCTCGCTGTACGGCGAGAACTCCCCCGTCGGCGCTCCCGCGCTGGTGATTCCCGCGCCGTTCATGACGGACGCGAAGAAGGACGCCGGCTCCGCGTACGGCACCACCGGCACCGACGCCGTCCGCCAGGTGCTGTCCGGCAAGGAGGGCTCGTACGGCATCAGCCTGAAGCCGGACGCCGAGTGGCTGGCGGCGCCGGAGCGCCAGTACCCGGTGACGGTCGACCCGACCGTCACGATCGCGCCGACTCCGACGCAGTCCGCGGACGCGATGATCTCCTCGGACGACCCCAGCGCCAACTACGCGGACCTCTGGCGCCTTTCGGTCGGCAACACCAGCACCGGCACGTCACGTGCGCTGCTGAGGTTCGGGCTGTCCGGCATACCCGTCGGCACGCAGCTGGATTCGGCCGAACTGAAGCTGTACTACGACCAGACGCACACCACCGGCGCCACCGAGGTCCAGCTGGAGGCGCACCGGGCCACCACGGCCTGGACCGAGACGGGCGCGACCTGGAACAGCGCCAAGGACATCACCGGGGAGCTGTCCGGCACGTCGGTCCTCGTCGACGACGGCGACTCCGGCACCACAGCCGCCCAGGGCGCCTGGCCCACCTCGGGGAACACCGCGTACACCCAGTACGCGATCGGGCAGGACTACCGGTACAACAAGGACGCCACGGCGGGTGACACGTACACCTGGCAGCCGAGCCTCCCGGAGGACGGCGAGTACCAGGTCGACGTGCACTACGTCCCGGCCTCCGACCGCGCCGCCGACGCGCCCTACACGGTGGCGTACGACGGCGGCAGCAAGACGTACCGGGTCGACCAGCGGGCGGGCACCGAGGGCGTCTGGAAGCCGCTGGGCAAGCACCCGTTCACGGCCGGCACCACCGGCCGGGTCGTGCTCGGCGACGGCCCCGCCTCGACCTCCACGGCCGTCCTCGCGGACGCCGTGCGCTTCACCAAGGGCGGTGTCGTCACCAAGCAGCCGCAGGCGGTCAACACCTGGCACTCCTTCCCGGTGACCAGGACCGTCCAGCAGTGGCTCGACGGCACGTACGACAACCACGGCTTCGTGGTGAAGGCCGCCGACGAGTCCGCGAACGCCCCCAAGGGCGGCCCGCGCTACGAGGCCGCCGAGTACGCCTACAAGGGCGAGGTCGCCAACTACCCGAAGCTGGTCCTCACCTGGGGCAACCAGGGCGTCGACGTCAACCCGCCGAAGGTCATCCACTCCACCGGTGCCGAGCTGAACTGGCCCGCGTACACCGACCCGTCGACCTCGCCGAGCGACGACATCGTCGAGTACCAGGTCCACCGCAGCGTCTTCCAGCACTTCAAGCCGTCCTCGCAGACCCTGGTCTCCCCCGTCGCCAGGGACACGCGCGCGTACACGGACACCTCGGCCCGGCCCACCCCGGCCGACTCCGCCGAGGAGTTCGGCGACGCGTACTACTACATGGTCGCGGTGAAGACCGCGAACGGGCAGGTCCTCCCGTCCGCCACGGAGCTGGTGCGTCTGCCGAAGGCCGGCCGCACCACGGTGGTGCTGCAGTCCGGGCAGAGCGACACCACGCTCTCCTCGGCGGAGCCGTCCACCGGTCACGACACGCTCACCGACGCGGGGGTCGTCCATCCGTGGCTGTCGGTGGGCAACAACTCGGCCACGTACGGCACCACCCGTGCCGCGCTGAAGTTCCCCGGCGTCAGCGAGATCCCGAGCAACGCCCGGGTCCTCGAGGCGCAGCTGAACATGTGGGGCTTCCAGACCACGACCGACTCGAACGGCGCGGTCTACGAAGCTCGCGCCCTGACCCGTGACTTCGACGAGGCGACCGCGTCCTGGACGAAGGCGGACGCCACCACGTCGTGGACGACGGCCGGTGGTGACATGGACGCCGCCGTCTCCGACACGGTCGGCACGGTCACCAACGACCCGGCACAGCAGTCGTGGTACATCACCTCGCTGGCACAGAGCTGGATCTCGGACCCCGCCGGCAACCACGGCGTGGCGGTCAGGCTGCGCGACGAGTCGACGGCCGGCCCGCGCGAGCGGACGCTGTTCCTCTCCTCCGAGGCCGAGGAACCCCAGCTGCGCCCGCAGCTGGTCGTCACGTACCTGACGAAGTCGACGGAGGCGACGTACCACGCCCCGTACACGCCGTCCCGGATGATCCCGGGTGACGAGTACACCGTCGACGTCACCCTCACCAACACCACCACCGGCATCTGGGCGGCGGGCGACCACGCGCTCTCCTACACCTGGTCGCTCCCGGACGGCACCGACGCCACCACCGGCGGCAACCAGCTTCAGACAACGCTGCCGGACGAGGTCCTGCCCGGCGACTCGGTCACCGTGCCGGCCAAGCTGAAGGCCCCGATCAACTCGGACTCCGGCAACAAGCGCCTGGACTACGTGCTGAAGTGGGGCCTGAAGAACACCACGACCGGCACCTGGCTGTCCGACAGCGACGGCATCGCCCCGCTGGCGCAGAACGTCCGCACCGAGGACCCGACCTCCAACCAGCTCGGCCTGGAGAAGTTCTACTCCTACGCGGGCAAGAACACCGGCGCGGGCTCGTCGCTGATGACGAACCTGTACGCGGGCAACAGCGTCTGGCAGTACAACGCGTTCTCCAACCCGGGCCGCGGCGTCACCACCTTTGCCCGGTTCGCGTACAACTCCCAGGACACCTCCGACACGGTCCTCGGCCACGGCTGGTCGGCCCAGGCCGCGATGCCGCTGCGCCTGGGCGCCGCGCTGGACTTCCACCCCAACCCGAACCCGACCGAGGTCACCCTCCCCGACGGTGACGGCACCGCCCACGTCTTCCGCAAGCAGGCGGACGGGACGTGGCTGGCACCGGCGGGCGTGCACTACCTGCTGCGGCAGGGCACCGGCGTGGACTGCACCCCGGACAAGGACGGCGACCCGAAGGCCTGGTCGCTGACCCGACCGGACCGCACCCAGTTCTTCTTCGACTGCGATGGCTACCTGACGTCGATCGTCGACAAGAACGGCAACACGCAGACGTACACGTACGCCGAGCGCAAGTCGAACAACAAGCCGGTCAAGTTCCTCACCTACATCGAGGACCCGGCCGCGCGTCAGTCGCTCACGGTCGAGTACTACACGAAGGCCGACACCAACAGCCCGAAGATCATCGACCACGTCAAGTCGATGACCGACATCTCGGGCCGGAAGGTCACCTTCGAGTACTCCGACCAGGGCCTGCTCACCACCCTCACCGACGGTACGGGCAGCGCGCAGCCCAAGGTGTTCCGCTTCACCTACGACATGGAGCAGGGCAACAAGAACGCCAAGCTGGTCAAGGTCACCGACCCGCGCGGCAACTCCACCTCGCTGGACTACTACTACCCGAGCGAGGGCGATGACCCGAAGTTCCACTGGAACACGCAGACGCTGACGGACCGCCTGGGCGGGACCACCGGCTATGTGTACACCGATCCGGACGGCACGGCGGGCTCGGTCGTCAACACCAAGGTGACGGACGCCGAGAACCACGACACGCAGTACGTGCTCGACGGGTACGGCCGCGCCACCCAGATGACCAACGCGAAGTCCGAGACCACCAAGACGGCCTGGGACGCCGACAACAATGTGACGCGCCTGGAGGAGGCCAACGGCGCGGTCACCACGTGGAAGTACGACACCACCACCGGCTATCCGCTGGAGATGAAGGACGCCGAGGCCAACAAGAACGGCACCGCGGCGCAGACCCTCACGTACTCCTACGGGCTCGACGGCCATATCGCGGACCTCTTCGAGAAGAAGTCCCCGGAGGGCCGCACCTACCGGTTCGGCTATGACACCAAGGGCAACCTGACCTCGGTCACCGACCCCAAGGGCGTCGCATCCGCCGCCGAGGGCGACTACACCTCGCGCACGGAGTACGACGCGCTGGGCCAGGTCATCAAGGAGACCGACGCCAACGGGCACGCCACGCAGTACGGCGAGTTCGCGCCGGCCGGCTACCCGAAGACCATCACGGACGCGGCCGGTCACCCCTCGCACTTCGTCTACGACGTGCGAGGCAACGTCACCAAGGTGACCAACGCCCAGGGCGCCGAGGTCACCCAGACCTATGACGTGTTCGGCAGGCCGCTGGAGAAGCGCGAGCCCAAGGACCAGAAGGCAGGCGAGTTCATCGTCACGCCGGAGCCGGTCTATGACGCCAACGACAACATCACCAAGGCCTTCGCCCCCAACGGGACGGAGACCACGGCGGTGTTCGACAAGGCGGACCAGCGGATCGAGTCGGTCAAGCCGTCCGACGAGCCCGGCGGTCCGGTGCGCAAGTCCACCTCCGTCTACGACAAGGTCGGCAACCTCGTCTCCGGTACCGGCGCACAGGGCAACCTGACGGCGACCGAGGGCGACTACACCGCCACCACCACGTTCGACGCGATCTACCAGCCGATCGAGATGGTGGACGCCGAGGGCAACAGGGCGACGGTGGAGTACGACAACGTCGGCAACGTCGTCAAGGTCGTGGACGCGCGCAAGAACGCCACCGCGAACGCCGACGACTACACCACGCGCTACGAATACGACCTGAACCACCGGGTCAAGCGCACGGTCGACGCCCTGGAGTGGGCCACCTCGGTCCGCTACGACAAGGACGGCCTCCAGATCGCGCAGACCGACGCGGAGGGCAACGAGTCGCTCGCGACGTACGACGAACGCGGCGCGCTCGTGGAGTCCAAGGTGCCGGTCAAGGAGGACGCCTCCGGCAACATCACCTACCGCACGACCAAGTACGCGTACGACCAGGTCGGCAACCGTACGAAGACCATCACCCCGCGCGGTGTCGCCACCGGTGACGACGACGCGGACTTCATGTCGGAGACGGTCTACGACGAGCTGAACCGGGTCAAGGAGGAGCGCTCGCCCTACGACAAGGACGAAGTGCTCTACTCCTCACCGGACTCGGTGTTCTACGAGTACGACTCCGTCGGCAACCTGCGGTCGGTCTCGGCTCCCCCGTCGGAGGGCCAGACGGTTCGCAACGTCACCGATTACACGTACTTCGACAACGGCTGGACACGTACGGCCAAGGACCCGTGGGACATCACCACGGCCTACGAGTACAACAAGCTCGGCCAGCAGACGAAGAACACGCTGACCTCGGCGGGCGGCTCCCAGCAGCGCACCATGACCTGGGACTACTACCCGTCGGGCAACAAGAAGGCCCACTCGGACGACGGTGTGCCGGTCGGCAACCAGGTCGTCCTGGTGGACAGCTCGGACTTCAACAACACCGCGACCCAGGGCAACTGGTCGCGGACGCAGGCCGAACAGCAGTACGGCTACGACACGTACTCGCACCCCGCGGGCACCGGCACCTCGTCGCTGTCCTGGCAGTTGAACATCCCGCGGAACGGCACCTACGAGGTGTTCGTCCGCTACCCGAAAATGACGGGTGCCGCCTCGGACGCCAAGTTCAAGGTCGACCACGACGGCGGCAGCACCACAAGAACCGTCGACCAGACCGCGAACACCGGCGCGTGGGTCTCGCTCGGGTCCTACGCCTTCGTGGAGGACGGTCCGCAGAAGGTCACGCTGACCGACGCCGCCAATGGCACGGTGCTCGCGGACGCGGTGAAGCTGGTCCGCTCGAACTCCGGTGAGACGGACGACGAGAAGAAGGACTTCACCTACAGCTACAACGCGAACGGCAACATGGCCGAGGTCCGTGACCTCTCGCCGGGCGCGAAGATCGACACGTACAAGATCTCGTACGACGGCCTCAACCACATCACCAAGGTGGAGGAGCTCGCGGGCGGCACGGTGAAGAACACCACCTCGCTGACCTACGACGAGAACGGCAACCCCGTCACGTCCACGCACGATCTGACCTGGACGAAGATCGAGTACGACGAGCGCGACATGGTCAAGAAGGTGACCAACGCCGATTCGCCCACCGCGGGCGATCAGCAGATCACCACGATGACCTACACCGGGCGCGGCCAGCTCCTGAAGCAGACCAAGCCCAACGGCAACACGCTCGACATGCGCTACTACCCCGACGGGTCGGTGGAGCAGTCGCTCGAGAAGACCTCGGGCGGCACCGTGGTGTCGCAGCACGACCTGGAGTACTCGCCCAACGGGCACCGCTCCAAGGACGTCCTGAAGCTGATGAACGCCGATGACAACTCGGCCTACATCAACAACACGTACACCTTCGACTACGACCCGCAGGACCGCATCACCAAGGTCACCAAGAGCGGCGACGACGCGTCCACCGAGTCCTACCGCTACGACCGCAACAGCAACATCATCGAGCAGACGGTGGACAACGTCACCACCACCCAGCGCTACGACCGCAACCGCCTGTTGTCGGCGAGTTCGGGCGGGGTCACGTCCACCTACAACTACGACCCGCTGGGCCGGCTCGACACCGTCAGCACCGGCGGTCAGACCGTCGAGAAGCACTACTACGACGGCTTCGACCGTGAGGCGAAGGTCCGGCAGGGCGTGGGCGCCACCGCGGTGACCACCTCGTACGTCTACGACCCGTTCGACCGGACGGTCTCCCAGACCACCTCGGGCGACCAGGGCAAGACCACGGCGTTCACCTACCTCGCCATGGACAAGACGCTCGTGCGCGAGACGGTCGACGGCAAGGCGGACAAGGACTACCAATACATAGCCGGTGGTCAGCGCGCCACGCAGATCAAGCACAAGGACGACGGCAGCAAGGAGGTCTCGCAGTACGTCACGAGTCCGCGCGGCGACGTCGAGGCGATCACGAAGGAGGACGGCAAGACCCGCTCCACGTACGGCTACACGGCCTACGGTTCGGACGACTCGTCCCAGATGACCGGTGCGGACAAGCCGGGCAGTGGCACCGAGGGCAAGAGCGACTACAACTCGTTCCGCTTCAACTCCTCGCGCTGGGACGGTGCCTCGGGCACGTACGACATGGGCTTCCGCAACTACGACCCGGGGCTGAACCGCTTCCTCACCCGGGACTCGTACAGCGGCGCCCTGGCCGACATGTCCCTGGCCACCGACCCGTTCACCGGCAACCGGTACGCGTTCGCCGGCGGCAACCCGATCAGCTTCGTCGAGCTCGACGGGCACCTGTTCGGTCTGTCGCTCTCGGACATCGGCCATGCCACGCTCGACGTGGTCGGCCTGGTCCCCGTCGTCGGCGAGGTCGCCGACGTCGCCAACGGCATCTGGTACGCGGCCGAGGGCAACTATGTCGACGCCGCGCTGTCGTTGACCTCGGCGATCCCGCTCGCGGGGTACGCGGCCACCGCCGTCAAGGCCGGCCGCTACGTCGAGAAGGGCGTCGAGGCGGTGGACTCCGCCAACGACGCGCGCAAGGCGGTGGACAACGCCGGTGACGCGGCGAACGCCGCGAGCGACGCCCGCAAGGCGGACGGCGTGGACGCCCCGACGACGAAGTCGCCGGACAGTCCGCAGGCACCCGCCTGCAAGGTGAACAGCTTCCTGCCGGGCACCCAGGTCGTCCTCGCGGACGGCACCACCCGGGCCATCGAGAAGCTGGAGGTCGGCGACCTGGTCGTGGCCACCGACCCGGAGACCGGGGACACCCGGGCCCGGGAGGTCACCGAGACGCGTGATCACGAGGGCGCCAAGGAGCTCGTCACCCTGACCGTCGACTCCGGCGGCAAGGGCAAGGCGCTCAAGCTGACCTCGACGGCCGCGCACCTGTACTGGCTGCCGGACTTCGGCACGTGGGTCCCGGCCAAGGACCTCAAGTCCGGTATGTGGCTGCAGACCTCGGCCGGTACCTGGGTCCAGATCAGTGCGGTCGACACCGCCCACCGCTCGGCCAGGGTCTACAACCTGTCGGTCGAGGGCGTCCACACGTACTACGTGGGGTCGGGTACCGCCGCGGTCCTGGTCCACAACTGTGGCTACAAGGACGAGGCGGTCAGGGCGCAGCAGCGCGCCCAGGAACTCGCCGGTCAGCTCCACTTCTTCAAGGAGTCCATGGTGACCGTCGCGGTCATCGGGGTCCGGAAGAAGGGCACCAAGGACATCGTCGAGAAGGTGGGCATGAGCTCCGGTCAGAAGGGCGACCTTCTGAACCTCTCCGACGGCCAGTCGTTCGTGCCCGGCAACCTGGTGCCCGGACGTGTGACCAAGAAGGGCAATCCCGCCTACGAGCACGCTGAGGAATCGGTGTTCAGGTGGCTCGAGGAGAACCCGGACTACGAGGTGCTGTACGGCGGCACGTCGAAGAACGTGTGCTCCGACATCTGCGCACCGCTCGTCGAACAGAGCAAGATGAAGCTCGACGGTGAGGTGTTCGGCGGAGCGTCCGACAAGACCGACTTCCGGACGTTCTGGCGCTTGAGGCGCTAGGAGACACCGGCGCCACCTCCAGTGGCGCCGCCGGACACGCAAGCAGGACGCCCGGCCGGGGAGCTTCCCCGGCCGGGCGTTCGCGTCGCGGGACGCGCTCAGCTCGCGTCGGTCAGACTCCACAGGTGCACGGCCGTGCGGTCCTCGGCGAGGGTGGCCCACAGGCCGGGCCCGGCCGGCAACGGGCTGCCCGGGACCGGCAGGGAGTAGACGATCCGTCCGCGCAGGGCGAGTGTGCCCGGGTCCACGAGCCAGTGACGGGGCTCGGTGGTGTGCCCATCGGTGCTGACGACGGCACCGTCCTCGTAGGGGTAGGCGCCCTCGTAATCCCAGCGCGCCATGTCCTCACCCGGCGCGGGTGGCACGACATCCCTGGCGTTGAGGCGTCCGGTCTCCTGCGCGCCGGGGGACTCGTGCAGATACAGCGCCCACTGGCCGGGATCCGTGCACAGGAAGTGGCCACCGGACGGGCTGACGTCCTGCAGCAGTACCCCTTCGATGCGTTCGAAGCTCAGGTCCGTACCGTCCCAATGCCCCCACAGGGAAGGGGAGTCCTCATGCCCCTCACCGACGGTCAGTCCCATGTACGAGCCGTCGGGATGCGGGAAGTGCGCGGACGCCGAACCCACGGTCGAGGTTCTGGTCCGGCCGAGCACCGACCCGTCGGCGGCGTCAAGGACCAGCCACTCCTCGTGCGGCCAGTCCTGTGCGTGCCGCACATGGGCCCACACCAGCTTGCCGTCCGGGCTGAACGCGGCGGAACCGCGGTCTGCGTGCCGATGCCGCGGGTCGTCCGCGTACTCCTCGAACGAGGCATGGGCCGCCGTGCACTTGGCGGCGGACCAGCACCCGTGCGGGAGCTCCCAGTGAACCTTGCCCGTCCGGTCCACGGCCCGTACGGCGTGCACGCCGCTGAACACGGCGAGGCCGCCCGTGGGAGAGACGGTGACATCGCCGAAGGGCCGAGGCCAGGGGGCGGGGAAGCGGAACTCGGCGCCGTGCTCCTGACCTGTCGGGCCGAGCCCGACCATGGCGAGCTCGTCGTCCCCGCGCTGGACGAGCAGCCTGTGACCGGGCCCGTACTGGATGCGCGGAGCGTCGGCGTCTACGGCACCGAGGGGGGCGGGGACCGTGGCAACGAGGCGGGCCGTGTGTGCCACAGCGGCCGCGTCTATGGGATCGGTGGACATGGATGGCATGCTTCCACACCCGAGTGGCAGGTAGCGTGCCGCCGCGGGGAGAGCCGCGTCAGGTGGCGGCGGGCCAACTGCGCAGCAGGGCGGCGATCTTCCCGGCGGTGCGGGCCGGGTCCAGGAGCAGGTCCTTGAGGGCGAGGGCGTCCTCGCGGGCGGGTTTGACGGTGATCCCGGCGGCCTCGAGGTACATCACGCCGGTGGCGGCGGCGACCTGCAGGATCCAGGGGACGTCGATGTGCGGGTCCATCAACGCCCGACCTCGCCCGTGCCGGACGATCACGTGCTGACGATCTCGGCTTCGACCAGCCCGAGCCCACCAGCTACTGCCCACGCCAGAGCCTATGACCTGCAATTTTCAGGACGGCGCGGGCTCATTGCTCTTCGGGATGAACACTCGCTTGACCGGCCTGGCCTTCCACGGCTTCGACGACCGATGGATCTCAGTCGCCAACAGCCCTCTCTCCTTCGGCGTGAGGGCCCGTTCCCCGTCGATGCCGGCGGTCATGCGGCCACTGCTCTGCTGCGTCACCCGCTTCACGCCGATCAGCGTGTTGCTGCGGCTTCGCAGCATGAGCTTCTGTAAGTTGCGGACCTTCTTGAGGTCCCCGTCCTGCGTGCCGTGAAGGTCCTCTGCCTCAGCCGCCGTACGTTCTCCTCGCAGGTGGCCCGGTCGATGCCGTGCCGGTCCAGAGACGGCGGATGAGTTGCCACCCGTCGACCGTTTTGGCGATCACTTGACCTGATGCGGCGTCAGGTATGTCGGCATCTGATCAGTATCAGTCCCTGCATGTTCCTGGACGGCTGTCCGGGCAGACGCCTGGTCGGCCGCGTCACAACAGCCTGGTTCGCGCGGAAGTGCAGGCGGGGAGCCTTCTCCCCAAAGTGAAACGATGTGCCTCACGACCCTCGACTCCGACGCGTGCCCGTGTAGAGTGAATGCCGCCCTTGACCTGCACAAAGCAGGCAGGGAGCCGTCTTCCAGGAGTCCAAAGTGCTGCGTACTCTGTTCAAGTCCAAGATCTAGCGTTTGGGTGTTTCCGCAGGTCAGAGCCCTGGTTGCCGCCTCCAGGTCAGCAAACGGTCAGCATTAGGCCGGACGGTGTCCGGCATGCTGACCTGCGCCTACGGCAGGGGCCTCCTGCGCCGCTCATCGCTCTGCTCGGAAGGCTTGATGCGTGGCTCGACAGCTTGCTCGTGGGATGGGGTCGTTCTTCAAGGAGTGCGGTTGTTCCAGGCCGACCCGCTGCCCGCACCCGTACACGATTCGGTTCCGGGACGCTCTCGGCAAGCAACGTGAAGAAGCCGGCTACGACACGCAAGACGACGCGATCGAGCGTCTTACTCAGATCTACGCGGAGAAGAAGACCACGGCACCATCCGTCGCCGAGGTTCGCCGAGAACTCGGTCAGCAGACGATCATGGAATACGCGAAGCAGTGGCGGCCTCGGCAGCGCAAGATGACGGAGTACTCGACGGGATGGCACGTGGACAGCTCCATCAACGTGCACATCATCCCTCGTCTCGGGTCGCGGAAACTGAACTCGGTTACGCCCATCGTGGTCGAGCGCTTCCTGGACGAATTGGAGACGGACGGGGTGGGGCGCGGAAACCAGGTGAACATCTTCCGCGTCCTCAAGGCGATCCTCCGGGACGCGTATGGCAAGGGTGCTATGGCGGACGACCCTGTGAGGGGAGTCCAGGAACCGGAATACGTCCGCGAAAAGGTGGTCATCCCGTCTCTCGCCTACGTGAAGAAGGCCCTGGCAGCCGCTGACGAAGATCTCGCGCTTGAGATCGTCATGATGGTGGGCTGCGGCTTGCGGAACGGGGAAGCCCGGGCAGTGAACGTCAACAACGTTGTGGCGGATGACGTCTACCGGGTGCATGAGCAGATCCATTCCAACACGCACAGGCCGGCGAAGCTGAAGCATCGCAGGGCGGGGGAGTTCCGGGAGGTTCCTCTGCCGCGCTCGGTGCGGGAGGCGATGGAGCGGTACGAGGAGCAGCGCGGCACCACGAAGGAGGGCTATCTGCTGCGCGGTCCGAGCGGCTACTACACGGAGCCGATGGAACGCCGCCGTGTGCAGAAGCTCTTCAAGGACCTGCCTGCAAAGGACGGTGTCGGCATGTACGGCTTCCGACACTACTTCGCCTCGAACGCGCTCGGGAACGGGATACCGATCACCGACGTGGCGGAATGGATGGGCCACAAGTCGATCGAGGAGACGTATCGCACCTACCGGCATCTGATGCCGGGGAGCATCACCAAGGCCGCCCGCATCCTGGACGCTGGCCTGTGGGACGCGGCCTGAGGCCGCAGCAAAGCCTGTCGGGGCTGCCCTCCGGTTTGAGCTCGTAACACGATCTTGGTCGACAGCCTCAGGGCATCTTGATGTTGCGGCATGAGCCTCCGGTATGTTCGTGGCATGAGTGGCAGCTTCGACGTGGCGCAGTCTCTGGACGGCGGGGTCTGCAAACGGGACCGGGCCTGGGCGTTCATCCGCAGCTTTGCTGCCGGTTGGGGTGAGCCGTTGGTCGACGTCGACTCTCTTACGGCGGAGCTGGCGCGGGCCGAGGCGACGTTCGGTTGTTCGCTGCCGGCCTCGCTGCGTGAGTTCTATGCGCTCGTAGGGGCCCGACCCGACTTGGTCAGCAACCAGGACCCTCTGCTGCTGCCGCACGAGATGTTTGTGCACGACGAGTGCGGTGGTGTTCTCGTGTTCCGCAGTGAGAACCAGGGGTGTGCCTTGTGGGGCGTGCGCCTTGCCGACCTTGACCAGGAAGATCCGCCGGTGCTCGTTCAGGCACAGCACGGCTGGGTGCCGTTCATGGACCGAGTGTCCCTGGCCTGCGTCGAACTCGTACTGAGCGAGGCACTGTTCGGCGATGAGGGACGTCTGTATAACGCGTGCGAACTGCCTGCTGACCTGCTCAGAAAGGTGCCGGAGTATTTTCAGCACGTCCCACTGCCGGACTACCCGATGTGGACGGGACCGGAGGACTCTCCCGTGCGTTGGTTCTCCGCACCGGGCAAGCTGCTGCGGCAAGACGGCCTGGGTGCCCACAGCTGGCTCCATGCCCGGGGCCGCACCCGTGCCGACTTGGATGCGATCTGCGCGACCATTCCCGGACGGTGGTCCCTGGGATACACCGACCCAATGAGCGCTGAGCCTCTGCCCTTCTGAAATGTACTGGTCGGGCGTGACGGGTCTGGCGGTTCGGCCGTTCGTGGTGGTGTGAGTACTCGGCCGTGGATCGTGGACGACGCACTGTGGACGCTGATCGAACCGCTGCTGCCGCCCTGGCCCACGCGGTCGCCGGGGCCGCGACCAGTGGCCGACAGGCTCTGTCTGCAGGGCATCCTCTATGTCCTATACAACGACATAGCCTGGCAACTCCTGCCGCTGGAGCTGGGCTTCGGCTCCGGACAGACCTGCTGGCGGCGCCTGGATCGTTGGCAGCAGGCTGGTGTCTTCGAGAAACTGCACCGCCTCCTGCTCGCCGAGCTGAACGCGGCCAGCAAACTCGACTGGTCCCGGGCGTGCGTGGACGGCTCTCACATCCGCGCGAAAAAGGGGGAGCTGCGACCGGCCCGTCGCCGGTCGACCGACGGAAGACGGGCAGCAAGCACCACTTGATCTGCGACGGCAAGGGCACCCCGCTGCACGTCATCACGACCGCCGCCAATGTCAACGACATCACCCAGACCCTCGACCTGGTCGACGGCATCCCGCCCATCGCGGGACGGCCCGGCCGACCCAGGCGGCGACCCCAGGCCGTCCTGGGCGACAAGGCGTACGACTCCAAGGCCGTACGCCGACAGCTACGGCACCGCAGGATCCTGCCGGTGATCTCCCACAAGGGTGCCCCGAACATCAAGGGCCTGGGAAAACTCCGCTACGTCGTCGAGCAGACCTTCGCCCTGCTCCACCAGTTCAAACGCCTCGCCGTCCGATGGGAACGACGCCTCGAACTCCACGATGCGTTCGTCTCGTTGGGCTGCAGCCTCATTTGCTGGAGGCGCCTCAAGAAGGCCGGATCATGATCGTGTTGCGAGCTCTATGGAACTCCCGTCCTGCCGCTTGATGGCCGTTACACCCGCAGAGTCAGTTGCCGCTCGCTGAGATCGAGACGTTGAGAGCTGACTACCGGTAGTTCGTTAAATCCGGTGATGGTGTGGGTTGACTGCAGGTGGGGTTGGTCGTAGGTCGGTGAGAAGAAGTCAACTGCTGTGCTGAGGGCTGATGATGACCGCTCGCCGCCCGTGTCCGCCCGCGCCGGGGCTGTTGGAGGAGTACGCGGCCCGGTTCGACGACCTTTTCTTCAGCCTGGCCCAGCGGCGGGGCTTTCGTGAGTACCTGACCGGGCTGCCGGCGCCGCGGGAGCGGAACAAGACGATCACCTGTCTGGCAGGGGCGGAGCCGGTGGCGGGTGCGGGGATGCCGGGGGTGCAGCGGCTGCAGTTCTTCCTGTCCGAGTCGCCCTGGGAGGCCGAGCTGATCAACGACCGGCGGCTTGAGCTGCTGTTAGAGCAGCCGGCGACAGCTCCGCACGATGGCGGGGTCATCGTGATCGACGATTCCGGGGACCGCAAGGACGGCACGGCGACCGCGCACGTGGGCCGGCAGTGGCTGGGCCGGGTGGGTAAGACCGACAACGGCATCGTCACGGTGACCACGGTGTGGACCGACGGCCGCGTGTACTACCCGCTGCACGCGGCTCCCTGCACCCCCCGCCCACCACTTCGCCCGCGGCCGCTCCGACCCGGTCTTCCGTACGAAACCGCAGCTTCCCGCAGCCCTCGTGGCCCACGGGAAGGAGGCGGGCTTCGGCTGCCGGGCGGTGGTCGCCGACTGCGCCTACTTGAGTCAGCGACGACTGGTACCTCGCACTGCGCGAGGCCGGCCTGGCCTACGTGGTCGCCCTCAAACCGCACCGCGGCACCTGGGCTCCGGCCGACCAGCCGCACACCCCCATCGAAGCCGCCCACGCCCTGGCCTGGCACGATGCCAGACATCCAGACGACTGGACACCCGTTAAGCGTCACTTCCGCAACGGGCACACCGAGACCTGGTGGGCCGCCGATGCCCGCCTGGGCGGCTACGGCCCCGACTCACCCTGCCGGCTGGTCGTGGCCACCACCGACCCGGCCGGCCTGCCGGAGAAGGCCACCTGGTACCTGGCCACCAACCTTCCCCACCCCGACGCGCCCCACGCCACCAGCAGCCCGCACCCGCCAGCCGGCCTCGCCGAGATCGTCCGCCTCCACGGCCTGCGGCCGTGGATCGAGCAGAACTACAAACAGATCAAGGACGCGAACTCGGCCGAACCGACTTCCAAGTCCGCTCCGACCGCACCATCCGCCGCCACCAGACCCTGGTCAACTGCGCCTTCTCCTTCTGCTGGAACCAGTGGTTCGCCCCACCCGGACCCCTGGACGCCACTGCGCCGGACCCGTGCCCCGACGAGGGGTCAGAGAGGGGGCCCAGCCATACCCCACCAGCCCCAACAGCCCTGCTGGCCGAGGGCGTTACGGGCCGTCCGTTCCTGGTTCACCCCCGCCGTCACCCTCAACCGATGGTGGCGAGCCTGGACGGACACCGACCCGCCCTCCGAACTCCAGGCACTGATCGACGCGGTCACCACCGGATACGGCATTGACCTCTACCTCTGGATTTAACGAACTACCGGTAGAACGCTCAACCACAACTCCGTCACCTCGACCGCGTCAGCGAGTAACCCGCATGGCCGCATCCGCGTTGAACCAGCATGGCCATGACGATGATGCCACTCGCGCCGACCAGTGGCGGCAGCGAAACAGCTCCCCGCCCCGAACTGGAGCCGATCCACACCGAACTCGCCGCACGCTGGTAGAGCGCGGGCCGTACCGGGCCGGACGGACGAAGAGTGGGCGGTCCTCGCCCGCCACTTCCCTGGCCCGTACGCTGACCGCGCGGTGCGGGCACGGTCCCCACCGGCACCCGTACCACACCCGCAAGGAGCCCGCCGACGCCGTACGGCACCTGCGCTCCCGGGCTGCCGGACCGGCACACCGTGGTTGGGCCCACCGGTCCGGCAGCCCCACCAGTTCATCAACTGTCCACGTGTGCACGCAACGGCGCCCGGCAGCGCGAGGGCCCCGACCGCTCGGGGAAGATCGGGTGCTCCGCCCATGGGTAGCTGACGCGGCCCCGATGCCGGGCGCGGAATCGGGGCCGCGGACTGCGCAGGGGCGTGAAGACTCACACCGGTGCACGCGTCAGAGGTCCCAACGCCGCCCTGAGCCATGAAGTCACGCGGCCGTGCGGGTGAAGCGCTTGCTCGCGTTTTCCTTCATCGCTGCTGGTGGTTGCCGCGAGCCCTCATGTGTACCGGCTCCTGGAGGCGTTATGGTCAGGTGGACCGAGCCGGTGGGCGCTTCGCCGTGCCGGGCGGGCTCTGCTGCTGGGAAGTGCGTGTCGTGATCCCTCTTTCGCTCGAAGCCGTCGCTGCCGCCGTCAGCGGCCGACTGTGCGACGTGCCGGATGCGTCCGTGCTGGTGACCGCGCCCGCAGTGGTCGACTCACGCACGGTCCAGCCCGGTGGTCTGTTCGCTGCGTTGCCCGGTGAGCACACCGACGGGCACGCCTTCGCGGCGGACGCGGTGAAAGCCGGCGCGGTGGCGGTTCTCGCCACCCGTCCCGTTGGCGTCCCGGCCGTGCTCGTCGAGGACGTGCTGAACGCGCTCGCCACACTGGCCCGCACCGTGCTGGCCGCCGTGCCGGAGGCGATGGTGATCGGGCTGACCGGCTCGGCGGGCAAGACCAGCACCAAGGACCTGCTCGCCCAGGTCCTCCCCGAGCTCGGGCCGACGATCGCGACGGTGAAGTCGTTCAACGGCGAGATCGGCATGCCGCTGGCGGTGACCCACCTGGATGAGGGCGTGCGCTACCTCGTGCTGGAGATGGGCGCCCGCGGCATCGGCCACATCACCCACCTCACCCGTATCGCCCCGCCTTCGGTCGGCCTGGTCCTCAACGTGGGTACTGCCCATATCGGCGCGTTCGGCGGACGCGATCAGATCGCCCAGGCCAAGGGCGAGCTCGTTGAGGCTCTCCCGGCGGACGGCCTGGCGGTCCTCAACGCCGACGATCCGCTGGTCGCCGCCATGGCCTCGCGTACCTCTGCCCAGGTGCTGACCTTCGGCGCCGACAACGACGCCGGCGTACGAGCCCTGGATGTCGCCGTCGACGCCGGCCGGGCCTCGTTCACCCTCGCCGCCGCCGGCACCAAGGCGCGGGTCGAGCTGTCCCTTCACGGGGCGCACCAGGTGTCGAACGCGCTCGCCGCGGCAGCCGTCGCGATCGGGCTGGGCGCAGGCGTGGAGACGACGGCGGCCGCGCTGTCCCGCGCGGTCCTGGTGGCGTCGGGACGCATGGAGGTCACCGACCGGCCCGACGGCGTGCGGATCATCAACGACGCGTTCAACGCGAACCCCGACTCGATGAAGGCGGCCTTCACGGCCCTCCAGTCCATGGCGGACGGCCGCCGGACCATCGCCGTCCTGGGCGAGATGAAGGAACTCGGCGCGGACGGCGGCGAGGAGCACCGCCAGCTCGGCCGTCTCGCCGCCGCCGCTGGGATCCACATGCTGATCGCGGTCGGCGGCGACGACGCGCAGACGATGGCCGACGCCGCTCAGCAAGACAACCCACAGCTGAAGGTCATGCGCGCCCCCGATCGCGATCACGCCCTCACCCTGGCAGGCGAGCTGATCCAGCCCGGGGACATCGTCCTGGTCAAGGGCTCCCACAGTGTCGGGCTGGAGCACACGGCGGAGCGCCTGGCCCAGCCCGACCCCCTGGACGACGATCGTTGACGGCGGCCAGGGCCGGTTCGCGGGCGCCAGCAGCCGGAGCTACTCACCTTCGACGCGGGCTAGTCGGGCATTTCCCACACGGTTGCTTTGAGACGGATTTCTCCGTCGCCCATGGGGACGCTGGCGATGCGGATGTGGGCAGTGCGGCCGTCGCTGGTCTGCAGACAGAACAGGTCGCCACGAGCGACCTTCTCGGCGCGCGCGAGTGGTTCGCGGGTGAGACCCTCCAGGCACTACTGCTCGGTGGGTTCCCTGTCGGAGGACCAGCGGGCCAGGACCTTGGGTTTGCCCGGCATGAGGTCGAGGGCGCCGCCGTCTCGGCTCAGCAGGCGCAGGTCGGCGGTGGCGTCCCGGGCGTCGATCCAGCGTGCGGCTCCCACGGGCGGGGCCGTATCGAGCTCGAAGCTGTGTAGGCGCTGTGGAGGTTCGCCGGTCCGCTGCGCACCTTGGTCGGATCCTTGTCCGGCCCGTGGCCATCGTCGCCTTCGGGCCACAGCAGGGTTCTGGCGAGCGTGGCGCACACCGCAATGGCGGCGGCCACCACTGCTGCTGTGCGGCGGCGCCGGCCGTCACCAGGGGCGGGGCCTGCCATACCCGCTGCAGCACCTCGGTGGCCCGCCCGGCATCAGCAGCCTCCTCACCCACGAGCTGCGCCAGCAGTTCGGCAGCGGAGCCGCGACGGCCGGGGTCCTTGTCCAGCGCCCACTCGACCATCTGCCCGAGCGTCCCGTCCAGCCCGTCGAGCCGCGAGGGCTAGGTCAGCACCCGGTGGCGGATGGCGAAGACGTCCTCGCCCGAGAACGGCGGGGCCCCGACAGCGGCGTAGGCCATGACGCACCCCAGGCGAACACGTCCGTGGCAGGCGTGACCGCCTCGCCCCGCAGGACTTCCGGCGCCATGTAGCCGGGGGCGCCGGTGATCTGCGTGGGCTGCACGGAAGCGCTCAGCCCGTCCAGGGTGTCCTCTGACAGCGAAGTCGGACTGATTGCCAACGAAGTCGGACCGGGCCGACGGCCATGGCACTGCTCACCAGCGGGACCGAACAGCCGGAGTGCCGGGTTGTCACGCGAGCCGGTCCAGGTCGTCCCTTTCGGATCTTGCCGACCCCGTCGCGCCCTTCGCGAAATCCGGGCCCGGCCCGAGAATGGGCGCTATGGCCGACAACACACTGTGGGTGGGCGTACTGACCGCGGGCACCGCGGTGGTGGCGAGCTGGGTGACCAGCCAGGGTACGGCGCGTGCCGCCAGGATTCAGGCTGAGACGACGGCGGCGGTCCAGCGGGCGGATCAGCGGCGCACCGCGCGGCGCACCGCCTACGCCGACGTCATCGAACAGGCGCAGAAGATGGGCGACCTGTACTGGAAGGTCAACGACGCCCACGCAGACCCGGATCCCGAGTCGCGCACGGCCACGCTCAAAGACCTGCGGCTACGGTTGCGCGACGCGTACGCGACGCTGCGCCACCTCGTACGAGTGGTGGAGCTGGAAGGGCCTCAGGAGGCCGCGGCGGCCGCCGACCGGCTGCGGCGCTCGACGTCTGACAACTACCAGGCGCTGGAGGACATGATCGGGGGCGAAGCGGACGCGATCCAGCGGTTCAACGAGTGCTACGCCCCTTTCTGGGAACGGGTCGTGGCCCTCGTGGCCATCGCGCGGGAGGTGCTCCAAGAGGGTGCCGTCCCGGCGCCGGTTCCCGCACCCGCCCCTCGGGCACGCCGGCCATGGGTCCGGTATCGGCCCGGGGCAGGAGGATGAGCAGGCCCATCACCCGTCAGTTGTTCGCATAGGGACAGCAGTCGGTCCAACTTCGGTGGCAATTGGTCCAGGTTCGATGTCAGAGGACACAGGGCGCGGGCGATGCCGAAGTCGATGACCCGCGGGCCCACCGGGGACAGCAGCACATTGGACGGTTTGAGGTCCCGGTTGAACCACTTCACGGTGCCCCGAACCACGTTCTCTCCTGTGCCGTACCAATGTCAGCGCCCGCCATTGCCGTCGCGCTCCCGTCCGGAGTGGGCGGATGACACGCCTCGCCGTCGCTGATCTTCCGCAGGGAGGCGAGCGTCAGCCGTACCACGGACAGCGGCAGCACTCCCTCCCATCCGAGCAGCCGCATCCCGCAGATCCCGTCACCGGTCAGCAGGTGCAGCCCGGGCACGTCGGTCTCGCACCACTCCTGATGGTCGTGCGTCATGCCTCATCATGACCGCGCAGCGGCCGGATCGGTGGGCGCCCCGCCGGAAGGCCGGCCGCACCCGCACATCGCCCGGGCCGGTTGGCCACAGCAGGCCTGACCGATCCCGCTCCGGCCTGCTGCGGCCAGCGAGACCAGGCGGTGCGACCGCTGGTGCCGCCTCGTAGTCTGCCGGTATGACCGAGAAGATCCAGACGCCGACGCCCCGCGACGCCTTCGAGCTGCTCATGGCCGGCAACCAGCGCTTCGTTGCCGGCACTCCCGAGCACCCGAACCAAGACGCCGTCCGCCGCACCGAGACCGCACCGTCCCAGAAGCCGTTCGCCGTGCTGTTCGGGTGCTCCGACTCCCGGCTCGCCGCCGAGATCATCTTCGACCGCGGCCTGGGCGACCTGTTCGTGGTCCGCACCGCCGGTCACGTCGCCGGGACGGAGGTGCTCGGCTCCATCGAGTTCGGCGCGGCCGTCCTCAACGCGCCGCTGGTCGTCGTCCTCGGCCACGACTCGTGCGGCGCCGTCGCCGCGGCCTGCTCCGCCCTCCAGGACGGGCAGACGCCGGGCGGCTTTGTCCGGGACGTCGTCGAACGGGTGACCCCGAGCGTGCTGGCGGCCCGCGCAGCCGGCCGCGAGAGCGCCGAGGAGATCCTGGCCGAGCACATCGAGCACACCGTGGACCTGCTGCTGGAACGCTCCCACGTCCTGGCCGAGCGAGCGGCTGACGGCCGCCTAGGTGTGGTGGGCCTGTCCTACCGCCTGGCCGACGGCAGCGCCCAGCTCGTCGCAGCCCGCGGCCTCGACGTCGCGGTTCCCACCGCGTCCTGACCGCCCCGCTCACCCGGATCGATCGCGAATCCAGCCCGCAGCCCGCGCCAACCTAGCGGGGCGGCGGGCTGTCGCGAGGGTCAGGGCCTTAGAACGGTCGTCTGCGACGTGGAGCGGCATGCGCACGGCACCCCGCCTGACAGGCCGTGGGCGATCGGTGGTGGTCACACGGTGGTACGAGGTCCAGCGGCGCGGCGGAGCCGGTTGGCGATCGCCAGGCCCAGCCCTTTCTCCGCCGGCAAGGACGTGACGATGAGGTCGCATCCCTGCTGGTCGAGTTCGCGCAGGAACCCGTACAAGCCGTGCGCGTAGGCCGCCATCGAGGCGGGGACCTCGACCACGGCGTGCGCCTTCACCGCCGCCCCGGTGAAGGAGGCGGGGAGGAAGACTCCGACCTGGTGCCCCAGGTCGGAAGCGAGTTCCGCTTCTGCGACGACCTTCTCGGGCTCGACGAGGACGACCCGCGCACGCGGTGCGTAATGGGACGGATGCTGGCCCGGCACCCGGACGTGACTGGTTGCCGGCACAGTGAGCGGGTATCCCAGCACTGCTTCGAGGTCCTCGCGGGTCACCCCGCCGGGCCGCAGGATGGCCGGGGTTTCGCCGGTGACGTCGACGATGGTGGACTCGACGCCGACCTCACAGCGGCCGCCGTCCAGTACGAAGTCGATTGCGTCGCCGAGCTCGGCACGGACGTCGTTCGCGGTGGTGGGGCTGACGGAGCCGAAGCGGTTGGCGGATGGGGCCGTGATGCCGCCGCCGAACGCCTTCAGCAGCGCGAGGGCGATCGGGTGGTCCGGCACACGCACAGCGACCGTCTCCAGGCCGCCGGTCGCTTCCAGTGGCACGCGGGCACCGCGCCGCAGGACCAGCGTGAGCGGTCCCGGCCAGAAGTGCTCGGCCAGCAGGCGGGCCGCCGCAGGTACATCCTTCACCCACGTGTCCAGGTGTTCCGCGTCGGCGATGTGGACGATCAGCGGGTGGGTGGGCGGACGCCCCTTGACCTGGAAGATGCGTGAGACGGCGGCGGGGTCCTCGGCGTTGGCGCCCAGTCCGTAGACAGTCTCGGTCGGCAGGGCCACCAGCCCGCCGGCGCGCAGCACAGCGGCCGCCTTGTCGATGTCGCTTGCGGTCACCCTTCCCATCCTAGGTGGGCCGGGGAGCGGCGAGGGTCATGATCGGACTCAGGGAAGGCAGCCGCCCGGTGACTTCTTTGCCGCCTACGACGCCAACGGGTCTCTCACCAGCGAAAAACCCCCGGCGGCTACACCAACGTCACCGAGGACCCCACCGGCGCCACCACCACACGCGCCTGCACCCGCGACAGCGACGGCACCACCGTTTACACCGGCACCGTCACCGAATCCGTTCACGGCCAGGTGACCAGTCACCAGGGCTGGTCCGCGCGGAAGTACACCTACGACAAGGCCGGCCGCCTCACGAACCTCGACGACACCGTCGGCGAGGTCTGCCCCCTGGGTGCGCCGTCCGCCGGCGGCTTCACGCCGCGGAGTGCCATCTCCGGACACAGGCGGTGACACGGGGGATCTCTGCTCGTGACAGTCACAGCGGGCAGGGCAACGCCGGGGATGACTTGGCCGATGGGGCCCATCGGTCCCCTGACGAGGACCTGAGACCTCTGCATTGTGACGTGCTCCCGCCATCACCCTGAAATCGGAAACCCGACTCAGGAGGTGGACGTCATGTCCCGCACCATCACCGTGGGCCTCGACGGCTCGCTCGAGAGCCGTGCTGCCGCCGAGTGGGCGGCCCGGGAGGCGAAGTTGCGCGGTCTGCCGCTGCGGCTGGTGCACGTCTGGGAACCCGTCCCCGAGCCCGTGGCGGAATCCGTGCATCTGAGCGCCGAGAAGCAGAGGCATTGGAGCGAGCGGATACCGGGCGAGGTGGCTGCGAAGATCCGCTCGCGCCACCCGGGTGTGGAGGTGACCGTGGAGCCCATTCCCGGACGCCCGATGGACGTGCTGCCCGAGGTGGCCAAGGACACCGAGTTGCTGGTCCTCGGCTCACGCGGACTGAGCGGGCTCGGGGGGTTCCTCGTCGGGTCCGTGGGCATGCCCGTGATCGCCCACACGGACACCCCCGTCGTCCTCGTACGCTCCGGAGAGCAAGCCGCCGGCGAGTACGAAAGGGAGTCCTCGGGTACACCGTCGGCCGCCGCGTACCGGCCCGTCGTGCTCGGCCTCGACACCGACCACCCCGACGACACGGTGATCGCGTTCGCCTTCGAGGAGGCGGCCCGCCGTGGCACCGCGTTGAAGGCCGTCCACGCCTGGACCCTGCCGACGTACTACGTCTCTGCCCTGCCGTCCGCCCCCGAGCTCGGTGGTGAACTGGGACGGCAGGAAGCCGCCACTCTGGCGAAGGTCCTGCGCCCCTGGCGGGAGAAGTACCCGGACATCGAGGTGATCGAGGAGTCCCGCTCCGGCAGTGCCGCGAGCCGTGTCATCGAGGCCGCCCATGAGGCATCGCTGGTCGTCGTCGGCCGTCGGATCCGCCGCAGCCCGTTCGGGGCCCGCATCGGGCCCGTCACGCACGCGGTGCTGCACCACGCCACTGCCCCTGTCGCTGTTGTCGCGCACGACTGAACGCACCACCTGAGGGAGGAGACCATGAACGCGAGGGCCGAACGAGGGGGCACCGGGCCCCTCGTCGTGGGCGTGGACGGTTCCGAGCCGAGTCTGCGCGCCGTCGACTGGGCGTCCGACGAGGCCGTGTTGCGCGGGGTGGCGCTGCGGGTGGTGTACGCCTGCCTGTGGGACCGGTACGAGGGTGGCGCCGTCGCCCGGGACATCGGCCGGCCGACAGCGCTTCCGTTGCCCCAGGACATTGTCGACGCCGCCGCTGAGCGGGCCCGTGCCCGGCATCCCGACCTGCGGGTGACCACCGACGTGGTGCTCGAGGAGCCGGAGTACGCCCTGGTGCGTGAGGGACGCAAGGCCTCCGCGCTCGTCGTCGGCACCCGCGGCCGCGGCGGCCTCGCCGAGTTGCTGCTCGGCTCCGTCAGCCTGGCCGTCGCCGCCCACGCCGACTGCCCGGTGATCGTGCTGCGCGGCAGCCACGACAATCAGGCGACGCCGCCGGTGCACGGGCGCATCGTCGTGGGCGTCGGCGAGGATCCGAAGGAGCCGGCGGCCGTGCGCTTCGCCGCCGACGAGGCCCGACGACGCGGGGTGACCCTGGAGGCCGTACGGGCCTGGCGGTGCCCGGCGCACGAGACCACCGACCATCCGCTGCTGGTCGGTGAGCCCGACCGCCTGCACGAGGAGCGGGCGGCCGAGGAACTGGAAACGGCGCTGCGTGACGTCCCGGCGGACATCGAGGTGCGCCGACGCACCGTCGAGGGCCACGCCCGTCGCGTGCTCCTGGACGCGTCGCATCGGGCGGACCTGCTGATCGTCGGCGCCCGGCGCAAGGAGGGGCACCTCGGGCTCCAGCTCGGCCGGGTCGCCCACGGGCTGCTGCATCACTCCGCCTGCCCGGTCGCCGTGGTGCCGCATCGTGAGGGCGATGCCTGACCGGGGGCCCCAGCCGACCGGCACCGAGCGCCGCACGTCGTCGTCCTCGTGCGGCGCTCTGCCGCATGCACGCACGCCGGCACGGACGCGCCGACGCACGTACGCACACGTCCGGGCGCCGGGGACGACCGGCGCGGCCTTGGGCGGCCGGCCCTTGTCCTGTCCCCGGTCAGCCCATGGGACCACCGCCCCATCGGTCGGATGCTCGACATGACAACAGGTTCTGAGGAGTCCCGCGATGACGCAGCACGACCTGAGCGACCGGCCCCCCGTCCTTGCCCTTCTCGCGGACGGCACCACCGTCCGCATCCGTCCCGTGCGGCCCGGCGACCATGATCAGATCGAAGGGCTGTACGAGGAGATGTCCCCGGAGAACCTGCGCCTGAGGTTCTTCTCCCCGTGCCGCAGCTCGGCTCGTCTGTCCGCCGACCGGGCCTGCGCTCCTGCCCGCCCCGGCTATCGGGCGCTGCTCGCCGAGGCACAGGGCCGGGTGATCGGCCTCGGCGAATACGAGACCGGGGACGACAAGGACACGGCCGAGGTCGCCATCGCCGTCGCCGACGGCCTCCACCACCGCGGGGTGGGGACCTTGCTCGTCGAACACTTGGTCTCCGCGGCCCGCGCCGACGGCATCACGGCCCTTACGGCCGACGCGCTCAGTGAGAACCGCGAGGTGCTGAAGCTGTTCGCCGACCTCGGTCTGCGCACGGAGCGCTGCTTCGAGGGCCCGGAGGTACGGTGCACCATCGCCCTCGACCAGAGCGACACCTACCTCACGGCCGTCGAGGAACGTGGCCGGACCGCCGATGTCGTCAGTCTGAAGCCGTTGCTGCGGCCGAAGACCGTGGCGGTCGTCGGGGCCGGACGCAGGGCGGGCTCGGTGGGCCGGGCGATCCTGCATCAGCTGCACGCGGGCGGCTACTCCGGCCGTCTGTTCGCGGTGAACCCCGCCGCGCGCTCGATCCTCGGCGTGCCGTCCTATCCATCGGTCGGTGCCCTGCCCAGAACCCCGGACCTGGCGGTCGTCGCCGTGCCCGCCGCCGCGGTACCCATGACCGCCGAGGAGTGCGGCCGGGCGGGCGTACGAGCACTGGTCGTGGTCACCGCGGGTCTGGACGCCGACCAGGGACATGCCCTGCTGACCGCCTGCCGCTCGTACGACATGCGGCTCGTCGGCCCCAACTGCCTCGGCATCTCCAACACCGAGCCGGACCTGAGTCTCGACGCCACCTTCGCCGCCGGCCATCCGTGCCCCGGCACCGCGGGGGTCGCCGTACAGTCCGGCGGCGTCGGCATCGCCCTGCTCGACGGGCTGTCCCGGCTCGGCATCGGCGTCTCCTCCTTCGCCTCCCTCGGCGACAAGTACGACGTCAGCGGCAACGACATGTTGCAGTGGTGGGAGAGCGACGGCCGTACCGGTCTCGCCCTGCTCCATCTGGAGTCCTTCGGCAACCCGCGCGCCTTCTCCCGTACCGCCCGGCGCGTGACCCGCCGTATGCCGGTGCTGACCGTGGACGCCGGCCGCACCGAGGCGGGCCGAAAGGCCGCAGCCTCGCACACCGCCGCAGCCACCACCCGCACCATGACACGCGGGGCGCTGTTCACGCAGGCCGGCATCACCGCCACCCGCTCGGCCGGCGAACTCCTGGAGACCGCCGCCCTGTTGCACGCCCAGCCCCTCCCCGCCGGCCCGCGCGTCGCGATCGTCACCAACGCGGGGGGAGTCGGAGTTCTCGCGGCCGATGCCTGTGCCGAGGCCGGGCTGGCCCTCCCCGCGCCCACCTTGGAACTGAGCGGTGACCTGCTCGCCGTACTCCCCGAGGGGGCAGCCGCCGGCAACCCCGTCGACGCCACCGCCGCCGTCACGGAGCAGCAGCTCGGCGAGTGCGTGGACCGGATCATGCGGTACGGCGGCATCGACGCCGTCCTCGTGGCACTGGTGCCCACGGCGGTTGCCGCGGCGACCGGCGACGACCTCGTCCGCTCCCTCACCGGCGCGGCCGGCCGGAGGGCGAAGCCGGTGGCCGTGATCCGGCTCGAACAGGGTCTGCCCGTCGAGCTGCTGCCCGCCGCCGAAGGCGGCAGCATTCCGTCGTACGCCGAACCTCAGGCCGCCGCACGGGCGCTGGCCCACGCCGCGCACCGTGCGGCCTGGCTGGCCAGGCCCGCCGGGACGGTCCCCGACCTGAACGGTGTGGAGACGGACCGGGCGCGCACCCTTGTCGCAGACCACCTCGCCGCGCACCCTGACGGCGGCTGGCTCGATCCGCGCATCTGCGCCGATCTGTTGACCTGCTACGGCATCCCGCAGATCCCGTGGGCCTGGGCCGAGACCGAGGACCAGGCCGTCATGGCCGCCGACCGGCTGCGCGGCGCGGACGGCCGGGTGGTCATGAAGGCCCACTGGCCCGAACTGGTGCACAAGAGCGATCAGCAGGCCGTCCACCTCGACCTGCGTGGCGATCAGCAGATCCGGTCCGCGTTCCGCGACCTGCGGACCCGCTTCGCCGGGCTGATGACCGGCGTCGTGTTGCAGCCCCTCGCGGCCCGCGGAACCGAACTGTTCGCCGGTGTCGTGCAGGACCAGATCTTCGGCCCGCTCGTCCTCTTCGGGCTCGGCGGTACGGCGACCGAGGTCCTCGCCGACCACGCCGCCCGCCTCGCCCCGCTCACCGATCACGACGTGCACGACCTGATCACTTCTCCGCGCTGCGCCCCACTGTTGTTCGGTGCGCGCGGTGGCGGACCCGTCGGCCTCGGCCGGCTGGAGCAACTGCTGCTGCGGCTGTCACGCATGGCGGCGGACCTGCCGCAGCTCGCCGAGGCCGACTTCAACCCGGTTCTCGCGACACCGGACGGCGTCACCGTGCTCGACGCGCGGATCCGCCTGGTGCCGTGCAGGCCCCAGGACCCGTATCTGCGCAGGCTCCGCTGAGGGCCGAGGAGGGAACGGACATGATGCACCACAAGGTCGGCTCGGTGATGACCACGGATGTCGTCCGCGCCGAGTACGGCACTCCGTTCAAGGAGGTCGTGAGGCTGCTCGCCGAGCACGTGGTCAGCGGACTGGCGGTGGTCGACGAAGACGACAAGGTCATCGGCGTGATCTCCGAAACGGACCTGTTGGAACGCCAGGCGGCCACCCCCGGACCGTACGCACCACGACGCCGTCTCGCGTTCCTCACCCGTCTGACGCGCGGTGCCCGACGGCAGGCGGCGAAGGCGCGGGCCCGTACCGCCGGACAGCTGATGACCCGGCCGCCCGTCACCGCACACGCCGACGACACCGTCGTCGAGGCCGCCCGCACCATGGTCCGGCAGCAGGTGGAACGGCTTCCGGTGCTCGACGAGGCGGACCGGCTCGTCGGCATGGTCACCCGCCGCGACCTGCTTCAGGTCCTCCTCCGGTCCGACGCGGAGATCCGCGCCGAGGTGATCGAGGATGTGCTGGTGCGCACCCTGTGGCTGCCGTCCCGCAGTATCGACGTGTCCGTGACGGAGGGTGTCGTCACGCTCACCGGGCACATGGAACGCAAGAGCGAGAAGGACATGGTCCGGGCGGTGACCGGCCGGATCGACGGTGTGGTCGGCGTCGTCGACCACCTCACCTACCGACTGGACGACGTGCGTCCGTACGGCAACGAGCCGCAGGCGCTGCACGGCGTGTCCGACGACTGGCTGCGTCGGCTGTAGAGGAGGTGTACCGCCATGACCGGCACCGTGTTGGTCACCTACGGAAGCACGAACGGATCCACCGCACACATCGCCGGCACCATCGCTGATGTCCTGCGCGAGGACGGTCTGACGGTCGAGGTCCTGCCGGCCCGGTCCGTCGAGAGCGTGGCGCCCTACGACGCCGTCGTGGCCGGCGCCGGACTGTACGCCGGACGCTGGCAGAAGGATGCCCGCCGGTTCCTGCGCCGGCATCGCCGAGCCCTGGCCGAACGCCCCCTGTGGCTGTTCAGCAGCGGCCCGCTGGACGCCTCGGCCTCGGAGCGGGACATCCCACCCGTGCCCGGCGTCAAGAAGGCCATGATCGCACCCGACGTCCGGGACCACGTCACGTTCGGCGGCTGCCTGGAGGAGGGCGCGAAGGGATGGGTCGCCCGGGTGATCCTCCGCGACGGAAAGGGCGGTGACTTCCGCGACTTCACCGCGGTAGAGACATGGGCGGCGCGGGTCGCCGACGAGCTGACGCAGATCTGAAGCGCGGGCACGACCACCCGTCGGAGACCCCGGTGCCGGGCACCGGGGTCTCCGACGGCGTTCACCCGGTGCCGTTCACCCGGTCTTGTGCCCCCACTGCGGGCCGACCAGGCTCCACTCCTTGCCCCACTCGGCCATGCGCTTCTGGTCGAGCCGCCACCGCGCCAGGGCTCCGGCGCCGAAAGCGAGACCGGCGAAGGCGAGCGCGGCCGCAGTGGCCAGAAGGCCGGCTTCGACGGCCGCTTCCGTGGGAGTCGGAGGCTCGGCCACGACCTCGCCCCGGCCGTTCGTCCAGACGGTGAGGCCGGATCCAGCCGTCAGCCCGGTGTCCACCGAGGTCTTGTCGGTGTGGACGGAGCCGTCGGGGTCCGTCCAGCGGACCCGCGCGGTGATCGTGCCGTCGGCGGTGCCGCCCCTTGACGGGTTCACCGGAACGTCGTCGGTGACGAGTACCGCACGCACGGAACAGCGCTCGGCGCGCTGTCGGGCGAACACCTCGTCGGCCGCATGGGCCGTCAGCAGCCCGACGATCGTGCCGCCCACCGCGATGACCGCCCACACGGCGAGCACGACCCAGGCCTCGATGATGTCGTCGCGCCGTCGCAGCGGGTTCTTCCGCCACCGCCAGAAGCGCTTCGCCGTACGCCTGCTGCCGTCCATGGGTCCGCCCCCTTCGTCTTCGTCATGTTCACGAAGGTGACAGTCGCGCGCGTTCCTCGGCATGGGTCGGCCAGGCAGTACGGGAGGGCCGTTCGGAGGTCAATGGGCAAGGCGCAGCGGGACGTTCGGACCGTACTCGACGGGAACGGGACCAACGGCCCATCGCACGGCCGTGTCAGGTCCCCGATGCTCGGAGGACCGGCACCGTGTCCTGCGCGGGCGCGCGAGGAGGACATCATGGACAGCACCGCCCTGACCACCCCGGATGTCGTGATTCCGGAGAGCTGTATGTCAGCCGCGGTTGCCGCGCCCTCGATCCACAACACCCAGCCGTGGGCGTTCCGCCTGGATCCCGCGTCGGCCACGTTCCAGGTACGCGCGGCCCCGGAGCGCGGTCTGCGGCACACGGACCCGACCGGCCGGGCCCTGCATCTGTCGGTGGGCGCCTGCCTGTTCAACCTGCGGATCGCGCTCGCGCACAGCGGACGGGCGCCGGTCCGGCGCCTGCTGCCGTCCTCGGAGGACCCCGGCCTGCTCGCCGTCGTCCGCCTCGCCGGGTCCGCAGGCCGGCGGTCGACGAGGCACCGGGCCGACCTGTACGAGGCGATCTGGCGCAGGCACAGCAGCCGCCTCCCGTTCTCAGGGCGGCCGCTGCCGCCGTCCCTGCGCGGCGAACTCGGTGAAGCGGCCCGTGCCGAGGGCGCGCGGCTCCGGTTCCCCGATCCCGTCGAGACGGAGACGCTGCTGCGCCTGACCGCGGAGGGCGAGCACCGCAACCGCATCGACATCGACCGCGCCACGGAGAGCATCCGCTGGGTGCACCGGGACCTGGAACACGGCCGTGATGTGGGCCTGTCACGTGCCGTACTCGGCCCCCAGGATGCCCGCGAACGCCTCCCCCTGCGGGACTTCACGGCGCAGCGGCACCCCGAGCGGCTGCCCGCGCGGCCGTTCGAGGCAGCACCCCACATCGCCGTGCTGATCACCGATCACGACCGCCGCACCGACTGGCTGCGAGCCGGAGAGGCACTCCAGCACGTGTGGCTGCTCGCCACGGCGCACGGTCTGCGCGCCTCGCTGCTGCATCAAGGGCTGGAGTGGCCGGACCTGCGCCGTGCCCTCAGCCCGACGCGGGGCCGGACCGGTCACGTACAGATGCTCGTCCGTCTCGGATACGGCCCCGAGGGCGCTGAGGGGCCCAGGCGCGCCCCGAGTCGTGTGCTGGTGTGACACCGGGTCGTTCTCCCGGCATGAACGGGACTCATGGCCCTCATGCCCGGCCCCCCGTCCGGCGCAGGCTGGAAGGACGCACAGCGCTGTACCAGGCGAAGGACGGGCCGGCCGATGCACCCCAATGACGGTTTTCGCGAACTCCGGCGGCAGGAATGCCTGCGGCTGCTGGCCAAGGTGCCCTTCGGCCGTATCGTCTACACCCGCCGGGCCCTGCCCGCGGTGCTCCCGGTCAACTTCAGCCTGGACGCCGACGATGCCGTCCTGCTGCGTACTGCCGCGGGCTCGGAACTGGTCCGCGCGATCGACGGCGCGGTGGTCGCCTTCGAGGCCGACGACGTCGACGCCGCCCGGCAGTCCGGCTGGAACGTCGTCGTCACGGGCCCGGCCACGGTGGTGACCGACCCCGCTGAACACGAGCGTCTGTCCCGCACCGGTCCTGTCTCCTGGGTGCCTTCGGTCCAGGAAGTCTTCGTCCGCATCGAGCCAGAGCTGGTCACGGGGCGTGAACTCATCGGTGGCCGCACCATGTACGGGGTGGACCTCACCGCCTGAACAGCTCCCGCCGGGCGGCGTGGAACCACGTCGCACTCGGGGTGGTGCGGCCGAGCCACGCCCACGGACGCCGATCGGGCCCGGACGGGGGACGTTCGGTCCGCTGTCCAGGTCTTGCAGCCCCTCTGACGGGCGTCGGTGACGCGAGACATTGAAGGTGCAACGAGAGTCGTCCAGATCCTGCGCCACCCTCCTGGAAGGGATGAGCATCATGGCAGTGCACGACCACTCCCACCGGCGTCCGGGATTCCGCTTCCCGTCCGTCCACCGGACCGGGACGGCTCCCGCGTCCGCCGAGCCGACGACCGCGGCGGCCACCGCGACCCGCGCGTACGTGTTCGCCGGGCTTCGGCTCCTGACCGGGTTCGTCTTCCTGTGGGCGTTCCTGGACAAGACGTTCGGCTTCGGCTACGCGACCCCCTCCGGCAAGGGATGGATCGACGGCGGTTCGCCCACCAGGGGCTTCCTCAGCGGCGTCGCCGTCGGACCGATGGAGTCCACCTTCCACGACTGGGCCGGGGCCGCCTGGGCCGACTGGCTGTTCATGCTCGGCCTGCTCGGCATCGGTCTCGCGCTCCTCGCGGGTATCGGCCTGCGGCTCGCCGCGGTCGCCGGCACCCTCATGATGGCGTTCATGTGGATCGCGGAATGGCCGCCGGCCAAGCACCTGTCGGACGGCTCACCGAGCATGTCGACGAACCCGTTCGCCGACTACCACCTGATCTACGCCGTCGTCCTCATCGCCCTCGCCGCCGCCGGCGCCGGCGCCACCTGGGGACTCGGCAGGGCCTGGGCGCGGCTGCCCTTCGTCAGCCGCAACCGCTGGCTCCTCTGACGGTCCCAGGACCGTCGGACCGGGGCACCTCCGCTCATCAGGGGGTGCCCCCTTGTCCGTGTCGCACCAACGCCCTGACCAGTCCCAACGTCCCGGAGAGAGGGGACCGATGGCGGCCCCGGCGTACGCCGACAGGCCCTCCGTGCCGGCCTCGCGGGCGGCGACCATCGAAGTGCGGAAGTCATGGACAGCCGCAGATCCGACTGCGGACGTTCCATGCACACAGCGAAGGAGAGACCGGCGATGACGGCAACAGCGACAGCCGGACCCCGGACCCCGACCGAGGCATGGCGCGGCTTCGCCGGGACCACCTGGCGCGAGCACATCGACGTGCGCGACTTCATCCAGGCCAACTACACCCCGTACGAGGGTGGCGCCCGCTTCCTGGCCGGGCCGACGGACCGCACCCGTGCGGTGTGGAAGAAGGTCAGCGCCCTCTTCCCCGAGGAACGGCGCCGGGGCGTCCTCGACGTCGACCCGGGCAACCCGTCCACCATCACCTCGCACCGCCCGGGCTACATCGACCGCGACCGCGAACTGATCGTCGGCCTGCAGACCGACGCACCCCTGCGGCGGGCCATCATGCCGAACGGCGGGCTGCGGATGGTGGAGAACGGGCTCAAGGCGTACGGCTACAAGCCCGACCCCTTCGTCACACGCGTCTTCGGGACCTACCGCAAGACCCACAACGACGGCGTCTTCGACGCCTACACGCCCGAGATGCGGGCCGCCCGCAAGGTCGGGATCATCACCGGGCTGCCGGACGCCTACGGCCGGGGCAGGATCATCGGCGACTACCGGCGGGTCGCGCTGTACGGCACGGACCGGCTGATCGAGGCCAAGCGTGCCGAGCGGGCCCTGCTGGACGCGCGGCCCTCCATCCCGGACGTCATCCGGGACCGCGAGGAGCTCGCCGAACAGACCCGGGCGCTGGGCGAACTGGCCCGCATGGCGGCCACGTACGGCTGCGACGTCACCCGGCCCGCCGCCACCGCCCACGAGGCGGTGCAGTGGCTCTACCTGGGCTTCCTGGCGGCGGTGAAGGAGCAGAACGGCGCCGCGATGTCGCTGGGCCGCACCTCCACCTTCCTGGACGTCTACCTCCAGCGCGACCTGGACGAGGGCGTGCTCGACGAGACCCGGGCGCAGGAACTCATCGACGACTTCGTGATCAAGCTGCGGATCGTACGGTTCCTGCGCACCCCCGAGTACGACACCCTGTTCTCCGGTGACCCCACCTGGGTCACGGAGTCCATCGGCGGCATCGGCACCGACGGCCGCACGCTGGTCACCCGCACCTCCTTCCGCTTCCTGCAGACCCTCTACAACCTCGGCCCGGCCCCCGAGCCCAACCTGACCGTCCTGTGGTCGCCGCGGCTGCCCGCGGGCTTCAAGCGGTTCTGCGCACGGGTCTCCATCGACACCAGCGCCATCCAGTACGAGTCCGACGAGCTGACGCGTCCGCGCACCGGCGACGACACCGCGATCGCCTGCTGCGTGTCGGCGATGGCGGTGGGCAAGCAGATGCAGTTCTTCGGGGCGCGGGTCAACCTGGCCAAGGCGCTGCTGTACGCCGTCAACGGCGGCCGGGACGAGATGACGGGCGAGCAGGTCGCACCGCCGGCGCCGGCGCTGACCGGGGAGTACCTCGACTACGAGGAGCTGTCGGCGGCGTACGACCGCGTGCTGGAGTGGCTGGCGCAGACGTACGTCGAGGCGCTGAACGTCATCCACTACATGCACGACAAGTACGCCTACGAGCGCATCGAGATGGCCCTGCACGACTATCCGGTGCACCGGTTCATGGCGTGCGGCATCGCCGGACTGTCGGTCGCCGTGGACAGCCTGTCCGCCGTCAGGCACGCCCGCGTGAAGGTCTTCCGGGACGACACCGGACTCGCCGTCGACTTCCGCACCGAGGGGGAGTTCCCGGCCTACGGCAACAACGACGACCGCGCCGACTCGATCGCCGTCGACCTGGTGGAGTCGTTCATGGCGAAGGTGCGCAAGCACCCCACCTACCGCGACGCCGAGCACACGCAGTCGGTGCTCACCATCACCTCCAACGTGGTGTACGGCGCGCACACCGGCAACACACCCGACGGCCGGCGGGCGGGAGAGCCCTTCGCACCGGGAGCCAACCCGATGAACGGACGCGACCGGCACGGGGTGGCCGCCTCGGCCCTCTCGGTGGCCAAGCTGCCGTACGAGCAGGCCCGGGACGGGATCTCGCTGACCACGACGATCACCCCCGAGGGGCTCGGCCACGCCCCCGAGGAGCGCGCCGGCCACCTGGTCGGCATCCTCGACGCGTACATGGCCTCCGGCGGCTTCCACATGAACGTCAACGTCCTGGACCGGGCGACCCTGGAGGACGCCATGGCGCACCCGGAGAAGTACCCCGAGCTGACGGTCCGGGTCTCCGGATACGCCGTCAACTTCGTCCGGCTGACACGCGAGCAGCAGCTCGACGTGATCAGCCGTACCTTCCACGGATCGCTGTGAGCACCACCGTCGAGCCGGTGACGGGCCGGGTCCACTCCTGGGACCTGTCCACGGGAGTGGACGGTCCCGGGACCCGGTTCGTGCTGTTCCTCAGCGGCTGCCCGCTGCGCTGCCTGTACTGCGCCAACCCGGACACCTGGCACATGCGGGACGGGAAACCGGCCACCGTCGACGAGGTGATGGCCGAGATCGAGAAGTACCGGGCCTTCATCTCCACCGCCGGCGGAGGAGTCACCCTCACCGGCGGCGAGGCCCTCCTCCAGCCGGCGTTCACGGCCGCGGTCTTCCGCCGCTGCAAGGAGCTCGGGCTGCACACCGCCCTCGACACCTCCGGCTTCCTCGGCGCCCGTGCGAGCGATGCCCTGCTCGCCGACACCGATCTGGTGCTGCTGGACATCAAGTCCTTCGACGTCCGCACCTACCGCAGGCTGACCGGCGGCGACCTCGCCCCGACCCTCTCCTTCGCCACGCGCCTGGACCGGCTCGGCGTCCCGGTGTGGATCCGCTACGTCCTGATCCCCGGCTGGACCGACGATCCGGCCGCCGTCGACGGGCTCGGCGGCTTCCTCGCCGGGCTGGGCAACGTCGACCGGGTGGACGTCCTGCCGTTCCACAAGCTCGGCGCCCACAAGTACGACGCGCTGGGCATCCCCTTCCCTCTGCGCGACAACCCCACCCCCGTCCCGGACCTGGTCGAGCGTGTGCGTGAGCAGTTCCGGGAGCACGGCCTGCGGGCCCTGTGAGGCGGCACGGGCCACCAGCGGCGCCCGGACCGGTGCAGGCGCCGCCGGGCGTGCGGAACCACGGCAGACGGGCCACGGCATGACGGGGGGCGATACCGCATTTCGAGTGTGCGATACCGCGCAGGGGCCCGCCCGCACAACAGAAGAGGAAGGATGGGACGTGGTGGACCCGGACGACGGTCCTCAGGCCACGGAGCGTCCCGCCCGAGCCGCGCCCGGGAGATGCGTCGCGTCACCGGACAGATCGACGACCCGGCCTGGGCACAGCGGGGGATGGAGCGGTTGCTCAACGCGGCCCTGGCGGTCAGCCGCGAACTGGAACTGCCTGTCGTGCTGCGGCACATCGTCAGTACGGCGATGGAACTGGTCGATGCCCGCTACGGCGCTCTGGGCGTACTGAACGACGACGGCTCCACGCTCGAGGAGTTCATCCACCTCGGCCTGAGCGCGAAGGAGTACCAGGATCTGGCCGGCTCCGAGTTCCCGCACGGCCGGGGCCTGCTCAGGCATCTGACCCACCATCCCGAGCCCCTGCGCGTGCGGAGCCTGCCGCACCACCCCGACTCGGTCGGCTTCCCGCCGGGCCACCCTCCGATGCGCAGACTGCTGGAGGTGGCCATCAGCGTCCGCGGGCGGATCCACGGCAACCTCTGTCTGCGCGACAGGAGCGACGGCGAGCCGTTCGACGACCACGACGAGGCCGTGGTGGCCGCGCTCGCCAGGGCGGCCGACATCGCGATCGAGAACGCCCGCCTCTTCGAGCGGACCCGCTCCTCCGCCGAGTACTTCCAGCGCCTGCTGCTGCCCATCCTGCCCGGCCTGGCGCCGTTCGGCGCCGCCGCCGTCTACCGGCCCGCCACCGCCCCCGGCCACCGTCTCGGGGGGCGACTGGTACGACGCCCTGCTGCTGCCGGACGACTGCTGCGCGGCCATCATCGGCGACGTGGTCGGCACGGCCTGACCGCGGCGGCCATGGCGCAGATCCGGAACATGCTGCGCGCCCTGCTGTACGACCGTCGCACCCCGCCGAGCCTGGTCCTGCACCGCCTCGACCACACCCTACACACCATCACGGAGACCCCCGGTCACCACCGCTTGCCTGGCCCGCCTCGAACGGGAAGGGACGGCCGGCGTCTGCTCTGGTCGACCGCCGGCCATCTGCCGCCCCTCGTCCGGCCTTTACTGGTGGGCTCGCGTATTCAACTGTCGCCAGTTCTTGGACGATCCGGGGCAGATGGTGACTGTGTGTGGTTACTGGAAGGTGTGCGGTTCGCAGGCGAGCTTGACGGCCTTCTCCCACTCGGGGTGCCTCGGGGCGCGGTGGTTTTCTCCTGATCGCGACGCGTACGGCTTGATGCCGGAGAACAATGTGTGCTCCACCGTCACAGAGGGGGGCACAGTGAAGACGTGGAAGTGCACAACGTGTGGGGCGACTTGCAAGGTGGACATGCTCCTGGGCAGCCCTGTCCTCCATAAGGTACCGGGAGGGCAAATGATCTGCCGCAGATCAGGCGAGAGGATCTTTCAACCTGGCGCCCTCGATGCCGATGGCAACCTGATCCTTCGCGGTATCTCGGAGAATAACCGGAGCCGCATGCGTGAACCTCTGCCGACACCAACCTGGTTCCCGACTTGGGACGGCCGCACGATGCCTACTCTCGCGCTACCTGCAAAGCGCCCGTTGGGGATTTGGATTCCAGACAAGGCATTCAGCCAGCAGAAGGCCATGGTCGAGATCTATGCCCGGTCAGCTGGATATGTCGAATGGGACCCGACTTAGGGTTACTTCTCGGTATCCAGTCGGAGCCTAATTCGCCTGGCGAACCAGCTCCTAGGGCGTTTCCCGTTCGTGGCTGTCGGTCGCGAGTACAACAACGATGAACGGTGCACAGCATCCTGCCGAGACGCTAAAGGACACCTGTGTACATGCTCATGCCAAGCACTCCATCACGGAAACGGCAAATGGATGTCGGGCTGGCAGATCACCACGAGGCAGACGTCTATGGTGGCAGGTAAAAACTGGAGTTGGCTCCTCGTTCGCCAAGAGTAGTTGCGCCACCGAAGTGGCCGAGGAACTCAGTCCGCTCCTCGTTGGTGGCGCGAACCGGCAAGGGAGTTACTGGTGGAATCTCATACTCAACTGTCGCTGGCTCCCTGGGGAGTCCAGCCTGCTGGTGTCCTTGCGTGATCTCCTGGGGCGTATCGGCTCCAGGTTCCGCCGGTCTCGTTGCGGAGGCGGCTGGTGGTCTTGTCGTGGTAGCCGAGAGCTTCTGCGACAACGGGGACGGGGAGTTCGAGGAGTTGCTGCCGGATGGCGGCGCCGCGGGCGGCGGCGGTCGGGATTCCGACCTGGTTCAGGAGCGCGGACAGATGGTTGGGGCCGAGAGGCTGGCCGGTCCGACGGCCGGGGAAGAGCCGACGGGACGCCGGGTTGGTGGCGGTATTCATGTTGCCGCGGTGCGTGATGTGTTCCAGCAACAGGGTGGCGACCGGCGCGGGAACGGGTGAGGGCGGCTCGCCGAGTCGTAGCAGCATGGTGTCGCCGTCGCGGATGACGTCGTCGACGGTGAGCCGGACGATGCGGCCCAGCGGTTGTGCGTAGAGGAGAACGATGACTCCGGCGACGCGGAGTCGCATCGGTATCTCCGTATTGGTCAGAAGCCTGCCCAGGGCGGCGAGGCGTTCGTCTTCGCTCAGTGCGGGCCGCCGGGAGATCTTCATCGCCGGGATGGCCAGGGAACACCGGCAGTGCCGGTCCTGCACGGCCCAGTTGAGGAAGCCTCTCGGACGGGTGCGGGCGTGCTCGGCGTTCTCGGCGAACCATGCGTCGATGTCGACCTGGCCGCATGACGCGAGGGTGGTGTTCCGCTCATTGAGCTTCTTCAGCGTTGCAACTCCAGGGTGAGAATGGCCTTGGCGATTGACGTCATGCGGTTGGGGCTGCATCGGGATCTACGGAAGATCCGCCAGGACTTCAGGCGGGCGACGCCGCGTTCGAGGGGTGCCCGTGTCGTGGCCAGGGCACGGTTGCGGGTCTTCTCGGTGAGGCTGAGTTCCTGCAGGGGCCTGCGTTTGATGCCCGTGGTCAGCCAGGGGCCGCCGCCCTGGTAGGCGAGATCGGCGACGATGGGAACACCCTGCCGCTCGCAGATGCGGATGATCCGGTGGGTGCGGGCAGCGGTCAGGTCGTGGGTGAGGCCCGGCAGGGCGGGCGAGAGCCACAGCAGCCGGCCGTCGGGATCGGTGACAACCTGCACGTTCACGCCGTGGCGTCGGTGTTTGTGGGAGTAGTCGGCTCGGCCGTCGCCGCCCCGGTCGCACTCGGCGAGAGTCCCGTCGAGGAGGAGGAAGTCAGGATCATGCTCGCGTAGCGTCTTCAGCAGGCCCGGTGCACGTTCGGCGAGCAGGTAGACGGCCTTGCTGGTGTAGGCGTGGGCGGTGGACTCGCTGATCCCGAATCCGGCAGCGATCTTCGCCAGGGTGGTGTGTTCGCGCAGGTACACCAGTGCCACCACCGCGCGTTGGGACGGGCGGAGCTCGCAGCGCCGGTCGCCTTCACGGGTGACAATCAGCAAGGTGACCCACTCGACGAGCGCATGCGGCAGGTCGAGTGCGGCAGGATGGATGACCAACGAGGCCCCCGAGCAACGTGATTGAGACGTCAGACATCTCGATCAACAGCCCAGGGGCCTCGCTCGTTTCAGCTCGCAGACTGTCACCTGATCGGTGGCCACCTCGAAGAAGCTCATCGTTCCCCGAAGCCGTCGTCGTCACGGCCGACGGGCATGCAGGCTACCGGGAAGCCGAACCCGGTCTTCCCCCTCCACGTGGACGAGGCGCTGCTCCGCCCCGACCACACCCGTGCGCTGGCGGCCGGGGACATGCTCCTGATGTTCACCGACGGCCTGGTCGAGCCTCTCCGGCGGTCCCTGGACGCATGCCCGGACGAACTCGCCGCCCTCGCCTCCGCCCACAACGCCCCGCCGCTCAACGACCTGTGCCGCCTGCCGGCCGACCGGCACCCCGGCGACGGGCACGACGACCTCGCCGTGCGCTCGCCGCCCCCGCACTGAGCCCCGGGCCCATCCGGCCGGGGCTCTCGGCGTGCCCTACGGCTCACCGCCCGAAGTAGGCGGCCCGCATGATCTCCTGCATGTCGTCCAGCATCGGCATCCGCGGGTTGGCGGGGGCGCACTGGTCCTCGTAGGCGTTGAGGGCCTGTTGGGGCAGGGCCTCGAGGAAGGCGCGCTCGTCGACGCCGAGGGCCTGGAACGAAGGCTCGATGCCCACGGAGTCCCGCAGGCGCTCCACGGCCCCGGCGAGGGCCTCCACGCCCTCCTCGGGGGTGGAGGCCGGCAGACCGAGAGTGCGGGCGATGTCCTGGAAGCGTTCGGGGGCCCGGTAGTTCTCGTACTTGGGCCAGCCGGTGAGCTTCGTGGGGACGGTGCCGTTGTAGCGGATGACGTGCGGCAGCAGCACCGCGTTGGTGCGGCCGTGCGCGATGTGGAAGGTGGCGCCCAGCGTGTGCGACATGGCGTGGACGATGCCGAGGAAGGCGTTGCCGAACGCCATGCCCGCGATGGTGCCGGCGTTGTGCATCTTCTCGCGGGCCCGAGCCGAGCCCATGCGCTCGTTCACCGCCGCCTCGATGTTCCCGAAGATCAGCCGGATCGCGTGCAGCGCCGGCCCGTCGGTGAAGTCGTTGGCGTAGACGGACACGTACGCCTCGATGGCGTGAGTGAGGGCGTCGAAGCCGCTGTCGGCGGCCAGTGCCGGGGGCAGCTCGGTGGTCAGAAGCGGATCGATGATCGCCACACTGGGGGTGAGCGCGTAGTCGGCCAGCGGGTACTTCTTCCCCGTCGCCGGGTCCGAGATGACCGCGAACGGGGTTACCTCCGCTCCGGTTCCGGAGGTCGTGGGGATGCAGACCAGCCGGGCGCGTGCGCCCGGCACCGGGAAACGGAAGGCCCGCTTGCGGATGTCCGAGAACTTCTGCCGCATGTCCGCGAAGTCGATGCCGGGCTGCTCGTACAGCAGCCACATCACCTTGGCCGCGTCCATGGGGGAGCCGCCGCCGAGCGCGATGATCGTGTCCGGGCGGAAGTCGCGCATCAGGTCGGCGCCGCGCTGCACGGAGTCGATGCTCGGCTCGGGCTGCACGTTGTCGATGACCTGAAGGGTGACCGGCTCGCGACGGCGCTGCAGGACACGCGACACACGGTCGACGAAGCCGAGCCGGGTCATCGTCGCGTCCGTCACGACGGTGACCCGGTGCACGTCCGGCATCGACGTCAGGTAGCGGATGGCCTGCGGTTCGAAGTAGATCTTCGGCGGGATCTTGAACCACTGCAGGTTGTTGCGCCGTGTCCCCACCCGTTTGACGTTGAGCAGCTGGGCGGCGGAGACGTTGTTGGACACCGAGGTGCTGCCCCACGAGCCGCAGCCCAGCGTCAGCGACGGCAGCAGGTTGTTGTAGACGCCGCCGATCGCCCCCTGCGAGGACGGCGCGTTGACGATGATCCGTACCGTCTTCATGCGCCGGCCGTACGCCTCGGCGAGCTCACGGTCCTCGGTGTGGATGACGGCGCTGTGGCCCTGGCCGTGGAAGGCGACCATGCCGGCGGCCAGGTCGAACCCCTGCTGCGTGGAGCCGGCCCGCAGCACGGCGAGCACGGGGCACAGCTTCTCGCGGGTCAACGGCTCGTCGGGGCCGACTCGTTCGGCCTCGACCAGGATGAGCGAGGTGCCGGCCGGCACGGTGAACCCGGCCTGCTCGGCGATCCACTCCGGGCTCTGTCCGACGGCCGCCGAGTTGACCTTGGGCTCGCAGCCGCCGCCCGCCGCCTTGCCGACCGGGAACAGGAAGGTCTCCAGCTTCGCCTTCTCCTCCGCGGTCGCCAGATGGGCGTGCAGCGTGCGGAACTCGGCCAGCGCGGCATCGTAGATCTCGTCGTCCAGGATGACGGCCTGCTCGGAGGCGCAGATCATGCCGTTGTCGAAGGACTTGGACAGCACCAGGTCGTTGACGGCCCGACGCAGCTCGGCGCTCTTGTGCACGTACGCGGGAACGTTCCCGGCGCCGACTCCCAGGGCGGGCTTGCCGGCCGAGTAGGCGGCCTTGACCATGGCGTTGCCTCCAGTGGCGAGGATCAGCGAGACACCCGGGTGACGCATCAGCGTGCCGGTCGCCTCGACCGAAGGACTCTCGATCCACTGGACGCAGTGTTCCGGTGCTCCGGCCGCGACGGCGGCGTCCCGCACGATCCGGGCCGCCTCGGTGCTGCAGCGCTGCGCGGAGGGGTGAAAGGCGAAGATCACCGGGTTGCGGGTCTTCAGCGCCATCAGCGCCTTGAAGACCGTGGTGGACGTCGGGTTGGTGACGGGCGTGATCGCGCACACCACACCCACGGGTTCCGCGATCTCGACCATGTCCTCGATGTCGTCGCGGGCGATGACCCCGACGGTCTTCATGTGGCCCATGCTGTGCGTGACGTGCTCGCACGCGAACATGTTCTTGGCGGCCTTGTCCTCGAAGACGCCGCGCCCGGTCTCCTCCACCGCGAGCCGGGCCAGTGCGGTGTGCCGGTCCAGGGCGGCGACCGAGGCCTTCTTCACGATGTGGTCGACCTGGTCCTGGTCGAGGGCCTCGTAGTCGGCCAGTGCCTTGAGCCCGTTGGTGACCAGCCGGTCGACGGCGACGGTGATGTCCGAGGGCGCCTCGGCGGGGCCGGCGGTCACGGTTCGGTCCTTGTGGCGGGCCATGGTGTGCCTCCGTGTCGAGAGGTGGGCCGCACGGCCGGCGGCCCGTGGTGGAGCGGCACCGCAGGGGATCCGGCGCCGCTCCACTGCAAGCGTCTCGCCGGCACCGCTGTGTCGAGCAGATCCGCCCGGTACCCGATCGCCGGCCTGACCGGCCCTCAATCCCGGGCCGGTAGGCCCTCTGGCACGTCGCTGGGACGGGCGGGCCATCGCATCCGGGGGTGCTGCTCGAGCGAGTGAGCGTCGTCGGCACGGAAGGTCAGTTTGTTCACAACACCGACCACTCCGTCCACCCGCCAGGTCAGCCGGATGGCGAAGGGGATGTCGCCGGGCCGCTCCAGCTGCCCCTCGAGGGTGACCATGCCGTCCCGGACCGAGACGGCCGCCGCGTCGGCCGACAGGCGCATGGCGCGGGTGAGGACATCGTCGATCACGTCCAGACGGATCTCCTCGTCCGTTCGGAGGAACACCCGCAGCAGGTCCCGCCGGGTGGCGATGCCGATCAGCCGGTCCTCCTCGTCCACGACGGGAAGCCGGTTGACGCGGTGGCGTTCCATGATGCGAGCGGCGTCGGCGACGCGTTGTTCAGGATGGACGGTGACAGCGGGCGCCGACATCAGGTCATCCACCGTTGTTGTCCGAGCGTGTCCGGACCGGTTTGCCTGGTGGCGTATCAGGTCGGTCTCGGAGACCACTCCCACGACCTTGTCGTCGTGGTCCACCACCGGTACGCCGCTGACGCGGTGCCGGTCCAGCAGCCGGGCCAGCTCCTTGAACGAGGTGTCCGGGCGGGCTTCGACCACCTCGTTGGTCATCACCTCGCCGACAGTGCGGGTCATCTCGCCTACTCCCTCCTTCCGTGTCCACCGCCCGCAATCGGAGAGCGCGACGGCCGGCCTCCCCTCACCTGCTGTCGCCGGCCTCCGTCCCGGAGAGTGCGGCCCTGCCCGCCTCCAGGCGGGCGACCGGCACACGGAACGGGGAGCAGGAGACGTAGTCGAGTCCGGCGGCGTGGAAGAAGTGCACCGACTCCGGGTCGCCGCCGTGTTCGCCGCAGACGCCGATCTTCAGGCCGGGCCGGGCGGCACGGCCCTCGGCGACCGCGATCTCCATCAGGCGCCCCACGCCGTCGCGGTCGATCGTCTCGAACGGGGAGACCTTGAAGATGCCCTTGTCGAGGTAGGCGGAGAAGAACGCCGCCTCGACGTCGTCACGGGAGAAGCCCCACGTGGTCTGGGTCAGATCGTTGGTGCCGAAGGAGAAGAACTGCGCCTCCTCGGCGATGCGTCCCGCGGTGAGCGCCGCCCTCGGCAGCTCGATCATCGTGCCGACCGGACACACGACGGAGACCCCGGACTCCTCGGAGACGTCGGCCAGGACCTGCTCGACCTCCTCGCGCACCAGGCGCAGCTCCTCGACCGTGTCGATCAGCGGCACCATGATCTCCGCCCGCGGATCCCCGCCCGCTCGCCTGCGTTCGACGGTCGCCTCGGCGATCGCCCGTACCTGCATGGCGACCAGTCCCGGCGCCACCAGGCCCAGGCGCACACCGCGCAGGCCCAGCATCGGGTTCTCCTCGTGCATGCGGTTGACGGCGTCGAGCAGTTCCGCGTCGTGCTCGCTGGGCGGGCTGCCGTGTGCTTCGGCGGCGGCGAGCCGCACGGCGAGTTCGGTGCGGTCGGGCAGGAACTCGTGCAGCGGCGGGTCGAGGAGACGAATGGTGACCGGCAGGCCGTCCATGGCCTCCAGAATGCCGGTGAAGTCCTGCCGTTGCAGCGGCAGCAGCGCGTCCAGGGCGCGTTCCCGCTCCGTGTCGGTGCGGGCCAGGATCATCGCCTCGACCAGCCGGCGCCGGTCGCCGAGGAACATGTGCTCCGTACGGCACAGTCCGATGCCCTCGGCCCCGAACCGGCGGGCTCGGGCGGCGTCCTCGGGGGTGTCCGCGTTCGCCCGGACCCCCAGCCGGCGCACACCGTCGGCGTGCTGCATGGCGCGGGCCACGGCGTCCACCAGCCCGTCCGAGCGCTCGCCGGTCTCGAAGTACCGCATGACGGCGGAGTCGACCAGCGGAGCCGCGCCGGGATACACGGCGCCCTCGGAGCCGTCCACGGAGAGGACCGTGCCCTCTTCGACGGTGATGTCGCCCACGGTGAAGCGCCGCCCCTGCGGGTCGACGCCGATCTTCTCGGCGCCGCACACGCACACCTTGCCCATGCCGCGGGCGACCACGGCCGCGTGGCTGGTCTTGCCGCCGCGGCTGGTGAGCACGGCTTGGGCGGCGACCATGCCGGGCAGGTCGTCCGGAGTGGTCTCCTCACGTACGAGGACGACCTTCTCGCCTGCGGCAGCCCGCCGGACCGCCTCGGCCGAGTCGAACACCGCAGCGCCCACGGCGGCTCCGGGGGAGGCCGGGATGCCGTGTGCGAGCGGGTCACCAATAGTGGAGGTGTCGAACCGGGGGAACGTCAGTCGGGCCAGCTCGTCCCCGCTCACCCGCACCAGGCCTTCGTCCGCGGTGATGAGCCCCTCGTCGGTCAGCTCGGCGGCGATGGTGAAGGCGGCCTCGGCGGTGCGCTTGCCGACCCGGGTCTGCAGCATCCACAGCCGGCCGCGCTCGACGGTGAACTCGATGTCGCACAGGTCGCGGTAGTGGGCCTCCAGCGTCGCCATGTGGCCGCACAGCCGGCTGAACGCCTCGGGGTTCAGCCGGCCGAGTTCCTCCAGCGGCACGGTGTTGCGGATGCCGGCAACGACATCCTCGCCCTGCGCGTTGGCCAGGTAGTCGCCGTACACGCCCGCCCGGCCGGTGGCCGGGTCGCGGGTGAAGGCGACGCCGCTGCCGGAGTCGGGTCCGAGGTTGCCGAAGACCATGGTCTGCACGTTGACCGCGGTACCGAGACCGTCGGGAATGTGCTCACGCCGGCGGTACAGGCGGGCGCGTTCGACATTCCACGACTGGAAGACGGCCAGCACCGCTCGCTGCAGCTGCCTGGCCGGGGACTGCGGGAAGGACTCGCCCGTCTCCTGGCGGATCAGCTCCTTGTACGTCTCGACCAGCCCGGCCAGGTCGGCCGCGTCCAGCCCCAGGTCGTCGACCGCGCCGCAGTCCTCCTTCAGGCGGGCCATGGCATTCTCGAACAGGGCGCTGTCGACCCCCATGACGGTGCTGCCGAACATCTGCAGGAGGCGGCGGTAGGAGTCCCAGGCGAAGCGCTCGCTGCCGGAGGACTTCGCCAGGCCCAGCACGGAGTCGTCGTTGAGACCGATGTCGAGGATCGTCTCCATCATGCCGGGCATGGAGAAGCGGGCCCCGGAGCGGACCGAGAGCAGCAGCGGGTCGTCCGGCTGCCCCAGCCGCCGCCCGGCGGCCCGCTCCAGGACGGTCAGATGATCGGAGATCTCGCGGGCGAGGCCGGCCGGCTCGCCGCCGGTGGTGAGGAACGTGCGGCAGGCCTCGGTGGTGACGGTGAAGCCGGGCGGCACCGGCAGGCCCAGGCGGGTCATTTCCGCCAGGTTGGCGCCCTTGCCGCCGAGCAGGTCGGCCATGTCGCGGCTGCCCTCGGTGAACGCGTACACGTAACGGACCATGGCGGTGCTCTTCCTTCCGGCTGCGGTCGGATCACATCTCGAAGACGATGCGTGCCTTGACCTGCCCGTTCAGGACCTCGGTGATGGACTCGTTGACGGTCTCCAGGGGCCGGGTCTCGTAGATCACCCTGGTACGCCCGGCGGCGTGCAGCTGGAACACCTCGTACAGATCCTGGCGGGTGCCCACGATCGAACCGATGACGCTGGTGCCGTTCAGCACGGTCTCGAAGATCGGCACCTGGATCGTTCCACCCGCGGGCAGGGCCACCATGACCAGCTTGCCGCCGCGCCGCAGACCGCCGTGGACGGCGGCGAACGCCTGCGCGTTCACGGCCAGCGCGATCGCCGCGTGGGCACCGCCGTGCCGCTTGAGCACCTCGGCGGGGTCCTCCTCGCGCGCGTCGATGAGGATGTCCGCGCCCAGCTCACGGGCGAGTTCGAGCTTGTCGTCGGTGACGTCGATCGCGGCGACGGTGGCTCCGGCGATCTTCGCGTACTGCACGGCCAGATGACCGAGACCGCCGACGCCGGAGACCGCCACCAGCTGGGTCGGGCGTACGTCGGCGACCTTCAGTGCCTTGTACGTCGTCACGCCGGCGCAGGTCAGCGGGGCCGCGTCGCGCGGGTCGATGCCGTCGGGGACCGGTGCGGCGAAGTCGGCGGAGGCGAGCATCTTCTCGGCGTACCCGCCATTCACGCTGTAGCCGGTGTTCTGCTGCTGCCCGCACAACGTCTCCCAGCCCGACAGACAGTGCTCGCACCGCCCGCAGGCCCACCCCAGCCACGGCACGGCCACCCGCTGCCCGACGGACAGGTGGACCACACCGTCCCCGAGCGCCTCGACGATGCCGACGCCCTCGTGGCCGGGCACGAACGGCGGGCTGGGCCTGACCGGCCAGTCACCGTGCGCGGCGTGGATGTCGGTGTGGCACAGTCCGGACGCCTCCAGGCGGACACGGACCTGACCGGGTCCGGGCTCCGGGTCCGGGCGGTCCTCGATCACCAGCGGCTCGCCGAAGGACCGGACGACTGCTGCCTTCATGGAATGCTCCCTACGCTCCGTCGGTACGGTGCGTTACCAGCGTGGGACCGGGTACGGCCGGGCGGCAGATGCTGTACGTCCCCGCGGGTGAGGCCTTTCGGCCCCAGAGGGAGAACCTGTGGACATGCGGCGCCGGGGCAGTGATGCCGACCGGCTCTGGCCCTCCGGGCCGGGATGGCGCAGGATCTCCGATGGACAACTGGAGAATCCAGGCAGTGTGGAAAGAAAAGAGGAGCATTCGATGGCGGACGGCGAGCAGCCCGGACCCGACAGCCCGATCCGGGTCTTTCTGCTGGACGACCACGAGGTGGTCCGGCGAGGGGTGCACGACCTGCTGAACGACGAACCGGACATCACGGTCGTCGGCGAGGCCGCCACGGCCGAGCAGGCCCTGGTCCGCGTCCCCGCCCTGCGCCCCCAGGTCGCGGTCCTGGACGTACGGCTGCCGGACGGGGACGGGGTGAGCGTGTGCCGCGAGCTGCGCTCGGCCATGCCCGACCTGGCCTGTCTGATGCTGACCTCGTTCGACGACGAGGAGGCCCTGCTCGACTCGATCATGGCCGGCGCCTCCGGGTACGTGCTGAAGCAGATCCGCGGCTCCGACCTGGTGACCGCCGTACGCACGGTGGCCTCCGGGCAGTCGCTGCTCGACCCGAGCGCCACCACCCGGCTGATGGCCCGGCTGCGCCAGGAGCAGCAGCCGCAACCCGAGCCGGAGACCCTGCCGGGCCTGACCGAGCGGGAACGGGAGATCCTGGCCCTCATCGGCGAGGGTCTCACCAACCGCCAGATCGGCCAGCGGCTCTACCTCGCCGAGAAGACGGTGAAGAACCACATCTCCCGGCTGCTGGCCAAGCTCGGCGTGGAGCGCCGCATCCAGGCCGCCGTCATCGCCACCCAGGCCCAGGACCGCCTGAAGCGCGAAGGCCACTGACGCCGTCCGGGTGGGCGAGCCGGGGCCGAACGTCCCCCGGCTCGCCCACCCCGCACGACACATGGGTGGGAGCCCGGCAGCGGCCGTGCCGGCCGCTGCCGCGGTCCAACGTATCCGGATGGGTTGTGCACACGGCTCGACCACGACAGAACACCTGACGCCCGTCACACGGCCCCGCTGATCATGCGGTGGAGGATGTCCCGGACGTGGAGGGCGCCGGAGCGGGCAGCATGGTCAGCAGCATGACGCTGGGCTCGGTGGCGTGGACGGTGTGCGGCAGTCGTGCGGGGAGGTGGATCCAGCTGCCGGGCTTCGCCTCGGTCTTCTCCTCGCCGAGGATGAGGTCGAGACGGCCCTGGACGACCTGGATGACGACGGGCAGGGCGGAGGTGTGCTCGGTGAGTTCCTGGCCGGCGGCGAAGGCGAAGCCGACCACGCGCAGGCGGTCGTCGCGGTACAGGACCCGGCTGAGAGTTCCGTCCTCGGGCACGGTCAGTCCGGTGGCCAGGTCGGTGATCACGGTGGCGTGCATGATGGTGCCTCCTCAGGGCTGGGACCGGGTGGGGACGGCGATCAGGCCGATGGCGCCCAGGTGGGCACGGTGACGGTGGAAGACGCGGCGCATGTGCAGTACGCGGCGTCGTGCGGCCGGGTCCAGTAGTGCCCGGCCGGCGATGCGCAGAGCCGGGAGCAGCCCTTCGTCCGCGGCGAGCCGACGCGGTTCGAGCAGCGCCATCGGTGCGGTCCTGTGGGCTGTGACGGTGAAGCCCTCATCGGTGAGGAGTTCGCGCCAGCCGGTAGGGGTCAGGGGGCGGGCGCCTACGTGGATGGCCTTCTGCAGGTCCGTGGCGATCCGGTCGGCGAGAGCGGGATCCAGATCGTCGGGCAGAAGGCACAGTTCGTGGATGGCGTATCTGCCGGTCGAATCGTCGAGGAGGCGGCGTGCCTCCCGTACGACGCGCCGCTTGGCGGGATGCGGCTGCATGGTCAGCATCGCCTCGCCGTACACCACGGTGGCGTCGCCGTCCGGCAACCTGGTGTCCGCGGCGTCCGACCGCACGGCCCGCACGCCGGTCCGGCCGGGGGCGGCGAGGATGCTGAGGGCCGCTACGGCGGCGGCGTCGCGGTCGACGGCGGTGTATGCGGCCGGGCGGCGGGCCAGGGTCAGCCGAGCGGTGGCTCCGAGGCCTGCGGCCAGCTCCACCACCCGGTCCTGCGGATCCACGTCCAACGTGTCCAGCATCCACTGGGTCAGCTCCACACCGCCGGGGCGCAGCACCCGCTTGCCCAGGCGGGCCAACAGCCAATGGCCGGGCATATGCGCGGCGTCCAGTCCCTCGCCGGGGACGGGGGTGTTCGTGCGAGGGGCCGGATGGTCGGTCGATGCCATGTTCGTACCTCCCTCTCTGCCTGAGCGGGTACCACTTAGGTGAACCTAACTTGCGGTGGTGGCGGGGTGCGGGGGCCGAACGTCCCGATTGCGGGCCCAGTGGGCCCGTAGGTGCGCCTACTCGTCGTGGAACAGGTCCGTACTGAGGTAGCGCTCACCGGTGTCGGGCAGGACGACGACGATCAAGGCACCCTCGTGCCGGGGGTGGCGGGCGAGGTCGGTCGCCGCATGGAGGGCCGCTCCGCCGGAGACTCCGGCGAGGATGCCTTCGGTGCGGGCGAGCCGGCGGGCGGCTGCCCGTGCCTGGGCCAGGGCGACGCGGCAGACGGTGTCGTAGGTCTCGGTGTCGAGGACGTCGGGGACGAAACCGGCGCCGAGGCCCTGGATGCGGTGCGGGCCGGGCGAGCCGCCGGACAGGACGGCCGACTCCGCCGGTTCCACGGCCACCACCTTGATGTCCGGGTTCTTCTCTTTGAGGACCTGCCCGACGCCAGTGATGGTGCCGCCGGTGCCGACGCCGGCCACCAGGATGTCGACCGCCCCGGCGGTGTCCTGCCAGATCTCCTGGGCGGTGGTACGGCGGTGGGCCTCGGGGTTGGCCGGGTTGCGGAACTGCTGCGGCATGAACCAGCCGTGCTGTTCGGCCAGTTCGGCGGCCCGGGCGACCGCACCGGTCATGCCCCCGGCGGCCGGGGTGAGGACCAGTTCGGCGCCGTACGCGCGCAGCAGGGCACGCCGCTCGGTGCTCATGCTCTCGGGCATGGTGAAGGTGACCGGGTAGCCCTTGGCGGCGGCCACCATCGCCAGGCCGATGCCGGTGTTGCCGCTGGTCGGTTCGACGATGTGCGTGCCGGGCCGGAGAGTGCCGCTCGTCTCGGCCTCCTCGATCATTGCGAGAGCGATACGGTCCTTGACGCTGCCGCCCGGATTGGCGGACTCCAGCTTGGCGACCAGGCGCACGGGCAGGTCCGCGTCGTATCGGCGCAGCGCGATCAGCGGGGTGCGGCCTATCAACGCCGTGATCGAGGGCATGATCGAGGGGGTGGGGGAGGGCGAGATCGGCGGGCGCGTTGCTGTCATGGCTGTGCTTCTTTCTCGTCTGCGGGGGTGAGGATCCCGGCGGGAGTGGCCGGTGAGGTGCGGTGCGGCCGAGTGGTGGCGGTCGCGGGTGCGGCGTGGACGCGGGAGTGCGCCGGTACGTCGTGCAGGACGAGGGCGTGCGCGCCGATCATCGTGTCGTGGCCGACGTGAACCGGGCCGAGCACGGTGGCGCCGACGCCGAGGACGACCCGATCGCCGATGGTGGGGTGCCGCTTGGTGCCCTTCGGGTCGGTCCACCAGCCGGTGCCGCCCAGGGTGACGCGGTGATAGAGCATCACGTCGTCTCCCACGACGGCTGTCTCGCCGATGACTACGCCCATGCCGTGGTCGATGAAGACGCTGCGGCCGATCACCGCACCAGGATGGATCTCTATGCCGGTCAGCGCACGGGCGAACTGGGACAGCAGCCGGGGCAGCAGCGGTACACCGAGCCGGTACAGGAGGTGGGCGATCCGGTGGGACCAGATCGCCCACAGACCGGGATACAGCAGGACCTCGACCACGTGGACGCCGTGTAGAGCGGGGTCCTTGCGGCAGGCCGTCCGGAGGTCTTCGAAGATCATGTGCGTCTTTCTGTGGGCAGGGCGCGGAGACGGTCAGTGGGCTGTGACTGGACGGCCGTCGTAGTCGACCGCTGACTCGGAGGACCGACATCGCGCCGGTCCCTGCCACGCGACGAGCCGACGGTCCCTCTCGTCGTGGGCCTGCGAAGCCACCGCACTCGTGCCGTTGTCCATGGGAGTGGACGTTACGGCCCGCCCCCGGTCCGGCACCCCGTCCGAAGCGCCCGGTGCGGGTGGGCCGGTCGGTCTGCCTCGGCCGACGCGGGCGGGGACCAACAGCCCCCGCCGGAAGGGCTGTCCGGCCCCAGCGCACCCAGCTGCCGTACGGTGATGCTGCTTGCTGTGATCGAACGGGAGGAGGCCCCGGACCACCGCCTCCATCGGCCGGCTGTGCGTTCTCCTATCCAAAGGCCGCTGCTGGAAGCGGCATCCTCCCCGCCTCGGTCACCATCCGGCCGCCTGTGTCATCGTCACAGGCGGCCGGACTCGTTCCTGCCACGATCGGCGGTGATGCCGAGTGCTGTCCAAGCCGGCGCGCCGCTGAGGGCCGTGTGGTCCGGCCGAGGGGCCGAGGGGCCCGTTTTTGTGGGCCGCAAGCCCCAAGTTCTGCTTGGTTAGGCAAGGCTAACTTCACCTTGCTGGTGATCTCTTGCCGGCTGGATTGCCCGGTGCGATGGGGTGGAGACATACATGACTGGTCCGGACGGCGTGTTCAAGGAAGCAGACGACGGCTTGGCGGCCACCGTCGTCGACGCCCCGCCGCGCTCACTGGCGGACCTGACGCCCGGTGCCCGTACATCGGTGCTCAGGGTCGTCGCCGTGCAGGAGCCCGCCCTCGTCCGCCGACTGCACGACCTCGGCTTCACCCCCGGAGCGGTGGTCGAGGTGGTGCGCCGGGCACCGCTGCGTGATCCGGTTCTCTACCGGGTCAGGGACTACGAGGTGTGCCTGCGCCGGGCGCAGGCCGAGTGCGTGCACGTGACCGGGGCGGAGCGGTGAACGCAGACTGCCACGGCGCCCCCGGCGCGGATGCGACCCTGACCGACGCACCTCGGATCGCCCTGGTCGGCGCACCCAACTCGGGCAAGACCAGTGTTTTCAACGGCCTTACGGGCCTGCGCGCCAAGACCGGCAACTACCCCGGAGTGACCGTGTCCCGGTTTGCCGGGACCGTACGGACGGGTCGTCACCGGTTCGTGGTCGAGGACCTGCCGGGGACCTACAGCCTGGAGCCGATCAGCCCGGACGAGCAGATCACTGTCGACGTGCTGGACGGGCGGCTCGACGGCACCGACCGGCCCGACGCGCTGCTGGTGGTGGCGGACGCCACCACCCTGCGGCGCTCTCTGGGGCTCGTGGCTCAGGTCCTGGCACGGGGACTGCCGACGTGTGTGGTGGTGACCTTCACCGACGAACTAGCCCGTCGTCAGGGCCGATTGGACCTCGACTCGCTTGCTCGAGCGCTGGGTGTTCCGGTGCTGCCCGTGGTCGGCCACCGGGGTCTGGGCATGGCCCGACTCCTCGAGCAGCTCACCTCATGGCGCACCTGGCCGTCCCCTGCCGTGGCACCGCCCACCGAGCCAGGGGAGCGGGACGCCTGGACGGAGTCAGTCCTTGCCTACGCCGGCTACCGGCCGCCGGAACACCACCGGATCACCCGGCGCGTTGATGCGGTGCTGCTCCATCCGGTGGCGGGGACGGCGGTGTTCTTCGCGGTGATGGTGCTGTTCTTCCAGACCGTCTTCACCCTGGCTGCCCCGTTGCAGGACGGCGTGGAGGCGGTCTTCGCATGGCTCTCGGGCCAGGTCGACGCCCACATTCGCAATCCATGGATGTCCGGGCTGCTGGGGGATGCCCTCATCGGCGGTGTCGGCGGCGTGCTGGTGTTCATCCCGCAGATCGTGCTGCTGTTCCTGCTCCTGGCCCTCTTGGAGGGGGTGGGATATCTGGCCCGGGCCGCCTTCCTGATGGACCGGGTGATGGCCCGTTTCGGCCTCGAGGGCAGGGCCTTCGTGGCGCTGCTTTCCTCGTTCGCCTGCGCGATCCCCGGCATCATGGCCACGCGCACGCTGCCTTCGGCCAAGGACCGCCTGGCCACGATGATGGCCGCCCCGCTGATGACCTGCTCCGCGCGGCTCCCGGTGTATGTGCTGCTCATCGGCCTGCTGGTCGACTCGTCCGCCGGCGTCGGCCCGTTCGGTGCGCAGGGCCTGATCATGTTCGGCCTGTACATCCTCGGCGCCGTCTCGGCCATGCTGGCCGCCTGGGTGTTCAAGAAGCTCGGTGACCGCCGCGGCCGGCCGGTGCCGTTCTTCATGGAACTGCCGCCCTACCGGCTGCCCACCCCGCGCGCCGTGCTGGCGGCGATGTGGTTCTCCGCACGGGCCTTCCTTCGCAAGTGCTCCACGATCATCGTCGCCGCCAGCGTCGTGCTGTGGCTGTTGCTGAACCTGCCCCTGCACACGGACGCGCAACTGCGCGCGGCCGGCGTCGACACCACCGACTCCGTCGCCGTGTCCGCCTACATCGTGGACCACAGCTACGCCGCTGACGTGGGCCGCCTGGTCGCGCCCGTCTTCGAACCGCTGGGCTTCGACTGGCGCATCAACGTCGGTGTGCTGTCCGCCCAGGCCGCCCGGGAGACGTTCGTGGCGACCCTCGGGCAGGTGGCCGCCGCCGAGGACCCCGAACAGCCGGCGCGGGCGCTGTCGGCCATGACCTACCCGGACGGGCCGAGGGCAGGCGAGCGGGTGTTCACGGCACCCACCATCGCCGCTCTGCTGGTCTACTTCGTGTACGCGCTGCAATGCATGGCCACGGTGGCGGTCCTGCGCCGTGAGACCGGCACCTGGCGATGGCCGGCGATCGCCTTCACCTACCTGACCGTCCTGGCCTGGCTGATGGCCTACTTGACCCGAACAGTCATCGTACTGGCGGGCGGGTGAGCCGACGGATGATCCCCATGCACCCGGAGGAGGTCCGCGGCCGGCCCGAACGGCTGCGCTGGGTCATCCCCGCCGGAATCCTGACCGGCACCGGTCCACTCGCCGAGGTACCGGCCCCGCTGGCCGCACTGCTGGCGGACGGGACCCTCACGCAGATCGTGCTGGAACCCGTGGCGGTCGTCACCTGCCTCGGCGCGGATCGCACATGGCCTCGGGAAGGCGCTCGGGTCCGCACGGCACTCCACGCCGCTCTCGACGACCCCCCGGGTTGGATTCCGGCCACCACCGACCACGGTCACGACGACACGCTGCTGCACGCCGTGGCGGGGGACGTCCTTGCCGGGGTGGTGGGCGACTTCGCGCGGTCCCACGGCGGCAGCATCGAACTCGTCGATGTACGCGATGGCGTCGTCACCGTCCGCCTCGGCGGCGCCTGCCACGGCTGCCCCGCCGCCTGGATCACACTCCACCAGCGCCTGGAACGTCACCTGCGCCGACGCCACCCCGGTGTGCGGGAAGTCCGCAACGTCACGTGAACGGCTTCTCGCCGGTCACTCAGAGGAGACTGCTCCAGTACGTCCAGAAGCGGGTCAGGACCAGCATCGTGATCACCCCGTACCAGGCGGCGAGCAGCATCCAGTGCGTGTCCTGGACCACCGTCAGCACGCTTCGGGGAACCGGGAAGAAGTCCTGTTCCATGCAGTACAGGCTCACGTACCAGAACAGCGCGATGGTGGCGACCCAGACGACCGCGCAGTACGGGCAGATCGTGTTCAGCTCGTAGAGCGACTGCCACATCAGCCAGTGCACGAACACCACCCCCACCAGTGCCCCGGCATCGAGAGCGAGCCACAGCCGCCGGTGCAGGCGCGCCCCGGAGAGCACGGCGACGCCCAGCGTGGTCACGGTGGCGAAGGCCGCCAGTCCGAGCAGCATGTTGGGGAAACCGAACAGGCTGCCCTGCGGGCTGGACATGACGCTGCCGCAACTCACGACGGGGCTGATGTTGCAGGAGGGCTGGTAGGCGGGATCGCGCAGCAGCCGCCAGTCGTCCACAGTGAGTTGGAACGAGGCGAACCAGCCGACGACCCCGGTGAGGACCATCACCCATCCCGTACGCCGGCTCGCACCGCTCGTGGGCCGCCGCCGGCCGGCCGTGGCGTCCGGCGCGAGCGCGGGCTCCCGGCTCATGAGACTCGCCGGGAGGGGGCCGGCGCGGACCGGTCCGTGGCCCTTGAGGTCGCGCCCGCGGCGGCGCGCTGTCGGTAGACCAGGTACGGGCGTACGAGGTATCCGATCGGCGCGCTCCACACATGGACGAGCCGGGTGAACGGCCAGGCCGCGAAGAGCAGAAAGGCGCTCAGCGCATGCAGCTGGAACAGCAGCGGCGCCCCGGCGACGGCCTCGGGCTGGGGCTGGAGAACGAACAGGCCGCGGAACCAGACGGAAACGGTGGAGCGGTAGTCGTACCCGGCGCCGAAGACGTTGTGCGCGGCGGTCGCGGTGATACCCAGCAGGACGGTGGCCGACAGCAGCGGGAACAGGAGCTTGTCACTGCGGTCGGTGCGGAGCCGGATCCGGCGGCTCAGCAGCCGGCGGGCGCACAGCATGCCCAGACCGGCCACCATGGCGACGCCCGCCACCGACCCCGCCCAGACGGCCGTGGTGTGGTATGTGTGCTCGCTGATCCCTACGGCCTCGGTCCACGAGTCCGGAATCGCCAGCCCCACGACATGCCCTGCGATCACCATGAACGCACCCAGATGGAACAAGGGGCTGCCCCAGCGCAGCCAGCGGTGTTCGAGAAGCTGGGTCGTGCGGGAGGTCCAGCCGAACTGGTCCTGGCGGTAGCGCCAGACGTGCCCGACGACGAACACCGCGAGGCAGATGTAGGGAACGGCGACCCACAGGAGCAGGTCGGATGCGGAGGCGTTCATGCTGAGCCTTCCCCAAGGGGCGGAGCGTGGGTGGGCGGTGCCGGCGGAGGCGGGGTGAAGGTGCCGGGCGGGGCGAATGCGCCCTCGCCGTAGGGATCGAGGCCGACGTCCTCGTTGGGCGGGCCCTGTGCGGCAAGCTCGGCCACTGCCTTGAGGTCGGCCTCGGTAGCCGGTGGCAGCAGGGTCAGCAGCGCGGCCAGTACGTGCCGGTAAGGAGAATCGGCATCGGTCAGCGCGTGGTGGATCAGCTCCAGGCCCCGGCGGTGCTGGCGCAGCGGTGCCTCGCCCGCGCCGGGCCCGACCAGGGCGGCGAACTCCAGGACGACGGGGAGGTGATCGGGGAGTTCGCCGCCGTCGGTGTCCCAGCCGGTGGCCTTGAAGCGTTGCGCCAAGGTGAGCAGGGCCATGCCGCGGCGGCGGGTGTCGCCGTGCAGGTAGTAGGTGAGATAGAGGCTGCTCCTGCGGCGCAGGTCGAACATCTCGACGTAGTGCCGCTCGAGCGCCTCCGACTCCTGGCCGGTGAACCAGTTGGTGAACTCGGCCAGATGCCCGGCCGCCGGCGAGGGCGGCAGCGCCTGGACGGTGGCCGTCAACACTGGTTTGGCGTCGGCGAGTTCGGCGTCCGGGTACTGCAGCATCAGCGAGCACAGCCGCAGCAGCAGGGCGCGTTGCTCGATCTCCTCCGGTGTCATCGTCGCGGAGCGCCGTGCGGAGGGACGAAGCAGGGCTTTCAGCGGGCTCACGGGTGGCCTCCGGCGGGGGTGTCGGTGGTGCGGCGGCGCAGGGTGGGGATGCCGAGCATCACGCGGCGGCCGTCGCCGGCCCCCGGCTCGTCGGCGGTCTCGACGGGGCAGCGGTTCTCCATCGCGGTCAGCGCCGCCGCGTCCTCCTTGTGCGCGGCGGGGACGACGTAGCGGTCCTCGTACTTGGCGACGGCGAGCAGCCGGTGCAGGTCCTCGGCCTCCTGTCCGGTGAGGCCGACGGCCTTGACCACGGCCTCGTCGCCCTCCTCGCCGAGGGTGCGCTCGCGCATGTACGAGCGCAGCGCGGTGAGCTTCATCAGGACCCCGCCGACGACGTCGGTGTCCCCGGCGGTGAACAGCTCCGCCAGGTACTCCAGCGGGATGCGCAGCCGGGTGACGGCGGCGAACACGTGGTCGGGGTCGTCCTGGTTGCCGCCGGCCGCGTCGACGGCGTCCAGGACGGGGGAGAGCGGCGGCACGTACCAGACCATCGGCAGTGTGCGGTACTCCGGGTGCAGCGGCAGCGCCACCTTGTACTTCGACACCAGGGCGTGCACCGGGGAGCGGCGGGCGGCGTCCAGCCAGTCCTCGGGGATGCCCGACTCCCGTGCGGCGGCGACGACTTCGGGGTCGAAGGGGTCCAGGAACACGTTCCGCTGGGCGTCCAGCAGGTCCTTCTCGTCGGGCGTGGCCGCCGCCTCGCCGACCCGGTCGGCGTCGTACAGCAGCAGACCGAGGTAGCGCAGCCGGCCGACGCAGGTCTCGGAGCAGACGGTGGGCTGCCCGGCCTCGATGCGCGGGAAGCAGAACGTGCACTTCTCCGCCTTGCCGGTGGCGTGGTTGACGTACACCTTCTTGTACGGGCACGCCGTCACGCACATCCGCCAGCCGCGGCACTTGTCCTGGTCGACCAGGACGATGCCGTCCTCCACCCGCTTGTACATCGCGCCGGACGGACAGGCCGACACGCAGGCCGGGTTGAGGCAGTGCTCGCACAGCCGGGGGAGGTGGAAGAGGAAGGTCTGCTCGAACTCGAACTTGACCTTCTCGGCCCACTCGCCCGACAGGTTGGGGTCGGCACCGGCGTTCTCCGGTGCGCCGCCGAGGCCGTCCTCCCAGTTGGCGCCCCAGGTGATCTCGGTGGGCCTGCCGGTGAGGACCGAGCGGGGCCGGGCGACGGGCATGTCGGGCCCGGCGGGGGCGCTGATGAGGCTGTCGTAGTCGTAGGTGACCGGCTCGTAGTAGTCCTCCAGGGACGGCAGGTCGGGGTTGGAGAACAGCGACAGCAGCCGCTTGACCCGGCCGCCGGAGCGCAGGACCAGGCGCCCGCGCTTGTCGAGCGTCCAGCCGCCCTTCCACTGCTCCTGGTCCTCGTAGCGGCGGGGGTAGCCGACACCGGGCTTGGTCTCGACGTTGTTGAACCAGGCGTACTCGACACCGGTGCGGTTGGTCCACGTCTGCTTGCAGGTGACCGAGCAGGTGTGGCACCCGATGCACTTGTCGAGGTTCATCACCATCGCGATCTGGGCCATGACCCTCATGATCAGTACTCCACTTGCTGGCTGCGGCGACGGATGACGGTGACCTCGTCACGCTGGTTGCCGGTCGGGCCGTAGTAGTTGAAGGCGTAGGTGAACTGCGCGTAGCCGCCGGCGAGATGCGTGGGCTTGAGCAGCAGGCGGGTCAGCGAGTTGTGCATGCCGCCGCGCTTGCCGCTGATCTCCGTCTTCGGCACGTTGATGTTGCGGTCCTGGGCGTGGTACATGTACACGGTCCCTTCGGGCATCCGGTGGGTGACCACGGCCCGGCAGGCGACGACACCGTTGCGGTTGTACGCCTCGATCCACTCGTTGTCCTTGACGCCGATCTTCTCGGCGTCCTCCAGCGACATCCAGATGACCGGGCCGCCGCGGGACAGGTCGAGCATGTACTTGTTGTCCTGGTAGTTGGAGTGGATGGACCACTTCGAGTGCGGGGTCAGATAGCGGACCGTGACTTCCGCGCGGCCGTCCTCGCCCAGGTGTTCATCGCCGTAGTGCCGAGGTGTGTTCAACGGTGGGCGGTAGACCGGTAGTTGTTCGCCGAGTTCGGTCATCCAGTCGTGCTGGACGAAGAAGTGCTGGCGGCCGGTGAGGGTGTGCCAGGGCTTCTTGTGCTCGGTGTTGATGACGAACGGGGAGTAGCGGCGCCCGCCGGTCTCCGAGCCCGACCACTCGTAGGAGGTCATCACCGAGCGCGGCTGGGTGCGGGTGTCGGCGAAGGTGATCCGCTCCGCCTCGCGTTCGGCGGCGAGTTCCACCAGGCCCTCGCTGCCGGTCTGCCGCTCCAGCTCGCGGAAGCCCTCGGTGGCCAGCCGGCCGTTGGTGGTGCCGGACAGGGCCAGGATCGCCTCGCACATGTCGGAGGCGGTGGCCAGCGACGGCCGGCCGGCGGCCACACCGTCGCGGACGGTCCCGCAGCGCCGGCGCAGGTCCTCGATCTCCCGGTCGGGGTGGACGGTGACGCCCTTGGTGGTGGTGCCCAGGGTGTCAAGGAGCGGGCCTATGGCGCGCATCTTCTGCGCGACGGCCGCGTAGTCCCGCTCGACGACCACCAGCTTGGGCATGGTGCGCCCGGGAACCGGCTCGCACTCGCCGGCCCTCCAGTCCCGCACCACCCCGCCGGGCTGGGCGAGTTCGTCGGGGGTGTCGTGCGTCAGCGGCACCGCCAGGACGTCGGTGCGCGTCCCCAGGTGCCCGGCGGCCAGTTCGCTGAACCGGTCGGCGATGGTGAGGAAGGTGTCGTAGTCGGTACGGGCCTGCCAGGGCGGGGCGATGGCCGGGGTGAAGGCGTGCACGAAGGGGTGCATGTCCGTGCTGGACAGGTCGTCCTTCTCGTACCAGGTCGCGGCCGGCAGGACGACGTCGGAGAGCAGACCGGTGGAGGTCATCCGGAAGTCCATGGTGACCAGCAGGTCGAGCTTGCCCTCGGGCGCCTCGTCGTGCCAGACCACCTCCCGCGGGCGTCCTTCCGGCGGGGTCTGCTCGGAGCGGACGTCCGCGTCCGTGCCCAGCAGATGGCGCAGGAAGTACTCGTTGCCCTTGCCGGAGGAACCCAGCAGGTTCGCCCGCCACACGGTCAGCACGCGCGGGAAGTTGGCCGGGTCGTCGGGGTCCTCGACGGCGAACCGCAGCCGCCCCGACTTCAGTTCGTCCACGATGTGCTCGGCGACCGGCCGCCCCGCGGCGGCTGCTTCGTCGGTCAGGTCGAGGGGATTGCGGTTGAAGCCGGGGTGACCGGGTGTCCAGCCCAGCCGCACGGCCTGCGCCAGGCAGTCGGCGAACCCCTTGCCCGCGAACCGCCCCTCCCCGAGCGGGGAAGCCAGCTCCTCGGGGCCGAACGCCTCGTACCGCCACTGGTCGGAGTTGAGGTACCAGTACGAGGTGCCCGCCATGTGCCGGGTCGGCCGCTGCCAGTCGAAGGCGAACGAAAGATGCTGCTGCCCGGTGACCGGGCGGACCTTCTCCTGGCCGACGTAGTGCGCCCAGCCGCCGCCGTTGACACCCTGGCAGCCGGTCATGGTGGTCAGCGCCAGGAACGCCCGGTAGATGGTGTCGGAGTGGAACCAGTGGTTCGTGCCCGCGCCCAGCGCGATCATGGAACGGCCGTTCGTGCGCTCGGCGTTGCGGGCGAACTCCCGTGCGATCCGGGTCGCCTGCTGCGCCGGCACCGAGGTGACCGTTTCCTGCCAGGCGGGCGTGTACGGCTCGCTCGCGTCCTCGTACGACGACGGCCAGCTGCCCGGCAGACCCGGCCGCCGCACCCCGTACTGGGCGAGCATCAGGTCGAAGACGGTGGTGACCCGGCGCCCGCCGACGGTGCGGACCGGCACCCCGCGGACCATGGTCGTACCGCCCTCGGTGGCGCCCTCGTCGAAGCGGGGCAGCGCGACCTCGACCTTCTCCTCGGCCCGCTCCAGCAGACTCAGTTCAGGGACGGCGTCGCCCAGGTCGAGGTTCCAGCGGCCCTGCTCGCCCTTGGCCCAGCGGAAGCCGAGCGAGCCGTTCGGCACGACCGGCTCGCCCGTGGCCGCGTCGATCAGGACGGTCTTGGCGCCGGCGTTCTCCTCCTCGTGACCGAGGTCGGCCGCGGTCAGGAACCCGTCCGGGACGAGACCGCCGTCCGCGTGCTCGCGCAGAGTGATCAGGAACGGCGCGTCGGTGAACTTGCGCAGGTAGTCCTGGAAGTAGGGAACTTCACGGTCGACCAGGAACTCGCGCAGAATCACGTGCCCCATGGCCATCGCCAGCGCCCCGTCCGTACCGGGGTGCGGGGACATCCACTCGTCGGCGTGCTTGACGTTGTCGGCGTAGTCGGGGCTGACCGCGACGACCTTGGTGCCGTTGTAGCGGGACTCGGTGAGGAAGTGCGCGTCGGGCGTGCGGGTGACCGGGATGTTGGAACCCCACATGATGAGGTAGCCGGCGTTCCACCAGTCCGCCGCCTCCGGCACGTCCGTCTGGTCGCCGAAGACCTGCGGGGAGGCGACCGGCAGGTCCGCGTACCAATCGTAGAACGACAGCAGGGTGCCGCCGATCAGCGAGTGGAACCGCGCACCGGCCGCGAACGACGCCATCGACATCGCCGGGATGGGCGAGAAACCGGCGACACGGTCGGGGCCGTACTCCTTGACGGTGTGCACCTGGGCGGCGGCGACCAGCTCGCTCACCTCGTCCCAGTCGGCCCGCACCAGGCCGCCCTTGCCGCGCGCCCGCTTGTACGCTCGCGCCTTCGCCGGGTCGGACGTGATCTCGGCCCAGGCCGCCACCGGGTCACCGAGCCGCTTGCGGGCCTCGCGCCACAGCTTCAGCAGCGCACCGCGCACATACGGGTAGCGGACCCGGCTGGGCGAATACGTGTACCAGGAGAACGACGCCCCGCGCGGGCAGCCGCGCGGCTCGTACTCGGGGCAGTCGGTGCCGATCGACGGGTAGTCGGTGGCCTGGTGCTCCCAGGTGATGATGCCGTCCTTGACGTACACCATCCAGGAACAGGAACCGGTGCAGTTGACGCCATGGGTGGAGCGCACCACCTTGTCGTGGGACCAGCGGTCCCGGTAGAACCCCTCCCACTTCGGGTCGCCCTCACCGAACACCGCGCGCCCGTCGGACGAGACCTCACGGCGGTTCAGCAGTCTGCGCGCGGCCAGCGGCCAGCCGGAGCCTTCGGACGGCGCCTGACCTCGTGCTTTCTGATCGTTCTCCATGGTCAGGAACGCTAGGTGGCGTGCAGCTTGGTGCACCTGGGGCCGGCGGTCCCGGCCGGTCGACCCACCGGCCCCATCCGGCCGGCCGCAATAGGGCCCGATGGTCCCGGTGGTGGGTCCGGTCGGCAGGGGGGCCGGATGTGGCCGAGGTTGCAAGCTGGGCAGTAATCGAACCGCAGATGCCCAACCCGTACGACCGATCGCATTCCGTCTCGGCCGGGAGACTCATTCCCCCGTCACACCGGCTGCCACGGGTGCAGTGCGTACGGCGCGTGGCGCCCCGTTCGGTCGTGCGTCTGGCCGCCTCTCGCGGCCGGGCGCAGTCTCACCCCTCCCCGGTGTGCCGACGCCCCGGAGGCCCTGCACATCCGCACCGGCCGGTCGAGCCGGCCGTGACCTGCTGGAGACACCGCCATGAGCGTGCTCACCCTCGCCTCGACCCCCGAGGACGCCGAAGCCCTGAGAGGCGCCGAGGCGCACCGCGCCCGCCTGGCCGGGGAGCTGGCCGCACGGGTGGCGATGCTGCTCGAGGCCGTGAACCGCGACCCGAGTGCCGCGGACAGGATCCACGCCGGGCTGGTGTCCTTCTGTGACCGTGCCCTGCTGCCGCACGCCGCCGCCGTGGAAGCCACGCTCTATCCCGCCGCCCACGGCATGCCCGAGGTCCGCCTGCTGATCGAGAGTCTCATCGGTGAACACCGCTGCCTCGCCGCGCTGGTGGACACCCTGCGCGCCGCACCCCGCCCGGCCGACGCGGCGGCGGACGCCCGGGCCGTGCAGGTGCTCTTCGAAGAACACGTGGCCAAGGAGAACGGCCTGGTACTGCCGTTGCTCGCCATGTCGCCGGACGTGTCCCTGGCCGCACTGCTCGCGGACATGCACCGACGGCTCGCACAGGACACGGAAGACAGCAGTGACCACAACAGTGAGGAAGGACAAGACATGCGAGACGGGCAGACCATGGAGACCGGTGGCTGCGGCGGAGTCTGCGGCTGCGGCGGCGCGGAGGAGACTGCCGAACCCGAACTGGACGTGCGGGAGGTCCCGCACGCCCTGCGCCACGCCACCGTCTTCGGCGCCCTGGACGCCGTCCCCGCGGGCAGCGCGATGGTGCTGATCGCCCCGCACGACCCGCTGCCGCTGCTCGCGCAGATCGAACAGCGCAGCCCGGGGCGCTTCGCCGTGGAGTACCTGGAACGCGGCCCCGAGACCTGGCGGCTGCGCCTCAGCCACCGCTGACCCGAAGCCCGCTCCCACCACCGACGAAGGACACCACGTGATGGACGGATCACACCGCAGGGCCAGCACCCTCCTCGCAACGGTCGGCACCGCCCTCGCGGTCGCCGGACCGGTCATGATGCTGCGCGGCCGCAGCGGCAGGAAGGAGATCCGAAACGAGCTGGCCGCCCAGAAGATCACCTTCCCCGAGCACGGGCTGCCCGCCGCGCTCGCCTCCTACGCCGGCCGGAGTGTGGAGACCGGCCCCGACGCGCACGCCTACGCCGAGTTCATCAAGGGCAATCTCGCCCTGGCCACCGGTGGCCGCACCTATGCCGAGATCACCGGTGAGCTGCACGCGGCCGGCGGCGACGAGAAGCTCGCCAAGCTGCGCCAGACCGCGTTCATGGGCCAGTCCCTGCGCGCCTCGCTGATGTCCGCCTACCAGGCATGGCACCTCACGACCCTGGTCACGGGCCTGGGAGCCGCGCTGACCGGCCTCGGGGCCGCACTCGTGGCCACCGCGGACGCTCTTGCCACCCACTCGACGACCCGCTCCTGACCATCCGGCACGGCGGCGTCACAGGGACCGTCGGCCCTGCCGGAGGAGACCATCGACCCCCGCGCCGACCACCGCCGCCGGTGGACGCCGACGGCGACCGAACCGGAGGTATCCCGGTGCACGACCACGCAGACCACCATCCTCGAGGCCGATGCCACCGCTGTCGCACGCGGACGGTGACGCGCACGGTCCGGTCCGGTCACCGTCCGGTCGCCCGCCTCGTCTGCCCTGACTCCCGGGTGGCCGGGCACAGCCTCAGGGCGCTGGGGAGAGCCGCACGATGAACGCCGCTGCCCAGGCCATCCGCCGCCGGCGGCACGACGCGGGGGAGCGGCCCTTCATCGTCATCCGGGAGTCCACCCGCGCCTGCCCGCCGGCCTGTCCGCACTGCCGCGCCGAGGCTGTGCCCGGCCGGAACCCCCGCGAGCCGGACACCACCGCGGCGAAGGACCTGCTGCACCAGGTGGCTGCGTTCGGGCAGCCTGCTCCGCTGTTCGTGATCACCGGCGGGGACCCCTTCCAGCGCCCCGATCCCAACGAACTCGTCGCGTACGGTCGTGAGGCCGGTGTCCGCGTGGCAGTCTCCCCGTCGGGAACCCCTGCCCTCACCGCCGAACGGCTGCGGGAGCTGCATGCAGCCGGCGCCGTCGGCCTCTCACTCGGCCTCGACGGGTCCACCGCTGCCATCCACGACACATTCCGCGGCGTGCCCGGAGTGTTCCGCTGGACCCTGGACGCCTGGGACACGGCGCGGGCCCTGGACATGAAGGTCCGGGTCAACACCACGGTCGCCCGGCACAACCCGCACGACCTGCCCGGCATCGTCCGCCTGGTCGCCGAGCACGGGGCGATGCTGTGGAGCGCCTTCTTCCTCGTGCCGACGGGCCGCGGCCGCACCCTGGGCGCACTCACCACGGGCGAGGTGGAGGACGTTCTCAACTTCGTCCACGACGTCGGCCCGGCCGTCCCCGCCAAGACCACCGAGGCCCACCGCTTCCGCCGTGTCGCCCTGCAACGCCAGGTCCTCGCCGCCACCGGCGACCCGTACGCCGAGGAGCCCTGGTGCGGCTATGTTCCCGGCTCCTTCCCCCGATCCCGGGAACTGGCCGCCCTGCTCGCCGGTCCTCGCGACGCGGAGGAGGGGCCGGTCCGTCGGCAGGACGCGTCTCGGAGCCACGGGCGCGAGCGCTCGATCGATCAGCAAGGAGCAGCATGACCAGCATCGCCAGCGGACCCGGCAGGTACCCGAGCGTATTCGGGGCATCCGAGGTCAAGGCCCGCCACCTGCGTGCACACATCTTGGTGGTGGGGTGGCTCGCACTGGCCATGACGGCGGTCGCGGCGCAGAACACACTGCCGGTGGCCCGATGGCTGGCTGTCCACATGTTCCTGCTCGGCGCCGTCACCACCGCCATCCTGATCTGGAGCGAGCACTTCGCCGTCGCCCTGCTGCACGCGAAGATCCCCGACGAGCGCCTGAGCACCGCCCGTCTCGCGACGGCCAACATCGCCGTGGCCGGGCTGCTCATCGGTGTGTGGAGCGCGACTCCCGCACTGACCGCCCTCTCCGCCGCGCTGCTGGTGGCCGCGGCCACCGCGCACCTCGTGACGCTGGTCCGTCTCGGCCGGGGCGCGCTCGGCGGACGGCTCAAGCCGGTCGTCTCCTACTACCGGGCCGCCACGGCGGCCCTGATCGCCGGTGCCGTCCTGGGCTGGCTGCTGACCACCGGCGGTGCCGGCGGGCCCGACCGGTACGCAGGGCTGCGGCTGGCCCACCTGCACGTCACTCTCCTCGGCTGGATCGGACTGCCCGTACTGGGCACGCTGTTCATGCTGTGGCCGACCGTGCTCGGCGTACGGATGAGGGACCGCACCACGAAGCTGTCCCGGTGGGTGCTGTGGCTCACCGGCAGCGGACTGCTGGTCGCCGTCGCCGCTCTGGCACTCGGGTGGCGTTGGCCGGCCGCGGCGGGCCTCGCCCTCTACGCGGGGGGAGCAGCCCTCGCCGTCGACCTGTTCGTCCGTACCGTACGCGGCAACCGGCCCGTCTCCGCGGCGGCTGCCTGGATGCTCGCCGCAGCCACCTGCTGGCTGCTGGTCGCGGTCGCCACGGATCTCGCACTGCTGGCCACCCGGCCGCTCGCGGCGGCACAGAGCGGGATCGACGCCCTGCTCCCGGTGCTGCTCGTCGGCTTCGTCGCCCAGATCCTGATCGGCGCGCTCACCCACCTGCTGCCGGTCGTCCTCAGCACCGGACCGAAGGACCGCGCGACCGTACGGGCGTTGCTCGAACGGGGCTGGCTGCCGAGGCTGGTGGTGCTCAACACCGGTGTGTCCCTGGCGGCACTCCCGTTGCCCGGCCCGGCCGCGACGGCCGGCACGCTGCTGGCCGTGGCGGCCGGGATCGTGTTCCTCGCTCTGGCGGTGCCCGTACTCGTCCGCAGCGGGCGGGGCCCGCTCAAGACCCCGGACAGCGCCGCGGTGTCACGGCGCCCGGCCGCGTGGGGCACGGCAGCGGGCGTCGTCGTGACCGTGCTGGCCGTGCTCGTGGCCAACAGCGGCGGTGACACCGGAGGCGGGACCGCCGCCGCCGGCGCGACGGGCGCGGGTACCGGCACCACACGCACCGTCGCCGTCACCCTGGACGACATGCGCATCCGCCCGGCCCGCATCGAGGTCGCGGCGGGCACCACGCTGCGTCTGAAGGTCACCAACACCGATGCCCAGCGCCATGACCTCAAGGTCGAGGACGGCCCCGCCACCCCGATGCTCTCCAAGGGCGACACCCGCGTCCTCGACCTCGGCCCGGTCACCGGGAGCCGCGAGGCATGGTGCACCCTGCCGGGCCACCGGGCGGCAGGGATGACGATGGACATCGTCGTGAAGGACGGCTCGGCAACCGACCACAGCGGACACGAAGGACACACCTCGGCCGCCACCGAAGGCAACGCCACCGACCGCAACGGCCTAGACCTCGCCGCCGACTTCTCCACCGGCTGGCAGGCCCGTGACGCCGACCTGGCCCCCGCACCTGGCGGAACGGTCCACAAGACCGAACTTCGCGCCGCCCACACGACCGTGGAGGTCGCTCCGGGCGTGAAGCAGCAGATGTGGACCTTCGGCGGCACGGCACCGGGGCCCACTCTGCGCGGAAAGGTCGGCGACGTCTTCGAGATCACTCTCGTCAACGACGACGAGGGCATGGGCCACGGCATCGACTTCCACGCCGGATCCCTGGCCCCCGACCGCCCCATGCGCACCATTCAGTCCGGTGAGCGCCTGGTGTACCGCTTCCGCGCCGAGAAGGCCGGGGCGTGGCTGTACCACTGCAGTACCTCACCGATGCTCCAGCACATCGGCAACGGCATGTACGGCGCGGTCGTCATCGACCCGCCGGGACTGGCGAAGGTCGACCACGAGTACGTCCTGGTCTCCTCGCAGCTCTATCTCGGCACGCCGGGCAGCACGGCGCAGGTGGAGAAGATGCGTCAGAACACGCCGGATGCCTGGGCCTTCAACGGGATCGCGAATCAGTACGCCAAGCGGCCCCTGAAGCTGAAGGCCGGCGAGCGAGCCCGTTTCTGGGTGGTCGCCGCAGGGCCGAGCGACGGCATCGCCTTCCACATCGTGGGCACGGTCTTCGACACCGTGTACAAGGAGGGCGCCTACCTGCTCAAACCGGATCAGGCGGGCGGCGCACAGGTGCTGGACCTGGTCGCGGCGCAGGGCGGTTTCGTCGAGACGACGTTCCCGGAGGCCGGCCACTACGCGTTCGTCGATCACGACATGCGCCATGCCGAGGCCGGAGCGCACGGCATGGTGGAGGTGAGCGACTGATGGACACGGTCGGCTGGTGGTCCCTCGTGCGCTTCGCGCACGTGGCCGGCGCGGCCCTGTGGGTGGGCGGCCAGCTGGCCCTCTCCCTCGTCGTTCTGCCGCTGGCCCGTCACCTGCTCCAACCGGAGGCCAAGGATCGCTTCACCGCGGCGGCGGGCCGCCGGTTCGGGATGCTGACCGGTACGGTGTTCCTGCCCGTGCAGTTGGCCACCGGCTGGGCCATGGCCTGGCACAAGGGCGTCACCTGGGCCTCCCTCACCGAACCCGGTTACGGCCGCACCCTGGCGACCAAACTCGCCCTGTTCGTCGTGGTCATGCTGGCCGCGGCGGGACATGGCATCGCCCACGCCAAGGGCCGTACCGAACTCGCTCGTGCCCTGGCGGTGGTGTCCCTCGTCGGCTCCCTCGGCGTGGTCCTGCTCGCCACCGCCCTGCCGGCCACCTGACCAGCGGCCACGCCGATGAAGGACGAGGAAGGAGGTGGCATCATGCGCGCCCCGGGCCTCTCTGGACGCAGCCACTGCCGAAGTACTCGTGACAGTCGCCGTCGCGGCCCCGTCGATACACAGCACACAGCCCTGGCGCTTCCGCTTCGACCCTGGCAGCCGGGTGCTGGAGGTCCACGCGGCGCCGGAGCGGACCCTGCCGCCGGCCGATCCGGTGCACCGCACCCGTATCTGTCCGTGGGGCGACGATCTTCAGCCTTCGGCTCGCCGCCGTCCACCTGGACCGGCGACGGGAGGTGCGGCTGATCCCACTCGGTACGGCCGGCCGTCGGACCCCGGTCTCTACGAGGTCGTCGCACGACGGCACGCGAGCCGGATACCGTTCACCGGCACTCCTGCACCGTTACGGTTCCGACGGCCGCCGCGCGCCCCGCGCGGCGGCAGATCCTGCCTGACGTACTGACTTCCTACCGTGAGCTGTGTACGGTCGGGGCGGCAGGAACCAGGAGGCCGAGGGCTCGCTGCGGCAGTCCTTATCCCGTGCTGCAGGCTCGCCTGAGTTCGCGTCCGGTGACCAGCTCCGCCTCGATCCGTACGATCACCGAGTCCTGCAGGGGCATCCAGGGGGCGGGGCCGGTCTCCGACAGCCGTTCCTCTTCAGCGGAATCAGTCACCACCGTGGCCGTCCCGGTGACGATCACGCTCCAGCCGGACCGGGACGCCACGTCGAACTCGTCCGCCTCGAAAGCGACGACGACGCCGCCGATGGTGCGCACCAGCTCGGAGTGCGGTGAGGTGCGCAGAAGGACGGAGGCGTCCGTGTCCAGGGAGAAGCTGATGGGCAGCACCGCGGGTAGCGCCTGCCGGGTGTAGACCACGCGGCCGACCGGCACCTTGGCGAGCAGGCGCAGGCACTCCTGTCGGTCGAGTGCGCGAAACGCGTCGTTCTTGGACATCCATCCATCCTCTTCGCGGCCGCAGCGACGGGATAGGGCCGACCGGCCCCACTCGCTCGCCGGACGCAGACCGCCGTCGCGGCCTTGGTTTCGCGAGGGTCGCTCGGGCAACGCGGTACAGCGGGCCGTGCGGAGAGGGACGACCGGGCCCGATCAGGGGGACCGTCCGTCCGACGGCAGGGACTCATGGTCCATGCCCGCGGGGAGTCCCCACGGGGAGGGTGGTGACAGGACGCCGCACGGCAGGCAAGGGGCCTGCTGCCGGCGTTCGATCCCGGTGGCGCGGTACCACCACAGACGAAAGGGACGGACGACATGGTCCAGCCGTTGAAGTCGGAGCGGAGCAGTTCACCTTCGAGGACTGCCACGCCTGGTCGGGCGTGGCTGATGCTGGCGCTGGCCACGGTCGGTTTCGCCGTGAACTTCTGGGCGTGGGCGCTGCTCAGCCCGCTGGGTCCCCGGTTCAAGGACGCTCTCGATCTCTCCTCGTTCGAGCAGTCCCTGCTGGTGGCGGTGCCGGTCGTGGTCGGTTCCCTGGGTCGTATCCCGGTCGGGGCGCTGACCGACCGTTTCGGCGGGCGGGTGATGTTCCCGGTCGTGTCGGCGGCCACCATCGTGCCGGTGCTCTACCTGGGGCTGGCCGGACACTCCTCCCTCGCCGCCCTGCTGGTCGGCGGCTTCTTCCTGGGTATCGGCGGCACCGCGTTCGCCGTCGGCGTGCCGCTGGTCAGCGCATGGTTCCCGCCCGAGCGGCGGGGACTCGCCATCGGTGTCTTCGGTGCCGGCATGGGCGGTACCGCGATCAGTGCACTGACCACGGTGAAGCTGGTCGACGCGAACGGCATGGCGACCCCGTTCCTGATCACCGCCGGATGCCTGGCCGCGTACGCCGTGGCCGCGGCGCTGCTGCTGAGGGACGCCCCCGGTCGTACCGTGCCGACCGAGCCGCTGGCCCGTCGACTGGCTGCCACTGCCCGGCTGCCCATCACCTGGCAGGCGTCCGCGTTGTACGCGGTCGCCTTCGGCGGCTACGTCGCCTTCTCCGTGTACCTGCCCACCTACCTCAAGACCGGCTACGGCCTCACCCAGGCCGATGCCGCCAACCGGATGGCCGGGTTCGTGCTGCTGGCGGTGGCGATGCGCCCGGTGGGCGGCTGGCTGTCGGACCGTATGGGCCCTGTGCGGGTGCTGGCCGGCTCGCTGACCGTGGTGGTGGCCGGAGCGGTCGTGCAGGCGTTCACCCCGACTCTGGCACCGGTGGGCACCATCGCGTTCCTGGCGATGGCTGCCGCTCTCGGAGCGGGCAGCGGGGCGACCTTCGCCCTCGTGGCACTGCTGGCCCCGGCGAACAAGGTCGGCGCGGTCACCGGCGTGGTCGGCGCCGCGGGCGGGCTCGGCGGCTTCCTGCCGCCGCTGGTCATGGGCGTGCTGTATGGCGAGTACGGCACGTACGCGGCCGGCCTCGCCCTGCTCGCGGTCGTGGCTGTTGCCACGCTGGCCTACACCCTCACCGGTGTTCGCGCTGCGACCCAAGGCGGCGACCGCAAGCCGCGCACCGTCCGGATCGCTGTGTGACAGCGAGTCAACGGAACCCACCGACCAGGAACAGGCACAAGGAAGGGCAAGGAGAAGACCGGTGTGCGAGTACTGCGGCTGCCAGTCCCTGGAGACGATCGATGAGCTGACCCGCGAGCATGACGAGGTCGTCCGCCTGATCAGCCACCTCCGCTCCGCTCACGGCGACGGGGATGTGCCCCGGCTGGCGCAGGTCGCCCGCGAGATAGCGAGGGTGCTTGGCCCGCATACCCAGGTGGAGGAGCACGGCCTGTTCCCCGCTCTGACCGGCGACTTCCCCGACCAGATCGCCGCCCTGGAGGCCGAGCACCGCCGGATCGAGTCGGTGCTGGCCGAGGCCGCCGACAGCACGACACCCTCCGACCCGACCTGGCCGGGCCGGCTGATGGAGGCGATGGCGGTGCTGCGCGACCACATCCTCAAGGAACAGGACGGTGTGTTCCCGGCTGCGCTCGCGATGCTGGGGACCGAGCAGTGGGAAGCGGTCGCGGCCGCGCGAGCCGAGGCGGGCGGCACCCTGTCCCGGCCGACCGGCTGAAAGAGGCGTCCGCCCTGTAGGGCCGGGCTCCCGGAGGCCTGTGCCCCCGCTCATCGCGAGCGGGGGCACAGGCCTTGCAGACGTTGGCATGGCCACGTTGATCCGGGGTAACAGACCTGTCGCGCAGGCGATCTTTACGATGTCGCTCGTTGTTCGTGGTGTGGCTGTTGACTCCGCGGGGCTCGGCAGTCGTAGAGTCGTCAGCGGCCATAACCGATCACGATTCGAACGGGCGGTGCTGCCCGGAGCGGAGTGGCGCGGTGAGCACGGAGACCGGTGCAGTACGGCCCCAGGCGGGCATGGACGGCGAACTGGCGGAGGCGCTGGTGCGCAGCCGCCGCTACTTCAGCAGAGCCGAGGTCTCCGAGGACCTGCGCT